>NZ_JBUEDD010000049.1:0-522 GCF_054955055.1 Paenibacillus sp. J5 | reverse complement strand
AGAGAACAGATTTACAGTCTGCTGCGTTTGGCCACTTCGCTAATCCTCCATGTGGTGCCGCCGAGAGGACTTGAACCCCCAACCTACTGATTACAAGTCAGTTGCTCTACCAGTTGAGCTACAGCGGCAAATATGCAATTGTCTTTCAAGGTGGCTCGGGACGGAATCGAACCGCCGACACGAGGATTTTCAGTCCTCTGCTCTACCAACTGAGCTACCGAGCCGTATGATGAATAATGGCGGAGCTGACGGGATTCGAACCCGCGGTCTCCTGCGTGACAGGCAGGCATGTTAGGCCTCTACACCACAGCTCCACATTACAAGCTCTCGGATTCACTCCGATGATAAAGTTTGGTTGCGGGGGCAGGATTTGAACCTGCGGCCTTCGGGTTATGAGCCCGACGAGCTACCGGGCTGCTCCACCCCGCGTCGTTAAAATCTTATATGGTGGACGCTGACGGGATCGAACCGCCGACCCTCTGCTTGTAAGGCAGATGCTCTCCCAGCTGAGCTAAGCGTCCT
>NZ_JBUEDD010000048.1:0-533 GCF_054955055.1 Paenibacillus sp. J5 | reverse complement strand
CGTCAGCAGCGGCACATAGAGCGAGGTTACCGTCAGGTCGAACGCGATAGACGAGTACAGCGCCGCATCCACGGGCTCTCCGCCCGCATATACCTTGCATGCCCACCATACATAGTTCACGGCGCCACGATGCTCCACCATGACCCCCTTCGGCTTCCCCGTCGAGCCGGAGGTATAGATCATGTACATCAACTGCGACGGCTTCACCTCGACACCCACATTCACGGCATCGTGAAGACTGTCCGGCTCATCCGTTTCTCTGCCGCCAGATGCAGCCGAAGGTTCGGTGCCTGCAGAAAGTCCAGAGCCTGCCGCACCAGCTTCCGATTCCTTCACCCCGTGAACCTTTGCCCCCATCGCGCCACTTCCCGCTTCCCTTGCCTCTGCAGTCGCCACGGCTTCCGCACGCGCTACAGCCTCTGCACTCACCCCGGCTTCCGCAGTCGTCTCCGCTTTCGCATCACGCCCCACTTCCCCGCTGGTCTTGACCTCTGCCCTGATGTCCAGCCAGACCAAGCCCGCCGGGGCCTGTC
>NZ_JBUEDD010000047.1:0-544 GCF_054955055.1 Paenibacillus sp. J5 | reverse complement strand
AGATGCCTCCTACGGCTACGAGAAGTCGGATGGCAGCAAGGGCACGCTGAAGAGCGGCGACCACTTCGAGCTGACCGATGGACAGACGCTCGTCGTGCAAGGACTGCCAACGTATCTGGCGTACACGGTGACTCAGGAAGCATACACGGCAGATGGCTATGTGACCGATCCTGCAAGTCTTGTTCGCACAGGCACCATACCAGAGAAGCAGGTGGCTGAGGCACACTATGTGACCGTTCGCCCTTATCTGGAAGGGGTGCTGCGCGACAACAATACGGGAGAAGTCATTCCGAATGCGCCGCTCACCGTGACCGATCTGAAGACGGGCAAGTCGACGGAGACGGTAACGAACGAGAAGGGCGAGTATTCGGCTCCAGCCGTAGCCGATACGGATTACACCATCACGTATACGAAGAAGTACCAGGTAGGTGGAACGGAGGTTCCTGTAGCGTTCACCCAGAAAGCGAATGTAGCTGGCGGTGTGACGGAGGAGACGGTTCCGGCAGACATTACGGCGGTAGGGATCGTTATGCTCAAGCAGCTT
>NZ_JBUEDD010000046.1:0-550 GCF_054955055.1 Paenibacillus sp. J5 | reverse complement strand
GGATGCCTCCTACGGCTACGAGAAGTCGGATGGCAGCAAGGGCACGCTGAAGAGCGGCGACCACTTCGAGCTGACCGATGGACAGACGCTCGTGGTGCAAGGACTGCCAACGTATCTGGCGTACACAGTGACTCAGGAGGCGTACACGGCAGATGGCTATGTGACCGATCCTGCAAGTCTTGTTCGCACAGGCACCATACCAGAGAAGCAGGTGGCTGAGGCACACTATGTGACCGTTCGCCCTTATCTGGAAGGGGTGCTGCGTGACAACAATACGGGAGAAGTTATCCCGAATGCGCCGCTCACCGTAACCGATCTGAAGACGGGCAAGTCGACGGAGACGGTAACGAACGAGAAGGGCGAGTATTCGGTTCCAGCCGTAGCCGATACAGATTACACCATCACGTATACGAAGAAGTACCAGGTAGGTGAAACAGAGGTTCCTGTAGCGTTCACCCAGAAAGCGAATGTAGCTGGCGGTGTGACGGAGGAGACGGTTCCGGCAGACATTACGGCGGTAGGGATCGTTATGCTCAAGCAGCCGAATGGA
>NZ_JBUEDD010000045.1:0-569 GCF_054955055.1 Paenibacillus sp. J5 | reverse complement strand
AGCGCCTGTGTCGCCAGTAGCTCCAGTAGCGCCTGTGTCGCCCGTTGCTCCAGTAGCGCCCGTGTCGCCCGTTGCTCCAGTAGCGCCTGTGTCACCTGTGTCACCTGTGGCACCCGTAGCGCCTGTGTCGCCAGTAGCGCCCGTGTCGCCCGTGGCTCCAGTAGCCCCTGTGTCACCCGTGGCCCCTGTAGCCCCTGTGTCGCCTGTAGCACCCGTGTCGCCCGTTGCTCCAGTAGCGCCCGTGTCGCCCGTGGCACCAGTAGCACCAGTAGCCCCTGTGTCGCCTGTGGCTCCAGTAGCGCCCGTGTCGCCCGTGGCCCCAGTAGCGCCTGTGTCGCCCGTAGCGCCTGTGTCGCCCGTCGCGCCCGTGTCGCCCGTGGCACCAGTAGCACCCGTGTCGCCCGTAGCCCCGGTCGCGCCCGTGTCGCCTGTAGCACCCGTAGCGCCTGTGTCGCCCGTAGCACCAGTAGCGCCCGTAGCACCAGTAGCGCCTGTGTCACCCGTAGCCCCTGTAGCCCCTGTAGCACCTGTGTCGCCAGTAGCACCCGTAGCGCCCGTGTCGCCCGTGT
>NZ_JBUEDD010000044.1:0-582 GCF_054955055.1 Paenibacillus sp. J5 | reverse complement strand
GTTTCATAAATATCGTATTCAGTTTTCAGGGTGTAACTATGAACCTGAACTAAAGCGCAGAATATTGATGATGATCATATAGAAGCCTTTAGATCAGACTATGGTAATCCTGACAGTAAGTTCATTCATGTGGGGCTATAGCTCAGCTGGGAGAGCGCCTGCCTTGCACGCAGGAGGTCAGGAGTTCGATCCTCCTTGGCTCCACCAAACATTCCCTGATAGCTCAGTTGGTAGAGCACTCGGCTGTTAACCGAGTTGTCACAGGTTCGAGTCCTGTTCGGGGAGCCATATGGAGAAGTGTCCGAGTCTGGTCGAAGGAGCACGATTGGAAATCGTGTAGGCGTCACAAGCGTCTCGAGGGTTCGAATCCCTCCTTCTCCGTTCTGAAATTTATATGCTTTGGAGAGATACCCAAGTGGCTCAAGGGGACCCTCTGCTAAGGGGTTAGACTGCGTTAAGCGGTGCGAGGGTTCGAATCCCTCTCTCTCCGTTCGATCTACATAAGGCCCGTTGGTCAAGGGGTTAAGACACCTCCCTTTCACGGAGGTAACAGGGGTTCGAATCCCCTACGGGTCACCATTA
>NZ_JBUEDD010000043.1:0-680 GCF_054955055.1 Paenibacillus sp. J5 | reverse complement strand
GGTCAGCAGCGGCACATAGAGCGAGGTTACCGTCAGGTCGAACGCGATAGACGAGTATAGCGCCGCATCCACGGGCTCTCCGCCCGCATATACCTTGCATGCCCACCATACATAGTTCACGGCGCCACGATGCTCCACCATGACCCCCTTCGGCTTCCCGGTCGAGCCGGAGGTATAGATCATGTACATCAACTGCGACGGCTTCACCTCGACGCCCACATTCACGGCATCGTGAAGACTGTCCGGCTCATCCGTTTCTCTGCCGCCAGGTGCAGCCGAAGGTTCGGTGCCTGGAGAAGATCCATAACCTGGCGCATCAGCTTCCGAATCCTTCACCCCGTGAACCTTCGCTTCCCGGGACACGCTGGCGGCGGCTTTCTGCGCTTGCACATCATCCGCCATGCGGCTGACAGCCTCCTCCACGCCAGCCCCGGCCGCAGCAGACGCAGCCAGCGGATTCGCCTGAACGTTGCTTACAGCCGCTCCATCGACCTTAATGGCCGCACCTCCCTGCGCTTCCACCACACCACCGACCGCAGGCCTTGCTTCCGCGCGCTCCCCAGCCTCTGCACACGCCCCGGCTTCCGCAGTCGTCTCCGCTTTCGCATTCAGCCCCGCTTCTGCAGTTGCCCCGGCTTCTGCCCTGATGTCCAGCCAGGCCAGACCAGCCGGAGCCTGCT
>NZ_JBUEDD010000042.1:0-732 GCF_054955055.1 Paenibacillus sp. J5 | reverse complement strand
GGAGGAAGCATCGTCATAAACGCGAGCGCAGACAAGACAGCGGCAATCGGAGAGATCGCGGCAGCGGACGAGGTCGAGCTGCTGAAGCTGACGCCGACGCATCTGCGCTTGTTGCTGCTGAGCGGTCATCGCCCGCAGCGTCTGCGGAGCCTGATCGTGGGCGGGGAGGCGCTGGAGACGGAGCTGGCGCGGCGAGTTCATGGGCAGTTCGAGGGACGAGTCACGATCTACAACGAGTACGGGCCGACGGAGACGGTGGTGGGCTGCATGCTGCATGCCTACGAGCCCTCGCGCGACCTGTACGCGACGGTGCCGATCGGCCGCCCGGCGGACAATGTGCGCCTCTATGTGCTGGATCGCGGGCTGCAGCCCGTGCCCGGCGGAGCGGTCGGGGAGCTGTATATCGCCGGAGACGGCGTGGCGCGCGGCTACTGGGAGCGGGAGGAGCTGACGGAGGAGCGGTTCATCGGCGATCCGTTCAGCGCAGGGCAGCGGATGTATCGCACGGGTGATCTGGTGCGGAGGCTGGCGGACGGGACGCTGCTGTACCTGGGCCGGGAGGACGAGCAGGTGAAGGTGCGTGGCTACCGGATCGAGATGGGCGAGATCGAGGCGGAGCTGGTGGAGCAGGGAAGTGTGCGGGAAGCGGCGGTCGTTGCACGGCAGGACGGGGAAGCGGGCATGAGCCTGTGGGCGTATGTGACGGCCGATCAGCCCGTGGAGGCAAGCGAG
>NZ_JBUEDD010000041.1:0-750 GCF_054955055.1 Paenibacillus sp. J5 | reverse complement strand
GCAGTATCTGCTGGAGGACAGGGAGCAGGGCTTCGATTTCAGCCAGGCGCCATTGATGCGCTTCGCGCTGATACGGAGGGACAAGCAGACGGTAAGCATGGTGTGGACGTTCCATCATTTGCTGCTGGACGGCTGGAGCAATCCGATTGTCATTCAGGAATTTTTTGCGCTGTATGAAGCGATCTGCAGCGGGCGCGAGCTGGAGCTGGCCTCAATCCGGCCATACCGGGACTACATCGGCTGGCTGCAGCAGCAGGACCGGCAGGCGGCAGCGGCCTTCTGGCAGTCGTATCTGTCGGAAGTGGAAGGGCCGACGGCGCTGCCATCAAGCGAGGTCAGAGGAGCCAAGGGCTTCGCGGAGGCTGCGCGGCCGCTGAGTGTGTCGGAGAGCGCACAGTTGAACCAATTCGCGCGATCGCATCAGCTCACGCTCAATACGCTGGTGCAGGGCGCATGGGCGCTGCTGCTGAGCCGCTGGAGCGGGGAAGCGGATGTCGTATTCGGAGCGACCGTATCTGGCCGTCCGGCTGAGCTGGAGGGCGTGGAGACAATGGTAGGGTTGTTCATCAATACGTTGCCGGTGCGGGTGCGGGTGAAGAGCGGAACGGATGTAGTGTCCTACCTGCGCGAGCTGCAGGAGGAGCAGTCGGCGAAGCAGGTGTATGAGTATGCGGCGCTCAGCGAGATACAGAGCTGGAGCGACGTACCGCAAGGCACGCCGCTGTTCGAGAGCCTGATTGTGTACGAGAA
>NZ_JBUEDD010000040.1:0-798 GCF_054955055.1 Paenibacillus sp. J5 | reverse complement strand
ACTCTTGCCATGAGCATGTCATGGTTCACGCGGTCAAAGAACTTCGCCAAATCCATGTCCACCACCCAACGGAGGCCGCTTTGGATGTACGTTTGGGCTTGTTTCACGGCGTCATGCGCTCGTTTCCCTTGGCGGAAGCCGTAGCTGTACCACGAGAAATGTGCGTCGAAGATCGGGTTCATCACTTGTAGGAGCGCCTGTTGGAGAAAGCGGTCCATCACGGTCGGGATGCCCAACAGCCGAATGCCGCCTCCAGGTTTGGGGATTTCCACCCGTTTGACAGCCCTCGGTCTGTAGGTTCCCGTGTGGAGCTCGGTTTTCACCGTTTCCCAGTGTGTTTTCAGGTAAGCTTGTAGCTCAGCTACCGTTACACCGTCCACTCCGGGAGCGCCTCCGTTCTGCACCACTCGCTTGTAAGCGAGTCGAAGGTTATCTCCTTCGAGCATCTTCTCCAACAGGTCGTTCTGGTCTTCGCGAGAGGAAGAGGCGAGTTGTGCCGACGAAGAACTCGGCGCTCCGACATACCCTGACGGCTTCACCGCTTCTCTTTGCCGCGAGCTCTCTGACGAGATTTTCTGCTGTCGTTGCTCTTCATGCGAACGCATCGTTTTCCTCTCTCCTTTCGGTTCGGCCCTTCCGGTTTCTGGCGTCCCGTACTCCCGTACTATGGCCTCTGCTGACTCCTGCGGGTTCAGCACAGCCTCCCGGCTCTGGTTACGAAGTCTACTTCGCGTATCCCGCAGGTCTCCCCAGATAAGAACGTCATCTTTCCGCCCGCGCCTGCCCAAGTCTACGGCT
>NZ_JBUEDD010000004.1:0-563795 GCF_054955055.1 Paenibacillus sp. J5 | reverse complement strand
CGGCTCCCTATTCCGCTTCGCCTGTCTGATGGGCTATGCATCCCTGGACTGTACAGCGGAGACGATCGAGACATTACACGATCTGGCCGACTGCCTCGGTCTTATTCATCAGATTGAGAATGACAGGAAGGATCTGGTGCGATGGGATCTGAAGAACGATCTGCTCAGCAAGAAGCGAACCTTGCCGGCGCTGTATCTGCTCTCCATTGAAGATGATGCCTTTCGTCTATTCCAGGACTATTATGCAGGGAGCATTACCGTAGATGATCTGCTGACGCAGAAGGAGCAGCTACTCCACATGATTCATACCTCCGGGTGTATCGAATATTCCCAAGTGGTTCAATCGGTGTGCCTGCAAAAAGCGGAAGCGCTCTACGAGCAATTAGAAGCCGCTTCGCCGTGGAAGGAAACCTTCAAGGAGATTACCTTCGGCTCGTATCTGAGTGAACAATTCAGGTGAATGCATCATAGTTCTATTTCAAGCGTAGACGGCTTTGCCGTCCTTGACGGACAAAGCCATTCAAAAAAGTTAGGCGGAAACCATCGTTTTCCGCCTAACTTCTGTGGCTTGCGGAGCCAGCCCGCACATCATGTCTTCGTCAGCAGCCTGTGACTACCCCTTCGCCTTGCTGCGGCGAAGGCCGCGCTCCAGCTTGAGCTGCCACATCCGCCGCTTGGCGAGTCGAATGCGATCCAACTGCTGCCGCGTCTCCTCATCGACTCCAAGCAACGTATACAGATTGGCAGCAATGACGAGCAGAGCAAATCCGATCCAGATCAGACCAAACACGGTGGATAGTGTCCCACCTGCGCCCAGCTCCAGTCTGGGGATCGCAATCAGCACCATGGCTAACGCAAGAATCAGATATATGGCGTTAGGCAGCTTCTTCTTGTCCACGTTCAACGCCTCCTTCCATACATAAGGGATGGCGGCACCCGTTGCCGCCCCGTCCCTCTCTACTTCCATATGTATGATAGGCGCCTGCAAAATATGTGGACAGCCTGAGCCTCTTACTCGTAGATTCCCTTCAGCGCATCATTCATTATTTTATTGACATCATCGAAGATGACAGCGAAGCGGCGCTCCGCTTCAAATAGCTGCTCGATGAGCGGATTCTGGCTAACAGACTCATAGCGCTCCTCCATCTGATTGAGCTCCTGCTCGCTCGGCTCCTCGCCTGCCATAATTCGCTGCTGCACCGCTTCCTGCCTGCTTCGCAGCTCAGCGAGCAACTGCTTGGCCTCCTGCTGAGCCTCGACCGCCGCCCAAGCAGCCCTCAGATCGATCACCTCCTGGCTCTGCCTTAATGCTTCAGCCAGCTCATACGCCCTGTCGTATACCTTCATGCCGTATCTCCTCCATCATTATCATCATCAGCGCTGCAAACTTGCTCGCTCCATCCGTTTTCTTTTGATCATACCATTCCACAGCGAACCCGCCAAGCTCTAACCGATTCCGTGATGCTAATCCCCGCGGAAGCGTGAACATCCCCGTCACAATTGGCTTCGCTTCAGGAAGCTGCTCCGTCACAGATGCCCCTGCTCTGCCGATGCGCCCACTGGCTCGCTCTGCGTCGCGGCGAATGCCCTGGACTTTTATTTATATGCAACAAATTGGCCAATCACCAAGGGATAGATGTCCTCATATGATGAAGTAATTGCAAGGCTTCCAACCTTCACACTCGTTACAACTGCTTGTGGAAGGAGATCAATAATGCTCAAAACGAAAGTCGCCGTACAGATGATTAGCAACGGCAGTCTCCCTGAAGATGCGCTCATGCTTGGCGAGACTTATCTGAAGCAATGGAAAATTCCGCAAGGGCAATCCATTACCCTCAAATTCGGCTCCTACAGGCAGCAAGTCAAGGTGGTGCCCGTACCCAAATTCGAAGGCATGCGAATAAGCCACTATCTGGCTGCACGCCTCGGCATGCCCGGCAGTATGACACTGCGTCTGCAGTACCGGCCCTCGTCCATGACACTGGCACTGGGGCCGCTGATTGGCGTGCTCATCAGCCGCGATTATCCAGACGCACCGGATAAACCATTCGGTTCCATTACGTTGTTCTGTAAGGAACTGGTCGACGCATGCAAGGTACAGGGCGCTCATGTCTACTTCTTCACCCCCAGCCAGATCGGCAGCAGCAGCAGCTCTGTCCAGGGCTGGGTCTATGGCTCGGGCTGGCGCAGAATGACCGTGCCCGTAGCCGATGTCATCAACAACCGTCTCACCTCGCGGAAGCTGGAGAACAATGCCAATGTGCAGCGCCTGTTGAATGAGGCGAAGCTTCGCTATCAAACGCAGGTATTCAATGAGAAGTTTCTGGACAAATCGGAGGTATTCGATGCGCTCCGCAATGATTCGGCGCTGCACCGCTATCTGCCCGAGTCTCATCTGCTCCGTAATTATCCGATGCTCAAGGCGATGTGCCAGCGCTATGCCACTGTGTTCCTCAAGCCGATCCGGGGGAGTCTTGGCAAGGGAATCATCCGTGTCAACCGCACCGAGAATGGAGGCTATCAGGCGCTGTATACGACACCGATGGGGACGCGCAAGCAGCATTATCCGCAGCTTACCAAGCTGTTCTCCAGCCTCTCGGGCAAAATGAAGACCGTTCGCTATCAGATTCAGCAAGGCTTGCAGCTCATCGAAATCCAGAGACGGCCCGTCGATTTTCGGGCGCTCGTACAGAAGAACGCTAGCGGCGCCTGGGGTCTCACCTCCATCGTCGCGCGAATTGCCGGGAGCCAGCATTTCGTCTCGAATCTGGCACGAGGCGGTACGCTCAGTCCGGTCAAGGAGGCCGTCGCCAAGTCCAATCTGTCCGCAGCCGCCAAGAAGGACGCCGCAGTCCGACTCCAGCGGGCAGCTCTGGAGATTGCCAAAGGGGTCGACAAGTATATTCCCGCCCACTTCGCCGAGCTGGGCATCGATCTCGCACTCGATACAAGCGGTCGTGTCTGGCTGCTGGAGGTCAATTCCAAGCCCTCCAAAAATGACAATACACCGCTTAACAGCAATGACCAGAAAATCCGGCCTTCTGTGCGGCTTATGCTTCAATATGCCCGGCACATTACCGGATTCTGACGCAGGAGGAGAACCATATGAGCTTACCGCAGTGGAACATGGGCATTGAGATATTCGCTCTGCCCGGCCGCCGATCGGCGCAGGACGCAGGCCCGACCGCATCACCATCGCCGAGCGACCCGGCCTTGCAGCAGCAGCCAGGGGCGGGAGAGTCTCCGCTGCGCATGCCTGAGGATCGGCTCTGCAGGGAGCTGAGCCTCTACGGAGAGGAATGCGGCCTGAACGTCTACGTCTTCACGCCTCTCGATTATGATGCGGAACGGGGCGTGCTGCAGGGCTACAAGCTGACGGGCGGCAACTGGCGGCGCATGCCATGTCCACTGCCTGATATTGTATACGACCGCTGCTTCTACCCGACTCGCATGCAGCGGCTGCGCTCCAGGGCTGCGCTCCAGGGCATACAGCAGCGCCATCCATCGATCCGCCTCGCTGCGGAGCTGCCCGGCAAGCTGGCGGTGTTCCATGCGCTGCGCAACGAGCCGGAGCTTGCAGAGCTGCTGCCGCGCTCCATGCCCTATCGCGGCAGCGGACAACTGCTGCGCTGGCTGGAGCGCGAGCCGCACGGTGTCGTGCTCAAGCCGGATAGCGGCATGCAGGGACGCGGCATTATACGGCTGTGGCGCGAGCCGGACGGCCTGCGCATACAGGGACGCAGCGCGACCAATGAGCCCTACAACTGTACGCTTCAGCGACCAGAGCGCCGGCTCCCAAGCTTTCAACGCTTCCTGGCAGGCCGCTCCTATCTGATTCAGCCGTATCTCCGGCTGAGCGACAAGGAGCAGCGCCCCTTCGATATTCGCGTACTGGTGCAGAAGGATCAGGCGGGACGATGGCGCGTTACCGGCAGCGCTGTGCGGCTTGGCAAAGCCGGGACACTGACGGCCAATCTGCACGGCGGGGGCTGCGCGGCGCATGCCGCTCCCTTCATGGAGCGCCTGCTGGGCAGCCGCGAGCAGGCCGAGCGCGTCCTGGAGCGGCTGCATGCTGCGAGTCTCAAGGCAGCACGCACGCTGGAGGGGAGCTTCGGCCGACTGCTTGAGCTTGGTCTGGACTTTGGCGTAGAGCCTGAAGGCCGCATCTGGCTGCTGGAGGCGAACTCCAAGCCAGGGCGCTCCCTGTTCCAGCTTCTCGACGACCAGCATGCCGCCAGACTGTCTCATCTGCGTCCGCTTCAATATGCGCAGTTGCTTTGCAGCCGCTACTCACCTTGCATCGCGCATCATGAAGCCGATTAAACGGCTGATCGTCTGTGGATGGCACAACTACGCAGTGCGTAGCTATTAGCCGGTTACACGCCATTCAACTTACGACCTTATATAGTAACTTTAAAGTTTCCCTATGGATAACTTTCAGGAGGTTCCTACATGAGCTTGACGTTTTGCAATCTTCATTTTTCTCAAAAGCCTAATCGCGTCGTCTATCTGTCCCAGCCGCTCATGAAGCAGCTAAAGCTGACCGGCAAAAAAACAGTGTCGATCAAGCTCGGCAAGGAGGTCATCACCGCCGCGGTAAAGCCTATCAAAAAAACCGGCCATCATCTGTATGTCTCCTCAGGCGTCCGCCAGTTGATCCGCATTCCCAAATCAGGCAGCGTCTATGTAACCAGCACGGGAGAGGATGAGGTGCAGCTCGGCCCGCTGATCGGCGTGCTGACGGACTCCGGCTATGGCTCCACCGGACCGTTCGGCACTCGAACAGGCTTCATTAAGCAATTGCTCCGACTCGGTGAGAAGAAAGCCTTCTTCTTCGCCTTCACGCCGCGTGACATCAATTGGCAAAATGATACGGTCAACGGTCATTTCGTCAATGCCCAGGGCGGATGGTATCGCAAGATTGTGCCGCTGCCCGATGTCGTATACAATCGTCTGCCCAGCCGCAAGGCCGAGACGACGAACTCGATCCAGTCGTTGCGGGAGCGGTTCATCCGCAAGAAAATTCCGTTCTTCAACTGGAGCTTCTTCAATAAATCCGATGTGTACAAAATGCTGGAGGGCGATACAGAAGCCCAGATGCATATGCCTGAATCCATCAATAATCCCACACCCGAGAAAATCAAGGAGCTGCTGGAGAAGCATCAGTTCGTCTACTACAAGCCGACAGCCGGCAGCCTTGGCAACGGCATCTATCGGCTCACCTATCATCCCAAGCGCGGCTACTTCGCCCGCTATCGTCGTGGAGGAAGCAATGTGCTGCTGCGATTTAACAATTTCAAGAGCCTGATGCGGATGCTTACCGCACGCCATGGCGGATTGCTCAGCCGCTACGTGATTCAGCAGGGCATCCGCCTGGTAGAGATTGATGGCTGCCCGCTTGATTTTCGCTTCCACATGCACAAGAACGGCAAAAATGAATGGGTGACTGTCGGCATCGGCGCCAAAAAAGCAGGGCGCGGCAGCGTGACCACCCACATCAAAAACGGCGGCTCGCTCATGACCCCTGAGCATGCACTGGGCCGCACCTTCGGCCCGCGCGCGGGCGAGGTGCTGGATTATGCCAAGCGGGTCGCCGTCAAGCTATGCCAGTGCATCGAACGCAATTATCCACACACGCTCGGCGAGCTCGGTCTGGATCTTGGCATCGATCGGGATGGCGAGGTGTACATGTTCGAGGCCAACGCCAAGCCCGGGCGCTCCATCTTCAAGCATCCTGCACTCAAAGAGGAGGGGCGTGCTTCGCTAACCTATATCCTGGAGCACTGCCTGTTCCTGAGCCGGTTCCGCAGGAGGGAGAACGGATGAACCTCAAATGGATCGAGGAGGCGGACAGCTTCGAGCTTCACAGCAACAAACCTGTACTCGCCATTCTGACCGTTGAAGATGAGCTTCAGCTCTTCCGCGGCAACCGAAGCAACTTTGCCGATCTGCTGCAGACCGGCAAGGAGCTGGGGTTCATAACCTATGTCGTCACAACGAAGGATTTGCTGCTGAACAAGCGCAGAGTGAAAGGCTATGCCTATGCCGAAGACACGAACACCTGGCATCAGCGCCAGTTCCCGCTGCCGGATATTATCTATAACCGGATTCCCTATCGGGAGGATGAGATTCAGCCGACTGTTCGCCGCAAGCTGGCGGCGATCGCTCAGCATCCGGCGATTCGTCTGTTCAATCCGAAGTTTTTTGATAAATGGAGCCTGTTCGAATGGCTGAAGCTGTCCAAGAGCACGCAACCGTTCATTCCCGGCACCCGCAAGCTGATGAGCGCAGCCGGGCTGAAGCGGATGCTCGCCAAATACCCCTATCTCTATCTGAAGCCGATCGGCGGCAAGGCGGGCATGGGGATCATGACGATACGACTTCAGCCGGAGAAGCCGAAGCCCTACAGACTGCGGGTACAGGCGAAGAAGAAAAGCGTCACTTATCGCTGCTCCACGCTAAGCACACTGTGGACACGAATCAAGAAGCAGAGCTCCGGCACAGCCTATATCGCACAACAAGGCATCGAGCTTGCCTCCTTCCATGACCGCCGCTTCGATCTGAGAGCGCTCGTGCAGAAGAACCGGCTCGGGCAATGGGATCTGACCGGCATCGGCGCGCGTGTGGCTGGTCCCAACAGCATCACCACCCATGTCCCGCGCGGCGGCAGCATCGAGGAACCAGAGAAGCTGCTGGTCACTGCCTTTGGCTCCGAGCAGGCGCGGCGCATCCTCGTGCGAGTGAAGCAGACGGCACTGCTCATTGCCAAGCAGATTGAGCGGGGGAGCAAATCGACGCTTGGCGAGATGTCGATGGATCTTGGCATTGATGTCGGGGGCAATGTGTGGTTTTTTGAAGCCAATTCGAAGCCGATGAAGTTCGACGAGCCGCATATTCGCAAAAAATCACTGGAGCGCATCTACCACTATGGAATGTATCTCAATAAGCGCAAACGGCAGGCTCAGGCTCAGGAAGGCTAACCGTGGCGCAACAATGACGCAGGGGGCATCATGGATGAGATCAAGGAACAGCTAGGAGCAGGTGACGCCTCAAGCTTGAGCATTCAGCTTATAACCGGAGAGAGATGGGTCTTGCTGCGGCCGCGATTGCTTGCCTTCCTCGCGCGCGTCGGCGACAAGCGTATCACCGTCGCAGCATTAGCCGCACTGCGCCAACTGGAGCCTCGCCAATTGGCCGCCCCCGGTTATGCCGTTGCGGCTGCGCTGGAGCAGGGACGACTCGTCGGCTTCGCCGCAGCGCTTCAGCACGGGCAGGAAGCATGCCTGCTTGCAGTGCACCCGCAGTACCGCGGTCGCGGCATCGGCAGTCTGCTGCTGCAGGCGATGCTGCGACGATGCGGCTGGCTGCAGGGAGAGGTGGCGCTGGATAATACGTCCAGCCTGGCCGCCTGCTTCCGCTGCGGCATGAAGGCTGTCGCTCTGCTGAGGGGACCGACAGGCAAGCCTACATTGCGAATGGAGGGTGCCTGGCAACCGGGCAGCCGACGCATAGCAACACTAGAAGAGGAGGGAACCCGGTGGCAAAGCCCGTCCTCGGGATTATGACATTATATCTGAATGACAACCGTTTCCTGGAGGAACGAAGCGTATACCAGAAGATGATTGCCGCCGGCAAGAAGCTGGGGCTGGAGGTATTCGTGTTCACCCCGCAGGACGTGAATTATAAGCAGCATCGCATACAAGGCATGTTCTATGACACACAGAGCAAAGCCTGGTCAAGACGATGGTGCGCCTTTCCCCATATGATCTACGATCGGTGCCGCATCCAGCGCAGCCATCGCTTCGAGCAGCTCAAGCGGTTCCGAGCCAAATACGGACACCTGACCTTTCTGAACCGTCCGCTACGCAACAAATGGACGGTCTACAAGACACTGTATGCGGACAGCCGCTTCCGTCCCTATCTGCCGGAGACGCGCATGATGGACAGCAGTCGGGATATTAGCGAGATGGTAGCGAAGTATCCGCTGCTCTACGTCAAGCCGATCAATGGCACAGGCGGACGCGGGATATTGCGAATCGAGCGCTCCGGCACGCGAAGCAAATCTGGGCGCAGCAGCCGCTCGGGTCGTACCTGGCTCATTCAAGGGCGGGACCATTCACGGCGCATCATTAGCCCGGAGAAGGTATCGCTCCCCTCGCTCCAGCAGAAGCTGTCTGGCTGGGGGATGAAGGGCACACGCTATATTATTCAGCGGGGCATTCAGCTCAAGCTTCCCAACGGACGCGTACATGATTATCGGATGCTGGTGCAGAAGAACCGCAATGGCGAATGGGAACCCACCGGCTGCGCTGGACGCATCGGCCCGAAGGGAAGCATAACATCGAACCTGCATGGCGGCGGCCGAGCAGCAGGAATGCGCGCATTGCTTGGACAGTGGATCGGGAATGAGGATAAGATCACAGCTATCGAGCAGGAAGCGGAGGAGATCAGCGTCCTGATCGCCAAGCATCTGGAGCAGTCCTATGGACATCTATGCGAGCTGGCGCTGGATCTGGCCATCGACCAGCGGGGCAACATCTTTCTGCTGGAGGTCAACCCCAAGCCGGCGCGCGAGGTGTTCGCCCAAGCCGGAGAGAAGGCAACCTACCGCAATGCGCTGATCCGACCGCTCGAATACGCGCTCTGGTTATATGGACAGAAGTCGCGCCGCAGACAGAAGACGATCGGCATGGCTCGCGACCAAGAGATGTAGCAGCTTCATGCGACCTTCACAAGCTGCGGGCAGCTCGCGTTGATTGTAGCCAGCCTTATGCGGCCTTCACTTGCTCCAGGCTGCCTGCCTTGGTCGCGAATCACGCGTAACAGCATACCTGTGCAACAAAAAAGAGGGTCGCCCCTTTGTCATCGAGAAATGACTGTCGGGACGCCCTCTTTGCTTGTGAGCTTTATATTAGAACGATTGAGCCAGATCTTTAGCGCGTGCTACGCCGTCTGCTTTGATCTCTTGTGCTTTGTCAGGAGCAGCGTTGTGCCCTTCGATGAACAGACCTTGGAAGTCTGTAATTCCGAAGAAGCCCATGATCGCTCCAATATGACGATGTCCAGACTCGATCTCAGCAGCAGGACCTTGAGAGTAGATGCCGCCGCGAGCTTGAATATGCAGTGCTTTCTTGCCAGCCAGCAGGCCGATCGGACCTTCTGCTGTATATCTGAATGTTTTACCCGCTACGCAGTTCGCATCGAGGTACGATTTCATAACAGCCGGGTAGGAGAAGTTCCACATTGGAGTTACGAATACATACTTGTCAGCAGCGATGAATTGAGCATTGATCTCGCCAAGACGAGCAATCTTCTTCTGTTGCTCAGCAGACAGCGAATCGAATGCTTCGCCAGCGCCCAGCTTGCCCCAGCCGCTCAGAACGTCGCCATCGATGTTCGGAACGTATTCGTTGAACAGGTCGATATGAACAACCTCGTCCCCAGGATTAGCTGCTTTGTATGCTTGCACGAACGCTTCGCCTGCTGCAAGGCTAAAGGAGCTCGATGCATCCAGTGGATGCGCGGTAATGTACAGTACAGTTGCCATGATATAATTCCATCCCTTCAGTCTGTTGTTTCTAAATTAAGCATTTCTATACGGCTCTAGGCCGCTCTGACCCGGATCGCCTCGTTAATAAATGTAGCGGATCAGATCACTTTATTTAGTATAGTACCATTTTAAATTATAGTCAATATCTTTTTTGCTTAAATTTCGGCAGGCCGAAAACGTCCAACACGACCGTCTTCATTATGCCCTGGGATCGCCCATTCTCATTCAGTATATAGATGCAACTACGCGGAACCCACAGCCAGCAATTCATCAAAGCTCGCGATGAGAGCTGTCGCCCCCTGCAGTTCCTCCCCACGGCCAAAACCCGCATATTGGCAGCCGATGACTGGCAGGCCGTTCTCCGCCCCCGCTTCCACATCCGAGCTGCGATCGCCCACCATCCAGGCGCTCTGCAACTGATGATCTGACAGCAGCTTCGCAACCAGCTCTACCTTGGTAGCCGTTCCGAATTCTCCTGCACTGTACAAGCCTGTAAACAAATGATCGATATGCAGGTGCTGTGCGACTCCCTTCACATAGTCCTCCAGCCCGTTGCTGGCTACGAACAATTTCACGCCGCGCGCATGCAGCGTCTCCAGCGTCTCCTTCACCTGCGGATACAGCTCTCCATACCCCGCTTGCAGATCCTCCAGCTCATAGCGCAGCATCAGCTCATCCGCCCTGTGATGCGCCTCAGGCGAGCCGTCCGGCATCACCTGCTTCCATATATCCTCAAGCAGCATGCCGAGACAGCCAAGCAGCCGCTCCAGCGGCGGCGTTGGCTGCATGTACAGCCCTTCAGCTCGCAATTGGGCGAAGAGCCTCTCGTGCACACGCTCCAGCAAGCTCTCTGTCTGAAACAGGGTGCCATCCATATCGAAAATCATCGCTTCCGGTTGCTTTAACTCGCTCTGAACCACTTGCCCACTCTCCCTTATCCTGCTATCCAACTAGCATAGCGGAACCCTCGGCGACTGGCAAGATGCTAATCCCAATTCCACAATCTTGTCTCTCCCACCTCAATATGCTTGATCATCGTCTCCCGCTCCAGCGCCAACACCTCCTTGGTCGGGCCTGTAACGACCGCTCCATAGAGCCGCACGCCGTTGCTGCTGATATAATCCAGCACCTCCTGCACATTCAGAAATGGCGCCAGAGCGGCTGTCACCTGAGGATGACGACTCAGCATCTGCAGCGTTTTGATAAAATTGGCCTCGCGCAGCTCGCTGTCCCCATACTCCTCGATAGAAGGCGCACTTTTTAGCATTGAGCCGGTCTTTATAAACCAGTTCAGCTTCTCCTCGCTCTTGCTGATGACCTCCCAATCGTCCGCATGCCAGATCGGCAGGAAAGGGAACCCGACTGGCGAAGTGACCCACCCCTCCTTTTCTGCGTTCCCTCCGGTCTTAACGGCGAACCACTCTATCCGCAGATTACGACCCTCCAGCCACCTGAGCACCTCATCCAGCGAATAATAGTGGTCGAAGGACACTGCCGCTTCGGCAACGGTTCCCTCGGGAAGCTTCCTTAGCCTCTCCCATTGCCGGGACGATTCCACTTGGTCGCCTTCAGGCAGATAAAAAGAAGTGCTGATATATTTTGTATCATCCCAGCTCATATGCTTCTTGCCGATTCGGTTCAATATGAAGGTCGCCGACAGGCTGCCGATCTTAATATTCTCGCCCCCAACCTGCTTATAGAGCTGTCCCTCGACATCCGCGTTCAGCAGCCAGCCTAGAGAAGTGGCTTCAGACCTCAAGACGGTATTCGGATGAGTCAGGGTAATCGCCGATTGGGCGACATCCTTCAGCTCATCCAGTCTTGAATCGTCTCCGTAGCCATAATAGGTAGAGGTTACGATTCCCCCTGCGATCATGCATACGATGACGATGACCACCACGCTCAACGTATTGACAAGCCGCGCCTTCCACTTGCTGCGCCGAATAATACGCCGTTCCTCCAGCAGGCTGCTTCGCTGTTCCTGCGGCAGACTGCTTCGCCGTTCCTCCAGCAGGCCGCTTCGCTGTTCCTGCCGCTCTGGCAACCCTGCCGCTCCCGCTGAAGCCGCGGCCTTCTCCACCTCGTCCAGCTCCTGCGGCTCCTCCGTCATCGTCTCATTCAGATAGTCCTGGTATGCCTCCAGCTTCTCCAGCTCCTGCTCCAGCTCCGACTGTTCCTCCGCAGACAGTTCGCCCGCCGCGTACTTCCTCAGCTTCTCCTTGAATGCTTCACTCATCATCGTTATCTCCCTTCCTGCTGTTACGCAATCGTTGTCTGCCGCGGAACAACAGCACCTTCACGTGACCGATGGTAACCTTCATGATATTGGCCGCCTCTTCATAGGTTCGCTGATAATAGTCCACCAGCAGCACCGCCTCCCGCTGGCGCGGCGGTAGCAGCTCCACCTTCTGTCTGAGCTCCGCTAGCCGCTCCTGCTGCAGCACCCATTGCTCTGGCGTGCAGTAATCCGTCAGTTCACGCTGCAGCCATGCATCATCCTTCGGCACACTGCGTCGACGCTTGCGCGTATAATCAATAAACGCGTTATACGCCACCCGCAGCAGCCACGGCTTGACCTTCTCCTCTCCTATCCCTTCAAGATAGAGATAAGCACGGTAAAATGTATCCTGAACCAGATCCTCCGCCGTATGATGATCACCGGACAGGGAGAGAAGATAACGATATACATCTTGGATGTATTGCTTGTAAATGCTATCCAGCTCTGATCTCATCGTCTCCCCCTTGCTGTAGACACGTTTAACAGGCGGCAAAGGTTACACCTGTTCCAAAAATAATCCATGATTATCGGAAAACCCGTGATAATATGCGATATTAATGAGGTAATGATTATTGCGGTTATGACGCCATTTATGTAAATTTAAGGAGCGCTCGCATGGGGTAGCTTGGAGGAAGCCCCAAATGTAAGCGCTACAATAACTATTAGGAGGATGATGACAGACATGACAACACGAGTGGAGAAGGAGAGGAGAACAATGAAGAGACAAGGAAGAGCAAGGTCTATTGCCTTCTTATCCTTACTGCTGACTCTGGCGCTGCTAGTACCGCCAGGCAGCTTGCTAGGCTTCGGAGCAGCGCAGGTTGTAAGCGCTGACAATAATGATGTACTGCAGGACAATTATGATGACCTTACAGCCGGACAACTGCCGCAGGATTACATCGTATCGCCCAATCCGCCAACGAGCAGCAACCGGGTGACCGCCTCGGAAGCACCCGGACGCAGTGGCTATGCACTCTACCTGGAAGACCATTCGTCCTCTGCGCAGACACAGCTCATTCGCGATCTGGAGCAGCCGCTTACAGGCATCGTGACGGTCGAGTTCGACTGGTATCATGAGGGCAGCGCGCGTGCAAGCTCGCTCCGCCCGATGAAGATATTTTCCTCGACTGCAGAATCCTCATCCACAACGATCGTCGAGCTGCAGACTCGTGATGGCGGACGCCATGTTGCCCAGAGCATTCAAGGGACGCATCACCAGTTGATCTCCGATTTTGCTGCTGATACCTGGTATCAATTCAAGCTTGTCATGAACACCACCACCAAGAAGGTCGATACCTATGTCAACGGGCAATTGGTGCTCCAACAGGCGGACTTTGCCTCCTCCTCCGCGAGCCAGGTGCACCGTCTGAAGGTCTATTCGCAGAATAGTCCAGCCATCAGCCAATATATCGATAATTTAACGGTCTACACGGGCAGCGATTCAGGGAGCGGCACTGACCCAGACGGCAGTGGAACGAATCCGGGGGGCGGCGGCACTGACCCAGACGGCGGCGGGACAGCTCCAGGGGGCGTGGATGGCGACCCTGGCAGTGGCACCGATCCGGGCTTGCCTCCTGAGCCGGCAGCGGGCGATCTCATTGTCGCTCCACACGGACTGGACAGCCATCCGGGTACACTCACACAGCCGACCACATTGACCTCCGCCATCGCGCGTATCCAGCCTGGCCAGACGATCTACATGCGGGGCGGCACATACAGCTTCAGCAACACGGTGCTCATCGAACGCGGCAATAACGGACAGGCGGGGGCGCGCAAGCGCATTGCCAGCTATAACGACGAGAAGCCTGTACTGGATTTCTCGGCGCAAGCCTTCGATCCGATGAACCGCGGACTGCAGATTAACGGCCACTACTGGCAT
Source organism: Paenibacillus sp. J5 (assembly GCF_054955055.1). Lineage (NCBI taxonomy): Bacteria > Bacillati > Bacillota > Bacilli > Caryophanales > Paenibacillaceae > Paenibacillus > Paenibacillus sp. J5. Next base: position 550,088 of record NZ_JBUEDD010000004.1, on the reverse strand, counting down.
GTCTATGGCATCGAGGTGAAGGAAGCAGGCGATAACGGCATCTTCATCGGAGGCAATTATAACCGGATTGAGAATGTCGAGACTCATCATAACAAGGACAGCGGCCTGCAAATCTCTCGCTACGCCTCTACCGCAACACGGGATGAATGGCCCAGCTACAATGAGATTATTCGAGTGTACTCGCACAATAACTATGACCCGGACGATGGAGAGGATGCAGACGGCTTCGCCGCCAAGCTAACCTCTGGCCCAGGCAATGTATTCGACAGTTGCATCGCCGCTTATAATGTGGATGACGGCTGGGATCTGTTCGCCAAAACCGAGACCGGCCCGATCGATCCCGTCACGATCCGCAACAGCATCGCCTATAACAATGGAGCGACCTCCTCCGGCCTCTCCACCTCCAACAGCGACGGCAACGGCTTCAAGCTTGGGGGCTCGAATATTGCCGTCAACCATATTGTCGAAAATAACATCGCGTTTGGCAACAAGAAGCACGGCTTTACCTTCAACAGCAATCCGGGCTCGATTACGATGAGGAACAATACGAGCTGGAATAACGGCACGCGGTCTGGCAGCAACTTTGCCTTTGATAAGGGCACGCACCAGTTTGCCAATAATCTGTCGTTCCAGGCCTCATCCAGCGACAAGTACGCCAGCAGCACCGACATTGCCGGCTCCAACCTGTGGTGGCATAATACCAAGGGCAGCGTCAATGCCAATCTACTGAAGGTAACTGCAGCGGATTTCATCAGTCTGACACCAACAGTAAGCCGCGACGCCAACGGAACGCCCGTCCTCGGCGACTTCCTGAAGCTGACCCCAGGCAGCAGCTTGAAGGGTGCAGGCACCCCTGCGGGGACGGATATTGGCGCCAGCTTCCCTGCCTCTGACAGCTTCGCGAGCAGCGCTGCGCTGCCTGCTGCGGCGCTCCCTGCAGGCTCGGCTGATTTCGATGAGCTCGTTAGCCCGGCCGCCTCGGCAGCGGTTCTGCGCGAATATGATCTGACCGGCTTTGCAGCGGCAGGCGGTACAACGGGAGCTGGCACTATTGCAGAGAGCGACTCGCGATATGTGAAGGTGTACAATGCCGAGCAGCTCGGCATCGCTCTGAAGCGTCGCTCGCCCGTCAAGGTTGTCGAGATTATGAATGATCTGAATCTGGGCTGGAACGAGATTAGCTCGGCGGCGCGCACCGCGCCCTTTTATACGCATAATGCACCCAGCACCCATCCTGTCCTGCTGCAGACCGGTGTTAGTAAAATCGAGCTGGATGGCTTCGACGGGCTGACGATCTTCTCTCGCAACGGGGCCAAGATCAAGCATGCCGCGTTCGTCATCAAACGCAGCAACAATGTCGTCATCCGCAACCTGGAGTTCGATGAGCTATGGGAATGGGATGAGCTGTCCAAGGGCGACTATGATAAGAAGGATTGGGACTATATTACGCTGGAGTCATCCAGCAATATCTGGATTGACCACTGTACCTTCAACAAAGCATACGATGGCGTCGTCGATTCCAAGAAGGGCACGAGCGGCGTGACGATCTCCTGGTCGCTATTCCGCGGAGATAACGGCAGTGCTACGGGCTGGGTCGCTCAGCAGATCAACGCCATGGAGAGCAATCGCAGCGCCTACCCGATGTATAACTATTTGCGGGGTCTGGGTCTGACCACGCAACATATTATTGCCCTCTCTGCTGGACAGAAGAAGGGGCATCTGGTCGGCGCCAATGAGCTGGCGTCTGACAACAGTCAACTGACGATTACACTGCACCATAATTATTACAAGGATATGATGGATCGTCTGCCTCGTCTGCGCGGAGGCAATGCCCATGTATACAACATCGTGGCAGACAGCTCGCAGGCACATGCTTCATCAGCGATCCTGACGAATACCATGAAGCAATCGCTCGCATCCAAGGGCTACAAGTTCGGTGTCACCAGCAATGGCGCGATCGCTACCGAGAACGGCGCCGTATTGGTTGAGAGCTCAAGCTTCATTGATGTGCAGTATCCACTGCGCAACAATCAGAAGGACCCGTCCAAGCCGCAATATACGGGCAAGATCAGGGCGGTGAATACTCTCTATTCCATGAATGGCAGCAGCTTCAAGGGCAGCAGCGACACGGCGGGCAGTCCGCTCGCGCCTGTCCCGGCGCCGATCATTGCCTTCTCCTGGAACGGCTTTACCGCACTGCCTTACAGCTATATTGCCGTTCAGCCAGAGACACTGGCTAGCCGCCTCACCTCGAGCCAGGGCGCGGGTGCAGGCAAGCTGCAATGGAGCAGCGCACAATGGCTGCAGACTACAGGCGGCAACCCACTGTAATCGGATCGTTCTGAATCCATGCTTCAAGCCAGATTAAGCTTACAACAGGCTGGGCGGAAACCTGTGGTTTCATCGCCCAGCCTGTTTAATTGTGGGAATTATTGAACAACCTTAGCTGCATGGCTGACCCTCATAGCTTGACAAGCTGCATCGCGCGTTTTCTTTTTTCCACGGCTTTCCCATATAGCTCGCTCATCGACTGTGTCATAGTATCCAGCGACCAATGCTTGTGCGCCCACTCCTTAACTTGAGACCCCAGCTTCTCCCTTAGCCTGTCATCAGCCAGCAGCTCCTGCAACGCCTGAAGCAGCTTCTCCTCATCGCCAACAGGGAACAGCAGCCCGGTCTTGCGGTGCCGGGTCATCTCTGGCAGCCCACCTGCATCGGACGTAATGATCGCCTTGCCGGCAAGCTGTGCTTCAATGACAGACATCGGCTGGTTCTCGATCAGGCTCGGCAGGACGAATAGATCCGATTGAGCCAGCATGCTGGGGATGTCATCCCGCGCTCCCCAAAAGCACACCTTGTCGCCCAGTCCGAGCGCATGACATTGCTGCTCCACCTCTTGACGACCATCTCCATCCCCGATAAGCCAGCATACCCAATCCTGTCGAACGTACCTGAGGCGTGCCAGCGCTCCTAACAGGTACTTAAGCCCTTTGATTTCGGTCAGTCGCCCGGTATAGGTAATTACCTTCTGTCCAGGAGGCCGGTAGGAAGGGCCTGGCACATGGAGCTGTGCCATAAACTTCGGAATATCGTAACCATAATGAATGACCTTCAGGTTTGCAGCCGGCACACCGAATTCCTGCGTGAGGTTTGTTTTCATCCATTGATTGGCCAGCACGGTATATTCCCCCACTGATCCCCCCAATTGCTCGATCCGATTATAGTAGGCTTGCGCAATAGGGTTCGTCGGGGATCGGTACAGATCGGTTGTCATATGATACCGCATCTCATGAGCCACGCAGCCGTGAATGGTGGCCACCAGCGCCGTTCCGGGCGACCGCAGCCGGTTGATGGCTACCGTGGAGAATACGTCCTGGGTATGAATGAGGTCATAGCTATCAATGCCGATAGCCGCTACTGCCAGTTCAAATGCATAGCGCCGAAATTCGTTGTAATGCATTAAGGGATTGCAATGGAGCGACGGGTAAAGGGAAGCATTCAGCTTCGCCTCCAGCAGGGGAATCACATGATGGGTCTCGAAGCGCTTGCCCTGACTGGGCATGTGCACGAAGCTCCCAGGAATATCACCATAGCCCAGCGTATCCACATGATGCCCCTGCGCCTCCAGCCTCATCTTCAACTGCTCCATGTACGGCCATACGCCTCCCAGATGCGGAACATGCCAATACGTTGCTAGCAAAATCCTCATCGTTGTCCTCCTCTCACAAGTTCTCCACTGTTTTACGCGAATCCACTCGCGGCAAGCAGCTTACGGATGTCGGGTATTGACAATAGTGCGTCCTCTTCATGCCCCCCCTGATCGGCCACTCGCGGATAATCCGCATAATGGCGTAGCAGCTCCGGGTGCCCTGATGACGGCAGCACCACAATATAACGGTCGTCACAGACAACGGCATTGAGGCGCTCATAAGGTGTGAGCAGCACCTCACTCAGCTTCTCTCCCGGTCGGCAGCCCATTTCCTGCACCTGCATAGTCCGGTGGTCATCCTCGGAGAGCAACGCTTGCGCCAAATCAATAATTTTGCAGGCAGGCATCTGCAAGATGAAGGTCTCTCCCCCAACTCCCCTCTTAGCCGCAGTCAGCAGCAGGGTGCTGGCCATCTGGGGCGTCATGAAGTAGCGTACCATCCGACAGTCGGTAATACGGATGGGGCTCCCCTGGCCAAGCTGCTCCTGGAACAGATGCAGCACACTGCCGCTGGAGCCCAGAATATTGCCTCCGCGCACATTCATAAACCGCGTAGCCGTCGTATGCAAGTTAGCATGTGTAATCAGCTTCTCTGCCAGCGCCTTGGTCATGCCATAGAAATTGACCGCATCAGCCGCCTTATCGGTGGAGATATTGATAACCCTGCGCACCCTGTTGGCGATCGCTGCTTCGATCACATGCTGTGTACCGCCAACATTCGTCTTCAACGCTTCATAGGGCTGCTCCTCGCAAATATCGACATGCTTGAGCGCAGCGAGATGAAAGATATAGTCGACCCCTTGGCATGCCCTCATTAATGCCTCGCGGTCTCTCACATCGCCGATGCAAAAAGATAGTCTGGGATCATGAATCTCCCATCTCATGTTGACCTGGCCCGCCTCGCTGCGCGAGTAGACCACCACCTGCCGTGTCTTTAGCTCCAGCAATTGCCTGACCAATTCCCGGCCCCATGATCCTGTGCCTCCTGTGACCAAAATGACTGCGTTCTCGAACATGCCTTTTTTCCTCCTATCCTGAAATACCGCCCCGATCGGTCGCCGGCTTGAGTAAGGAGAGTCCCGTTATCGCCGTTAGTTGAGAGAGATGCCAGATAGCACCTGCTGCCACAGATGGTTGTTGCCCTCCCATTTCTCCACATTAGGAAACTGCAGGGCGCACACCTTCTCGAGCGGCCAATCCAATTCCACCATTCCGCCCACGGGGGCATGATTAATCAGTAGAACACGGAAATCATGCACAACCAGGCCGGACAGCACCCGCTCCAGCTCTGCCGCCTCCTCCAGGCTGCCCTCTGTACGGACAAATAGCATGCGGTTACACGTCTTGGCTTTCTCCAAAAACCGGCGAATACGACGGTCAAATTTCTCCTTGACGGCCGGGTAAGTGCCCAAATAATGAAGCGAGTTCGGCCCGATCTCAAAGTCATGGTTCGAGACAATGTTGTAGGCATCGTCAGATACACATACATGCGTCGTACCTGCATAGCCGATAATCCGCAAATGTTGCGGTTCCATAAAGCCCGCAAATCGGTTCAGCAGCAGACGATTGACACTGGCCAGCTCCAGCGAGCCCATCCAGTCGATCACGCCGGCGAAGGTTCGCAACTGATGGCGCTTCAACTGAATGGAAGCCAGACACAGATCGCCCAGGCTATAGATCGCATCATAGTTCCCCTTAATCTCTTGCAGTCTCATCGGTATCCCTCCTCTGTGTAATACAGCCCCGCATGTCCCCTTCGCCCCCCCTGTAAGCCCAAGAGTTGACAGGCGATGGACTCACCGCTGATGGAAAACGGAGGCGTATGCCGCCCCCAATCCGGCACGCAGATCCACCATAGGCTGCCATCTGAGTACATCGCGCGCACGGCGATTATCCAGACGGCTATGGCGAATATCCCCCATGCGTGCAGGTGCATGTACATGAGCCAGTGGCTCCCCATGAATATCCCCGATCAGCTCCGCCAAATAATTCACAGAGCTGCCGATAGCCGAACTGACATGGAGCAGCTCCCCCTCTCCCCTGGACGCTGCCGACACCAATGCCGACACAACATCCCCGACATATATAAAATCACGGGTTTGGCCGCCATCGCCATGAATCGTCACAGGCCTCCCTGCTGCCAGCCGCTCTAAAAATACGGCCACTACTCCCCCCTCTCCCTTGGCCGTCTGGCCAGGGCCGTATACATTACTGAAGCGCAATATAGTGAACGGAACACCGTATAGCCGATGAAACAACTGAATGTACAGCTCAGCGGCCAGCTTGGATAGGCCATAATACGAGATCGGATGTACAGGGTCTTGCTCTGTCAGCAGCGGCCGCTCCAGATTGCCATAGACTGCTGAGGTCGAAGCGAAGACCAGCTTGCTCCCTGCCTCCCGGCAGCCTTCGAGCAACCGTACAGTGCCGCCAATATTCACCACAGCATCGTGATGGGGCTGCTGTAGCGAATGCTGAACATCGGTCTGGGCCGCAAGATGAAAGACGACGTCGGCCTTAGTCGCAACGACCAGCTCCTTGGCTTCCTCACTGCGAATGTCTAATTGTACGAGCTGTGCATCCCCAGGCACTGCGTCTTGCTTGCCGGTGATCAAATTGTCCAGTACGACAACCTTCCAGCCCTTCTGCAGCAGCGCAGCAGCAAGATGGGAGCCGATGAATCCAGCGCCTCCTGTTACGATTGCTTTCATAGCGAATCTCCCCTACTGGTTTTTTATAGTTTATGTTCACCAGTAGATATTGGAATAAGCTATATGCCTGCTAGAGCCAGAAAATAGGTGGACAACGGGTACGTAGGTTCACTATCTTTCATATACTGCTAGAAATCGGGATTATAAGGGGAGGGATTCTGTTATGGCCGTCTACCGCCTCGCATCCATCGACGCGCTGATGTCGATGCAGCACGCGCAAAGCCTGGATGTGAATGTGAGAAATTTAGGAGGGCGCAGCTTTGAGGCGCTGCTGGAGGTCAGCAGCTATGCAGGCATCATCTACCGGGGGCTATGCAGCATTCAGCCCTACACGGTAACCGGACTCAGCCATTGGTTTAGGGATGTGGCAGCTACAAGTGTTCCCTTGGAACTGCGGGTGATTACCAATGCGATGGCCACGAATGCTGCAACGGTAGAAGTGCATGTGAAACAATATGGACAGGTTATAGGCATCTTTACGCAGGAGCATTTCGAAATGAGTTAGAACACAAGTCGGCTTCCTCCGTAGGGTGAAGCGAGGAGTGCGAAGGGGCGTCAGCTTCCGCTAGGGTTACTCTGTCAGCTTAAAGCTATTGAAGGAGAGGTGCGAAGCATGAATTCATTTCAAGTGACAGGAGATTTATTCAATCGGCTCTTTGTACAGCAGGTTGCCCATCCAGAGCTAACGGTTGACTACAGTAGCTGGATGACCATCCTTGAAGCTCTGCCAGATCATTACAGTCTGCCGGATCAGGAAGTCATCCCCCTCATACCGTCACCGTAGCTTTAAACTCTCTTGTATGAGCTAAGACGGCATAGGATAGCAGCAGCACATCAATCAAAGCAAGCACAGGCGCATCAAGTGGGAACTGTACTGTCCCCTTGAGCGCCTGTGCTTTTACGTGTTCGATCAGTATTGCGTGTTGCCCGACTGACTCGTTTTGCCGGAAGCAAAGCCTTTGAATAGAGTAGGTACCTTATGATAGCGGGTATTTGTAATTTTGGCTTGGCTCGAGCTGCTATCTGTACGGAAGATAGAGTCCTTGACGTTGGAAATCTGGGAATTATCTAAAGTGAAGTTGACCTTGAAGCTTGTCCCTCCATTCTGACGAGCAAGCTTGCCGATATCGTCTGCGCGGAAGTTCTTGATATTGATTGTACCGGCAGCATTAATCTGAAAGACCTTATCATACGCCTTGAAAGCGCCTCCACCAGTGATGTTGACTGTTCCTGAGGATTTGAGCGTCAGTGCATCCTCGCCCACATCCAGCCAGGTTACGTTGCTGACTGTAGCATTGCCGTACACATGCACCCCATCAGCTCCAGGAGCGCCAATGTACACATTTTTGAGCGTGGCATTGTTCTCCAGTCTGAAGATCGGCTTCTGATTCTCCGCCTGGCTCCCATCTCCCAATGTGTTGGGATTGGCAACATAGGTTTTGCCCTGACCGTCAAATGTCGTGCCCGCGGGTACAACGATTGTGGCATTCACAACAATCGGCGCGGCATGAACAGGCTCAATATTTAATCCAAGCACTAAAACCAGACTGGATAATAGCAATAGAAGGGATTTTTTCATAAAGGGCTTCCTTTCTGTACCATGTTTTTATAGACTCACAGTCTCTAGGCTTGTCTGAAAACGCTGAACGGAGCAGAGCTTGTCGAGTTCTCCAGGCAAGGCGCGTTTTCGCAGGCGTACCGCGGGTACGTCTGCGAAAGGCAACGCAGCGGGAGGCGAAAAGTCGCTGAGAGATGCCCTCTTGAACAGATTTTCAGACACGTTCTAGTCATGCTCATGTTCCAAAAGAAAAGCTCACCCCCTTTTGTAACCGCTACCATTTTCAAAAAAAGACTGTGTTTGTCTATAGGGTACACTACTAAATTATACATAAATTAGATATTATAAGCAATAATAACATTAGCTTAGTGTACGGCTTCAAAGATAGCAGGGACAAGCAGCAAGTGGTGTATACTATAAATAGACGTTCCCAGCCAACATGAATAATGTGCAAAAAAGGAGAGAACCGCCATGTCCAAAAAACTATCGCTCTGCTTGCTGATCGCAGCCATGGCCTTCGTCCTGCTCAGTTGCAGCACAGGACAACAGCCCGCCCCTGAACCACAAGCTCCCCCTGTAGACATCGGACAACAGCCCGCCCCTTCCACGCAGCCACCGACAGATCCCATCGTGGAGCAGCTAGGGGAAATGAGTCTGGAGGACAAGCTCGGACAACTAATGATCGTCGGACTTGAGGGCACCAGCATGCAGGAGGACGCGCGTGCGATGGTCAAGGAGCATAAGATTGGCGGGTTTATTCTATATAAAAATAATATCGCATCCGCCTCTGCGACTGTGAAGCTGCTGGATGAGCTGAAAACCGCCAACCTCGGCAATCCCGCTCCGCTCTGGCTCAGTGTCGATCAGGAAGGCGGCAAGGTAAGCCGCATGCCGCAGGAGTTCATCAGCCTGCCATCTGCTCGCGAGGTCGCTGCGCGTGCCGATCTGGATTATGCTTACGGAATTGGAGAAGCGCTCGGCGCCCAGATCGGCTCGCTCGGCTTCAACATGAACTTTGCCCCCGTACTGGATATTGACAGCAACCCGGATAATCCGGTCATCGGTGACCGTGCCTATGGCAGCACGCCTGACTCTGTCATCGAGACAGGCATCGCCGTCATGGAGGGGCTGCAATCCCAGGACGTGGCCGCGGTGGTGAAGCACTTCCCTGGCCACGGTGACACATCAGTCGATTCGCATCTAGACCTCCCTGTTGTCAACAAATCGCTGGACGAGCTGGAGGCATTCGAGCTGCTTCCCTTCGTCGAAGCCATACAGCAGCAAGCGGATGCGGTCATGGTGGCCCATCTGCTCATCCCGGCACTGGACGAGAAGCTGCCTGCCTCCCTGTCTTATGCCGTCATCACTGGATTGCTGCGAGAAAAGCTAGGCTACGACGGCGTGGTCATGACGGATGATATGACGATGGGCGGCATCGTGAAGCATTACAACATCGGCGAGGCGGCTGTTCAGTCCATCCTGGCAGGCAGTGACATCGTACTGGTCGGGCACGACACGCAGCTTCAGCTTCAGGTGCTTCAGGCACTTCGCGCCAGCGCCCAATCTGGCCAGCTCAGCGAGGAACGGATTGATGAGAGTGTATATCGGGTCTTGAAGCTGAAGTCCAGGTATAGCCTGCAGGACGAGGTGCTAAGACGAGTCGACGCGGCTGCTGTTAACAAGCAGATTCAGGCTGTGCTAGGCTCCACAGATAAGGGAGAGTAGCGCGTAATGTAGCAGAGCATTTCAGAGCTTTTAGTGTGACGGCTGCTGAGGAATCCTGTTGAAGAGCTGTGGCGCTTGGGCTCAATCTCCGCAGGCTTGGCTGATTTGTCAGAGGAAGGATGATTATAAACAAAACCGCTAACGTTATAGGCCAGATGCCTGTACCTGTAGGCTCCCTACCACGGCGAGCGGGCTGCGGTTGAACTGCATGTTGCTTTGTGGGCGCAATACAACGGCCCCTTGGCGTGACGGAAGCGATTGGCTTAAGGCACGATGCAATGGGATGCGAACGATCCGGCCCTTTGACCAATGCAACGGTCGAGGGCAGGCACAACCGGATTAAGGCCTTTCAACGCCGCCATTATTTCACCCGTAATCGCAGCCGTTATATCGCGGGCATACTGATCGAGTGCAACCGACATCGGTTACTCAGCTAATTGTCAAGCACTGCTCAAGCGGGCTACAATAAGAAACTATGCTATCTTTATTAATAATTAATGCAATACGTTCACGTTTGTCTTGGGAATAAAGTATTAAATAAAAATTTGAGTAAAGCTCATTAAAGTTGGCATGTTTAATAAAGGTGTCTATTTCTTCTTTCAGAATATTTCCCTTAACTGTCCTCAGAACAACATTAGTAATCCTTTTATTCATACGGGTTAATTTTTCGCTCTCTGTTAGATCCATCTTGTATGGGAGATTGGTTTTCAAAATGGTGGTTTTAATATCTTGAGTCGCCTGAGCCTGAGCCTTACTACCAGGAGCCTTTGGGTAATCTTTATAAGTATTGATGTAGTAGCTTGCAAATGGAGTAAAAACGATAGACAGAATGAAGAGCAGTACACAGAGCATGACGTAGCCCCCCATTACCTTTCTTAATGAATAAAGTCCTGCTCCGAATGCCATCATCAGAATGACAAAAATAATCGTCAACCTTATAAATTCGGCAGGATTGGAAAAAGAGATCCATCCTCCGCTACTTTCACCCCCAAAACCTGGGAAACTGAGCATCATACCTACTAACAAATAGTCAAAAGACGATCCAACAGCAATACTCAAGAGCAGCATACATGTAATCAAGATGCCCTTAGGAGTCACGCTAAGCTTCTTCTTATCCGATTCTATTATTCATCCCTCATCTTCCTTTAATTTTCTAAAGTATAGCTTGTTAAATCAGTCGATTACTGTATAAATTAATCATTTAATGAATCTTTAGTAAATATAGATCAAAGCAGATACAATCAAAACTCCTGTACGCATCCCTGAACTTCTTCCCCGTTTCGATCATCTGTCCCTCCTCTACCTGCCCTAAGTATAACCACCTAAACAAGTCGAATACTGTCGAATTTTGCCCTTTAACAAATATTTAGGAATCATTTACAGTAATTCCTACCTCTCCGGAAGGACCTCACCCTGAAAAAAACTGGAACTATGGATGGGCTATTGTCATATAGTCTCTATAGCACAGAGTGACGGCTAGCTCTTAGACCAGCTTGCCATCGTGCAAGCAGCAAGGAGGCGATGATTGTGAACAACCCGATGCCCAACAGTCAGATGGTTAATCCAACAACGAACAGCCAGATTCGTGAGTACTACCCGTTTATCGGTCCCTTCGATCCCTGCCCGCCGATCCGGGTGAAAACCTATGTCGTGCCGCCGAATCAGTTCGTTACCTTCCAGCCGATGAATCTCCCCCAATTCTCCCCTGCCGAGGCGCTGCGTCTGGGTACGCTATGGCCTGCCTTCTACAGCAACTATACCTCCAAGCGTCGAGGCGAGGTGATAAAGGAAGGAGGGCATGAAGAATGAGCGAGATGCTTGATGCAGAATATTACAGAAGACTGGAAGAGCTGCAGCAGCTTGATTTTGTGTTAGTGGAGCTGACCCTCTATCTGGATACCCATCCCAACGATATGCAGGCGATTCAGCAATTCAATCAGACCGCCCAGTCACGCAAGCAGTTGGCCTACAACTTCGAGATGGATTATGGCCCGCTGCTGCAATATGGTCACAGTTATTCCCGTTACCCCTGGCAATGGTCGCAGGCTCCCTGGCCTTGGCAGGTGTAAGCCAGTGCACATCCTTGCTTATGTATAGTGGCTAAGCGCGCACGGATTCAAACCAATGAACGGCTACTCAGCCGTGTAGTGGAGGTGTCACGATGTGGGTGTATGACAAGAAGCTGCAATACCCGGTTCGGGTGAGCAAGTGCGACCCGCGCATGGCCAAATTTCTGATGGAGCAGTATGGCGGCGCCGATGGCGAGCTTGCCGCGGCCCTGCGCTACCTCAATCAGCGCTATTCGATTCCAGATAAGGTCATTGGTTTATTAACAGATATTGGTACCGAAGAATTTGCTCATCTTGAGATGATCGCCACCATGGTCTATAAGCTGACCAAGGATGCCACGCCGCTCCAGTTGGAGGAAGCCGGGCTAGGCGCGCACTTCGCCAATCATGACAGTGCGCTGTTCTACGAGAATGCCGCAGGTGTCCCATGGACAGCCGCCTATATCGCAGCCAAGGGCGATCCACTCGCTGATCTGTATGAGGACATTGCTGCCGAGGAGAAGGCTCGCGCCACGTACCAATGGCTGATCGATATGACCGATGATGTGGATCTACAGGATGGATTGAAGTTTCTGCGAGAGCGAGAGATTATTCATGCCCTCCGCTTCCGGGAAGCGGTAGAGCTCATCAAAGCCGACCGCGAGCAGCAGAAGGTGTTCTAGCATCCCCTTATCGCAACTGTCCGCGGCATGGCACGTATACTTAAATGCAAGACCAACATACCATATTCGCACAACCCTGCAAGCGCTGCTCGTCCTCCACTACAGGAGACAGAGCAGCGCTTCTTGGTTCCGGTTCCGTATTCTATGCAGAGATTTACAGCTTGATCTTCGTCTGCAGCAGCCCAGCCTCACGCGCTGCCGTGAAGATGATGACAACCATGGGGCCAATGAAGACACCGATCACTCCTGCCAGCTTAAAGCCGACGTACAGGCTGACCAAGGCTGACAATGCACTGATCCCGACGGCATCGCCCAATATCTTCGGCTCCACGACACGCCGGAAGATCGTAATGAGCAGGAACAGCAGCAGCAATCCGGCTCCGGTGTAGCTATCGCCCGTCCCCAGCAGGTAAGCAGCCCACGGGATCAGTACAGCTCCCGTCCCTAGTATCGGCAGCAGATCGACAAATACGATCAGCAGCGCAATCGCAAGCGGGTATTTCAGATCCAGAAACAACAGCCCGATTAATGTCATAATGTAAGTTAGCATACTGAGAATAAGCTGGGAACGGAGGAAGCCGAAGATCGATCGGCGCAGGCTGTCCAGAACTTCATTCACCTGCTGTCTGGATTTGAGCTCGAAGAAGGAGAGAAAGGCGATTTTCAGGGTATGCAGACTGTACCCAAGCAGATAGACGGCGACTATAAACACCGTGAAGAAAATGAATAAGCCGGGAATCCCCTTCGCGAATGAGACGAAGGAGGCAGAGATGCCTGATACAAGAGATGAGATGGAGTTGGAGAAGGTAGAGAGCCAGCTTTGCAACTGCGACTGAGTGTCTGGGGTAAGCCGGGTATAATACAGCTCCATACCGGCGATCGTATCCTGCATCACCATATTAGCTGTACCGATATAATGCGGAACCTTGTTCCAAAAATCGATCAGCTCTGCAATGACCTTGACGCCCAGCAGCACGATCAAGCCGAGCAGCAGGAGCGTGAACAGCGTGCTTGTAATGGTCGCGGCTGCCGCTCGCTTGAGATGTAGAGAGTGCATGAGCAGTTGTACGAGCGGCTCCAAGAAAATGGCGACGACCAAGGCCAGCAGGAAGGGCGCTCCCGCTGTAAACAGCAGGTACAGCAGCGCCAAGCCTACGCCTGCAGTTACCATTGCCCGAACCGACATGGGATCATGCTTCGCCTCCTTGGCAGGCTATCTTGTGACACCCATTCGTGCTACAAAATAGCGCGGCGCGTCGTAAAATCGGTAGTCTGGTAATACATATCCTTCACCAGCAGATTCGGCCCACAGCAGCCCGCAGCCGGGCAGCGGCAATCAATGCTTCTGGCCAGAGGATGCTCCAGCCAGCTCTCGAAGATGTCGCTCAGCCGATCATGCTGCATATTGCCAAAGGCTTGCACATCGGAGAAGTCCGTTACGAACACCTCGCCGGTGAACAGATTGACATTGAGACGATTGCGTCCATCTGGGTCGTTGCGCACGGTCACATTAGGCTCGCTGCGCAGCCGTGCCAGCAGCTTGCGCTCCGCTTCATCCTCGCTGCAAGCGAAGAACGGCAACGTTCCGAAGAGCATCCACACGTTCGGGTCGCGATGATCGAGCAGCCGCTCGATGGCCGCCCTCATCTCTGCCTTGGACAGCATCGGCAGCGTAGAGGCAAATGCGCTGGGATACATCGGATGCACCTCATGCCGCTGGCAGCCCATCTCCAGAATCAGCTTATGAATCGCCTCAATATGCTGATGGGTACGGTAGTTAATCATCGATTCCGCCGAGACGATCATCCCGCCCGCACTCAGACGCTGCGCGTTGTCGATCATCCGCTCGTACAGCTTGGCTGCTGCGGCAAGCGGCGTCCGATGCGGCGACTTCGCAAAGCCGATCTCCCAGAAATCATGGACATCCCTATAGTTAAAGGATATGTGCATCACGTCCAAATATGGCAACAAAATTTCATAGCGGGCATAATCCAATGTCAAGTTCGAGTTCATCTGCGAGCGCAGCCCGCGCTCCTTGGCATAACGAAGGATCGGCACGATATAATCTCTCACCGTCTGAGCCGCAAAGGAGGGCTCTCCGCCGGTAATCGAGATCGTCTCTAGCGTATCAATCTCTTCCAGACGATGCAGCATCTGCTCCACAGGCAGCTTGCCGGGTTCATTATATACGAGCGTATCTCCTACCGCGCAGTGCTCACAACGCATATTGCACAGATTGGAGACCGTCATCTCTACGCTGGTCAGTTGATGCCGGCCATAGCGCCGCAAGGAATGGATCGGGTCCCAGGGATCGCTGGAGGGAGATTGTAGAAGCGGGTGTACCGCATTTTGAGGCAAAACTTTCATTTATATCAACACCTTTTGATTGGTAAGCATACTTTATCATTGTAATGAACAATACTGCGGGTTGCAATAGATGGAGTGAACGTGTTCCCCGCTTGCCCTGTGCAGCACTCTGCGGGTACACACAAAAAACGGCTCCGCTCCCCCATTGGTACTCTGGATGGAAAACGGCTGGCCGCTTATAGCTACTCATTATATTTGCTGCTTACTGAATCCCCGGCCTTCACACCTTACATTCCCCTGGACGACATCTCCATTCCATCCATCACATGGGTAATCATAATGCTGAGCTGCTTGGAGAGATCGACCTCATAGGGTATGGACATGATTTCCCCCGCTTCATTGTACAATATTCGGATGATCGGCCGCTGCGGATACGCCGAGTTCATATCGACGACCACACCCGTTTCCCCTGTATTCAGCTTGACCGTCAACCCGATCGGATAGATGACGATCTTGTCGCGGAATAGCTGCACCATCCGCTGCTCATATTGTGCCCCTGTCCCAACATATAGCGCCTCGATCGCCTGATGCGGCAGCATCGGCTTGCTGTAGATACGCGAGGCTGTCATGGCATCATAGGAATCAACGATACCGATCCATTTCGCATAATCATGAATCTCATTGCCAGTTATGCCGCGCGGATAGCCGCTGCCGTCCAACCGTTCATGGTGCTGAAAGGCACAATGCGCCACAATAAGCGGGATATTCGCTTCGTCCTTCAACAGATAATATCCATACTCGGTATGGCGCTTCATCTGCTCATATTCCTCATCTGTCAGCTTGTCTGGCTTGAATAGAATCGAGCTGGGAACCTGCGTCTTCCCGACGTCATGAAGGAGCGCTCCCATGCCAAGTGTCATCAATTCTTCATGATTGTAGCCGTACTCCATGCCTAGCAGAGTCGTATAGATACATACATTCAAGGAATGCTGGAACAGATAGGAGTCCACCACCCCGATATTCACCAGCATGGTCATAGCATCCTTGTGACCGCCGAGCTCATCCAGCAGCATAGCCATCACCTTTTTGAAATGCTTGGCAATATACGGGTAAGTCGCCCCGCCACGCTGCTTCGGTGAATTCATCATCTCCTTGAAGCTGTGCCGGATCGTCTCCAGCGCCCGAAGTCTGGTCTCCTCGCTCACCATCTCCGGGATGACAATATCCGAGGTCATCGAATCTTCGATATACACAAAATTAATGCCGCACTCTCGCAAACGCATGATCAGTCTCTCTGTTAATTCGACGTGCTCCCCCAGCAGAACGAGTCCTTCCTCGGAGAAGATCCGCTTCCCCAGCTTCATTCCCGGCTTGCACGATGATATGGGCACCAAACGCATGCTATCGACACCCCTGCCCGTCCACTATTTCATTCTATCTGAGAGCGTGTATACACACCCTCAGACGCCTTATTACCTGTTGTATTGATAATGTAAGGTATTTTCATGAAAAGAGCAACAGAAATTACGAGAAAATTCGACATTTTCAAGCAAAAATAATCCAGCTCCCGCTTAACTGACCGAGGGGCGCCATCTACAGTTCAGGCACTGCTCCCTTTCATGAGCCACCTGTAGCTGGGAGGCCAGTACATCCCGAATGAATTCGGGCAGAATGAATTCCAGCTCTTGTCCATTCTTTAAGGACATATAGCCAACGCCAAAGGTAAACATATCAATCGTCCCTACCGTATACAAGCGCTCCTGCCGCAACGGCTCTCCGTGGATGCGCGCGCTAACTATACGATGGTACGGGGGCCGACTGACATCATAGCTCAGCTCCATCCCATCCACAGCAAGCGCCCCGAGCACCTCTCCGCGAAAGCCAAAGCCCTTGATCGGCTTCGAACGGTATTCAACCAGCATCGACTCCTCCAGCGCCTGAAGCAGATCAGCCCCCGAAAGCTTCATTTTGCATGGATTGATAGGCGATGGACAGAGCGCATGAAGCTGCCCCGCGGTGACCTTGCCAACCGCCAGTCCCCCCAGCAGTTGGCCTGTATTGACCAGACCCAGCTCAGCTCCGGTCAGCTTCTTCAGCCCTGCTGCGAGCAGATTCGACAACGGCGCATCCTGCTCGTGAGGATTGGATAACGGCTCGCTAAGCTCAGCTACCTGCCGAGCCAGACGGCCGCTGCTCTCTTTCAGATAGTGTGCGATAATCTCGATGCAGCTCTCCTGTGGCGCTTCGGCTGCCATCTCGATGCAGCCTCCGCGAATGATGGGCTTGCGCGAGTCTGGTGCCAGCTCAATCTCTACCCGCCCCATATACTCTCCAAATTTCCCGGCCGCACAGATGGTCGTGCTTCCCTTCACAATCGGCTCCAGCAGCAGATGGTGGGTGTGCGCGCCAAGAATGAGATCAATCCCCTCTATATCTTCCGCCATTCGCTCATCTGCAGATAAGCCGAGATGCGAGAGCACGATCAGCACATCAACCTCTCCTCGAAGCTGCTCCACCTGCCGCCGCACCTCCTCGTAAGGATGGGTAGCCTCCCAGCCAAGCAGACGATAGAACTCGGCAAATGCCGCAGTAACCGCCGTGATGCCTATGCGAATCCCATTCTTGGTCAGCTTAGTGTGAGGGTGCAACCACTCTGGGCGCAACCCGCTATCTTGCTCATATAGATTGGCACAGAGCACTTCAAATCCGGCATAGCTCGCATAAGCAGACTCCAGCTCCGCCTTGGTATATGTCAAACCTTCGTTATT
The DNA here is from genome assembly GCF_054955055.1 of Paenibacillus sp. J5. Classification (NCBI taxonomy): domain Bacteria; kingdom Bacillati; phylum Bacillota; class Bacilli; order Caryophanales; family Paenibacillaceae; genus Paenibacillus; species Paenibacillus sp. J5. The sequence goes on along the minus strand of NZ_JBUEDD010000004.1, from coordinate 532,579 downwards.
GCCAAGCGTTACCGCATCATAACCGGCTGCGTTCAGCAGCTCAATGTTAACCCGTCCGTCACTGCCCTCTGTCTCCACACGCATTCGGTCCATATGATCACCGCAATCGACAACCAGCAGCGCCTCGGCTCCGCAGGCTGCACGTTCCGCAGAGATAAAGGAAGCCATCCGGGCAGCTTGCTCCAGACGGCTGTGAAGATCATTACTGTGAAGCAGCACGACACGCGGCGTCTTCTCTATGTTGGCGTCCATGCGCACGCTCCCCTTTTCCCCATTGGTCTATAGTGGATTAGCGCTGCAAGCAGCGTACCTGTATAGCATACCATTTTTAACGGAATTCGGGTACGGTTGTCTGCGGAGTGCGACAAAGATCAGCAGGAGCCAGATGATCAGACCTTCCCTAGCCACTGCTGCCGCTGGAACAATGCCTGACTGCAGGTTAGGCCTGGTCTGATCGAACCGACCAGCTCTGCAAGCGAGGGAAGGGCTTGTGCCTAGTCGAGAACACGCTTGGCGTAGAGAAAGGTGTCCTTCCAGTACTCCTTATTAATATCCGTCACCTGCACACCGTCCTCCGGCAGTGGACTGGAATGGATCATCTGCTGGTTCCCCATGTAGATGCCGACATGCCCCACTTGCTTATTGCTTTTGAACCGTCCCGGAACATAGAAAAACATCAGATCGCCGACACGCAGCGATGAGCGCTCCACATAACTGCCCTTCGTCGCCTGCGCACGGGCTGTTCGCGGCATCGATTGATCGAATTTGTCATAAATATACTGGACGAACGAGGAGCAATCAAAGCGCTTCGTCTCCGAATACGGCCCCGTCCCGAACAGGTACGGAACCCCCATATATTTCTCGGCAGAATCGATCACCTTCGTCCCGCTCGCATTCAGCGCAGTCATAGCAGCAGGCAGCGCGCGGCTATCCCCAGCAACCGAGAGGCTGTTGTCCCCTTGCAAGCCTGCAGACTCATGGGCATCGCCTGTGGTTCTCTGGATGCTGCCAATATCCTGGGCATTAGAGACATTAGAGCGATTCTCTTGAGGCATCTGTTCGGTTGAATTCATTGAAGCTGCAGGAGAAGCTGAGGGGTTCGGATTAGCCGGACCTGTCGGGTTTGTCGGACTTGTCGGGTTTGTCGGACTTGTCGGGTTTGTCGGAGTTGCCTTGGAGCTTGTCCCCCCACCTTGCTCTTGTGCCGGTCGAACAGCCGGGTCCAGCGGGTCATCCTTGAAGTCTGCCGCCTGGCTCGCCCCTGGGTCGATATAGCCTGGAACGGGAAAGATCGTAATCTCTGTCTCGCCTACCTGGAAGACTGCTTCATCCTTGAACAGTCGTTCGATGGTAGCTGTCGTCACGAGCATCGCGTCCTGCTGCTTGCGCGCAGGCGCATCGAGAACGATGCTCTTGCCTTCTACTGAAGCTGTCTTGGATTCGGCCTGGATCGACCAGACCACATCATGATCACCGATCAGCAGCTTGTTGCCATTGTCCGTCCATCGCGTCTGAAATCCGATCTGCCCGGCCATCCTGCCAATATCAGCATAGGACGCCCCATCAAGCTTGACGACAGGCACCGGCGATTGCCCTTCATCAAGCTTGGCAATATGCTGCTCACCACTGAACTTCTCTACCCGGCTTGGCTTCGGTCCTCGCTCCTGTGTCTGCGTTCCGCAGCCAGCCACCTGCCATGCCACCATGATACAAATGATGATGCTCACTATACGTCTCATCCTGTGCTCCCCTTTGTACAATATGGTAATCTCACCAGTATAGGATGTACAAAGGCGAAGGGTTTATACGATGAAAATAAGCCGCTCACAAGGAGCGGCTCTATGGAACAATCTATGAAGTTCTGGTTACCAATTCAGTACACATGACTTGGGTGGGGAAGTATCGCCTCCAGAGCGGAGGTAATGCTCATGCAATTTTCGTTGTCAGAAGTAATGATGCTCGGCATGTTCTTGCTCGCGCTGCTTACTTACCTGAATAAACGAAAATAACCCGCCTAAGTTTCGCGACTGGCAGCGGGTTATTTTCTAGTCTTGTTTGGACTGGAGGTTTCCCATCCAATAATGTTGTGCAGGGGGCGATTCACGGTCGCCCCTTACTTCTATTGCAAAGCATACCCTATTCAGGGTATACCTTCAATCGCTCTCTTCTCCTCAAAACCCCTGTAGAATCAACGGTTACCCGATTGATCCCTCCATCTCAAATTTGATGAGACGGTTCATCTCAACCGCATACTCCATCGGCAGCTCCTTGGTGAACGGCTCGATGAAGCCCATGACGATCATCTGCGTCGCTTCCGCTTCCGAGAGGCCGCGGCTCATCAGGTAGAACAGTTGATCCTCGGATACCTTGGATACCGTCGCCTCATGCTCCAGCACGATGTTGTCGTTCAGTATCTCGTTGTACGGAATCGTATCGGAGGTCGACTCGTTATCCAGGATGAGCGTATCGCACTTGATATTTGCCTTGGAGCCTTCCGAGTTGCGACCGAAGGAAGCCAGACCGCGATAGGTCACCTTGCCTCCGTGCTTGCTGATCGACTTGGATACGATCGTCGAGGTCGTATCCGGGGCCAGGTGAATCATCTTCGCGCCTGCATCCTGATGCTGGCCCTTGCCCGCTACAGCAATGGACAGTACCATTCCCTTCGCGCCGCGGCCTCTGAGCACTACCGCCGGATATTTCATCGTCAGCTTGGAGCCGATGTTGCCATCTACCCATTCCATCGTCGCATTTTCATCCGCAACCGCACGCTTCGTCACGAGGTTGTAGATGTTAGGCGCCCAGTTCTGGATCGTCGTGTAACGCACACGCGCATTCTTCTTGCAGAGAATCTCGACAACCGCGCTGTGCAGGGAGTTCGTGCTATATACCGGAGCGGTACAGCCCTCTACATAGTGAACGAAGCTGTCCTCATCGGCAATAATGAGCGTGCGCTCGAATTGACCCATGTTCTCCGAGTTGATGCGGAAGTAAGCCTGCAACGGGATTTCACATTTGACACCCTTAGGCACATAGATGAAGCTACCGCCCGACCAGACCGCGCTGTTCAGCGCCGCAAACTTGTTATCGTTAGGTGGAATGACCGTACCGAAATACTCCTTGAAGATCTCTGGATGCTCGCGCAGCGCTGTATCTGTATCGGTGAAGATAACCCCCTGCTTCTCCAGATCCTCCTGCATGCTGTGGTAGACAACCTCAGACTCATATTGAGCCGATACACCGGCGAGGAACTTCTGCTCCGCCTCCGGAATGCCCAGCTTGTCGAAGGTCTCCTTGATCTCGGCTGGTACTTCCTCCCATGTCTTGCCCTGCTTCTCGGACGGACGAACATAGTACTGAATGTCGTCAAAATCCAGGTCGTCCAGCTTGCCACCCCATGTCGGCATCGGCATCTTGTTGAACTGCTCCAGCGACTTGAGGCGGAATTCGAGCATCCACTCCGGCTCGTTCTTCATCTCGGAGATTGTTCTGACAATCTCAGGAGTCAGACCTTTACCGGACTGGAATACGGCCTTGTGCTCGTCGCGAAAGCCGTATTTGTACTCCTCCATCTCTGGCATTTTTTTAGCCATGGCTTGTTACCTCCTATATTTCATAAATTAAGACTTGCTGTCGATCCCCTTGCGCAGTGCATTCCACGCAAGCGTTGCGCATTTGATCCGTGCCGGAAACTTGTTCACGCCAGACAGTGCTTCCAAGTCCTCATATTCCTCGAACTCCACCGGCTCACCCTTCATGAGCGAAGAGAATTTCTCCGCCATTTCGATGGCCTGGTCGTAGGTTTTGCCGCGCACCGCATCGGTCATCATCGAAGCCGATGATAGGCTGATCGAGCAGCCCTCCCCCGTAAATCGAGCCTGCTTGACGATCCCCTCTTCCAGCTCCAGTTGGAGCTGGATGCGATCGCCGCAGGTCGGATTGTTCAGATTGACCGTTACAGCTTCTTCACTTAGCGTGCCCCGATTGCGCGGGTTTTTATAGTGATCCATTATGACTCTGCGATACAAATCATCCAATTGCATGACCGAAGAACTCCTTTGTCTGTAATAGCGAGCTAACCAGTCGTTCGACATCGTCTTCCGTATTGTACAGATAGAAGCTCGCTCTTGCTGTCGAGGAGACCTCCAGCCAGCGCATCAGCGGTTGACAGCAATGATGACCGGCACGTACAGCAATGCCATGCGTATCCAGTACTGTCGCGACATCATGCGGATGAATATCGCCCAGGTTGAAGGTGACCAGACCCACACGCCCTTCGCGAGGACCATAGATCGTAACCCCATCAATCTCCGACAGGCGATCGTATGCATAAGCAGCAAGCTGCTCCTCATGATGATGGATCGCATCCAGGCCGATCTCCTCCAGAAAGTCGATCGCTGCCCCCAGACCGACAGCGCCGGCAATGATCGGCGTGCCGCCCTCGAACTTCCACGGCAGCTCCTTCCAGGTGGAATCCTGCCAATCGACGAAGTCGATCATCTCGCCGCCGAATTCGATCGGCTCCATCTGCTCCAGCAGCGACTGCTTGCCGTAGAGAGCGCCGATGCCTGTCGGGGCACACATCTTATGTCCAGAGAGGGCGTAGAAGTCGCAATCCAGCGCCTGCACATCGACCTTCATGTGAGGCGTGCTCTGCGCACCGTCCACTACCATCACCGCGCCGTGGCGGTGAGCGATCGCTGCGATCTCCTTGACCGGGTTGATGACCCCCAGCACATTGGAGGCGTAGACGACCGATACCACCTTCGTGCGCGGCGTAATCGTCTGCTCCACATCCTCCAGACGGATTGTGCCGTCTGACTGGAGTGGAATATATTTCAAGACGGCTCCTGTCGCCTTCGCCACCTGTTGCCATGGAATCAGGTTGCTGTGATGCTCCATCGGAGTGATGACAATCTCATCCCCCTCCTCACAGACCGCTCTCGCGTAGCTGGAGGCGACAAGATTCAGAGCCGTCGTCGTGCCTCTGGTAAAGATAATTTCCTTCGTACTGGATGCATTCAGGAAACGGGCTACCTTCTCCCGCGCCCCCTCGTAAGCATCCGTCGCCCGGGAGCCGAGCGTATGAACGCCGCGGTGGACATTCGAGTTATCCTGCTCGTAATAACGGGTGATCGCCTCAATGACTTGCCGCGGCTTCTGCGAAGTCGCGGCACTGTCCAAATATACGAGCGGGTGGCCGTTTATATCCTGATGGAGAATGGGAAACTGCTCACGCAGCTCGCGGGCGTTCATGATCCCAGCTTCCTCTCCAGCAGTTGGTTCAGACGCTCTCTGACTGCTTCGATCGGCACCTCGGATACGACTGGCGCGAGGAAGCCACGAATAATCAACCGCTCCGCGTCTGTACGGCTAATGCCGCGCGACATCAGATAGAAGACCTGCTCCGGGTTCACTTGCCCTACGCTCGCTGCGTGACCCGCTGTTACATCATCCTCATCGATCAGGAGGATCGGGTTGGCATCTCCGCGCGATTTCGGACTGAGCATGAGCACCTTCTCGGTCTGCACGCCGTTCGCCTTCGTAGCACCCTTCTCGATCTTCGTAATCCCGTTAATGATCGCTGTGCCAGACTCCTTCATCACCGCGCGCGTCACCATGTTGCTATCCGAGCTTTTGCCAAAATGGACAGCCTGTGTAGTCAAGCTCATCTTCTGCGAGCCGGAGCCGATGCTGATCACCTTGGCGTCAGAGGTCGAGCCATTGCCCTTCAGCACCGATTTGGTGTCGGACAAGATGTTGCCATCCTGCAGATCGCCGATAATCCATTCAATGCGTCCATCGTTTTCAACAACTGCACGACGCAGCGACAGGTCGCTCACATTTGCGGACAGTTGATGAATCGTTGCGAACTGCACCTGCGCACCAGGCTTTACGATCACCTCCACAATGGATGGATATACCGATGGCGCTGCACCCTCGCCGAATTGGGACACGACATGATCCACATACGTCACCTTGCTATGCGTATCCGCCACAATCAGAATACGCGGGGCAAACGTCGCTTCCGCATCGTCGCTGTACAGCAGTGCCTGAAGCGGCAGCTCGATCTCGACATTTTTCGGAACGTAGACGAACACGCCGCCGCTCCATAGCGCCGCATGGAGCGCCGTCAATTTATCCTCATTCTTGTCCACGACCGAGAACAGATGGGCTTGCACGAGCTCGGAATGCTCGCGCGCCGCAGTCTCCAGATCAGTGAAAATAACGCCCTTGCTCTGCAGCTCCGCAGACAGTTGGGACAGCACGACACCAGAGTTATGCTGAACGAGCAGATTAGCTTCCGCCTCTGCAGGTACCAGCTCCCGGATTGCCGCAGGCAGCTCGCTTGCTTGCGAGACCTTATCCGATGCCTTGTAATTCCCGAGGGCATCCAGCTCCCAACGGGTAATATTCATCTTCTCGGGCTTCGGCCATTCGAGCGTGCCCGCCGCTTCGGCCGCTTCCGTCCTCAGCGCAGTCAGCCAGGCCGGCTCCTGCTTGCTTCTGGACAGCGCCTCGGCCAGACTTTGATTGACTGGCGAATTCATTTGCGTACTCATTATGCTCAGACTCCCTTCTCTCCTCAGGCTTGGCCGACAGTCTCGTCGATGATGCCGAGTTCTTCCTTGACCCAGTCATAGCCTTCGTTCTCCAGACGCTCCGCCAGCTCCGGTCCGCCGGACTTGACGATGCGGCCCTGCATCATGACATGGACAAAGTCAGGAGTAATATAGTTCAGGAGCCGCTGGTAGTGCGTAATAATCAAGAAGCCGCGGTCCTCTGCGCGCATGCTGTTCACACCAGCCGCTACAATCTTCAGCGCGTCGATGTCCAGACCCGAGTCAATCTCGTCCAGGATGACAATCTTCGGATCGAGCATCAGCATTTGCAGAATTTCATTGCGCTTCTTCTCGCCGCCGGAGAAGCCTTCATTCAGATAACGGTGGGCAAATTCAGGATTCATGTCCAGTTCCTTCATCTTGCCTTCCATTTGACGGATGAACTTGATGAGGGAAATCTCGTTGCCTTCACCGCGGCGCGCGTTGATGGCGCTGCGCAGGAAGTCGGAATTCGTAACACCTGCGATCTCGCTTGGATACTGCATCGCCAGGAACAGTCCCGCGCGCGCGCGCTCGTCCACTTCCATCTCCAGCAGATCCTCTCCGTTAATCGTTGCTTCCCCTTCGGTCACTTCGTACTTGGGATGACCCATCAGCGCGGAAGCCAGCGTGCTTTTCCCCGTTCCGTTCGGACCCATGATAGCATGAATCTCGCCGCCCTTGATCTCAAGATTGATCCCCTTGAGGATCTCCTTCCCCTCGATCGTTGCCTTCAGGTTATTCAGGACAAATTGTGTAGACATGTTCTTATAGACTCCTTCCACAGCGCTAAAGTTATTTAAAGTGATTTTTATTTGATTCTCAATGATTCTCAATAATCATTCTATCTTAGTTCTTGCTACAAATCAATCATGACCTGCAAGAGAAAGCGCTGATTTAATGCTTTGGACGCGAGAGGCGTACTCTTCATCGCTCAAAACGGGCACCGCCTGGCGGACGATAGGCCCGCCTTCCAATGTTACCCACGACTTGCAGCCCGTATACTCCGGGCGCATCGGCAGCTCCACCTTGTCTGTCAGACGGTAGACGCGCACCAGCAGCAAGTGCAGCGGCTTCCTCGGCTTCCACTTCAGCCGCTCCTCGGCGAACTCATCTGTCCATATATGATCATCTCGCAGCCTCTCCAGAACCTTCTGATCGGTAATCCCGATCTCATCCGTTACTTCCCCATAAGCCTCCAGCTCGATCTCCTGTCCACCCTGCCGCCAGTGCTCCAGCACCTTCTCCAGCCGATGCTGCTCGCCTGGCTTCAATAGATGAAGCTTCTGGTGCTCATACGCTGGCAGCAAATAAAACTGCGGACTGATCAGCTTAAAATCCCGGGTATCCTCGACAATTCCGCCCTTGCGGAGCAGCAAGATCTGCGTTCCATCCAGCAGGGCCTGAATCGTCACCGCCCAATCCCTAAGAGCGATCGCATTCGACACCTCGACTGATCCCTTAGCCATCGTTCGTCCCCCTTATTCGCGTTCTATCGTCCTATTATAACAAAAGCAGGTATTCCAACGTGAAAAAATATTCGATATACTAGGGTGTGTCTTCAAACTCCGACGGGAGCAGATTTCGCCGAATTTTCGTTCCGGGCAAGGCACGTTCTCGCAGGCGTACCGGGGTACGTCAAGAGAACGTAACGCAGCACGGAGCGAAAAGGCGGTGAACGATGCCCTTGAGCGGGTTTGAAGACACGCCCTAGAAAGAATGAAAGCCCCAAGGCGGGTGTCGACTTCACAACAAGAGACAGACGCTGGCTTGGCCTTCAAGCCCTATAATTTTGTGGAGGTGGACTATTCGTGTCGTCTTATCACCCATTAACCGAACAAGAAGCGATTGACATGGCCCGGTCCTTACCGGATTTTTTTGCCCCGGATGCTCAGTTGACCAGCAGTGAGATCGGGGATGGCAATCTGAACCTTGTGTTTCATATTAAGGATACAGCCAGCGGCAAGGGGCTGATCCTCAAGCAGGCGCTGCCCTATGCCAAGGTGGTTGGCGAATCCTGGCCGCTGACTCTCGACCGCGCGCGCATCGAGAGCGAGGCGCTGATCATTCAGGGGCGGCTCGCGCCAGGGCTTGTCCCGCAAGTGTACCACTATGATCAAGAGCTCGCGCTGACCATTATGGAGGATCTGAGCGACCATACCATTATGCGTCGCGGGCTGATGAGCGGGGATCATTATCCGCGGTTTGCCGAGGATATATCCGATTTCATGTCGGCCACGCTGTTCTATACCTCCGATCTGGGCATGAACCAGCAGGAGAAGAAGCGGCTGGCTGGCAGCTTCATTAATCCGGAGCTATGCAAAATTACCGAGGATCTGATCTTCGACGATCCGTACACCGATTCGCCGAACAATAACTGCGAAGCGGCGATTGCAGACGAGGCGAAGGCGCTGCAGACAGATGAGGAGCTGCATTTCGAGGTGGCGCTGCTGCGCCAGAAATTTCTGACCGAAGGACAGGCGCTGCTCCATGGCGATCTGCATACCGGCAGCATCTTCGTAACCGCGGAGTCTACTAAAGTGATCGATCCCGAGTTCGCTTACTTCGGGCCGATGGGCTATGATGTGGGTGCTGTAATCTCCAACCTGCTGCTGAACTATGCGGGTCAGGAGCAGTGGAGCAGTGATGAAGCGCGCGAGCGCTATCGCAGCTACCTGCTGCAAACGGTCATTGACGTATGGGAGCAATTCGAGCGCAAATTCCGCAAGCTGTGGGAGGAGCATGGCGTAGACCGACTGGCCAATACAGCGGCGGGCTACAAGGATTACTATATGAAGCGTCTGCTGCAGGATACGATCGGCTACACTGGCTGCAAGATGGTGCGGCGCATCGTCGGCCTGTCCCACGTCATCGACATTGATTCGATTACGGATGACGCCAAGCGTGAACGGGCGCAGCGGATGGCGCTCGCTATAGGCAAGCAATTCATTAAGAGCAATCGCCAAGCCGGGTCGATTCACCACCTGGTTGACATTGTGAAGAAAGGAATTGAATAGATGATGACGACTGAATATTCCGGGTTGCAATCGGTCATCTGGGCTGGAGAGCGTCTCGATCTGCTTGACCAGCGCCTGCTGCCGGGCGAGGTCGTCTATCTTCCACTACAGACGGCTGAGGAGGTATGGGAGGCGATTCGCCACCTCAAGGTTCGCGGCGCTCCGGCGATCGGCATGACCGCCGCATATGGTGTTGTGCTCGGCAGCCGGGACGAGGCGGACTCGCTCCAGGCTTGGCATCAGACTGTGCTGCGGCAAGCGGACTATCTCGCCACCTCGCGCCCGACTGCGGTCAACCTGTTCTGGGCGCTCGATCGGATGAAGGTCAAGGCGGAGGAGCTGCTTGCTGCGGGGACAACGCTGGAGCTGGCGAAGCGGGCGCTGCTGGAGGAGGCGATTGCCATCCAGAGCGAGGATGAGGAGACCTGCCGCTTGATCGGCGAGCATGCGCTCGCGCTGTTCAAGGACGGCATGGGCGTGCTTACGCATTGCAATGCCGGGGGACTGGCAACGGCGAAGTATGGCACAGCACTGGCTCCGATCTATCTGGCGCATGAGAAGGGCATGAAGCTGTCCGTCTACGCCGACGAGACAAGGCCGGTGCTGCAGGGCGCGCGGCTGACGGCGTTCGAGCTGCAGCAGGCGGGCGTTGATGTCACCTTGATCTGCGACAACATGGCTGGCATGGTCATGTCCAAGGGCTGGATCGATGCGGTCATCGTCGGTACCGATCGCGTAGCAGCCAACGGCGATGTGGCGAACAAGATCGGCACCTACAGCGTCGCGGTGCTGGCGAAGGCGCACAACATTCCGTTCTATGTCGCCTGCCCGCTGTCTACGATCGATCTGCATACCGCTTCTGGCGCAGAGATTCCGATTGAGGAGCGGCCGGATGAGGAGATTACCGAGGGCTTCGGCAAACGGACGGCGCCGGTAGGTGTGAAGGTATTCAATCCAGCCTTCGATATTACGCCGAATGACTATGTGAGCGGCATCATTACCGAGAAGGGCATCATCTACCCTCCCTATCATCTGAATCTGGCCAAGCTATTTGAACAATAGCGGAGCCGCAGGAGCATGATAGAGCCCGCCTCTCATCTCGCAATTAGCTATTATCGCTATGGCGAGCCGCTGGATGTGCTGAGATTGACGCGCAAGCGTTCGGCTTCGCCTGGCAGAGGACAACTGGCGGTGCGGATGTTAGCCCGTCCGATCAATCCGTCCGACCTGATTCCGGTTCGCGGCGCCTATGCTCACCGGATTGCACTGCCCGCAATAGCCGGATATGAAGGTGTAGGAATCGTCGAGGCGGTAGGCGAGGATGTGCCGTCATCGTGGCTCGGGATGCGTGTTCTTCCACTGCGGGGAGAAGGAACCTGGCAGGACGTTGTCCTGTCCCCTGCCTGCTGGGCGGTGCGCATCCCTTCGTTGTTAAGCGATGAGGAGGCTTGTCAGCTATACATTAACCCGGTCACTGCATGGCTGCTGTTAACCGAGCGGTTGCGGCTGGCTCCGGGAGCGCTGCTCCTGCTCAATGCCGGCGCCTCGTCCTTCGCCAGAACGGCGGCGCAGTTGGCCCGGGAGCTAGGCATTCGGCTCGTATGCATCCTGCGTGGCAGCGAAGCGGACGAACAGACCATGGACGAACAAGCGGTGCACAAGCTGAAGCTGCGCGAGCAGGAGCTGCTTCAATTAGGCGCCTGGCAGACAATAATCAGTGGCGACGACCTGGAGCTAGAGCAAGAGCTATGCAATTGGAACGGCGGGCTCGGTGCCGATGCTGCTATCGACTGCGTTGGCGGAGCGGAGGCGGCACGTCTGCTAAGCTATGTGCGCTGCGGCGGGCAGGCCGTCAGCATCGGCCTGCTGTCCGGCAAGCCATTCACCGGGTATGCGGAAGCCCAGTGGCGGCGGCTTCACTACAGCAGCTTTCACCTCCGCCACTGGCTGGCCACGGTATCCCCGGCGGAGTGGCAGCTTGTCTTCGCCAGGCTGAATGAACTTATCTGCTCCGGCAGGCTTGTCCTGCCAGCAGTCGCAGCGAGCTACCCGCTTAGCTGCTTCCAGGACGCCCTGCGCGAGCAGGCACAGCAGGGACGAGCTGGGAAGCTGCTGTTGACCTGACCGTCTGAGGCAGCGGAACGACAAGATAGGATCAATCGCCACACGCAGCTCCCAGCGCGCGGTGACTGTGGCAGCGATCGACTACAGCCGCCCCACTCGCATGTTCCCGCATCGGGCACGCGCACGGCTTCGCGCTCCAGCTTCATCGCCCGCATGATCGAAGCCATGTCGCCACAGTAATAAGGCCGTGCCTGGCTGCGCTGCTCCTGTTCATCGAGCATGGCGGCACTAGCCTGACACGGCCTTATCCTGTTCCTTGTGCAGACAGCGAACTCACGCGAGCGAGACTCTACGCCATCAGGATGAGCGCGTCATACCCCTTCATCCCGACTGTGATGCCGAGCGACTCTGCTGCATCCGTTACAGACTCCAGCGGCGCAGCCAGCAGTTCATCCAGTGTGCGCACGCCTACAGCCCGTCCAGCGATAATCCCTCTGTCCTTCAAGCGTTCGTTAAGAAGCCCGACATCGAGAGCGCCGCACATGATATACCCTCGATCCGTAGAAAGCGTCAACAGCGTCGTCTTAGGCAGCTTAACCTCCACTCCTAGGACAGTTATGTCCCCTACAGTGTACGGAACCATCCGAATCATAGCTCCATCCTCCTTCTTACAATATGAACGGCTGACTGTCCTACCTTCGGCGATCCACAGACTCAGGCATATCCGCCCTTGACTGCCGCTGCCACTGGACAGGGACTAGTTGATTCAGTTAGGCAGCCGAATCGGCACATACGACTTGCTGCTCTCCTCCATACTCTCTCTGTCCTAAGTCAGCATATGCGTACTGCTGTTATCGGTGTGGGTAGCTGTCCTGTTGCTGTTCGCAGTGATCAATTACGGCACAGATCAGCTACGTTCCTTGCCTTTGCTTCTGCCCTTTCCTTCCCGCCCGCTCTTCTGACTGTCGTATGACTCCTCTCCAAGCGCTGTCTTATTCCTCACCACAGCAACAAGCTTATTCAAAAATCCAAGCTGCAGCCCCATCCGGTTGCCATTCTCAATGATGCTGATCAGTTCAATGACACAAAACGCGCCAGAGATGCTGTCTGTGATCACCCCTCTGCTCTTGAGTACAGCCATTTCCACCATCAGCACCGCACAGATGAGCAGCATCGTATAGATTTTTTTCAACAATCCCTTGTAGCCTTTGGAGCTCTTGAGCCCTTCAGTTACGTAGGCAGCAATAATCCCTGTAATAAAATCCACAGCCATCAAGCCGAGCAATATCGTAAATACAACCCCGAACAATCCGGTAAATACCGACACAATGCCTGCTGCCACACTAGATACCGTCTTTACCATAATATCAACTCTATCCATTACCCCACCTCCTCACTGTACGCAGCCTGCGGCCACTGTCGATTCTCACCGTACAGGCTGCAATTCGGGTTAGCATCGTCGCCATCATCCCCCCTTCTAAAGTTCCTAAACGGAACATATCTAAATCTATTATACGAATAAATGTTCCCATTGTCCACCAATTTTTGTGCCTGTTTCAAGTTCCTCAGCCCTACCAAATTAAAAAATGTTCATTTAATCACGACTAGTCAAATAGGACTATGTACAAATGATTTTTAGTGTTATAGTATTAGTAGTTTTGTTAAGGGAGCGAAAAAAAATGACCTTATCTCAAGGCAAGGGACCTAATGCCCACTTATTTCAAGTCGAAATATTGATCGAGGGAGAAACCAATTCCATTGCGTTCGAGAAGCTTCTGAATATATTGAACCGATCAGAGGCCATCGATTTTCGCATCACCTCAGGAGTCGAGCTTGGCCGCGTCATCGAACAATTGACCGCCAGCCCGGCACTAGCATCACCACCCGCTGCTCCCCCCTCTCGGGCTAAGGAGAAACAGGAGACGCACAAGGCTGCCGCAGCCAAAGAAAGCAAGAAGACCTCCTCCTCAGAGGAAAATGAAGTGACGACACGGATTCTCAAATATATCAAGGAAAATCGTCTGATTCGTCTCTATGTCAACAAAGGCCTGGGCAGGCAACTCAGCATACCTTGCCGAATTATTAGCCTCGATCAGACCAAGCATGTGTTAACTGTCTATCATGTGGATGAAAAACAGGTGTACACCTTTTCGTTGTTTGAAATTGATGATTTCGTGGAATAGCTTCTTATTAAGTTGATACCAGTACGAGCTGACAATGCATCCTGGCAGTTACATATAAGTGCACTGCACACTTCCCCTTCGTATCTGGCTGATGCCTCTCTTCATGCAGCAGAGTGCACAAGCGGCGATCTTCTATCTGCCTATCGCGAACCATTTCATCGTATTCCGTATTGTCCAGCATTCTCTTCAATATACAAACCGGGCTTCAAAACGGCAGCAATGACTGCTCCCGCTTTGAAGCCCGGTTTGTTGTATTTCTTATGCTATAGCGACTATAGCGTCACCGTACTAGCCTGGTATCTCCTGATTCTTGCGGCCTTCCTCCGCTAATATATCAGCGATGCGATCACATGGCAGAGGCGGGTTCCAGTAGTAGCCTTGAATTTCGTCACAGTTATGCTGCTTCAAAAAATTCAACTGCTCCTCCGTCTCGACCCCCTCGGCGATTACCTGCATATGCAGATTATGTGCCATCGCAATAATAGCCGTAACGATCGCAGCATCGTCCGGGTCCTGCTGAATATCGCGTACAAATGAACGATCAATCTTCAAGCGGCTGATCGGCAAATTTTTCAGATAGTTGAGCGAGCTGTAGCCTGTCCCAAAATCATCAATGCTAATCCGCACACCCAGCTTGGTCAGCTCGAGCAGCGATTGGGTCGCATGCTGCACGTCCATCGTCATCGTCTCGGTGATCTCCAGCTCCAGATAGCAGGGAGCCATCCCTGTCTTGTGAAGTACACCCGCTACCTTCTCCGCCAGATTCTGTTGTGTGAACTGACGAATGGACAGATTGACGGATACAGGGATCGCCGGTAAGCCGGCATCCTGCCAAAGCTTATTTTGCCTGCATGCCTCCTCCAGCACCCATTCTCCCAACTGGACGATCATACCGCTTTCCTCTGCTAACGGAATAAAATATCCTGGCGACACCATGCCGCGCTCTGGATGCTGCCAACGAATTAGCGCCTCCAGACCGATCAATCTACCTGTCATCAAATGGTACTGCGGTTGATAATACAACACAAATTCATTGCGCTGAATAGCTCGCCGCAGCTCATGCTGCAAAGTCAGCCGCTCCAGCGAAGAACTATTCCATTCCTCGGAATAGAGCAGAATATCATTGCGCCCCTTCTCCTTTACTCGGTTCAGCGCCATATCTGCTTTTTTGATGATACTGCTGGCATCACGGTCATTGCGATTCGTGGCGATGCCGATGCTGGCCGTGACATGAAATGGGAATCCCTGCATCTCGAACGGCTCCTCCAACGTTGCAAGCAGCTCCTGCGCCTTCTCCAGCAGCTCTGCCTCCGATTGAAGCGAGACGAACAGCACAGCGAATTCATCCCCCTCCATACGCGCGCCCATATCTTCACCAGACAGCCCCCGTGTGAACCGCTCCGCTACCTGCAGCAGCAGCATATCTCCGAACTCACGGCCAAAGGAATCATTAATGAGCTTGAACTGGTCAATATCAAGGTAAAGCATCCCGACAAACTGTTCCCCTGAACGCTCCAGCACCTCATGGAAATGCGTCATAAACATTCGGCGGTTCGGCAGCCCCGTCATGTCATCATAGTAGGCCATATACCGGATACGCTCATTATTGCGCTTGCGGTCGCTAATATCCTGACCGATCACAACCGCTCCAGTGATGGTGTTTTTCTGAATCAGCGGCAGGCAGACCAGTTGAACCTCCAGCTCGGAGCCTGTCTTATGTATAATCGTTGCCGAATACTGCTGCATGGCGCCCCCGAGCACCAGTTCAATGCTCTTTGCGAGCTGCTCCTTGTCTGGGGCCGAGAACAACACGTGGAATTCTTCACTCATCAGCTCTGCCTTGCGATAGCCGAACAGTTGCGAGGTGGCCTCATTCATGGTGACCAATCGGCCTGCGCCGTCCAATATGAGCATCGGGAACGGGCTGTATGTAATAATTGAATACGCAATCTGGGCGCTCAAGTCAGAAGCCTGCTTGGGGTTGGCATCGCGAGCGAATTGTCTGTGCAGCAGCAGCACGATTCCGATCATGCCTGCAATGCTTACTGCAACAATGGAAATCTTAGCATGCTGGGGAGCCAGAAGCCTGTCCGCATACATGATCCAGCTTGCAACGATGACGATGATGCCCGCAACTGCGGCCCAAGCGGCTTTGGATAGCGATAATGCCATCCGCCGACTCTCTCTCGAAGCGATTTCTGTTACCGGCACAAGCGAAACATCCTTCCTCATTCAGACTTGCAGAGCACATAGATTCAGCTAGCAATGAAGGCACTGAATCAGGCGAAGTCGAGCATTACCCTGTCTTGTTTATATAATACTCTCATTATAAACGATAACCGGTATCCGGTCATCGATATTTTTATTAATTTTATCCAGTTTCTTTGTTATCTCTGTCTTCCCGCCGTTTATCGACAGCAATATTCTCCAATACCTGCAGCCGGAAGCTGTCAGCTCCCCTGCTAGCTGCATGTCCCACGGCTCGCTGACTGGCAACCCTTAATCAGTTTCGTTGTCCATGCTTCCAGGCCGCTATCATCAGCAGTACCCAACCGACGATGAAGGACAGTCCGCCAAATGGTGCAACAATGCCCAGCTTCGTGTAGCCAGTCAAGCTGAGCACATACAGACTGCCAGAGAACAGGAGGATACCAAGCTGCAGCAATCTGCCTGACCATACAAGCAGTCTCCCGCCCCCAAGCTTGTCGGATAGTACCCCTACCAGCAACAGCCCCAGTGCGTGATACATCTGATAGCGAACAGCCGTCTCGTAATTTTCCAGCATTCGCTCGCTCAATTTGCCTTCCAGACCATGTGCGCCGAACGCGCCCAGCGCGACGGCAAGCAGCGCGTACAACGCTCCATAGACAACAAATCGTGACATCATACAGGTATGCACTTCCTTTTCTTTGGTGTATAATTTTACAAACGTCGGTATGCCGCTTGCCCCAAGCTTTTCACTTCCACAGCTCTGCTCGCCCTTAATGAGGGTCGACAGACAGGCAAGCGACATGCGGAACAATAGGCTCAAAGGAGAATCAACGAAACGATGGAAATTTCTGAACACCAGGCAGACAGGCAGCCAGAGGAGCAGCAGCATAACGAGCTCAAGCAATCTGCTCTTGGGATAGCAGCCTTCGTCATTGGCATAATCAGCATATTGGGCCTTCTCGGCATCTTCCTGATGATGTTATCCAGCTCTGTCCCGGCCTTGCCCTTAGATGGCAGCATTCCCAACTTCACCGAAGAAAACGCAGCGGAGTATATGCCGCTCGTCATCGGCGGACTGCTGATTCTGCTGATCCTCATTATGAGTGCTGTCGGGCTTGTACTGGGCATCATCGGCCTTGCCGTCAAGCATCGCCGCAAAGCCTTCGCCATCGTCGGCGTCGTCCTGAACGGCTTGCTGCTCGCCTCTTTCCTGCTTATGTTCCTCTCCTCCAAGGTGATGCTAGGGTAGAGGACGAACGAGAAGACGAACGACTACCATATATCTCCTCCCTATCTGCAGTAGGGAACCCGCAGGCAGACTGGCCTGCGGGTCTTTGATGTGCGAAGCAGCAGACACTGCTAGCCGGAAGGACGGCTTGTCTTCGCTGCTGCTCGCGGGGCGGCTGGGAGCACGCCTGTCTTCGCAACGCACGCAGGACAGCCGGGAGGACGCCTGTCCTCGCTACTGCTCGCGGGACAGCCGGGAGGACGCCTGTCTTCGCTACTGCTCGCGGGACAGCCGGGAGGACGCCTGTCTTCGCTACTGCTCGCGGGGCAGCCGGGAGGACGCCTGTCTTCGCTACTGCTCGCAGGACAGCCGGGAGGACGCCTGTCCTCGCTACTGCTCGCGGGGCGACCGGGAGGACGCTTGTCTTCGCTACTGCTCGCGGGGCAGCCGGGAGGACGCTTGTCTTCGCTACTGCTCGCGGGGCGGCCGGGAGGACGCCTGTCTTCGCTACTGCTCGCGGGGCAGCCGGGAGGACGCTTGTCTTCGCTACTGCTCGCGGGGCGGCCGGAACGTCGGCTCACTGCGAGACAGCAGGCGGCTCCTCTTGTTACGACTTCAGCTTGAGCGCCGCGCGGCTGTAGCCCTCTCGCGTCTTCGTTATTTCCAGCACAGCAGGCGAAGCCTGCTTCAGCTCCGGCACATGGGAGATGATGCCGATCATCCGACCCGCCTGCTGCAATCCGACCAACGTATGAATAGCCTTATGCAGTGATTCCTCATCCAGCGAACCGAACCCCTCATCAATAAACATCATCTCAATAGATATTCCGCCTTGATGGGATTGGATCACATCCGTCATGCCCAGCGCCAGGCAGAGCGATGCATTGAACTTCTCTCCGCCGGAGAGTGTCTTGACATCGCGGTTCTGACCGGTATACGCATCATAGACATCCAGTCCCAGCCCGCTCTGCTTGCCGCGAACCTCCAGCCGATCGCTGCGCTGAAGCGAGAATTGCCCGCCTGTCAGCTCTTGCAGCCTTTCATTGGCCGCCACCAGAATCTGCTCCAGAAATTCGATCAGAATATAGCGCTCGAAGGAAATTTTCAGCGCGTTATCCCCCTTGAGCATCTGGTATATATCGAGCACCTGCTCCAACCGGCGTTCCAGCTCCGCCGTTCCTGCCGCCGTCTCCGCGATCGCTTCACCCAGCCGCTGCGCAGTCTGCGCGAGCTGCTCGGTGCGGACTAGCTCCGATGCTTCCGCCTCCTGCTCGACCTTCAAGCGTGCCAGCTCCTGCTCCAGACCAGCTAGCTCCGCTTCCTCCTTGCCCGTGAGCTCCGCCTGCAGCTCCGCTAGCTGCTGCGCCAGATATGCGAGCGCGTCCGCATAGTGCTTCAGCTCCGACTGCAGCTCGGCCAGCTCCGCCTCCGGCAGCAACGCTGCCGCATAGTGCTCCCGTCGCTCGAAGCCCGCCTTGCGCAGCTCGCCCCCCAGCCGCTGCTCCGCCTCGCGCGCGCCTGCCTCCAGCTCCTGTAGCTGGCTGGCGAGCTGCTCGCCGACCGCGCGTTCCTTGGCGCTCTGCGTTAGCGCCTGCGCCAGCTCCTGCTGCGCCGCTTCCCACGCCGCCGCCAGCCCCGCTTCGCGGGCGGCCAGCTCGCGGCGCGCTGCGGCCAGCCGCTCGGGCGCTGCGAGCTCGGCCGGGATGCGCGCCAGCTCCTGCGCGAGCTGTGCCTGCAGCCGCTCCGCCTGGGCAGCAGCCTCGCGCTGCGCCTCGGCCTGGCGCTCGCGCAGCCCGTCTTGCCGCTCCAGCTCGCGCTCGTGCCGCTGCAGCTCCTCGCGCTGCGCGCTGAGCGCGGCTGCGACCTGCTGTAGCCGATCCGTCTCGGCGCGCAGCCGCCGCCCCTCGGCCTCGGCCTGCGCGAGCGCCGCCTCGTCCGGCCGCTGCGCCAGCCCGAGAGCGGCCAGCTCCGCCTCGCGGCTCTCGCGCCCGGCCTGGGCGGCAGCCGCCTCCGCCGCGGCCTGGCTCAGCTCGCTCATGGCGCGGCTCAGCACCGCCTTCGCCTGCTCCAACTGCTCGCGCGCCGGCACCTGCCAAGCCTGCTCCGCCTTGCGCGGATGCTGCTCGCTGCCGCAGACCGGGCAGGGCTGACCGTCATGCAGATGGGCAGCCAGCAGTCCAGCCTGCCCCTCGAGCCAGCGCCGCTCCTGCCGGTCGAGCTCCGCCTGCGCGGCAGCAAGCTGGCGCTCCTGCTGCGCCGCCTGCTCGCAGTAGGCCGCATAGCGCTTGTCCAGCTCCAGCAGCTCCTTGAGCAGCTTGTAGCGGGCGCGCGCCTGCTCCAGCTCGCGCAGGCGCTCCGGCAGCGCGGCCGCCTCCTTCTCCTGCGCCGCGAGCCGCTCCTGTCGCTCGCGGCGCTGCTGCTTGAGCGCAGCAAGCTGCTCCTGCTGCGCCGCAAGCTGAGCGGCCGCGGCGCGCTCGGCCGCCTGCAACTGCTCCAGCTCGCTGCGGCGGGCAGCGAGCGTCGCCACCGCAGGCTCCCATTCGGCGAGCCGCGCCAGCTCGATCGCGGTCTGCCGCCGCTGCGGCTCCCGCTCCTGCTCGCGGCTATGCCGCTCCCGCGCCGCCTGCTCGGCCTGCTCTGCTGCCGCCAGCCGCCGCTGCGCCTGCTCCAGCTCGCCGCGCCGAAGCGCCAACTGCTGCCCGAGCCGCGTCGCCTGCTCCTCATACGGCGCGAGCCTTGCCGCGCGTTCAGCATCTGCGGCGCGCCGCTCCTGCGCCGCCATCTCAGGCTTCCGCAGCAGCAAGGCTTGCTGCTGCTCCTGCTTGCGCGCCAGCTCTGCGAAGCGCTCATTGAGCGCTGCGGCTGCGCGCAGCTCGCTCTCCCGCTCCGCAAGCTGCGCCGCAAGCTGACGCTGGCGCTCGCGTCCCGCGTCGAGCTGCTGCTCGTAATGCAGTTGCTCCAGCCGCAGACCCTCCAGAAGCTGCAGCGGGCTCTGATGCTCCTGTGCCAGCGTAACAGCCAGCTCGCTGTCCACGCGCTCCGGCAGCGTCTCCCGCGCCTGCTTGGCATAGACATGCAGGCGGAGCAGCCCTTCCTTCAACTGCTCGCGCAGCTCGCGGGTCTGCTGGTAGAACCCCTCCTCCAGCTTACGGTACAGCCCTGTGCGGAATAACCTCCGCAATATATCCTCCTTATTCTCCGTGTCCGAGGTCAGCAGCTTGCGGAACTCGCCCTGCGGCAGCATGACGATCTGGCTGAACTGATCCTTGTTCAGCCCGAGCAGTTGCTCGATCCGGCCAGATACCTCCTGTACAGCGAAGCGGTCAACTGCCGGCACCTCCTCGCCCGAGGTCAGCTCATACAGCTCGATTTTGCCTCCCGTCTCGCTCTTGTTGCTGCCCTTGCGATGCGCCAACTGACGGAAGATGCGGAAGATACGGCTCCCGGTCTGGAAGGTGAAGTCCACCGATGTATGCTGATCCTCCCGTGCGAAGTGACTGCGCAGCATCCGCGGGTCCGAGCGATCCTCGCCGCTTGCCGAGCCGTACAGCGCATAGCAGATCGCATCGAAGATCGTCGTCTTGCCCGCTCCCGTATTGCCGGAGATGACGAACAGCCGATGCTGTCCCAACTGACGGAAATCGATCGTCTCCGTATCCCTGTAGGGCCCGAAGGCCTTCATCGTAAGCGCCAGCGGCCTCATACCGCACCCCCATCCTCGCGCAGCACCTTAGCGAACGCCTCCGCGAACAACTGCTGCTTCTCCCGGTCAAGCGCCACACCCTTGACCTCCGCATAGAAATGACCGAACAGCTCTACCGGGTCTGCCGTTCGCCGCTCAGCGGGCGGCTGCATACGTTCCGCGGCTGTCATCTGGCTGGCTGCCCGGCGCTCCACATGAAGCGCATTCGGATAGATGGCACGCACCTTCTCCATCGGGAACAGCACCGGATGGTCGCTAAGCAGGGTGACAAACACATAATCGTCACAGCGGCTATGCCGCTCCATCTCCTCCAGTGTAGCTGTAATGCGCCTCAGGTCGCGGCGGGGCGTGAGCTCTCTCTTCTCCACCTGCACTTCGCCCTTGGGCCCCAGCTCTATCATATAATAGCCTTTGTTATGCTTTTCCTCCGAGATCGAATATTTCAGTGGCGACCCGGCATAGCGAATACGCTCCGATCCTACGTAATGCGCCTGATGGAGATGACCGAGAGCCGTATAATGAAACGGAGCAAAATATTCCGCACGCACATGCTCCGCCCCGCCGATCGACAGCGGCCGCTCCGACTCACTCGTGTTCGCCATTGGCTCGCCGCCTGGCGTAACGAAGGCATGTCCAATCAGCACATGGCGCGCCTGCGGCTTCAACCGCTGCCCGATCCGCTCCACCACCGCCCGCATCGCGTCATCGTGAGTGCGGATCGAATCATCGCCGAGCACATGACGCACCTGCGCCGGATCGGCGTAAGGCACCAGATAGAGATGCACCTCGCCCGCCGGATCGCGCAGCACGACGGGCTCCACCTCTGCCTGCAACTGGCCGGACAGATAGAGTCCCTGCCGCTGCATCATCCGTGTGCCGAAGGCAATCCGGTCCGGGCTGTCATGATTGCCCGCAATGGCGAGCACCGGCGTATTCAGCTCGATGACGAGCCGCTCCAGCAGCTCATTCAGCAGCTCCACCGCCTCTGTCGGCGGTATCGCCCGATCATACAGATCGCCTGCGATAATGACTGCATCTGGCCGTTCCGCCTTCACCACATCCACGAGCTGCTCCAACACATACCGTTGGTCCTCCGTCATATAGACACCCTGCACCAGCTTGCCTAGATGCCAGTCGGCAGTATGCAACAATTTCATCCTTGCCATCCACTCCTTCATCGGTAAATGTTCTAATTCGCTCTTCAACCCCCAGAATCCTATGTACTCCTAATAATTCACTTGACTGCAACATCTTCCAATCTCACCCCTGCAACGAACCGTGCGGCAAGGCCTGCTTCTGAGCTCCGCCTTTTATACTGGTCGCTGGACAGACCGCCTCACATAACTGGGAATCGCATGAATATATTGAGTACTACGCCATTATTCACACGGGAGGGGTTCATCTATGGCAGAACCACTGTTCATTGTATCGCGCGAGGACTGGTCGCTGCACCGCAAGGGCTATGAGGATCAGGCTCGTCATCAGGAGAAGGTGCGGGAGGCCATCAAGCAGAATCTTCCCGATATTCTGACTGACGAGAGCATCATCATGTCCGATGGCCGTCAGATCGTCAAGGTGCCGATCAGAAGTGTCGACGAATACCGCTTCGTCTACAATCATAACAAGCAGAAGCATGTTGGCCAGGGCGATGGCGACTCCCAGGTCGGCGACGTGCTCGGCGTCGATCCCCAGACGAAGAAAGGCCCCGGCAAGGGCCAGGGCGCAGGCGACCAGCCCGGCGACGACTACTTCGAGACCGAAGTCAGTATGGCCGAGCTGGAGGATATGCTGTTCGAGGAGCTGCAACTGCCCAACCTGGAAGACAAGCAGAAGGAGCAGATGCAGGCCGAGGACATCGTCTTCCACGACATTCGCAAGAAAGGAATCATGTCCAACATCGATAAGAAACGCACGATCATGGAAAATTTGCGACGCAATGCCAGCCGCGGCGTCTCCGGGATCTCCGGCATCTCCCCTGACGACCTGCGCTTCAAGACGTGGGAGGAGGTCGTCAAGCCGCATTCCAATGCCGTAGTGATGGCGCTCATGGATACATCCGGGAGCATGGGCTCCTTTGAGAAATATGTAGCCCGCAGCTTCTTCTTCTGGATGACGAAATTTTTGCGGCGCAAGTATGAGCATGTAGAAATTGTGTTCATCGCCCACCATACAGAGGCAAAGGAAGTGACCGAGGAGGAGTTCTTCACACGCGGCGAGAGCGGGGGCACCATCTGCTCCTCCGCCTATCAGAAGGCGCTGGACATTATAGATAGCCGCTACCCGGTGGCGAATTGGAACATCTACCCGTTCCATTTCTCCGATGGCGACAATCTGACCTCAGACAACGAGAAATGCGTCAAGCTGATCGAGCAGTTGATGCAACGCGCCAATCTGTTCGGCTACGGGGAAGTGAACCAATATAACCGCAGCAGCACGCTCATGTCAGCCTATAAGCATATTAGCAACAAAAAGTTTCTGTACTCCATTATCCGTGAGAAAGGCGAGGTCTACAAGGCGCTCAAAACCTTCTTCGCCGAAGCTCCCGCCACGTAATTCAGTCTGGAGTCACAGCATGTGTACTACCGATGCAACGAAGACAGGCGAGCGCTTGCCGGGGCGGAGCATTTCCAGCCGCCCTGGCAAGCGCTCCTTCTTCTCAACCTGTCCGAACCGCTTGATCCGCAACCGCCGCTGATTGCTGGCTGTACGATGCCACCTCCATCAACTGCTGCAGGAGCCACATGAGCTGCAGGACGAGCCGCCTCCATCCGAACTGCCTCCGTCCGAGCCGCCTCCCGAACCGCTATCGTGGCTATTGTGGCTGTCGGAGGAGCCTCCCCATGTCGGGGAATCGGTACTGCAGTTGGAATTACGCTCCTGGTGAACGTTGTCATCGGTCGCTTGCAGGCTGGACAGACTGGCAAGCAGAGCCGTATCGTCGCTATCGCGCGCCTGCTGCTGTGCCTCATCGAGCGACTCGTCCATCTGCTGCTCGAATTGCTCATTGTTATAGAGCGAGTGATAGATCAGCAGCCCTGACAATATACCAGCCACAGGTAGCGCGACCGGAAAGCTGTCATCGCCGCCTGTTAGCGGCCTGCGAACCGTATCGCCGCTATGAGAAGCCATCATCTGGGATTGCATGCGTCCCAGCAAGTAGTCTGCCGTCTCCCGCAGATCGCTATATCGCTCCAGACGAGCCGAATGGAACCAGCTCGCCAGCAGCTCTGCGCGATTGCTCTCCTCCAGCTCCTGCAGGCGGTGCTTGGGCAATGCTGTGCGGTAGAAGGCGCCCCACACCTTGACACTCGCCGGAGTGAAGGGGAACAGCTCCCCGTACAGCCAGTCGAACCAGGCACGCTCGCCCTCCACCGGACGACTGCCCTCCCCATGCGGGGCGTGATGGATCATATCGCCGCAGAACTGGTGGCAGAACTGCTCATATTCTCTCGTAAACATGAGCATTTCATGCCAGATCGCATCTGCACGCGCACTGTACATCGGCACCTTGGCACAGAGGGCGCTCATGAGAAAATACCGCTTCAGCTCCTGCCATACCCAGCCCCACTCCTGCTCGGACATCCGCGGGTTAGCGCTCATCACACGCTGCTTCACCCGCTTCACATACTCGCCATCGAGCGCCGCCTCCAGCCGCTGTGCTGCTGCTCGGGCAGGATGTCCGAGCGGTATGCCTAAGGTTCCCGGCAGCTCTGTCTCATCAGGCCAGCTCTCCTCAGCTCTGCCGCCTCCCAGCCTCCCTGACCGCGTGACAATGAAGCCATCGCGCTGTTGACCTTCACGGTTCCTTCTAGCAATCATAAACCAGACGACCAAGGCTGCTCCTATCAATACCAATATAAAGGCTGTTCTCCCCATATTTCCCCTCCTATCTATGCCAATAATACGCAAGCAAGCGAGATTGGTTTCCATAAACCATCGTTTCAATCCTTAACTGCTACCTGTGCCCGTCACGCAGCCCCTGTCTGAATCGTGGCTACGACATGACTGGATGACTCCCCCTATGTCCCCTCTGATCGCTCGCTGCCATGACGATTGGAATCATGGAACGGCCGTGCTATAATAACTCGTACAAAATATAAGGAGGATGACAGGATGCTGATAGCAAGCATAATTCTCGTCGCCATCGTCGCGATTGAGCATGTATATATTCTCATATTGGAGATGTTCCTGTGGACCAAGCCGGCAGCGCTCCGCACCTTCAATCTGACCCCCTCCTTCGCCCAGCAGACGAAGGGACTGGCAGCGAATCAAGGACTGTACAACGGCTTTCTCGCTGCAGGCTTAATCTTTGGACTGCTCCATCCAGATGACGCCTTCGGCCGCCAGTTGCAGTTGTTCTTCCTGATCTGTGTGCTGGTCGCTGCGATCTTCGGCGCATTGACCTCCAATAAGTCCATCCTGCTGAAGCAGGGGCTTCCGGCGGCGCTCGCGCTTATCTGTGTATTGTTGACTTAATAGGAGCCGCCTAGCCTCATCCTCTCTCGCTTGACCGCATAATCCTCTCCAACATCCCATACATATATAGGAAAACACGATTCCCGGAGGGATGCGCAAGTGAATCAGGATGAGATCCGACAATTGGAGAGAGCGATCAGCGAGATTACCGAGATTGCGACTGGCTTTGGCCTTGACTTTTATCCGATGCGCTATGAGATATGCCCGTCTGACATCATCTACACCTTCGGCGCCTACGGGATGCCGACCCGCTTCGGGCATTGGAGCTTCGGCAAGACATTCCACAAGATGAAGATGCAGTATGACCTGGGCCTCAGCAAAATCTATGAGCTCGTCATCAACTCCAACCCCTGCTACGCCTTCCTGCTTGACGGCAATTCGCTGATCCAGAACAAGCTGATCGTTGCGCATGTGCTGGCGCACTGCGACTTCTTCAAGAACAATGCCCGCTTCTCAGGCTCCAACCGCCATATGGTTGAGAGCATGTCTGCCACGGCGGAGCGAATTGCTAGGTATGAGATGGATTATGGAGCCGCCAAGGTCGAGCGCTTCATTGATGCCGTCCTGGCCATTCAGGAGCATGTTGATCCGACATTGATCAAGCCCTACCAGCTCGACAAGCGCCGGTATATGGAGCTGCAAAAAAAGCAGGAGCAGGAGCGCTCCTCGCACCAGCAGCACGAGAGCCCCTATGATGATCTGTGGGACTTGGATGACCGCCAGCGCGAAGAGGAGTCGCAGCCCGCTGGCAAACGGTTCCCTCCTGCGCCCGAGAAGGATCTTCTGTGGTTCATTCAGGAATATTCTCCATCGCTGGAGGAGTGGCAGCGGGACATTATTTCTACGCTGCGAGATGAGATGCTGTACTTCTGGCCGCAGATGGAGACCAAGATTATGAATGAAGGCTGGGCATCCTATTGGCATCAGCGAATCATCCGCGAGCTGGACCTTACCAGCGAGGAGACGATTGAATTCGCCAAGCTCAACTCGGCTGTCGTCCAGCCGTCACGCCAAAGCCTGAATCCTTATTATCTTGGCCTGAAGCTATTCGAGGACATCGAGAAGCGCTGGGATAACCCCACCGAGGAGGAACGGGAAAAGCTGGGGCGTCAGCCGGGGAGCGGGCGTGACAAGATGTTCGAGGTACGCGAGACGGAATCTGACCAGTCCTTCCTGCGCAATTACTTGACCAAGCAGCTCGTCGAGGAGCTCGATCTGTATATCTTCGAGAAGAAGGGGCCGGAATGGAAGATTACCGACAAAACATGGGAGTCGATTCGCGATCAGCTTTCCGGCTCGCGTGTCAACTGCGGTTTTCCGACCTTGATGGTCGTTGACGGCGATTTCAATCGCGCCTCCGAGTTGTATTTGAAGCATCAGTATGAGGGCATCGAGCTGGATCTGAAATATGTGGAGCGCACCCTCCCCTATGTGGTCAAACTATGGGGCAAGAACGTCCATCTGGAGACCGTCATTGAGGGCAAGGCGATCGCCTTCAGTTGCGATGGAGGCAAGACGAGCCGCAAGTTTCTATAAGAGTCTGCACCTCCTCTGACATTGGACATTATCTTCGATATAGTTAAGGCAAGCCGTTTACGTGACCGGCTTGCCTTTTTTTGAGCGCGGGGCAGCACCAGACCGCAAGAATCGTCAAGATAGCTCCTGCGTTGTGCGCTACTATAAATTTCAGCAAACCTGGCAGGCCTACTCCTTCAACCGCTGCACATCAACCGTAACATGAAGCTGCTGCACGCCAGTTCCGCGGTATAGACCCTTGACGGGTACAATATCCTTATAATCGCGGCCATGCCCCAGCTTCACATAGCGCTCGCCGACAGGCGCTTCATTCGTCGGATCGAAGCTGCACCATCCGGCGCCTGCCACATAGGCCTCTACCCAGGCATGAGAGGCATGCTGAAAGTCTGTGCTGCCGCCCTGCAGGTCGCCAATAAAGTGATAGCCGCTCACATAGCGCGCCGGCACACCGATGTGACGACAGACGGAGATCATCAGATGAGCGAAATCCTGACATACTCCGCGCCGAGAGATGACCATCTCCGCCACCGTCGTCTGCACATTGGTTGCCAGCGGATCATAGACAAATTCGGAGCGAATGCGTGATGACAGACCAGCCAGCCATTCATAGACGCCACAGCCGCGCCAATCGCCCGCCAACTGCTCCACTTCCTGCGTGAACGTCGTGTAGCCTGTGGGCAGCAGATACTCCGCGAACCGATTATGCGCCTCCTCGCTCTCATACCATACCCAGTGCTTGGTTCCAAGCGACTGGCGGCGAGCCCGCTCCGCCTTATCCACCTCCCGCGTCACTACGGTCATCTGCGTCCTGATCGTCAGCTTGGTGTGGGGCGCATTGACAGAGAAGGCATGCACACGGTTGCCGAAGTAATCCTCATAGCTGAACAAGGAGGCATTGGGCTCCACTACAATCGCATGCTGGTAGCAGGACTGCTTCTCGTCTGTACAGGGACTTAGCCGCACTTCATTGACACTGTCCGTGACGGCATGACCGTAGCTGTACTCGGTCACATGAGCAATCTTCAGCTTCATGCACTCGCCTCCCCCAGCCGAAAGAACGTCTTGGCGAAGGCCACCCCCAGCTCCTGACAGTCCTCCAGCAGCTCGCCCACAATCTCTCCACCGTTGCCGATGTCCTCGCGTTCCATGCAGGACAGCTCAGCAATCATCCGCCCTGCCTGGCGGATCATGCGGGCGTGGTTCGCCTTGAGCTGGGCATCCTGGAACTGGATGCCGCTCAGATGGCGGTGCATCTCCAGCAAGGAGAAGTGAACCGAGCGCGGAAATGCCGGGTGCAGGACAAGAAATTCGTTAATAGCCTCGACCGACACGCCATCGGCATAATAGCGGCGGAACACCTGATAGCCGCTGACCGACTTGAGCAGAGCCTGTAGATAGGAGTAGCTGCTCTGTTCCTCTGCTCCCCCCGCGCCCACAGCGGATTGAATGATCCGCAGCGTATTCTCCGCACGCTCCAGGTAGCGACCACACTCGATGAAGTACCATTCGTTCTCGCGCGGCATAACCGACTGACTGATCCCAAGGAAGAGCGCCGTCCACTCCTTGATCCGAATATAGAACTGATGCGGAGATTCGCCGGACAGCTCCTCCTGACGCTTGTCACGGAGCCATAGATAGAATGTATTGATCGCATCCCACATCTCGGTAGGCACCTTCTCACGCAAGGTGCGAAGATTGCCGCGGGCGTGTTGGATACAGGAAATCAGCGAATTGGCGTGCTCGCGGTCATGTGTGACATAGTACAGCACGTCGCTCTCTGTATAGCCGCTGTAGCGCTGCTCATAGATCGATCGGCAGCCGAGCGCGTCCACGATGCGAATCCAGCGCTGTGCCGCGCGCTGCTGTAATTCTTCAGTGTCCGCTGCTGAATGGTCGGCCTCCGATTGCAGATGGTAGTGCACATCAATCAGCCGCGCGTGATTTTCCGCCCGTTCCATATAACGCCCGACCCAAAACAAGCTTTCTGCATTGCGGTTCAGCATTTCGATCTCCTCCTTATTCGTCTTGCAGCACCCAGGTATCCTTCACTCCACCGCCTTGTGAGGAGTTGACAACCAGCGAGCCCTCCTTCATCGCCACGCGCGTCAGTCCGCCCGGGATGACATGCAGATCGCTGCCCATCAAGGCGAAGGCTCTCAGATCGATATGTCGCGGCGCCATCGCACCACCTTGCATCACCGGCGCTCGCGAGAGCATCATCGTCGTCTGGGCAATATAGCGCTCCGGATGAGCGATGATCGCTTCTCTGAAGGCCGCCAGCTCCTTCGCTGTAGACGCCGGGCCGATCAGCATCCCATAACCGCCCGACAGGGACGTTTCCTTGACCACCAGCTCGCTCAGATGCTCCAGCACGAATGCCCTGTCCTCCTTGCGGGAGAGCAGATACGTCGGGACATTATTCAGCAGCGGCTCCTCGCCCAGATAGTAACGAATCATATCGGGCACGTAAGCATATACCGCCTTGTCATCTGCGACCCCGGTGCCAGGTGCATTCGCGATCGCGACATTGCCGGCGCGGTACGCATTCATCAGACCGGGCACGCCCAGCAGCGAGTCAGGCTGGAACGCGAGCGGGTCAAGATAGTCATCATCGATGCGGCGATAGATAACATCTACTTGCCGCAGACCACGCAGATCCCTGAGATAGATCTTGTGGTTGTGATAGACCAGATCCCTGCCCTCCACAAGATGAATACCCATCTGCTGCGCCAAGAAGGTATGCTCGTAATAAGCCGAGTTATAGCTCCCCGGCGTCAGCAGCACGATGAGCGGATCCTTCTTGCCCGAAGGCGCCAGACTTCGCAGCGAGCGAAGGAAGTGATTCAGACTGTGCTCGATGTTCTGCACCGAGCAGGAGAAGTACAAGTCATGGAACAGCTCGCTCATCAACGTTCTGCCTTTATAGAGATAGGAAAATCCTGAAGGCGAACGCAAATTATCCTCCAGCACATAATATTGTCCCCGCTCATCGCGAATCAGGTCGATGCCTGATGTGGTCATATAAGCGTTGCAGGGAACATCAAAGCCCACCATCTCCGGTCGAAAATAGGTGTTCCCGACAATCATCCGCCGCGGAATCAGCCCGTCCGCTACAATCCGCTGCTCATGATAGATGTCGCAGGTGAAAGCATTGAGCGCCCGCACACGCTGCTTGATTCCCTGCTCCACCATGCGCCACTCCGCTCCCGGAATGACACGGGGAATATAATCGAAAGGAATCGTTCGCTCCAGCGGCTCCCGCTGATTGGGCGAATAGAGGGTGAAGGTGATGCCCTCCTCCAGCATTCGTTGCTCCAGCGCCTGCTGTCTATAGGACAGCTCCGAAGCCTTCAGCCTGGAGAATTGCCGGTGAATGGGCTCATAATGCGCTCTCACCGTCATATCCGGCATGAACATTTCATCAAAGAATGAATGAGCATCATAGTAATACGGCTGCGACTTTCGAGCTGTCGACATGCCTACCGCCTCCTCCACAAATGACCAACCTACACGATGAATGTAATATTATTTAACAAAAATATTAAATAGGCGATACCAGCATGATTTATTACTTTCAATCATACTGGCATCGCCTATTTATGTCAATAAAATTAACATATAATTCTGATAATTTTGAATATGTAACACTAGATGTAACATGTTAACGCTTGCTTATTTTTTCAACTCCTCCAGTTCCTTGCTGACCTTGTCAATCATCTGCACAAACACAGCTAACTCCTCAGAGCTGGCCGCTTGCTTGCGGGCTTGCACACTTGTCTTCTCTGACTCGGAACGTACACTGGACACTTTATGCTCTATCGAGTCAAGTCGCTCCTGAATTTCATTTAGCGCTACTCTTGAGTTAGCTGCCAGCTTGCGCACCTCATTGGCCACAACCTCGAATCCTCGTCCATGATCGCCTGCCCGTGCTGCCTCAATCGCCGCATTCAGACCGAGTAGATGCGTCTGATCGGATATCCCCTTGATTAGCGAGCCCATCTCGGCAATCTGCTCAATCTCTCCCTTCAGCTCGCCAAGCAACTGATGTGAGCTCTCCTGCGCCTCTGCCGTCGCAACCGCCGTCTGGGCGATGGACTTGGTACTCGTATCGAGCTGTACAATCATTCCCGCGAGCTCCTGGACTGCCGAGGTGACGGCCTCCAGCATCATCTGCTGGTTGTTGGCCAGACCCTGCAGCGCAAGCTGCTCCTCTCTCTGATAAGCTTCCAGCACCAGTTGGGAGTCCAGATTGAACATCTTGCTCACTGTGAACAGAATCCGTTGCCATTCGCCAGGCAGCACCCGCGCAAACACCTGGGTCGCAATATCCAGATAGATCATATAGGTACCCAAGTACCAATCTGTCGTCAAGCCGATTCGAGAGTGGACTTGTCCAATTCTTACCCGATTATCTATAAATGCGGAGTCAATCATGCCATCCGTTAGGGATAACCAGTAATCCCTCTGTGTCCCCTTCAGCCGCTCGAGCGTACTGAACCGACCAATCAGCTCGCGCAGATGTGGAACCTGCTCTACCCTTTCATAGAAGCGGTCTACGACCTCAGACACCACCTGCTCAAATACGGGACGGTAATCTTCCAGCAGCTTTAAATCATCCTCGCCAATTCCGGTATATTTCAATTGCTTTTCACGCTCTGGAGTAACATTTATCCTTGACATCACGCATGCCCCCTGGCAACGATAAGATTAAGACTAATAATGGCATTGTGACGCAATGAATGGTATCTGTCAATATTTCATAGCCCAATGAAACACAGCGGAGCATCCCCCTCCGAAGGGCGCTCCGCCGTGTAACAATTCACCTATCGATTAAGCAAGCTGCCTACATATCTTAACAACTCATTCGAGCAGACCGGGCAGTAGCCGTGGTCGTCCATCAGCCGCTTCGTCACCTCATTAATGCGCTTGAGTTGATTTTCATCCGGCGTCTTCGTCGAGGTCGTAATTTTGACAATATCCTTCAGATCCACGAACAGCTTCTTCTCGATCGCCTCCCGCAGCCGGTCATGGCTGGCATAATCGAATTTCCGTCCTTTGCGCGAGTAGGTGGAGATACGGATCAGAATCTCTTCCCGGAACGCCTTCTTGGCATTCTCCGAAATGCCGATCTGCTCTTCGATGGAGCGCATCAGCCTCTCGTCCGGCTCCATCTCCTCTCCCGTCAGCGGGTCCTTGATTTTCGTCCAGTTGCAATACGATTCGATGTTGTCCAGATAGTTCTCAAACAGCGTGCGCGCTGACTCCTCGAACGAGTAGACAAACGCCTTTTGCACCTCTTTCTTCGCCAGGCTGTCATACTCCTTGCGCGCCACTGAGATAAAGTTTAAGTATCGCTCCCGCTCCTCCTTCGTTATCGACGGGTGCTGGTCCATGCCATCCTTGAGCGCGCGCAATACATCCAGCGCATTAATGCACTGTAGATCCTGCTTGATCAAGGCGCTGGATATGCGATTGATGACATACCGCGGATCGATGCCAGTCATGCCCTCCTCGATGAACTCGCTCTGCATCTCCTTCAGATCCGCTTCTTTATACCCTTCCACCTCCTGGCCATCATACATGCGCATTTTTTTGACCAGATCCATTCCTTGCTTCTTCGTTTCCTTGAGGCGCGTGAGGATCGAGAAGATCGCGGCGGAGCGCAGCGCATGCGGTGCAATGTGGACATGCTTCATATCGCTCTGGCCGATAAGCTTGGAATAAATCTTCTCCTCCTCAGACACCTTCAGATTATACGGCACCGGCATGACAATCATCCGCGACTGCAGCGCTTCATTCTTCTTGTTGGCGATAAACGATCGATACTCTGTCTCATTTGTATGGGCCACAATCAGCTCATCGGCCGAGATGAGGGCGAAGCGCCCTGCCTTGAAGTTGCCCTCCTGGGTCAATGAGAGCAGATTCCACAGAAACTTCTCATCGCACTTGAGCATCTCCTGGAACTCCATCAGCCCGCGGTTCGCCTTGTTCAGCTCGCCATCGAACCGGTATGCCCGCGGGTCGGATTCCGAGCCATATTCGGTAATGGTCGAAAAGTCGATGCTGCCTGTCAGATCAGCTATATCCTGCGATTTCGGATCAGATGGACTGAACGTGCCGATGCCGACCCGGTTATCCTCGGAGATGAGCACCCGCTCCACCGCAACCTGATCAATCTGCCCCTCATATTCCGTCTTCAGACGCAACTGGCAGGAAGGGCATAGATTGCCCTCGATTCTCACCCCCAGCTCCCGCTCAATATAGGGACGCAGCTCATGTGGAATGAGATGCAACGGATCTTCATGCATCGGGCAGCCCTGGATGGCGTAGACCGCCCCGCTGTCCGTGCGCGAATATCTCTCCAGCCCCTTCTTCAGCATCGTGACTAATGTCGACTTGCCGCCGCTAACGGGCCCCATGAGCAGCAAAATCCGCTTTCTCACATCCAGCCGCCTCGCAGCCGAATGAAAATATTCCTCCACGAGCTTCTCGATGGCCCGGTCAAGCCCAAAAATCTCCTGTTCAAAAAACTTGTAGCGCTTGACGCCCCCGACCTCATCGACCCCATAAGACTTGATCATCTCATAGACTCGTGCATGAGCTGTCATCGCCGGAGTTGGATCTACCCTCAACAGCTCGATGTAGTCCTTGAAAGTCCCTGTCCAAGCGAGCTTCTCATTCTCTGCTTTGTAAGCCGATATGCGTTCAAAAATATCCATGCGCCCTGTCTCCTCCCATCGCTCCCGCTGCGTGCATCTTCTGTTCTCCCCAGCACTTCATTGCCTGTTCCGTGCGGTCAAGCCCCAAAGACCCGCCCTCCACGGATCAGACAGCAGACACTTGATTCACTCTATACGCCCTACGCCGCCGCCCTGCCCCACAGCCAACCGCATAGCCACCGGCGATGCCGTCCGATGAGCAGCACCGTACAGTCATCGCTCAGAAATTCAAATTACTCTATAGGGGAACCCTATAGATGGCCACATTGGATTAAGCTGATGCCCAAAATTATGGAGTAATACATTCCTATGCATTGAGAGAGGGGAAGTTGCCCCATTTTTTTGTGCGTATCTGCAAAATAACATCGTCAACCGCAGCCGCTATCTCCTAGTAATCAGCGACTCCCGGGCTACAAGCATGGGCACCCGCCGCAACAGAGCTTATGGTATACTGGTTGCTATACTTAACTTTTACATAAGGAGAGAGCAAGCTTGGCCATCAAGCACGAAAGCGAGCTCTATGAGCCCATCAAGCAATACTATGAACAGCGTGGCTATACTGTCAAAGGAGAGGTGCTGCGCTGTGATCTGGTCGCCATTCGGGAGGGAACGGACAGCGAAGAGGACATGCTGATTGTGGAAATGAAAAAGACGTTCAATCTCGCTCTGCTGCTGCAGGGCGTCGAACGTCTGCGCCTGTCGTGTCAGGTCGTGCTGGCTGTAGAGCGCAACCGCTCCAAGAGAGGCGCCCATAACCAGCGCTTCGGCGAGCTTGCCGAGCTATGCCGGATGCTGGGACTGGGGCTGATGACCGTCACCTTCTATAAGACGAAGCAGCCGCAGATTGAGATGCTGTGCGAGCCGGGCGACACGCCGCGCAGAACGATGCGGCGCGCCCGCGCCAGCCGCACGCTGCGGGAGTTCAAGGAGCGCTCCGGCGACTACAATACGGGCGGTGTCACCGGACGCAAGCTGATGACCGCCTACAAGGAGAAGGCGCTGCGCTGCGCCTGGGCGCTCCAGCAGCTCGGCCCGTCCGCGCCGCGTGCGATTGCCGCTCACACCGATGTCAGTCAAGCCGGCGCTGTGCTGCGCAACAACTATTACGGCTGGTTCGAGCGGAGTGCGCGCGGCGTGTACCAGTTGCGCTCGCCAGGCGAGCAGGCGCTAGCGGAGCATGCTGCGGTCATAGCTGCCTGGCTCGAGGCATCCGGCAGAGCTGTACTGCCGCCAAGCCATTAGCTGCGGGCAGTGAATGCCGCCACCGCCTGCCCGAGACGCCGCACTCCCTCCTCCAACTGCTCCTCTGACGTCTGGCAGTAGTTAAGGCGCAAACCTTCACCTTGCTCGCTTGCTCCGCCTTGCTGCTGTCCATCGCCTGCCTGCTGCCGCCCCGCTTCGAATAATGCGCCAGCCGCCAGCAGCACGCCGCAGCGCTCCGCCTCGCGCAGCAGCGCCGTGGCTGCCAGTCCCGGCGGGAGCCGCAGCCACAGGAACATCCCGCCGCGCGGCTCCTCCCAGCGCAGAGCGGGCGCATGATCGCGCAGCAGCGCCTTCGTGCGCAGCAGCCGCCTGGAGCAGACTGCCGCCAGCCGCTTCAGTTGCTCCGCCAGCTTCAGCTTGGGCAGCAGCCTGCCAAGGGTCAACTGCTGCCCAAGCGGCAGGGCGTAGCGATGCGCTCCGCCCGCCAGCGACGGGATCAGCGGCGTTGCAGTCATGATCCAGGCCGCCTGCAGGACTGGCGCGTTGTGCTCCGCAGCCAGCGCGCCCCAGGAGCCGATGTGGATGACACCGCTCCACTTCGCCGCAGTGTCGTCCGGGCTCTGGGTCGCACGCGCAGCCAGACGAGCTCCATGCGCCTCATACGCGGCCTTGGAGCCTGCCAGCAGCGATGACTTCGGCAAGCTCCCATTCAGCGCTAGACCGCTGTATGGATGATCCTCTATTATCGGGACGCCGCTGCGCGCGGCCAGATGAAGCAGACTCTCGCGCCATTCGCTATCCCAACTGGAGCCGTCCGCCGGGTGGAGATCCGGCATCACATAGATGCACAGCGGACGCAGTCTGGCTAGCTGCGCCCCGATCCGTCGCATGTCGCGCTCTGCCCCACCCTGTCCAGTTGGATCGCCGCAGTCCATCGGTACGATGGATAACCCTAGCGTGCGCATCAACTTCATGCTGCGCCTGCAGCTTCGGGCTTGCACCAGCACCGCTCCCCCTCCCTCGCGGTCTATGAGCGTCCTCAGCACCCATTCCAACGCAGACAGTCTTTCCTTGGCGACCAGAAGTTGGCTGTGCCGAGTGATTCCCGTACCATGGCAGCGTCTCATGTGAGCATTGATCTCACCTGCAAGTAACAGATTTGTCCCTATTTCTCCATCTTGCTCCTTCAGGCAGCACAACAATTGACGGTCGTCTTCATGAATTGCGGATATAATAAGACGGTCATACAACGAATCCTCTGCCAACGAGATGCATTCGCACGTTATCCCAGCAGTTGCAGCCGCAAGCAGCTCATGAAGTCCCGCTCCGGCCCGTCTCTTACTAGCCTCGCCGCTACCTTGCTCCATCCCCACCGCTCATCGCCCCCCATCTGCCACAGTATACGCTGCTGCTTGCCTGTTCGTAACCTCTCGCTAGGAACGCTCGATCGACTGCGTCAACCTATTCGGAGGAAATGTAACAATCTGTTCACAACTTTATGCGTTTTCTTTTACAAAGGGATTGGGTATAATATAGGCAATGCTTTTTGGAGGTGTGTACGATGGAAATCTCATTGAATTTCGTCATTATCATGATTGTGATGGCTCTGTTTTTGACCGCTATGTTCACGGCGTCCTACAACGAAGATAAGACAAAAGGCCTATAAGAAAAGGAGCCCTCCATCTGGAAGGCTCCTTCTTCTATGCCGCAACACGCTGCAACATCAGGACAACTCCGTTGATTCCCCGATCCACCAGAACAACTGCGGAATGAAGCTGCGGCAACACGACGTATGTTGATTCCGTCATTGTATAATGGAGTGACGTAGCTGCAACGGAACAGGCCAGTTAGCCGACTATAGAAGCCGCTGGCCCATGCCCATTACGCTCGGCGCAATTGGGACATATCCTGAATGCAGGACGCACACAAGTAACGCTCTTTGAATTCGCGCACCTCTTCCATAGATCCACAAAAAACACATCTAGGACGGTAACGCTCCAAAATAATATGATCTCCCTGCACCAGAATTTCTACGGGGTCGCCCTCATTCATCTGGTATCTTTTACGAAGGGATTTGGGTAGGACAATACGCCCCAATTGGTCAACTTTTCTTACTACTCCTGCTGGTTTCACCGATTTTCACCTCTCCTGTGTCTAGAATTGCAAGTCATTTCTGAGAAACCATTGCTTTATTAACATTCGATGGTTCTGGCTTATTTCCTGCTGACTTGGTCAACTTTCTTAGTATTCTGCAATTATAGAACTAAGAGGTATAGGAAAGATGACAACCAATGTTCTCATACTATGCTGCAATGCTTTTTTTGAGCCTCTCGGCGAATCGCCGTTTGGCGTTAACCTCTTATGGGCAATAAATGTGGAATTAATACCGCATTATTACCCTGCAAGCCCCCGATTGAAACAGTCGCAGGCCCGCTAACACACCTTACTGTTAGTTCAAATCCACAAATCCGGTTTGTCTAAGCGCTTCGTAGACAATAATAGCCGCGGAATTCGACAAATTCAGAGAACGAACCTTATCGGTCATCGGCATCCTCATTAGACATCCCGGGTTAGAATCGAGCAGCTCCTGCGGAAGTCCTTTGGTTTCTTTGCCGAAAACCAAAAAATCTCCATCCTGATAGCTGAATTCGGAATATAGTTTGTCCGCCTTCGTACTAGCAAAGAAGAAGCGGGCATCTGAATGTTGTTGCACCACCTCCTGAAACGAATCATAATAATGAACCTG
Organism: Paenibacillus sp. J5; assembly: GCF_054955055.1. Classification (NCBI taxonomy): domain Bacteria; kingdom Bacillati; phylum Bacillota; class Bacilli; order Caryophanales; family Paenibacillaceae; genus Paenibacillus; species Paenibacillus sp. J5. The sequence continues at coordinate 494,891 of NZ_JBUEDD010000004.1, read as the reverse complement.
AACCGCATGCCAGTAATCAAGCCCAGCCCGCTTCAGCGTCCGGTCATCCGTGCGAAATCCCAGCGGTCTGACCAGATGAAGGTGCGTGCCGGTGGCTGCACAGGTTCGAGCTATATTTCCAGTGTTAGCCGGAATCTCCGGCTCCACCAGCACAATATGAAACGCCACACCAGCAACTCCTTGCATGTTGAATTGAGCAAGCGCAACGGCTTTGCCATCCTTGACAGACTAGGCTTCCGTTCGCACGGTAATCCGTTAGTATGAAAAGGCCGCTCGCCCATAAATGAGACCAGCGGCCCAGAGATGTCGAATTATCCGTTGCGGCGCTGGAAATCAGTCATAAATTCGGCCAACGCCTTGCAGTTCTCAAGTGGAACGGCGTTGTAGGTGGAAGCACGAAGACCGCCTACACTGCGATGGCCCTTCAGGCCAACAAAGCCCTGCTGCTCGGATTCCTTCACGAATTGCTTCTCCAGCTCCTCCGTCTGCAGTCTGAACGTAATGTTCATGACAGAACGGCTGTCCGCCTGGGCAAACCCGCGATAGAAGCCGCCACTGTGATCGATTGTATCATAGATGAGCTTCGTCTTGTCACGATTGTATTGCTCCAGTGCTGCTACGCCACCCTTGGCTTCAATCCATTTCAATACCAGATTAACCATATAGACCGAGAAGGAAGGCGGTGTATTGTACAGGGAATCGGCTTTGGCATGTGTATCATAACGCAGCATCGTTGGGACATGCTTCGGGCTGGAGGCTGCCAGATCGTCGCGAATGATGACGATGGTTACGCCGGAGGGGCCCAGATTTTTTTGTGCACCGGCATAGATGACACCGAATTGACTAATATCGACAGGTCTGGACATAATATCACTGGACATGTCGGCAATAAGCGGCACTTCCGGGCTCAATGTCGGAAATTGCGCGAATTGCGTGCCTTCGATCGTTTCGTTGGAGGTAATATGAAGATAGGAGGCGTTATCCGGCACCTCGATGCTGTCCAGGGCAGGGATGCGATTAAACTTGTCTGCCTCAGATGTTGCTGCGATGACCGTCTCTCCCACTAGCTGTGCTTCCTTGAGCGCCTTGATCGCCCAACTGCCCGTGTTCACGTAAGCGCCAGGCTTGCCTGCTTGCAGCAGATTGAGTGGAATCATGGAGAACTGGGTGCTGGCTCCGCCCTGCAGAAATAACACCTTGTAGTTGTCAGGAATTCCGTACAGCTTGCGCATCAGCGCTTGTGTTTCGTTATTGACCTGCTCGAAAGCAGCACTGCGGTGCGACATTTCCATAATAGACATGCCCGCACTATGATAATCCACGAATTGCTCTTGTGCTTGCTGCAGCACCTCAAGCGGCAGCGCCGCCGGTCCGGCATTAAAATTTAATGCTCTGTTCGTCAATTGAAACACTCCCTGTCTTTTTCATAAATTATGATATGGCTATGATAGCAAGTTTAGCGTTCTGCATCAAGTAAGGTTTTTGATCCCATTAGACAGAAAGCAACGATATATGTCGGAGCTTTGAACACGGCGTCGTATCTTGGCCGATAAAACACAAGGTAGGCCCCCTTAGGGAGCCTACCGAATTATACCAGGAATCGAGATTAGCAGTCAAAGTAAAGGCTGTATTCATGTGGATGAACACGGATGGATACGGCTTTTGCTTCTTGACGCTTAAACGCAACATAGTTGTCGATAAAGTCTTGGGAGAATACGCCACCTTCTGTCAAGAAGACGGAATCCGCTTCGAGAGCATCCAGCGCCTCGTCCAGTGTGCCCGGCACGCTGCGAATTTCTTTTTTCTCTTCATCAGACAGATCATAGATATTTTTGTCATAAGGACCATAGCCCAGAGCCGACGGATCGATGTTGCGCTTGATGCCGTCCAGACCAGCCAGCAGCATCGCCGCGAAGGACAGGTATGGATTCGCAGTGGAGTCCGGTGTACGGAACTCGATGCGGCAGCCTTTCGGCGTTACAGCAGCTACCGGAATACGAACTGCAGCAGAACGGTTTCCTTTGGAGAATACCAGATTCACCGGTGCTTCGTAGCCAGGAACAAGACGCTTGAACGAGTTCGTGCTCGGGTTAGTCAATGCAATCAATGCTGGAGCATGGTATAGAATGCCGCCGATGTAATTCAGAGCCATCTTGCTCAGGTTAGCGTAGCCGCCTTTCTCATAGAAGAGCGGAGAATCGCCATTGAAGATCGATTGGTGAACGTGCATTCCGCTACCGTTGTCGCCAAACATCGGCTTCGGCATGAATGTCGCTACTTTACCATATTGGCGAGCTACATTATGAATGATGTATTTATATTTCAACAGATTGTCAGCGGTTTTGGTCAGTGTGTCGAAGCGGAAGTTGATTTCGCCTTGACCCGCAGTCGCAACCTCATGGTGATGACGCTCGACACGCAGTCCTGCTTCTTGCATCAGTCGAACCATCTCGCTGCGGATGTCTTGCTGGGTATCAACTGGAGCAACCGGCACATAGCCGCCTTTTACGCCAATTTTGAAGCCCAGGTTGCCGCCTTCTTCCTTACGACCAGTATTCCAAGCCGCTTCTTCGGAATCCACCGAGAAGAAGGACGTGTTCATGCCGCTCTCATAGCGAACATCATCGAAGATGAAGAATTCGGACTCAGGCGCGAAGAATGCTGCTGTGCCTACGCCGCTGCTCTGCAGAAATTCTTCTGCCTTTTGCGCGATGCTGCGCGGGTCACGATCATAGCGCTCGCCATCCGGTGTATGAATGTTACACATAATAATCAGTGTAGGATGTGCTGTGAAGGGATCAATATACGCAGTTTCTGTGTCTGGCATCATGACCATGTCAGATTCCTCAATGCCACGGAAGCCTGGAATGGAAGATCCGTCAAATGCAACACCGTTCTCAAACGTCTCGGCTTCCACCTCTGTAGCAGGAAGCGAGATATGGTGTGCGCGACCGGAAAGATCTACAAAACGAAAATCAACAAACTGAACATCGTTTTCCTTGATTGTGTCTAAAACCTTTTGAACTGACATCTTATATTTCCTCCATTTCCGAACGTTAGCATTGATCTGAACTGTTATTGTTCAAGTTTTGCTTTAACCATGTCGTTATTATAAAACTCTCCCCGAACGTTCGTCAATATCTATGTAAGGTATTTTTTGAGCCCATGTCAGGTATCCTTACACTTTTATGGATATTTTCACAAATTAGCCATAGATATGTCTTGACATCTACTTGAATCTGCCTATTGAGAGCGATTTCAAGTTATGTATCCAAGTATTATTTCCTTGATAATCATTTAATGGATATATTTACAAAAATGAAGAATGTTCGTTTATTAAGCCCATGGCATCCAATACGCCACCATGAACGGCTATGCCCGCCCGCCCTTGACGGGTTAAGCCGGACATAGGGGTCAGATCGGAGCATCCAGGCCAACGCATCCTTGGCAGCAAAGCTTCGCCTCGCAGGAGAGCGAGCAAAAAAAACAGGCTGCAGAGGGTCATCTCTACAGCCTGATCGATCCTTATTATTTTTTCCAAGTGGCAAATGCCTCAGCCGGCGCTTTCTCTGTATTGAAGTTTCTGTTAACCAGCGCCCCGAGCTTCTCCAAATCCTTGAGCAGCGCTGCGAACTGATCCGGGAACAGCGATTGCACGCCATCGCCAGTCATCGAGTTGTCCGGGTCCGTATGCATCTCGATAATCAAGCCATTCGCTCCGGCCGCCACAGACGCCTTGGACATCGGCTCTACCAGCTCCCTGCGTCCTGTGCCATGGCTCGGGTCCGAGATGACCGGAAGATGGCTCAACTGCTGAAGTACCGGGATAGCGGATAGATCCAGCGTATTGCGCGTGTAGGATTCGAAGGTACGAATGCCACGCTCGCACAGCATCACGTTCGGATTGCCGCCCGCGAGGATGTATTCTGCTGCGTTAAGGAACTCGTCGTATGTGGAGCTGAAGCCACGCTTGAGCAGCACAGGCGTCTGAATCGTGCCCAGCTTGCGGAGCAGATCGAAGTTCTGCATATTGCGCGTGCCCACCTGCAGGATGTCAGCGTATTCCGCGCAAATATCTACGTATTCCGGCGTCATCACTTCTGTAATCGTCAGCAGACCGTGCTTGCGCCCTGCCTCCGCCATCATCTTCAAGCCCTCTACCCCTACGCCCTGGAAGCTGTACGGCCCTGTACGCGGCTTGAACGCCCCGCCACGCAGCACCTGGCCCCCCGCAGCCTTAACGAGCCGCGCAATCTCGTCGATCTGCTCGGGCGACTCCACTGCGCATGGACCGCCCATAATGACCAGATGGCTACCACCGATCTTGACACCTTTAATATCAATGATCGTATCGTCCGGATGGAAGTCGCGGCTGGCCAGCTTGTAGGACTTGGAGATTTTGATGACCTCTTCCACACCCTTCAGTTGACGCAGATGCTCAGATAGCGTCGGCTCTGCCTTGCCGATGATGCCGATGACCGTCCGGTCGGTGCCTCGCGATACATGAGCCTGCACGCCGCCCTTCTCAATATGCTCCACAATTTCAGCGATCCGTTCTTCTGTTACATCCGATTTTGTAATTACGATCATCGTTCATTCTCTCCTTTTCACTTTAACGCTTGTACGCTTTTATGCTTCGATGCTTTTTAGCTTCTACGCTTTTATGCTTTTATTCGTTAAAGTAAATATACAAGAAAAAACCGCCCTCGTCAACCCCTAATTCCACAGCAGCAGCAAGCAACCGTTGCAGACGTATGTGGGGAAAATCGATGGCGGCTTATTGCCAGCCGGTTAGGACTTGGACTTCGTCCGAAGCCGTGGCAGCAGCTTCTCCATATCAATCGTTCGCTTCAGCTCCCAGGTCGACGGGACGAGCGGGTTATATTGCTCCAGAAACGCAATAACCTCCTTCGTAATGGGCGTTGGCGTTGACGCACCGGAGGTCACAGCCACTGTGCGGACGCCCTCCAGCCATTCCAGCTTCAGCTCACTCAGATCGGAGATGCGGTAGGAGGTGACCCCGGCAATCTCCTCCGACACCTGCGCCAGCCGATTCGAGTTGTTGCTCCGCGGATCGCCGACGACCAGACACAGATCTGCCTGCCCTGCCTGCTCTGCAACAGCCTCCTGCCTCACCTGGGTAGCCAGGCAGATCTCATTATGCACCTCGGCCTCTGGATACTTGTCCTGCAGGCGGCTGATCAGATGCTTGATGTCCCATTGCGACATCGTCGTCTGATTGGTAATCAAGAGCTTGCTATGCGCCAGCTCCAGCCGCTCGATCTCAGCTTCCTTCTCGATGAGGTATACATCCTCCGGCGCGATGCCGATCGCCCCTTCCGGCTCAGGATGCCCCTTCTTGCCGATATAGATAATCTTATAGCCCTCAGCAACCTTCTCCCGAATCAGATCATGGGTACGGGTCACATCGGGGCAGGTCGCATCGACAATCGTCAATCCCTTCTCGCGGGCACGCTTGCGCACCTCGGGCGAGACGCCATGAGCAGTGAGAATGATCGTCCCCTTCTCCACCTGCTCCAGAATATTCAGCCTGTTCTCTCCATCCAGCGTAATGATGCCTTCGCGCTCGAAGGCTTCGGTTACATGGGAATTATGCACAATCATGCCCAAAATATAAATCGGACGCGGCAAATCGGGATTTTTGGCTGCCTGCAGCGCAAGCACCATCGCATCCACAACACCATAGCAGTAGCCGCGCGGCGATATTTTCACAATATCCACTTGGAATGCCACCTGCTTTCTGACAGAATCGGCTCATCATCGTTGTCTTGGCCCATTCGAGTCTGATGGCTCCATTATACCCTAATTAACCCTCCTGAGGAAAGCTGACGGGCAGCCAGATCAAAAATGTCGTCCCTTCCCCTTCACGGGTCTTCACCTCAATCGAGCCGCCATGCTCGTCGATGATCCATTTGGCGATCGACAAGCCAAGGCCGGTGCCCGCCGTCTTGCCGCGAGACAGGTCAGCACGGTAGAAGCGATCAAAGATATGCGGAATCTCATCCGAGTTCATGCCGATGCCCGTATCCCTTACCGAGATGCCCGCCTGATTCTGTGCGGTCATCGCCTCCAGCTCCACATAGCCCTCCGGGGTATACTTGAACGCATTCTCAATGAAAATGAACAGTAGCTGCCGCAAGTAATCCTCATTGCCGATGACATGCACCGCCCGCAGCGGCGACAGATCCCCGATCCGCAGCTCAACAGTGCGCGGCAGCAGTTGAGCACGCCGGGCGACCTCCTCTACCAGCGGCAGCAGCTCGACAGAGGTCTTCTCCATCACATAACCAGCATCCGCACGGGCAAGGGACAGCATATCGCTCACAAGACGCGTCATTCGTTTCGCCTCATCCGAGATATCGCGCATCGCCTCCAGCGACATCTCCGCCTGCTCCGCGTGCAGCACAACCTGCTTGCCCTCCTGGTTCATCTCCTCCAGACGAGGCTGCCACATCTTCTCCAGCAGATCGATATTGCCGCGAATCGTGGTGAGCGGTGTACGCAGCTCATGCGAGGCGTCAGACACAAAGCGCCGCTGTGCCTTATAGGCCTCATCCAGCTCGTTATAGGTCGTCTCGAGCCGGGACAGCATCCCGTTGAGCGTATCTGTCAGTCGCCCCATCTCATCATTCGGATTGCCGCGCGGGATGCGAACGCTCAGATTGGAGCCATTCTCAATCTTATTGGTCGCCTGAATGACATTTTCGATCGGACGCAGCGCCTTGCGAGCCAGAAACAGACCGAAGTTGAAGGCGATCAATATCGCTGTCAAAATGGACAGGGTGAGAATGGATTGGAGATGGCTCAGCAGACGCTCCTCACGTCCGGTATAGGCGGCCACCTGGAGCAGCCCTACCGTCTCTCCCGTGTCCGGCAGCACGAGCGGACGCTGATAGACCAGGAACGGCACATCCTGTACACTGGTCGTCACATAGCCCTCTTGCAGATGCAGACTATTATCCGGGTACGGAAAATCAACCCCACGCAGATTCGTCGTCGTCGATCTGGTGTTGGTCTGGTAATTGACCACCTGGATGTACAGCTCCTCGCCCTTGATTGTATTCGGATTCACATTCAGCCTCAGCCGTTCAAAGAAATCTCTCGTTCCCGAGATTCCGATGCTGTTGACCTGCTGTTCAATTTGGGATTTGACCGTACTATACGTAAAATATTGCACCAGGAAAAATATCGATATTCCCAAGCCGATGAGGGTAATCGCCAACAGCCCTGAATACCACATTGTCAGCCTAAGACGGATAGACATGATGTCAGCCGACCTCCCCTTTTAGCACATAGCCTGTACCGCGCACGGTCTGAATCAACCGTTTGCCGCCCCCATCCTCAGTTTTTTGGCGCAGCATGGCGATATAAACCTCCAGCACATTCGACTCGCCGCTGAAGTCGTATCCCCATATTTTCTCCATAATCGTCTCGCGGGTGAGCACCCGGCGCGGATTTTGCATGAAGAGATGCAGCAAGTCGAACTCCTTGCTTGTCAGCTCGAAGGTTCTCCCCGCCCGGATCGCTTCCCGCGAATCCAGATCAAGCACCAGGTCCTCATAGGTCAGCCGGCTGCTGCTCGTCTCTGTCTTGTCCGTCTTGCGGCGCAGCAATGCGCGAACACGGGCCAGCAGTTCCTCCAGTGCGAACGGCTTGACGAGGTAATCGTCCGCCCCCAGGTCAAGTCCCCGCACCCGATCCTGCACCTCATCCTTCGCGGTCAGCATCAGGATCGGCACGGAGCTTCCTCCCTCACGCACTCGCTTCGCGACCTCCCAGCCGTCTACCTGCGGCATCATCACATCCAGGATCAGCAGATCCGGATCAGCCGTCATCATCTGCTTCAGTCCTTCCAAGCCATTGGGTGCGGTCACGACCTCATACCCTTCAAAGGCAAGGCTTCGCCTAAGCAACGAAGTAATCTTCTCATCATCATCGATCACCATGATTTGTGGTCTCACGTTTTGTCCTCATCCCCGTTTTTCATCCATTATATACAAGTCTATATGTTATTTAAAGAGCATGTCCCAGCCCTGATTCAGTCAGAGCAACTACAGGTGTGAACAGAACATGAATACAAAACAGGCAGGTGTTATACCTGCCTGTCTGCCGTTGCCTGCTAGTCTGCTGCGCAGCAGCTTATTGCATCATATTGAAGGTGGTGCTGTCGCCAATCTCGACTGTCAAGTCCATCGCCTGTCCGCCGCGCATAATGTTCAGCGTGATCGAGTCGCCCACATTTTGCTTCTTGATCTGAGCGATCAGCTCCTCCTTCGTTTTGTACTTCGTACCGTTAATGCCGACCAGCACATCGAACTGGCGCAGGTCGCCCTTGTAGGCAGGGGAGTTATAGTACACATTGCGTACCAGTGCGCCCTCTGTAGAGCTCAAGCCGAGCTGCTTGGCGTATTCGTCCGTCAGATCCATCAGATCAGCACCGATGAACGGCTTCGGAATTTCCTTGTTATTCTTCAGATTATCCAGCACGTCCTTAATCGTACTCGTCGGAATCGCAAATCCGATGCCCTGAGCGCTCGAGCTAATGGCAGTGTTGATGCCGATCACCTCGCCGCTGGTGTTCAGCAGCGGGCCGCCGGAGTTGCCCGGGTTAATGGAAGCATCCGTCTGAAGCAGATGCTCGTAGTTGCGCGTGCCATCCTGATCAGAGATCGAGATTGGACGTTCCTTGGCGCTCAGTACACCGACCGTTACCGTATGGTCAAAGCCTTGCGGGTTGCCGATCGCTACTACCCAATCGCCGATATTAATGGAGTCGGAGCTGCCCAGCTTCAGGCTCGGGAAGCCCTCGCCCTCAATCTTCAATACGGCCAGATCCAGATTGTAGTCCGAGCCAAGCAGCTTCGCCTCGAACGGTGTCGCATAGCCCTGCACCGTCACCTCAATCTTGTCCGAATTGGCAATAACATGCTGATTCGTCAGGATGTAGCCATTGCTCTCGAAGAGGAAGCCGGAGCCCAGGCCATTCTCTACCAGGCCGCCATTGCTGTCGCTGCCATTGCCATTGTTGTCATTCCCTCTCTCGGAGCCCCGAGGTGTATAGCTATCGCCAAAGAATTGGCGGAAAAACGGATCAAGCGAATTACTGGAGCTGGAACGTGCATTCACATAGGTGTTAATCTTCACAACGGCCGGGCTTGCCTGATTAAATATCTGTGCAATATTGTTGGGCCGTGTGCCATCAAGTGCATTGGATACCGTTCCCCCTGCACCTGACGCGCTGGCCTTCACTGCGCTCTCCGAGTGGCTGGCAACCGCTGCGTTATTATTGAAGGTGAACCAGTTCTGATTGTCTGCCACTGCCATTAGCGAGCCCACCACGATGACTCCCGCCATAAACGCGGCGAACATGGTTTTGAAAGAGGTACCGCGCTTCTCCTTGCTCGCCTTCCAATTCGCCGTCGGCTGAGGCTTGGTTGCTGGTGCGGCATCCGGGTGATAGACTCGAGTCTGATCTGGAGGCGTAACCTCCACCTGCGATGACGGCAACGGCTGGGCAAAGCGTGAGGCAGGGGGCGTGTTGTAGCTGGAGCTATGCGAGCTATAGGACGGCTCCGATCGATCCGACCGCTCCGTGCCTGCAGAGGAAGCCTCCTGCATCGCGTCGCTATCTATGCTCCGCTTGAATGGCCCATAGGAATAATAATAGGATGGCTTCTCTTCCTCTTGGCCAGGGGAATGAGACTCCGATGGCTCATTGCGCTCCTGCCGCTCTCCATTGTCGTCTGAACGTTTGCCGAAAAAATCATCATAATTGTTTCTTTTGTTGTTGTCGTCCATGCTTCATTCCTCCTCAATCTATATCAAGCAAAGTGGTTAGTTGTTATGCTTATATATTGCACAATGTACCTTAAACGAATATTAAAAAACCATAAAATCAAAATAAAGTATTTGCATGCCTAAACCCAGTAAAATCAAGGGTTTAGCGTGCTGCTACGTGTTGCTGCGCGCTGGCATGCCTGTACGGATTGTGGGCAGAAAGTGGGCATAATTAAAACATCAAAATACCCTCATCTCCGTGGTATTTCACCCTATCTTTAATATTTAGCATTCCCCTATAATCCCTCTGAAAAACAATTAAGACAGTGAAAACTTAAAAAGCCCAGAGATAATTCTCAAGGGCTTAAACCTATGTCACTGTGTTTCTTCTTAGCTAGGCGCTTTTTCGCAGGCGTACCGGGGGCTACCATTAATGGATATTATTAGCATTTTAAACCGAAATAAAAAAGAATTTCCTGTGCGGTGCACAACGAAATTCTTCATATCGGAGAAACCTATCCATTAGGAAACAACTGCTCCACCTGCTCCAGCTTGCTGCGAGCCTCCTCAATCCACTTCTGCTCTACAGGAGCATCCGGGTCAAGCGGAGGCTGGAACTGATCCACTAGCCCGCCCAATGTCCGCGGCTGGGCTTCCGGGTCCAGGCCTTCATTATATACATGCTTCAGTACGTAGGGCTGACCTAGCCGAATCTTCGCATCATTCTCCTCGGTTTCTCCATCCAGGTTGCCATTGATGACATCAAAGGGGATGCGCAGCCATACCTTATGCGCCTCATCCAGATAGCGGTCGAAGGAGCCATGCTTGTAATCCCAGTTGCCTCCCAAGGCAAACTGGTGCTCCTCCAGCATTTTCATTATCTCCACAAACTCTTGTTCACGCGCTTCAAGCTTGGACGATAGTGGGATCATAGGGGATGCGTCTCCTTTACAATCGAAATAGTGACCGTCAGCCGCCGCTTAACGTTTCTTCTATTTCTAGTGTAACCAGAAGCTCCTCTTTTTATGTGCTCCGCACCCAGCCTTTGCGATGCGCATACACAGCGAGCTGCGTCCGATCCTCTACCTCGCACTTCATCAGCAGATTGCTGACATGTGTTTTCACCGTTTTGATGCCGATATGCAGCTCCTCGCCAATCTCCTTGTTCGTCCGCCCCTCAGCAATCAGATACAGCACTTCCTTCTCCCGCTCCGTCAGGTTCTCATCCGAGCCCTGAGCCGATAACTGCCGCAGGCCGCGTGTCAGCGCTTGAGAGACATCGGCGGTCATCACCGGCATACCCTTGACTGCCCCTTGGAGGGCATAGATCAGCTCCTCCGCCGAGACCGTCTTGAGCACATAGCTGACGGCACCAGCCTCAATCGCCGCAACCACCTTCTCATCCTCCAAGAAGCTGGTCAGCATGACGATCTTTAGGCTAGGATCGACGCTCATCATCGCTTTGGTGGTGGCTACGCCATCCATTATCGGCATCATCAGATCCATCAGCACAATCTGCGGCCGCTGCTCGACGGGGCAAGCCTCCAGCCATTGCACCGCCTGCTGACCATTGGCCGCCTCCGCTATCACTTCAAAACTCGGCTCAAGCATAAGGTACGTTCTTAGCCCTGCTCTTACCATATCGTGGTCATCTACAATCATAATGCGTGAGCTTTGCTGACTCATGTTATGCTTCCTCCTTGCGGTTTAACTTCGGAACGGTCACGCGCACGATCGTGCCCCCGCCCGGCTTGCTCAATATTTCCGCATCTCCGCCTAGACGCTGCGCCCGCTCTCTCATCGTCGACAGTCCGTAGGAGCCGCGCTGCACCTGATCGGCACGGAAGCCGCCCCCGTCATCCTGCAGGATGAGCATGAGCTGCCGCTCCGTCTCTCGAACGGTTAGCGTTGCCGTCTTGGCTGAAGCATGCTTGACGATATTGGCCATCCCCTCCTGTATGATCAGGAAAAATTGATGCTCCTTCGCCTCCGTAAGCGCCGTAGCAAGCTGCCAGTCGAGAATACCCTGCAGCCCGTTTTGCCGGCAATAGTCAGGGAACCATTTGTCCAGCGCCTGCTGCAGCGATCTGCCCTCCAGTTCAAGCGGTCGCAGCTTGGCGATCAGCCCTCTCATCTGACGCTGAGCCAGCGACGACATCTGGATTAATTGCTCCATCACTTCCCCGGCTTTACCCGGATTCAGCTCCAGCAGCTTCGGCAGTGACGAGGCCGACATATGTATCGCAAACAACTGCTGGCTGACGGTGTCATGCAGATCGCGCCCCAGCCGTTTGCGCTCTTCCATTACAGCAGCTTCAACCGATGCGCCGTGTTGCATCACCTGCTCCTCACCTAGCTGCTGAATCAGATGCAGCCTCTCCTCCATTGCAGACACCATGCGGTTAAATTCGGTATGCGCCGGAGAGAATGAGCCTGCCTGTTGCTCTGGAAGCCGCACATCCAGATTGCCATTAGCCGCTTGCTTCAGTCCCAGATGCAAGGTATCGATCTGATTCATAATGCGCTGCGCTGCCCAGTAGCCGGCCCCTATGTTCACCAGCAACACAAGCGCGAGCGTGATGAGATACATCTCGCTCGCTTTAATAGAGCCCTGTAGCCATGAGGGCAGAACGTTATAGATAATGAGCGACGCACAAGCCGCCATGATAAAGAACAGTATAAGCTCCCATTTGGTACTTCTTAGCAGTCTGACTACCACGCTTCCCTCACCCTACCCGCGTCGCCGTTACATCTCCAATGAAGGTGCTGACGACCAGCTTGATTTGTTTATCACATTCATGATACGCCGGACTGGACAAGCTGCTATTGCGGAACATGCCGCTATCCTTGCGATCCATTACTTTCGTGTCCCCAGCGAATGCATGCGTGATCACCTGTATGCCGACCTCGTAGTCGTTGGGCAGATAGATTTTCACATCGCCAACGAAGGACGAAATCGTCAGCTTTGTCTCCCCATAAGGAATTTGCGCCTTGGTCAGATCGATGACGGTGTCGCCAATAAAGTGAGATACATTCATCGGCCGCAGCTCCCAATAATCCGAGCCGATATAGACATCCCCGATAAAGCTGGAACGGTTCTGGGCACCTGGATCAGAATCCCACCACTCAACACGCTCCTTCTTGCTATCCTTGTAATTCTTCTTGTATTCTTTATATTCCTTTTTATAGTATTTGTACTGCTCCTTATAGCTCTTGAAATCCATGCCATCTTCATAATCATGATCGTTCATCGAAGCATCGCTGCTCTTATCAGCGAAATGTGAGTGGCCCTGCTCGTCTGGTCGTCCCGATTGCCCAGCATGGTTCATCTTGGTCGGATCGGGATGCAACGGCGGCGGGGGCGGCATAGTCGCATCCCCAGGATAGGATTTCCAATCGTCATTCTCCTTGGGCTTCCCTTTGCTCTTCGGCTTGAAGATCATCTTGAGGCCATACCAGATGATGATGATTGGAATCGCACAGCTGATGAGCTCTCCTACAGATAGATAGTGAAAGCCTAAGTTACGGGTGAGAAAATAGACCCCCAGACCCGCCATCAACCAGCCCCACCAATGATCATCCTTCTTATGGCTTATAATGCCATCGAGTCCCAATGCGACCAGGAAGAGCGGCCAGAATATACCGATTAGGTCGCCCAGGCCATATCCATTCCCGACGTAAGCCACCAACATGATGACCCCAACAAAAACAATCAACATGCCCCATACTAGCCGCCTTAACATCGATCTATACATTTCAATCCCCCATTTCACTGTTCTGCGCCATAACATCCTTCGCAGCTTTATTGTATTTATTGCACGGCCTGTGCTTGCTGTACACTTAGTATAACCGAGTACGCATAAAGCCCGATACAGCCGCTGGATTGAATTTGATCTCCGTCTCGAGACGGAGATCACTAAACCCAAGTAAACATCTTACAAATTGGCAGTTGTCATGAATTGGTGGTATATTTGGTAAAGTCCAATTAATTGTTGTTAGGGGAGGTTCGCTATTTGGTACCCTATTTCGACTATAAACAAGAGCTCTATATGATTCTTTGTTTTCTGATTAATCCTGTAATTTGTTGTATAGGTTATTATATATTTCGACCTCAACGAATTTGGTTTTCACCCCTAATTAATATGAGCCTATTTGTTTGCATTTCAATAGCTTTCTATCCTTATTATTTCACAGATGTGTTCCAATCCGAGTATGACTCCACTACACTATATTGGATGATCTTGATTATTCCATTTCAATTGATGTCCGCACTTTTATTCACTGTGGCGACCTATACAATTATTAGATTAAAGAAAAAAATCTGATGCACCTAAGCTATACACTGTCAGATACATAAAACTACTACTATTTTGTCAATAGACTGTTTTGTATGGGGGCAATCCGCCTCGTCACTTTCCAACAGAAGCAAAAAAGCTGGACGGGAAACATTACGTTTTCCGCCCAACTTTTTTATTTAGAGCTTTTCGGATAGCCCATTCTCCGCCGCCGTCGCGCGATAATAGCGGTTGAGTGAATGGTATACCTCACGGTAATGGCCATAGATTCGCCCATACGCCTGCGCCCGCCCCTCATTCGGCTGTGTAGGCTCGCTGGCCGAGACAACTATGCGCGCCGCTTCGTCGACCGATGTATACCAGCCGCAGCCTAAGCCCGCCAGCAGCGAGGCTCCCACCGCTGACGCATCGCGATGATGCAGCCGTGCCAGTGGACGGTCAAGCACATCGCCAATCATGCGCGACCAGACCTCGTTCTTGCTGCCACCTCCGCCCAGGTGCAGGCGCTTGGCAGGATAGCCGCTGGCTTCGAACAGCTCCATCGCTTCCCGAATATTATACGCCACTCCCTCCATGACGGAGTGCAGGAGCAGCTCCTTCGGCTGGCCTGTTGCCAGCCCGAGCCAGGAAGCGCGGTCGACGGCGTCGAAGTGCGGCGTCCCGCTCCCAACTAAAAATGGTAAAAAAAGCAATCCATCACTACCAGGAGGGATGCCATCCATCCTGCGGGACAATATGCCTATCGCCTCGTAATCCTCAGCCTGCAACTGCGTTTTGTCACTGAGCATACGGTATGCCCAATCCACTCCTAGCCCCCCGGTAAAGATGCTGCCCATTGCATATAGGGTACCAGGAATCGCCGAAGGATGAAATGTCAGCTTGCCGACAGCCTCGGACACGATCCCTTTCACGCGCATCACCGCCTGCCCGGACGTACTCAGCGTCACCGCTAATATGCCATCCTCCGATGCGCCAGTGCCAAGCTGGCTGCACGCCATATCCGCTGCCCCTGTAAACACAGGCAAGCCTTCCGGCAGACCGGTTGCGGCTGCGGCTTCCGGGCTGACGCGCCCAGCTTCGCCATGCGAGGGCTGGAGCTCGGGGAAGAGCCGCTCGGGCAAGCCCAGCTCGCGAATAAGTTCCGCCGACCACCTGCCCGACACAGCATCATAGAGCAAGCTGTTGCCTGCATCGGTGGGATCGGTCAGCAAGTGACCGCTTAGGCGGTAACGGATAAAGTCCTTTGGAAACAACAACGTGGCTGCACGTCGAAGCGCGTCGGGCACGTTATTTTTGATCCACAGAAGCTTCGAGACCGTGAAGGCGTCAATCGGCATGTTGCCTGTCATCGCCACGAAGGTCTCTCCGTATTCTTGCCGCAGCAAGGCGGTTTCTTCGGATGATCTGGCGTCAGCTATCATGATGCTTGGCATCACCGGATGACCATCGTTGCCAAGCAGCACCGGCGCACTCATATGTCCAGAGAAGGACACGCCGAGGAGGACTCCCCCGGCAGCGCCGATGTTCGCTACACACTCACGAATGGCAGCGCAAGCGCCCTCCCACCATTGCTGTGGATGCTGCTCCACCCAACCGGGACGCCGTGAATCGCTGGCATAATGGCGCGAGGCAGTGGCGGCAATCTGCCCTTCCCTCGTCATGGCCACGACTTTGACCGCTGTCGAGCCGACATCGACGCTCAGCACCAGTTCACGTGCCGCTGTCCGGCTATTCGTTGACATCGAATCCCTCCCATCGTCTCCACCATACGGCCGTTTTTGTAATCTCTCTGTTCAAACCCAGCGCTACAGATGTTTGATTCGCTTGCGGTATTTTTCGATATAAGACCGATTGCGCTCAAAGCCGCCGGGAATGTTACCGCTGATATACACTGGAGGCTCAACCCCGCGTGCCACCAGACGCTCAGCCACGCTGGTCATAACCATATTCAGAATGATGCTGCCAATGACCGTCGAGCCGGATGCCATCTTCAACTCCGTGCCCGGAATGCCGACCAACGCATCGCCGTGCGGCATATGGTTGTCAATAACTAGATCTGCGATGTCACTGAGCCGCTTGCCGGAATGATGTCTGGTCTCATCCCCGAAGTAGGAGGACGAGCACAGAGCTACCACCTTCAACCCTTTTCCCTTTGCGGCCAACGCCATCTCAACCGGAAGTGAGTTGATTCCCGAGTTGGAGATGACGATGATAACCTCCCCTGGCGCAACCTCATAGTTGTCCAATATATGCTCCGCGTAGCCCGTCATCCGCTCCACCCTTGAGCTTTTGACTGCTCCTTCATGAAGCATGACGCTTGTTTCCAATATGGCGTTGACCGGAACCAGTCCGCCTGCTCTATAGAAAAAATCCTCCACCAGCAAATGCGAATGACCGCAGCCAAATAGATGCAGCAGACCGTCCTTTGCCACCGACTCGGCAATCCACTCCGCTGCTTGTGCAATGGATTCTTGTTCTTCCTGTTTAATTAATTCAATGTGCCATGTAATTTTGTCTACAAATTCATTTGCCAGCATACCGCAATTCTCCTTCCGAATTACAACCTTCATTAGCCAATGTTCGCCGGTACACCCAAGTTTCGAAAAATGCTAGAGGCTCTTTCCACATGCTTCGCGGCCCTCGACAACACGGGCTGCCCATGTCCCGGAAGCAGCACGTCCGGCGCAAGACCGGCCAGTCGTTCAATGCTTGCAGCAAGCGCCTGTAATTGAAAATCATAAGTGCTCAGCATGGAGATTTTCCCGCCGTACATAACCGTGTCTCCGCTAATCAAGACGGAGGGATAATGGTTTCTCTCCATCAGAAAGCAAGTATCAAATCGTGAATGCCCTGGCGTATGGAATACCGTAAACCTGCACTCCCCAAGATGCAATCTATCGCCATCGCGCAGCCGCTGATCCGCCCTGCAAGCCCGCCATTCATAATCAGCGTCGTAAAAGCCGGCGTCACGCGCCTGCTGCAAGCTGATTGCCGCTTCATCTCCCTGCTCGAAAATCTCGGCAGCCTCGTCCAGCATATGAATGCGAGCACCGGTCGCCTCCCGCAGCGCCGCAGCGCCGCCGGAATGATCCGCGTGCAGATGTGTCAATAAAATATCGCCCACCGCTGCAGCATCATACCCATGTTCCCCGAGATTGCGGATAATTTCACCAATCGATTCGCCCGTGCCGCAATCAATCACCACAAGGCCTGCCCCCGTATCAACAGCGTATACATTGCAATCGGCAGGATGGGTCCAACTGAACCCAAGATCACCGCTTGCCAGCAGGTAAAGGTCTTGTCGAAGACGCATTATGCCTTCACCTGAACAATCATCTCCAGCTCCACCGCTGCACCGAATGGCAGCTCGCTGGTGCCCAGCGCAGCTCGCGCATGCTTGCCCGCCTCGCCGAAGATCTCGACCAGCAGCTCCGACGCCCCGTCAATCACAAGCGGCTGTTCCCCGAATCCGTCGGCGGACCTGACGTAACCCATCATACGTACAATCCGCTCAACCCGATCAAGACTGCCCAGACATGACTGTATCTCTCCCAGACAATTCAGAGCAGCCAGCCTTGCAGCCTTCCTGCCCGCAGCAACGTCATGCTCGGCTCCGAGCCTTCCGGGCATCTGCATGACCCCGTCGATCTCAGGTGTCGCGCCGGATATAAACAGCAGATTGCCTACCTGCACTCCGGGTACAAATCGAAAACGCGGCTTCACTTCTGGAATGGCTATATTCAATTCCTTTAAACGCTGTTCGATCGACATCGCCACTCAACCCCTGTCCCTAAATATGGCTTCCCTTCTCTAGAGATATCCATTTCACTCACTTTCTCCTTCATGCCCTAGCGTGACCATACGTCCCTCACGAGCTGAAGCTACAATGGCATCGGCAATTTCCATTACGTGCACCGAATCGGTCAAGGGCATGATGGGGGATGGACGATTCTCTGCGATAACCCGGATGAAATGCGCCAGCTCCGCCGCTATCGCGCCGCCCACGCTGCCGTCCGGCCCGGTCGGCCAGAGCGTCACCTCCGGTTGCAGCACGCGCTCCGCGGTCCATATTGACAAGCCAGCATGACTAAGTCTGTACTGTGCCGTTCCCCGCTCTCCGATGACTTCAATCTGGGCGTCAATGGTGCCGTCTAGCTCCAAGGTATCCACCAAATTTCGCGGCCCGCCGGGAGGAACCAGCCAACTGGAATCCAATGAGGCGACAACACCATTCTCGAACTGCAGCGTCGCTGCAAACAGATCGGGAAACGCATGCCCACTCATATAGCGCTCAAACGCAGCTACGGACTTGCAGCGTGCACCCGCATACCAGACCAGCAAATCAAGCTCATGCACGCCCGATTCGTAGACAGGGTGGACACGGCTGCCAAAGCTATGAAACCAGTCGCGGCTGAAGTTCCGCTTCGTGCGAATCGCTGCGACCCGTCCCAGCAAGCCTTCATCCAGATTGCGCTTAATCGTAAAGTAAGGCTGCGAAAACCGCGAAATATTGCCCACAAGCACCTGCAGGCCTGCTTTTTCGGACGCCGCTTGAATAGCCTTTGCTTCCTGCAATGTCACGGCGAGCGGCTTTTCCACGATTACATGCTTGCCGCTTCGCAGTGCGGCCAATGCCAGCGGGCCGTGCGAGCTTTCGTCCGATACGATGTCAACGGCATCGAGATCGTCCAGCTCAATAAGCGCAAGCGGGTCGGTGTAACATGCTTCAACACCAATATTGGCTTCTTCGGCGGCAGCAGCCAGCGCCTCCGAGCTGACATCTGCCAACGCAGCAACCTCGACGCCAGCGAGCTGCTGCAGCACCTTCAGATGTAGTCGGCCGAACCGGCCTGCGCCGATCAAGCCAATGCGCAGTGATTGAGTCATCCCATTCACCTCCTTGCCTGGCGGCACATTATTTGACAGCGCCTGCCGTCAGCCCCTTGATAAAGTATTTGCCTACAAAGGCGAAGAAAATGACGACTGGCAATAGGGTCAATACCGCGCCTGCTGTCGTCCAGCCCCACCGGACAGTGTATTGTCCCATAATGGCATTGAGTCCGATCGGCAGTGTTTGCAAGCGCTCACTGCTGATCAACACCGAGGAAAAGGCAAACTCTGTCCATGCCATAATAAACGCATAAATCGATATGGTCGCAATGCCCGGCCCGATGAGCGGCAGCACGATCTGCAGCATTGTACGCATCCGTCCAGCTCCATCGATTGCCGCCGCCTCATCGAGCGTTAGCGGCACCGCATCAAAAAACCCGTGCATCAGCCACACTGAGAATGGCGCGGCAAACGTGACATTAATGATAACGAGTCCCAGCAGCGTATCCACTAGATGCAGCCCGGCCATCAGTTGGTACACGGGAACCAGCAGCAAAATAGCAGGAAACACGTAGGTCGCCAAAATCAAGCGGCTGACAAAATGTCGTCCGCGAAACTTCATCCGGTACAATGCAAAGCAAGCAGGCACAACGATCAGCACCGAAACCGCCATCGTACCAAACGAAATGATTGCACTGTTGCTAAGATTCGTAAGATACGAGGTACTTTGAAGCAGCTCTTTATAATGAATGAGCGTGAAGGACTTCGGAAACAAGTCCGGCTTCAAAATCTGATCCGCTGGCTTGAAGGACGAGATGGTAATCCAATAAAACGGGAATGCAATGATAAAGGTCAGCAAAATGCCGACGATAATACGAGTTGCTTTCATCGTTGTCACCTTCCTTTCCTCTTGGCGGGAGCCGTCAGTCTTCCTTGGGCGCGAAGTATTTAATGAAGAAAAAGGCATATACGCCAAGGAACGCCGCCGTAATAATGGAGGTTGCGGATGCCTGGCCGATCCGATACGATTCAAACGCTTGCTGATAAATCATGACGGGAACGGTTGTCGTTGCGCCTGCTGGTCCGCCGCCAGTCAAGATGTATATCGTGTCAAATATATTGAAGGACCACAATGTGCCAACAAGACCCAGCGCAAACGTAATTCTGCCCAGCGAGGGGAACGTAATTGTCCAAAATTGCTGCCATTTGTTTGCGCCGTCCACGTCGGCGGCCTCGTAGATTTCAACGGATATGGTGGATAAGCCAGCCAACACGATAACCGCCATGAACGGAAACCAATGCCATGTATTGATAAAAATAATAATCGGCAGCGACCATGTTTTGTGGCCAATCAAATTAAGCGGCTGTTCAATCAAATGAAGCGACATCAATACATGATTAAAGATTCCGTATGATCCGTTAAAAATCCACTGCCAAAAAATCGTGACGACGATCGTCGGTATAACCCAGGGAATAATCATCCAGGTCCGCGCCCAGTTATTGAAACGGGTCGCTTTGTTAAGCATCAATGCGATACCGAAAGCAAGCAGCGTCTGGGAAAAGCCATTGCCTAAAACCCAAATCAGACTTTTGCCCCATGCCGCCCAATAGGTCGAGGATTGCAGCATGCTCGCATAATTGTCCAGACCGACGAAGCTGCCTTGCGTTCCGACAAAGCCGGTATTGTACAAGCTTTCCTTAAACACGCTGAGCAACGGTATAAATATAGTGACGACGATCCAGATTACGATTGGGGCTACCAGCAAATAAGGCAGCACTTTGGCCATCGTTCTTCCTTTTCCCAACACATCCATGCACATTCACTCCCCACAAGGCCGGAGGGCCTGCCGCCTGCAATGATCCCGACAGACCCTCCTTGTTCCCTCTGTTTGCTGTTACTTCACTGCTTCTTCCATTTGAGCCTGCCCCCAACTAACTGCCTTCTCTGCGGACAACCCGTTGCTATTCATCTGCTCCAAGGTTTGCGCCATGTAGTTCGGTCCTGCGATTTGGCCGATCTTAGGCGAAACGCCATCGGTAAAGCCAAACAATGCGCCGTTGTTTGAAGCTTGAATTAACACTTCCACCTGTGAACGGTACTTGCTAATCACCGGGTCATTCCAGAAGCTTTCAGCCTTGCTGCCGTCCTCAGTTACCGGTAAGAACAGGCCTGGCTCGGCGTTGACGAAGCTGCCGTATGTTTCCGGCTCGAACAGATACTCAAAAAACTTAGCAATCGCTGCTTTCTTCGCAGCGTTGTCCGTCAGCATCATGACGCCGTTGGAATAATAGATGCTGCCTTGTTCCCCGCCAGAAGCGACCGGCATGGGCACAACGCCCAAATCCTCTGCAGGACGACCGGATTCCGACTCGAACGTGGACAGGTATTGCCCTTTCTCGATCGCCATCGCGGCTGCGCCAGTATTGAACTGGGCCTGCGGCTCGCCCCACTGGTACGTGTTGCTATCCGGTGGCGAGAATTTCAGCAAATCCTTGTACATTTGATAAGCGGCAACCGTTTTTTCATTGTTAAATGTCACTACGTTACTGCCGTTAATTATGTTTTTGGCTCCTGCGGTTACAAGAAAGCTATAAAGCACCTGGTCTGTCGCCATCGATTTGGAAGCTGGCAGCGCAATGCCGTACTTGCCGCCCCCAGTTAACTTCTCAGCAGCCGATTTCAGCTCATCCCAGGTGGTCGGCGGTGTAATGCCTGCTTCTTTCAGCAGGTCGGCGCGATACCAGAGCACCTGCACCATGCCGTATAATGGAACCGCCCACGTGTGGCCTTCATAGGTATACGGCGCCAAGGACGTGTCGAGCAAGCCGTGTTTCTCATTAATTGAAGCTATAATGTCATCGACCGGCTGCACGACACCAAGTTGTTTGATGAGCGTCGTGTAATCAGGGATGGTGAATAGCAGATCCGGTCCATTACCAGCCTGAATCGCGGCTGGAAACTTGGAGTACGCATCGCCCCAGCTTTGCACCTGAGGTGTAATTTTAATATCGGGATGAGATGCATTGAATTTGTCTATCACTTCTTTGAAGCGCGCAACGCGATTCGGCGGCTCTTCCATGTGCCATAATGTCAGCTCGGTGATGCTGCCTTCAGAATTGCCACCGCCGTTCGTTCCGGTATTACCGTTTGTACTGCCGCCTCCGCTGTTGGAGGAACAAGCCGCAAGTACAGATGACAGCATCAAGATAAACACCAGCAAGACGATCCCTTTTGTTCTTTTCACTGTTGTCTCACTCCCATAGTGGTATTATTTATTGCAACGGACATGTCCTTGAGTCCATGCCCGGTGACAATTGCTACAACAAGCTGATCCTTTTTAATAATGCCCTCTGCGGCCAGGCGGGATGCAGCCGCTACACTCGTTACTGACGATAGCTCAGCCAATATGCCTTCGCGCATCGCAAGCTCACTGCGCCAATGCAACAGCTCATCGTCGCCTATCGCCAGCGCAACCCCGCCAGACTGACGAATAACTGCAAGCGTGCGCGTGCCGTCAGCCGGATAACTCGATAGCGGGTCGGCAATGCCGGAAGCAGCGGAGGCAATCGGCTCGTCCCATGCCGCCACATGGTCGAGTCCGTCCTCGTAGGCCGCAGCAATCGGTGCACAGCCAAGCGCTTGCACGCCTGCCATGCGGGGCAGACGCGATACGGCCCCGGCATAAAGCAGCTCGCGATAACCCTTGTAAATGCTGCTGAGCAGCGGCCCTGCCCCAATAGGGACGATAATCCAGTCAGGCACGCGACCCTCCAGTTGCTCCGCCAGCTCGTAGGCGACCGTCTTGTCTCCCTCGGCCGCATAGGGATTCAGATAAGTCGAGGTGAGATTGAACGCGCCTTCTACTTCTGCCACCGCCGCTGATCGGGCATAAGCGTCACTGAAGCTTCCTTCGACCGGCTCGATGCAGGCGCCGTAAGCTTGCATGGCTGCAAGCTTCTCTTGCGGTGTTGCGGCGGGCACATAGACGGTGCAAGCCAATCCGGCCCGGGCGGCGTAGGCCGAAGCCGACACCCCGGTATTTCCGGTGGAAGCACACACAACCTTATTGAAGCCAAATGCTCTAGCGGCTGTGAGCGCTACTGCGAGCGGACGATCTTTGAAGGCAAGCGTCGGATTCTGCGACTCCATCTTTAAATATAACGCCGGAGATCGCGATACATTATTGGTGTTGCCTGCAATGTGCTCTGTATTTCCTTCGTTGTTGCCCATCAAAATATTCTGAATATTGCGAATATTTAACAAAGGTGTACATCCTTCGCCAAGCGAAACAGGTTCAACCTCCGCATCGATTGGCAACAGACTTCGGTAACGCCATATTCCAGACTCATGCGAGCTGGCTTGATTAACCGGAGCCGGGCTTATCGCTTCGCTAGCTATGCCGGCGGCGGCGGTATCCTTGCCGAAGGGCTTCCTATCCAACAACTGGTCGTAGTCGTAATGAATGTCAAGGCTACCGCCACAATGCAGGCAGAGATAGGCAGGCTCGCTCTCAGCGGCGCAGCCACAGTCCCAGCATACAGCTCGGAACGGTCGTTGTCCGGCGGCAGTGCCGGACAAACGCCCCAGTTCATAGTCCGCAGCAGGCTTGACCGTTCTATTGTCCACTTTTTTGCTTTCGTCTGTCCTCATATACCGCCTCCTTCTTGCCCACTTGCCCCGTCATCCCGATTCGTAGAGTCCTCTTCAGGTGTGCACAGCGTAAATGCGGCGCGAATATAAATATTGACGGCCGCATGAAGCTGACCTACTTCAATATATTCGTCGTCTGAATGAGCCTGAGCGATGCTTCCTGGACCACAGACGACGGTTTGGCCACAGCACTCCTGCAGAAGCGCGCCGTCCGTCCAAAACTGCAAGCCGATCGGACCTGCTGATTCGTTCGTTAATGGAGATGACGAATCTGTTATCCGCTCTGCTTCACACGCTTCAATCAGACTAACCGCCAACCGAGCAGCAGGATCAGTGGCAAGCGGGCCATGCGGCACGCCGTGAAAGTTGTCAGCAATCCTGACATTTCCAGCAAAATCCGGATAGACCCGTGCTGTCTCCTCCAGCGTTTGCTCCAGTTCATGCAATGCGGACAACGCTGTCTCGCCAGGAATAAGCCTGCGCTCGAACTGAACGGAGCAGCTTCCAGGCACAATGACCGGCCGCGTCCCCCCGGCGATGACGCCGACGTTCAAGCTCGGGGAGCCAAGCAGCGGATGGGAGCGGGAGCGCAACTGCGGTATATAAACATCCTGCAGATGCGCAATCCAGCGCACCGCCCGATAAATCGCATTAACCCCGCGCTCCGGGACGCTGCCGTGAGCCGCTGTGCCGGGGAATTCGGCTTCGTACCATCCAACGCCTTTGTGCGCTACACCGACCCGCAGCTCCGTCGGTTCCCCGATAATAGCATAATCCGCTGCAAATCCGCTGCGGCTAAGCTGCCATGCCCCAGGACTGTACGTCTCCTCTCCCACGGTAGCAGCGAAATACAAGGTACCACTCTCCAGACCACCACACGCTTGAATGGCCGCCATTGCCATCATCATTGCTGCAAGCGCACCCTTCATATCAACGGTGCCCCGCCCGTAAATTTTCCCCTCATGCTTGACTGCCTGGAACGGTACAGACATCTGGTAAGGCGGAACGGTGTCGAGATGACCGTTGAGCAGCAGCGACGGCCCCTGCTTGGGACCGTCCAGCCGAGCCAATAGATTGGCTCGTCCGGGCAGCACTTCATGAAGCTCACAATGGATGCCCCGTTCGCTAAGCCAGTTGCGGATAAACGCTCCCAGCCTTGCTTCTTCCCCGGGCGTTTCGCTGTGGCTCTCTATGGCAATCAGCTCTGACAGCAACCGTTCGGTATTTTCTTGTGCGACTGCCGCTAGCGTGCGCCGCATTCTCTGCTCTGCGTTCAGCCCTGCTTGCCCCATCCGAATTCCTCCAGATATTCCTTCGACTCCTCGGCAACCCGGTCGAAGTCGGTCATACTGACGCCGGACGGATCACCGACGCCGTACAGGCCGCCGGTTTGGAAGCCTTCCCATTCCACGGAGTTGTAGCCACTAAAGCCAACCTCTTTAAGCGCATCCGCCATTTCGCGAAAATCAACAAAGCCCGCCCCAAACCACACATGCTGAGATTGCATAATATTCGGAAAGCCGACTTCGTCCTTGACATGTGTAACCTTGATACGATCGCCCAGCTTGCGAATCGCTTCCTTGATCGGCATACGTGGCTTGACCGTCGTATAGAAGGTGCCAACATCTACGCAAGCATACACATTGGGCCGATCGACTAGCTCGAACAATTTGAGCAAATCGTCAATGTTGTTGATTAATGTTCCCTGAATCAGCTCAATGCTGACATCAATCCCTTTTTGCATCCCGTAGTCCGCGACTTCGCGGGTAGCGGTGACAACCTGATGCCAGGCTTCCTTGCGCGTCATCAAATTGTATAGCGGGGGATCGTAATAACCGTCCCCGATCAATGTCACAACCGTCTCCGCGCCCATGTCCGCGGCAGCGTCGATTGCCCGCTTGAACTTGGCAATACCGGCATCACGATCAAAATATCGCGGCGTCACGAAGGTCGTATGACAGCCGATTGAAGAAAAGGCCAACCCTGTCTCATCCATTGCCTTGCGTACTTTTTTGATGCTGTCATCATATTCATGCGGCAGGATTTCCTGGATTTTCGGATAGATGACATCGAACCCTTCGTAGCCATAGGAAGCAATCTGCCGGATACACCACTCGAGAGGCTTGTCCCCCCATGAATTCCAGGCCGGTCCGGCGATTTCCAAGCGACCCCAAGGCATGTTGGGCCAAATCTCAAACGACAATTTCAAATGATTGCTCATGTTGTATTGCGCCTCCTTCAATTTGTCGAAACATCTGGAATCATCGCAACTTATTCTTGCACTAGATATTCATTTCAATCGTAAATTTATAGCGGTCTCCTCTGTACAGGGATCGCACATATTCCAGTGGCTTTTCCGCACCTTCTTCATACGTGGTCCGCTGAACAAGCATGGCCGATTCGTGTTGTCCGATTTCCAGTATGCCCGCTTCGTCGGGATATACGGATGCGACTTCGATCGTTTGAATGGCCTTGACAAGCTTAATTCCGCATACATCCTCGAGCATTTGGTACAACGATTCATTTTCCATGTTCATGCCATAGAGCGGCTTGACTTTGGCATAAATGAGATAAGATCGCTCCAGCGCCATCGGCTCGCCATTGGCAGTCCGCACACGTACCAGTTCGAGTACCTCTGTATCGGTATCGATTTGCAGTTGCGTCGCCACCAGCTTGCTCGCCTTGATAATCATTGAGCTAACGACTTGCGCGCCAGGCACAATGCCCCTATTCAGCATATCCGTACTGAAATTTGTCAACCTAGCGAGCGGCTGTTCGATCTTGGGTGTCGATACAAAGGTTCCCACTCCTCGCTGGCGGTACAAAAGCCCTTCCTGCACAAGCTCATTGATCGCCTGGCGGACAGTTAGCCGGTTGATTTCAAATTCCTCCGATAGCTCGCGCTCTGAAGGAATCAGCTCATCAGGGCGATAACGATGGGTCTGAATCTCGTTCCGCAAAAATTCTTTGACTTGATGATAAAGCGGAATGACACTATGTCGGTCAATTACAGGCTTCGTGTCTCTCATATTCTCCCCCCTGCGGAGTATAGTTAAGTAGTTGTCTATACCAGTTGTTATGTGTTAATAATACTCACATTGTCTCTATTCGTCAATAGGTAAGTTAAAAAAAATATATAATTAACCGTTTACATTTATTTTCCGTTTTTCTAAAGGTCAGTTTAGCTGACATCAAAGCTTGTCGCGGCACAGCTTTGCATAACCTCATCCGCACGACATAGGTAATTATAAAGAGGCCAGGAACGCTCCTGGCCTCTTACGATCATTTATTTATTTGCATTTTCAGTGGCGGCATTGTTGTTCGCCGCTTTGTTGTTCAGGTTCTGTTGCTGGTTCATTTCCTCAGCAAACTCGGCATTGTATTGGTTGTTGTTTTCATTCGCCTTGACATTCTTGTTCTTAGCCATGTTCTGCTCACCTCCCCGTCCATCCAATAGTATGGAAAGAGGGGGAGGACATTATGTATGAGGAAATAAGAAAAATAAGGAAAAATTACGTCCAATGCTTCAAGCGCTCGCGGCTTCGATGAATCCGTGCCTTGACCGTGCCAACCGGCATATTCATGGCATCCGCGATCTCCTGATCCTTAAATCCATAGTAGAACTTGTACAGCATCATTGTTCTTGATCTGGGGTCGAGTGCCCCCAATAATTCGGAAATCTCCAGCATCAACTCGGCTTCTGTGCGCAGCGAACTAGACGGCTCCTGTGGCTCAAACCACCCATCAGAGGATCGCCCATAATACCTGTTCACATTGTAAGCCACATTAGCTGTTATCGTCTTCGCCCAAGCACACAGCTTGTTCTGCTCCCTAAGCGTCTCCCGCTTGGACAGCATTCGTACCCACGCCTCTTGAACAACATCATGTGCATCCGATTTGTTACGGACCTTGGAGTAGGCAACACGAATCATCTGATTGTACAAATCACGCAGCAAGACTTCATATTGTTCAAGCTCCATGCCCTTCGGATCATGACTCTGAGACAACCATTTATCCATCTCTACCGCCCCACTGCTGATAACGTTTACAATTCAGTATAATTATACCACAAAAAACCAAAATAAAAAAGAAGATTTGTCATTATTTGTAGAGCTTTTTCCCATCAAACCCATATCTTTTATAGTTATGGTCTATAAGCTATGTAACACGATATGAATCGTAGACTCGATTTCTGAACGCATTGCGTGCAGATGGACTGTAGCTCAGCATAGTTGTCTAGGGCGTATCTGAAAACTCGTTCAACGCCCTAGGATGCAAACATCGACTGCGGTATTGGCTGCTCTGCTTTCACAGTCTGATTGATCTGTTGCAGCCAATCCTCTGTCATTTTGCCACTGCCTTTGTATACAATCTCCACCTCTACAGAACGCTTGCCCCACTCTTGATACACTTGACTGATCGTGTCAAAATATAGATCGATCTTATATCCCTTAATCGCAGAGCCTGTATCCGCTACAACCCCGTAGCCGTAACCTGGAATATAGAGTAGCGTTCCAATCGGGAATATACTCGGATCAGCAGCAATTGTCGACACGAAGTCACGCCTGACCTTCACCCCGCTGTATGTTATACCGTATTGCGGATGACCCGGTTTCTTACCCGTTGACTCGACTCCAGCAGTATAGCCGGTGGCTACCACCTGCACCCTCTTGACCGGCCCGCTATGCGTCTTAGCCTGCATGGCTGGCAGACTTGCCGGCTCCATATCAAGCTGCAGTGATAGCTGGCCATTCGCTGCTTGAACAGAGTCACAGCCGGCCCCCGTCCAGACCATAGCAAGCAAGGGCAGCAGTTCCAGCGTTTTGATCAGCTTCCTTATCATTTCGGAGAGTCCCCCCTGTACAGAAGGTTCCCCCCGAACGACTCCATTTATACTTAGATGGCCTTGCTGCTGATCTCGCCTTGCAGCTTGGCGATCAGCTCGCTAATCGGCAGTGAGCCGATGTCACCCTCGCCCCGTTTACGCACCGATACCGCTTCGCTGCTTGCTTCATTTTCTCCGACAATCAGCATGTATGGAATTTTTTCCAACTGTGCTTCGCGAATTTTATAGCCCAGCTTCTCATTACGAACATCATTTTCCACGCGAATTCCGGCAAGCTGAAGCTGCTCCTCAACTTTCTTCGCATATTCCTCATAGGCCAAGGATACTGGAATCACACGCGCTTGAATCGGCGAGAGCCACAATGGCAGCGCACCTGCAAAGTTCTCAAGCAGGAAGGCAGTCATCCGCTCCATCGTGCTGATAATCCCCCGGTGAATAACGACCGGACGATGCTTCTTGCCATCATCCCCGACATACTCGAGCTCGAACCGCTCAGGCAACAGGAAATCAAGCTGAGCTGTCGACAGCGTCTCTTCTTTGCCAAGTGCGGTCTTGATCTGCACATCCAGCTTAGGACCATAGAAGGCTGCTTCGCCCTCTGCTTCGAAGAATGGCAGACCCAGCTCCTCCACTACCTCGCGCAGCATGCGCTGTGACATCTCCCACATCTCATCATTTTGGAAATATTTCTCCGTATCCAGTGGATCACGATAGGACAGGCGGAAGCGATATTCCTTAATGCCGAAGTCCTCATATACTTTGCGAATCAATTGAATGACGCGAGAGAATTCCTCCTTGATCTGATCGGGACGGCAGAAGATATGCGCATCGTTCAGCGTCATCGCTCGCACGCGATGCAGACCAGTCAGCGCGCCGGACATCTCATAACGATGCATGGTGCCCAGCTCTGCAATACGGACAGGCAGATCACGGTAGCTGCGCATGTCGCTTTTGTATACCATCATATGATGCGGGCAGTTCATCGGGCGCAATACAAGCTCCTCATTGTCCATCTCCATCTTAGGGAACATGTCCTCCGAGTAATGCTCCCAGTGACCGGAGATTTTGTAGAGGTCCACATTAGCCAGCACAGGCGTATAGACATGATCGTAGCCCAGCTTTTCTTCCAGATCCACAATATAGCGCTCCATCGTGCGGCGAACCTTGGCGCCGTTAGGCAGCCATAGCGGGAGGCCCTGCCCAACCTCGCGGGAGAAGGTGAACATCTTCAGCTCGCGTCCCAGCTTGCGGTGATCGCGTTTCTTGGCCTCCTCCAGCAGATGCAGATGCTCATCTAGCTGTGACTTCTTTGGAAACGCTGTGCCATAGATGCGCTGCAGCATTTTATTTTTGGAATCGCCTCTCCAATACGCGCCAGCGACACTGAGCAGCTTGAAGGCCTTGATGCGGCCAGTGGACGGCAGATGCGGCCCGCGGCATAGATCAAAGAACTCTCCTTGATCATAGATCGTAATTACGGAAGACTCCGGCAGGTCGCGGATTAGCTCCAGCTTCAGCGGATCTTCCAGCTCGGTATAGATCGCCAGCGCTTCCTCGCGGCTAACCTCGCGGCGACGGATGTCGAGATTCTCCTTAATAATCGCATTCATTTCCTTCTCGATCTTCTCCAGATCGTCAGGAGTAAGCGATTGCTCCATATCAATATCATAATAGAAGCCATCTTCAATCACAGGCCCGATGCCCAGCTTAACCGCCTGGTTTCCATAGATGCGCTTGATCGCCTGAGCCATCAGATGGGCGGTGCTATGACGATATACCTCCAGCCCGTCAGCCGAGTCCAGTGTAACAATCTCTACGCTGGCACTCTCCTGAATCGGGGTATAGATATCGATGACCTTCCCATCTACCTTCCCTGCAATTGCATTCTTCTTCAAGCCAGAGCTGATCGAACCAGCAATTTCCTCCACAGTAACTCCAGCCGCGTACTCCCTCACGGCACCGTCTGGGAATGTAATCTGCAACATGTTATTTCTCCTTCCTGGTATCTCCACATCATCTACGAACATAAGCCAACGAACAGCAGGCGACATCGCTTATGAAACACTCTCCCCTCGATCTAACCGAACGGGCACAAAAGACTAGTGCAACATAAAAAAGCCCCCGTCCCATCAAGGGACGAGCGCTTATCACTCGTGGTTCCACCCTCATTCGACCGGCGTAGCAGAGGCACATTAATATCCGCTTGCCGTATCCTTGAGTCATCCGGTAACGGGGATGATCCGGCATGGCATACACACTACGTCAAGCTTCCGCCATACAGCTCCAAAGGGGTAGCATAAATGCCGTGTCATCGGGGGGAAATCGCAGCCAAGTTTCCTCTCTCTGAGCCGTGTCCGCCGGCATGCCTTATCTTTGTCATAGCTGTTCGCCGCTTCATCATAGATGATGAAAGCTTCATAATGGTTCCATTATACTTGGCGGCTTTTGTATAAGTCAATAGCCCACTACACTTCGTAAAATGCCTGGCAGCTCACACAACTGGCACATAGCATAACACGGTCGCCAAAGATCGATTGGATTGTTCGAATCACCTGCTGGTCATGCAGCTTGGAATGAATGACGATCTGTCTGGGAGATGCCGCAATGAGCGAGCTGACTACACGATCTTCGACATTCATCTCCGCCTCAAGCATCTCTGCGACGATCCGATCCGAGTGCTTGTATTCCAGCGGTCTTAACTGATAGTTGCATAGCTGAAACTGTCCGTCATCCAGTTGGAACAGGTGAACGACCGTTGTCTTCGTATCCTGCAAGCCAACAAAATAACGCAGCAATGAAATAAAATCCTGATACTGCTTCTCCATTATATATTCATCCACCGCGTACTCAACGGTTTCCTTAAGCATACGCCAGTACAGCGACAGTCTGAATGCAACGAAGCCCTGCACATGGATGAAGGGACTGTCCTTCATGAACATCTGTAGCTCCTCGGTAATTTTGCTGTGGCGCCTCATCCAGTCTGCCAGTTGTTCATCCTGAACAGGAGTAGGCTTCTCCTTCTCCCCGTACAGCAGTTGGCGGCATATTTTCTCCAGCTTCTCCAATTCATCTGCTTCTGTGTAGCCGGATTCTTTGCGCAGTACTGATCGCAGCAGGCCAGGCTCCAATTCATGCAGGATATAATTAGCCAGACCATCAGCCGCATGGCGGATGATCTCATGTCTGGACAATGGGGATGTCCCCTTGTCCGAAAGCTCCAGACAACGAATTCGCCCGTGCTTGGCATCAATATCCCATTCCAACGCATCTGCTCCGCTCGCGGTATGCAGCGGCGCAAAGGCTTCGCTTAAATATCGGGATAGCTTCCAAACCTCCTGCCCGTCGCGTGATGTCAGGCAAGCAGAAAATAGCTCCATATCCACACTCCCCTTCTTCCCTATTCAGTATATGGTCAGGAGATGGGGGATATACGATGAAGGATGTGGCAGCAGATTTGACGAATGATGTAGAATAATGTAGAAATTCATGGTATTTTATTATTTTATCTGCGATAATACGATCATAACTCATGCTCGTCTACATAAAGGAGAGAGACCTATGTTCAAGAAATCTGCATCGAACATCCCCCTTCAGTCTTTGCTGGAGGATAGTCGCCGGCTGGCACAGGCCATTGAGGCTGGTGATTCTCATCCGCGTCTGGCCGCAGCATCCGATGTCTCCAGTGAGCTGTTAGGCGATCTCATCACCAGCTTGAATCAGTCACTGGAGCTTCTGCAGCATCAGGCCGAAGACGCGGAGCTTCGTCTGAGGCTCGTGACCTCAGCGATTCAGGTTGGCTTATGGGATATGGACGTGATCGCTGGTGACCCTGTCAATCCCAATAATACATTCCAATGGAGTACCGAGTTCCGTCATATGCTAGGCTTCTCGGATGAGAATGATTTCCCCAACATATTGGATAGCTGGGCTTCCAGACTGCATCCCGATCATAAGGAAGTATCGCTGAAGGCCTTCGCCGATCACCTGAATGACCACTCGGGCCGAACGCCTTACGACATTGAATATCAGCTCCAACTGAAGAATGGAACCTACCGCTGGTTCCGGGCTACAGGTACGACAGAGCGGGACAAGCAAGGTGTGCCATTGCGCGTAGTGGGCGCTTTATTCGATATTCATGAGAAAAAGTTAAAGGAGCAAGAGCTTGAATCACTCGTTGTACGCTATGATCTGATCAATCGCGCGCTTGTGGAGGCGCCATGGGATATGACCGTGGTCGCAGGGGATGTCGTAAACCCTGACAATGAGTTTTGGTGGTCTCCCCAGTTCCGCAAGACGCTGGGCTTTCAGGACGAGAACGATTTCCCGAACGTCTTCAATAGTTGGAGCTCGCGATTACACCCCGAGGATCATGATAAGACGGTAGCCGCTTTTGCTGATCACCTGAACGATTATAGCGGTCAAACCCCGTATGAGGTTCAATATCGAATCATGCTGAAGAACGGGGAATATCGCTGGTTCCAGGCCGGAGGGGCGACGGTAAGGGATGTGGCTGGTGTACCTCTGCGGGTAGCGGGAACGATTCGGGATATTACATATGAGAAAAATAAAGAGCAGGTTGTCCAACAGATGAATGAGAAGACCCAGCAGCTTGCGGCCTCGATTACCGAGATGGCGAGCGCCATCCAATCCGTCACCATGCAGGCTCAGGAGCTGGCATCCGCCCAAGAGAAATCGGCTGGCGCCGCCACAGAAGCGAGCCAGAGCACAGAGGATATTAAATCGATCTCGATCTTCATTCGCGAGCTTGCCAACCAAACTAGCCTGTTAGGACTGAACGCGGCGATTGAGGCGGCCCGGGCGGGCGAGCTTGGCCGCGGCTTTGAGGTCGTAGCCCATGAGGTCCGCAAGCTGGCCGTTCACAGCTCGGAGGCCACGGTGAACATTGAGGCCAGCCTCAATGGTATGAAGGAACTAATGGAACAGATCCAATACCATATCGGCAGTATGTCGATATTGACCGAGTCTCAGGCTGCGTTGACCGAGCAAGTGAATGCATCCATGGATGAGATCAATCGAATGTCCGACGATCTCGTCCAATTTGCAAATAAAATATAGACAGCAAAAAACCGTGCAGCCAATGGAGCGTGCACGGTTCTTCGTATCTATCAGTTCTGCATCACAAAATCGTTCGACGCTTTCTCCGTCTCGTGATACACCTTCAAAATATTATACTTGGTATCGCGCTGCGCCGGAACCTTGCCAGCCTCGCGAATGAGCTGCAAAATCAGGTCGATATTGACCTTGTGCGTGGTGCCTGCCGCGGAGACGACATTCTCTTCAATCATTGTGCTGCCGAAGTCATTGCATCCATAGGACAAGGAGAGCTTGCCAATCTCTGGCCCCATCGTTACCCAGGAGGATTGGAAGTTCGGAATGTTGTCCAATGTAATCCGGCTGATCGCAAGCGTCTTGAGATATTCCTCAGGTGTTGCCTTCTCTCGCTTCATGTTCGTATTATCCGGCTGGAAGGTCCACGGAATGAAGGCAAGGAAGCCCTTGGACGAATAGCCATTCTCCAGACATTCATCTTGTGCATCGCGCACACGATGCAGATGGAGCGCCCGCTCCTCCATCTCCTCACCGAAGCCAATCACCATGGTAGCCGTCGTATTCATCCCGATCCGGTGCGCCGTCTTCATCACGTCCATCCAATCTGTCCACGATCCCTTTAACCGACTGATCTTGCGACGCGTGCGGTCATCCAGAATCTCCGCTCCCCCGCCTGGCAAGGAGTCGAGTCCCGCCTCATGAATCTGGCGAATAACCTCCTCCAGTGTCAGTCCATCCGATACTTCCTTCATCTTGTGAATCTCGGCTGGAGAGAAGGAATGCATCGTAATATTCGGAAAGCGCTGCTTGATCTTGCGCAGCAGGTCGGTGTAATACGAAAACTTGAGATTGGGGTTCGTGCCGCCCTGCATCAATATTTCCGTGCCGCCTACATCGACAGTCTCCTGAATTTTATTGAGGATGACCTCATCGTCCAGCACATATCCTTCCTCAGAGCCTGGACGCCGATAAAATGCGCAAAAACGGCAATATACATCGCAAACATTCGTATAGTTGACATTGCGGCCAACGACAAAGGTTGTCATCGGTTCGGGGTGATGCCTCAGCATGATCTGATTTGCTGCATGCCCCATTTTCTCGATTTCATCTGACTCGAAGAGCGTAATCGTATCCTCCACGTTGAGTCTTTGCCCCTGCAGCGCTTTGTTCAGTATCTGATCTACAGTCATTGCTCTGCCGCTCCTTCCCATCTATAAGCTGTCAATATTACATCTATGAATGAGCTCAGTCTATATTATGGCTAGCTAACCTGAATCCCCTGTTCCTATTAGTGTAACACAAATGGCGGACCCCCGTCACGCAAGAGGGAGTCCGCCAAATAATAGGTACATGGCGAGCCATGCAGCAAACTAGAATCGGAGCGCTTGCTCCAGATCTGCAATGAGATCGTCGATGTCCTCCAGACCGACTGAATAGCGCAGCAGCCCGTCAGTAATACCACGCTCATGCCGCACTTCCTTAGGCATCGCCGCATGTGACATCATGGCTGGATAGGACAGAATGCTCTCGACAGCCCCGAGGCTAACGGCAACAATCGGCAGCTTGACCCGACTAAGCACGGCCTTGGCCCGCTCGCCGCTGCCGACATCGAACGAGACCACTGCGCCATAGCCCGCTGACTGCTTCTCATGAATGGCGCGGCCAGGATGATTCTCCAGCCCAGGGTAGTACACCTGTGCTACTTCGGATTGACTGCTCAGCCAATGCGCCAGCTTATGTGCGCTGCGCTCGCTATGCTCCATACGCGCCTGCAGCGTCTTCATGCCGCGCATCAGCAGCCAGCTATCCTGCGGCCCCAGCACCGCCCCGATGCCGTTCTGAAGCTGCTTCACGCGCCGCCCGAGGCTCTCATCGGCCGCTACGACCAGACCAGCCAGCACATCGCTGTGACCACCGAGGAACTTGGTCGCGCTATGCAGCACCAGATCGACGCCCAATTCGATCGGTCGCTGATGGTACGGTGTCATGAACGTATTGTCCAGCATTGTGATGAGCCCATGCTCCTTCGCCCAACTGGCTACCTGCGCAATATCAGTAATCTTCAGCGTCGGGTTAGATGGCGTCTCCATCAGGATCGCTTTCGTATTAGGCTGGAGCGCATCGCGCACCGCATCAAAGTTGGTCATATCGACAAAGGTCGATTCGATGTTGAAGCGTGTCAGCACGGTCGTGAGCAGCCGATAGGTGCCGCCGTATACATCCTCTGTGACAATAATATGTTCTCCCGCCGACAGCAGCATCAATGCAGCAGAGATAGCTGCCATTCCCGAGCCAAACGCGAAGCCGCGCGTGCCGCCTTCCAGCAAGGTAATGTAATCCTCCAGCGCTTGACGTGTCGGATTGCCAGAGCGGCTGTAATCATACTCCGGCGGATTAAATATATCATGATGGTGAAAGGTAGAGGCTTGATAGATCGGCACGCTGGAGGCTCCGGTGGTCTTGTCCACCTCCGCGCCGAAATGGATCAGCTTGGTCGCAAACTGCTTGTCTCGTTGATTCGAATTGGATTCATTCATGGTTGATTAAGCCCCCTCAATTTCCAGCCTGGCTGCTTCCAGTGCTTGCTTCAGATCGGCAATTAGGTCATCGACATGCTCGATCCCTACAGAGAAGCGCAGCAGCCGGTCATCCACGCCCACCTGCTGGCGAATCTCCAATGGAATATCTGCATGGGTCTGAACCGCCGGATAGGTCATGAGCGATTCGACACCGCCCAGACTCTCCGCGAACGCGATCAGCCGAATATGGCGCAGCACAGGCTCCACGTAGCGAGCGTCCTTGACCTTGAACGAGAAAATGCCGGTGTTGCCTGAGGATTGCGCATTTTGAATATGGTGATGGGGATGAGACGGCAG
This sequence comes from Paenibacillus sp. J5, assembly GCF_054955055.1. Classification (NCBI taxonomy): domain Bacteria; kingdom Bacillati; phylum Bacillota; class Bacilli; order Caryophanales; family Paenibacillaceae; genus Paenibacillus; species Paenibacillus sp. J5. The sequence goes on along the minus strand of NZ_JBUEDD010000004.1, from coordinate 458,525 downwards.
CGCTGGGTAGAACACCTCATCGATCGCAGGATGCTCCTGCAAATAATTCGCCAGTACCGTCGCATTATGCTGATGACGCTCCATACGCAGGGCGAGTGTCTTCATCCCGCGCATCAGCAGCCAACTGTCCTGCGGCCCGAGCACCGCTCCAATCGAATTATGCAGAAACGCTATCTGCTCGGACAGCTCCTTGCCCTTGGTGACGATCAGACCGGCCAGCACATCATTATGTCCGCCCAAATATTTGGTCGCACTGTGAATGATGATGTCCGCTCCGAGCTCCAGCGGCCGCTGGAAATAAGGCGTCAGCAGCGTGTTGTCCACAATCGTCAACAAGCCGCGCTCCTTCGCCCAGCCACATACTTTGGCCAGGTCGGTAATCATCATCAGCGGGTTGGTCGGCGTCTCGATGAGCAGCGCCTTCGTATTGTCGCGACATGCTGCCGCAAGTGCATCCATATCGTTCGTGTCGACGTAGGAGGCACTGACCCCAAAACGCGACATCACTTGCTCCAGCAAGCGGTAGGTGCCGCCATACAGATCAAGCGAGACGATGAGATGGTCGCCCTGACTGAACAACGTGAGTATGGTCTGCACCGCGGCCATGCCGGTACTGCAAGCGAAGGCGGCATCGCCTGATTCCAGCTCGGCTGCTGCCTCCTCCAGAACAGCGCGTGTCGGGCTCTTGGTGCGCGCATAGTCAAATCCCGTGCTCTCCCCCAGCTTGGGATGACGGAAAGCAGTAGCCTGATAGATCGGAAAACTAACCGCCCCGGTGACGGGCTCTTTGATGGAACCAATTTGGGCCAAACGGCTTTCTATTCTCATAAAATGAAGAGCTCTCCTTTGCAACACATAATTGGAATGGATAGAACAGCTACTTTCTTGCGCGCACAACGGCTGCCGCCGTCGTATTTAGCGGTGAACGATGGCTCTTGAGCACGTTTAGGACACGCCCTAAATATATCAAGACCACCGCACACTATACAGCCTTGGCCATTAGCCTGACGGACTGCCTCGAAACTGCCTCAGGAAGACTATATGCCTGCTCCCAGCTCGTAAGGCGTCTCCTGATACACATAGTAGTTCAGCCAGTTGGAGAACAGCAGGTTGGCATGAGCACGCCAGGTAGACAGCGGCTGACGGCTGGCGTCGTCGCCCGGATAATAGTTCTTAGGAATATTGACCTTCATTCCCTTGGCAACATCACGGTCGTACTCAAACTTCAAGGTTGTCGGGTCATACTCCGAATGGCCGGTAACGAAGAACTGCCGCCCGTTCTTGGAAGCCACAATATAGACGCCGGACTCCTCCGATTCAGACAAAATCTCCAGGTCTGCAACCTGTTCAATTTCATCGCGCCTTACCTCGGTATGGCGGGATTGCGGCACGTTGAACAGCTCATCAAAGCCGCGAAGCAGCTTCACATTGCGCTTGCTGACCGTATGCGGATAGACGCCGAATATTTTCTCGTCCAGATCATACTTCCGAATGCCGTAATGATGGTACAGCCCCGCCTGTGCAGCCCAGCATATGTGGAAGGTCGAGGTGACATTGCTAATGCTCCAATCCATAATCTGTTTAAGCTCTTCCCAGTAGTTGACCTCCTCAAACTCCAATTGCTCGACAGGAGCTCCCGTGATGATTAAGCCATCGAAGCGCTTGTGGGCAATCTCGTCAAAGGTCTTATAGAAGCTCTCCAGATGGTCCGCCGATGTGTTCTTGGACACATGTGTTTTGGGATGAAGCAGCACCATCTCGACCTGCAGTGGAGTATTGCCAATCAGACGCAAAAGCTGTGTCTCGGTCGTCTCCTTGGTCGGCATCAGATTCAATATTACAATTTGGAGCGGACGAATATCCTGATGATACGCCACGCTCTCATCCATCACAAATATATTCTCTTTCGTTAATACTTCCTTCGCAGGAAGACCGTCTGGAATCTTGATCGGCATGTTGCTCACTCCTTCATTGTTCAGTATAGTTTCAGCTCCAGTTCGAAAGGCATATACACGTAACGGCTGTTCCCGTCCTTGACGGCTAAGCTTCGTTTCGCGTAGATATAGAAGCACATATAAGGCGGACAGCACTTATACATTCTTGTATATCAAAAAAACCTTTCTCCATAGCATGAGAAAGGGTCGTATACTTGTTATCACGCCTCTCTCATCTGTCAGAGACACCGTGGATGTCTCCGCAAGAATTAGCACCGTGCATTATGCCGGTTGCCGGGCTTCATAGGGCTAGTCCCTCCGCCTGCTCTTGATAAGAAATGCTTGCTATTCAATTGCGCGCCTCATCAGCAATTGCAGACCATACAGCCCACACTGCTATTTTTAACTTTATCGTATTCCGTTATCCTCGTCAAGTACCCATCAGGAACCTTGTTGAGGCTTTTTTCGCTAGGTTGGCGCAGGATAAGCCGAGAAGAAGCCAGCACGCTCGCCTCCCCGATATTGCACACAGGCCGGTGTCCAGATGCATACCATACATAATAGAAGGGCGACTGATTTATATCTTGAATGTAACGGGATGTACAGAGTATACTAGACAAGGATTGTCCAATGACTATTGGCAAAGAAAGGGGTGCGTAAGCCGCATGGAAGGCGATCGACCGAGGCCCAAGACGAGCAAGATTTACCCATACAGCCGGTACGAACAGCAGCCCCGGATGCGCCGCGGCTTTTTGCGCTTATTGCCTCTCGTTGTGGCATAGTGTGCCATAAGAGCCGCAATGCTTCGCTGTGCGCTGTCCTCGTGCCTGCTGCTAGCTGTGCAGCATGAAGGAAGCGAAGGGAGTGATACCAGTGAAGATTCGGCTGGTTAACAATGGCGTGTTTGAAGTAATTGAAGACATCGAGGTGGCGGTGACCCCGCCCGCACAAGGTTTTTACTGGATCGATGCCGACATTGAGGACTTGGCTGTGCTGCAGCCGTTGTTCGGCATGCATGATCTGGCTGTCGAGGATTGTATCCATGATGAAGAGCAGCGTCCTAAGATTGAAATTCATGAAAGCCATTATTTTATAGTTGTCAACAGCATTCGCTTCGATGATGAGGAGATTTTCCTGCGGGCGCTTAATATTTTCCTCGGGCGGCATTATATCATTACCGTCACGAAGCAACGTATCAACGAGCTGCGCTCTCTCAAGCCTATACTGTGGGAGCAGGAGGTCAACCGTCCTGACCGTTTTCTCTATCACCTCATAGATCTGGTTGTCGATAACTACTTCATCGTCAGCGACCGGATCGAGGCTCGAATCGAGAAGCTTGAGGAAGATATTCTGATGAACACCAAGAAGACGCATCTCAATGAGATCATCGGTCTGCGAAGTGAGATTCTATGGCTCAAGAAGGCGCTCGGCCCGCAAAAGGAAGTGGTCGCTACCTTGAACAAGAAAGAGCTGAGGCTGATCGACGAGAAGCTGCAAAAGTATTTCGGTGATATCTACGAGAACGCTGTGAAGATCAGCGAAGCCTTTGAGACGTATCGCGACCTGATGGGCAACCTGCGTGAAGCCTATCAGTCCTCCATCGCCAGCCGCGCCAATGAGATCATGCGAGTATTTACGGCGCTGACCACCATTTTCATGCCGCTCACTTTTATTACGGGCATCTACGGCATGAACTTTGATTATATTCCCGGCCTGCATGCTCCCGGCGCCTCCTTTGTATTATTAGGCTTTATGCTGCTGGTTGGCCTGGGCATGTTCTTTCTATTTCGCAAAAAGGGTTGGCTGTAGTTGCTTGCGTGGAACCGGGGCGTCGTCCCTGGTTCCCTTTTTATAAGTTAGCTCGCCCAATTATCCTGCAACCGCTTCTAAGACCTCTTGCGCTTTGCCGCAGCGCGTTCGTTCCCCTATAATAGAGATAACGTTTCATGTGACGTCTGAATTCATTATTACGAATCCCGGGAGGAATGTAATGAACATTAGCCAGCTTGAAACGCTGCTCGCTATTTCCAAGACGATGAGCTTTCGGAAAGCAGGCGAGCTGCTTAATCTGACGCAACCCGCCGTCTCTGCCCAAATCAAGAGCCTGGAGGAAGAATTCAAGACGGTCCTGATCGACCGCAGCCAGCCGGTCACGCTGACAGATCGCGGACAAGTATTTCTCGATCATGCCGAGCGGATACTGAGCGTTGTCGAGGAGCTGAAGCAGAAGCTGTATGACCTGAATCAGACACCGCAGGGGCATATTGTGCTCGGCACAACGACCTCGATAGCGATTCAGATATTGCCTCGGGTGCTGTCCTACTTCCAGGATCAGTTCCCACTCATCAAGACAACGATCCATTCCATGCCCTCCTCCCACGTGCTGACCAGTGTGGAGAAAGGCGCGGTAGACATCGGCATCACCTATCTGTCGGAGCGCAATCCCAACATTGAGACCTCCATCCTCTACTATGATACATATGAGCTTGTGGTGTCCCCTGCCCATCCACTGAGCGCTTTAAAACATACGACAGTGGATAAGCTAAAGGATATTCCCTTTATTATGCTCTCTCCAGACACGTATGGACGTCGCTTCATAGACAAAATGTTCCGTAATTACGGCATTGAGCCCAACATTGTCATGGAGCTGTCCAGCAGTGAGGAGGTTAAGCGGATGGTGGAGCTGGATCTTGGCGTGGCCATTGTGTCCAAGCTGTCGATCTCAACTGAGCTGTCGCGCGGCTCGCTCAAGATGATCAACATCAACGAGCTGGAGCTAACCCATCCCATCGGCGTTGCCTACAAGTCCGGTCGCTATCTGAGCTCGGCTATGCAGCAATTTCTCAGCGATCTGAAGGGAATGCCGGAGTATCATTTTATTGGCAGCGAATAGCATCATGGATGAATTACAGGAGGAGGGCGAGCAACGCGATGAAATTTGATCTGCACACCCATCATGAACGATGCGGACACGCTGACGGAGCGATTGAGGCTTATATTCAGGCCGCGATTCAGGCCGAATTGCAGGTCATTGGCATCTCGGATCATTCACCCTATTTCGCCAGCGATAAGGATCAGCCATTGCCGCATATTGCCATGGCGCGCAGCGAATTTCCCAACTATGTGCGGGAGGTGCTGGAGCTAAAGGCCAAATACGAAGGGCGCATCGAGGTGCTGCTCGGCGTGGAGTCCGATTATTATCCCGAGCTGTGGCCCATCTACAAGGCCGAATATAACAACTATCCCATGGATTATATCATCGGCTCGGTTCACCAGACACGCGGAGTCAGCATCTTCAACAAGAAGCGCTGGAACAACCTGAGTGAGAAGGAGAAGATCAGGGAGAAGGAGCATTACTATCATCTGATCGCCGAATCCGCTCGCTGCGGCCTGTTCCAGTCCCTAGGTCATATCGATGCAATGAAGGGCTATTATCCCGCCTTCTCCGATATTCCTGCTGCTGAGGCGATTGACAAGGCGCTGCGGACGATTGCAGATGCCGGTGTCGCGATCGAGATTAATACATCGGGCAAGACGAAGTATGCCGGCGGCTGGTACCCGTCAGATGATATTTTGGAGCGAGCGTGCCATTTTGGCGTTACCGTGACGTTCGGCTCCGATGCTCACCTGCCCTCGCGCATCGGCGACGACTTTGAGCTTGTCCGCACCCGATTGAGAGAGATCGGCTATACAAGCTGGGTCTTCTTCCGACAGAAGCACCCGGTTACAGTCCAACTCTAGGTCGTGTCTGACACGACCTGGCTACATATGGCTGATTCGCGTCGCTCCTTAACAGGTGGCGTTGGATCAGCCATTATTTATGGCTTGATGATTCGACCGCGGTCATCAGGGCAAAAAAAGTGGACCCACATCAGCGGGTCCCAAGACGTTCTATATTAAAAAAGGGGGTCTTGGTTATTATAATAGCCCATCAGTATGAAAAGACGATAACAGAAAGATTTCAATTGTGTAACAAATCATAATGAATGCAAAGGATGACATCGAACATGTGGCTTTGGATCGCCATCAGCAGTGCGCTGCTGTTCGGATTGACCGGATTATGGATGAAAGTATCCCAAATGAAGCAAGGCTCTGTACATACGCTGCTGTTGGGCTTGTATATGACAGGAACACTTGGCTTTGCCATTCATGCCATCACCCAAGGCGTACTATTCGCCGCGCTGCTGGACTGGCGCTACTGGATGGCTGGCGCAATCGTTGGTGCCGGCTCTGCATGGGGCAACGCGCTGTTCATGAAGGCGCTGGACTACGGACCGGCCTCACTGACTTCCCCTCTCACTAATATCAACATTGTTCTGGTCGTCATGATGGGCACCTGGGTATATGGCGAGTCGCTGAACTGGATGGAGACGACTGGCATTGCACTGCTGCTGCTTGCCGTTGCGCTCATCTCAATTCGCCGTAAAGAGTCGCTCTCTGCGCCTCACAAGCGTTGGTATATCTATGTAGCCGTCGCCATTATCTTATTCGCCCTGCGCAATGGCGGGCTGAAAGTGACCGAGGAGCTTCATATGGCCTCCGCTTCCGTCTTGTTCATTGCCTACCTGCTATCCATCATCTGGTTCTTCCCTCCCGCCTGGCGAGAGTGGTCGATATGGAGACGACAGCCCTCCTCCAGTTTCCTCGCCAAGCTGCGGACGGGTCTGGTATGGGGGCTGCTATCCGGCATCTTCTCCTATGGCGGGCTTCAACTGTACGCGATCGCTTTGGAGACGGGCCCGTCCAATCTGGCTGCGCCCATCTTCGCCACCAACAGTCTTGTCGTTGCAGTAGGAGCTATCGTGCTGTACCGCGAGCGATTGAGTCTGTTGCAGTTAGCGGCACTGCTCTGCATGATGGTCGGCCTGGTTATCATCCGTCTGTAGCCGGCCGCCAGAAGGTCACAGAACAAGCCTACGGGCTCGTTAACATACAGAAGGGGTCTCCTGTTAGCCAACTTCACCTATGGCTAATGGGAGACCCCTCTGCTCTTGTCCTACACGCGCGAACGGGAAAGCAGATAGAGGAAATACGGTGCGCCGATAACGGCTACGACAATGCCTGTCGCAATCTCGGAGGGCGCACTGATCGTCCGCCCGATCGTATCCGCGACCAGCACGAGCAAGGCGCCGATCAATGCTGAGGCGGGCAACGAGAATTGATGCTGCGGCCCCACCAGCCTGCGTGCCAGATGCGGCGCTACCAAGCCGACGAAGCCGATTCCTCCGCCTACGGCGACACTGCTTGCCGCCAGACCTACGGCGACAGCTAGCATAATAAGCCGATCCTTCTCCACAGGGGCGCCCAATCCCGTAGCTGTCTGCTCGCCCAGCGACAGAATATTGAGCGTCTTCGCCTTGGAGAACGCCAGCGGCACGAGGATGAGAAACCAGGGTAGATGCGCAAAGACGAAATCCCATTTCGTCCCCCAGATGCTGCCCGCAATCCATACCTGCACGAACTGGAACTGGTTCGGGTCAAGACGAATCGTCAAGATAATCATGGCCGCAGAGATGCCGGCCTGCACCCCGATGCCGACAAGCAGCAGCCGGATCGGCGACAAGCCCTGATGGCGCTTGAACGCCAGCATATAGATGAGCAATGCCGTCACCCCTGCTCCGAATAACGCCAGGAACGGCATCATAAACGGCGAGGCCGAGGTCTTGAGCGGGAACAGATATACATAGAGCACGACGACCAGCCCTGCCCCGGCGTTAATGCCGAGAATGCCGGAGTCGGCAAGCGCATTGCGTGTAATGCCTTGCAGGATGCAGCCAGACACGGCAAAGCAAGCCCCGATCAGCATGGAGATCACAATCCGCGGCAGACGAAAGTCGATAATGACAAGTCGTTGCCGGTCATCCCCGAAGCCGAACAGCGTCTTAATGACTTGCCATGGCCCAAGCTTGATCTCTCCTGAATTAATAGCGACAATAAACATGACCAGCAGGAAGGCTCCGAGTGCAGACATGACCAGAACGGCTCGCCGCGAACGGGCTTTCTCAGATAAGGCTTGTTGAGGCTGCATTACATCTCCCTCCTTTGCTTTCTGGCAAGATAGAGGAAGAAGGGCACGCCAATAACCGCAATCAATGCGCCTACAGGCGTCTCGGCTGGCGGATTGACCAACCGTGCAGACAGGTCTGCGGTAACCATGAGCAGCGAACCGAGAATGGCGGAGCAGGGAATCACCCAACGGTAATCCACTCCCACGAGGAAGCGGGTGAGATGCGGAATGATCAGCCCGACAAATCCGATCGAGCCGACGAGCGATACCGCGGCCCCAGCCAATACAAATACAAAGATCATGCCGATGATCTTCACCAGACGTGTGCGCTGACCCAGGCCGGTAGCAATATCATCGCCAAGACTGAGCAGTGTGATCGAACGGGATAATGCCATTGCCCCCAGCAGTGCGGCAATGACCCAAGGCAGTACCACTTTGATATGTATCCATTTGGCTCCGGCGACTCCCCCTGCGTAGAAGAAGGCCAGATCTTGTCCAATGTTATAATGGATGGAGATGCCTTCGCCCAGCGCGACCAGCAATGCGCTGACCGCAGCTCCGGCAAGCGCCAGTCTGACGGGACTTAATCCGCCGCGCGCCAGCGAGCTGATGCCGAAGACCAGACCAGCCCCGAACGCAGCTCCAGCTAATGAGAAGAACATGAGATACAGAAACGGCAGCCCTTTCAAAAAGGCAAAGCAGAGCACCATGGCAAATGCAGCTCCCGCGTTAATGCCGAGCAGACCCGAGTCAGCAAGCGGGTTGCGTGTCATGCCCTGCATGATCGCCCCGGCAACCGCAAAACCGGCGCCCACCAGTGCCGCAGCCAATGCGCGAGGCATGCGAAGCTCATGGATGATCTGATGCTCTGAGCTGTCCGGGTTAAAGTGAGTTAATGATTCCCATACCATGGATAGTGGGATTTGCTTGGCTCCGAAAGCGATCGAAGCCGCCATCCCAAGCGCCAGTGCAATTAGCCCCCCGATGATGATCAGGGAAGCAGCTACGGGCCTCGACTTCAGCTTCGGTGCCGAGGCCGAGGAGGCTTGTTCTAATTCTGAAGACATGACGACCACCTTTACTATGATGACAGCATTATATGATAATAATTCTCAGTATCATTATATAGTAGAACCGCTCACGCGGCAACACCTCTAGGCATAAAAAGGCAGTAATTAATCCACTTTATTATGGGCATCTTAATAAAGTTAATATTGTTTTTATAGTTTATTGCTTTTTGTTAAAACTGACTTACCTTTTCCGCTTCATCGTGATACAATATAAGCTATAAGTGGGGTGAATACCGTGGACTATTCAAAGATGTGTCCGAAGTACGAATCCGCCATCGAATTGTTAGGAAAGAAATGGACTGGGTTAATTATCCGAGTGCTGCTTGGCGGACCTAAACGCTTCAAAGAAATAAAGGAACAGATTCCGGAGATGAGCGACAAGATGTTGACTGACCGGATGAAGGAGCTGGAGACGCTCGACATTGTAAAACGAACTGTATACCCTGAAATGCCGGTTCGTATCGAATATGAACTGACAGATAAAGGACACGGACTGGAGCCTGTTATCCTGTCCATCCAGGATTGGGGCGAGCATTGGATGTAAATCCTCTGCTGGCCTTTTTTGCTCACGGGTCTATAGAGGGTGACTGAGATACGCCCTCTGCCCCACACAGCGGGAATATAGCGCAATACTATTAAAGAAGCCGTGAACCGCCCGAGGAGGGATGTTCACGGCTTCTTCTATTGATGACTACATACCGAGCCATTGCTTGAATAGCTGCTTGGTCGTATCCTTGTTGATCGCTGCGATCGAGGTCGTGAGCGGAATGCCCTTCGGACAGGCGCGCACACAGTTCTGCGAGTTGCCGCAGCCTTCGATCCCGCCATCGGACATAAGCGTCTCGAGACGCTCTTCCTTGTTCATCTCACCTGTCGGATGCGCATTGAACAGACGCACCTGGGAGATCGCCGCAGGGCCGATAAAGCTGTTGCGGTCATTCACATTCGGACATGCCTCCAGGCAGACGCCGCAGGTCATGCACTTGGACAGCTCGTAAGCCCATTGACGCTTCGTTTCCTTCATCCGTGGCCCAGGCCCCAGATCATAGGTGCCATCAATCGGAATCCATGCCTTGACCCTCTTGAGCGCGTTGAACATCCGGTCACGGTTAATGACCAGGTCGCGCACAACCGGGAAGGTTCTCATCGGCTCCAGACGGATCGGCTGCTCCAGCTTATCGATCAGCGCCGTACAGGCCTGTCTTGGCTTACCGTTGATAACCATCGAGCATGCGCCGCACACTTCCTCCAGACAGTTGGAATCCCAACAGACCGGAGCGGTTTTCTGCCCGTCATCTTTCACCGGATTGCGCTGAATTTCCATCAGTGCGCTGATGACGTTCATATTGGGACGATACGGAATTTCAAATGTTTCCTTGTAAGGCTGCGAGTCCGGTTTGTCCTGCCGGGTGATCACAAACTTGATTGTCTTTTTGTCCACTGTCGTTTCAGCCATCTTCATTCTCCTTCCTGCAGCTTCGCTTACTTCTTCTTATCCGTTGTATAGTCGCGTTTACGAGGCGTGATGAGGGATACATCAATATCCTCATACGAGATTTTCGGGCCGTCTGCTGTCCACTTGGCCTTGGTCGTCTTCATGAAGTGATCATCGTCGCGTTCAGGGAAATCCGGCTTGTAGTGCGCTCCGCGGCTCTCGTTGCGCAGCAGCGCTCCCAGTGTCATCGCTTCGGCCAGCTCCAGCATGTTCCACAGTTGGCGTGTGAACGCTACGCCTGCGTTGTTCCAGTTATTGCTGTCGTTAATGTTGATCTTGCCGTAGCGCTGCTTCAGCTCCTTGATCTTGCCGATCGTCTCTTCCAGCTTCTTGTTGTAGCGCACAACGGTCATATTGTTCGTCATCCATTCACCCAGCTCGCGGTGAAGAACGTAAGCATTCTCGTTGCCGTTCATCTTGGTAATGCTCTCGTATTTGTCAACCTGGCGCTTCTTCTCGCGGTCGAATACTTTGGAGGATACATCATCGGCATACTTGCTCAGTCCCTTGATGTATTCCACTGCCTTCGGCCCTGCTACCATGCCGCCATAGATTGCCGATACGAGCGAATTCGCGCCCAGGCGATTCGCGCCGTGGTACTGGTATTCGCACTCGCCTGCAGCGAACAGGCCAGGGATATTCGTCATCTGGTTATAGTCAACCCACATGCCGCCCATCGAGTAGTGAACAGCAGGGAAAATTTTCATCGGGATTTTGCGCGGGTCATCGCCCATGAATTTCTCATAGATCTCGATGATGCCGCCCAGCTTGACATCCAGTTCCTTAGGGTCCTTGTGAGACAGATCCAGGTAGACCATATTCTCGCCGTTGATGCCCAGCTTCATGTCCACACACACACTGAAAATCTCGCGCGTTGCAATATCGCGCGGCACCAGGTTGCCATAGGCCGGATATTTCTCCTCCAGGAAGTACCATGGCTTGCCGTCCTTATACGTCCAGATGCGGCCGCCTTCGCCGCGTGCGGATTCAGACATGAGACGCAGCTTGTCATCGCCCGGAATGGCTGTCGGGTGAATCTGGATGAATTCGCCGTTCGCATAATCAACGCCCTGTTGGTACACGGCGCTCGCTGCCGTACCAGTGTTGATGACAGAGTTTGTCGATTTGCCGAAGATAATGCCAGGGCCGCCTGTTGCGAGAATAACGGCATCAGCAGATACCGTATGCACTTCCATCGAGCGCAGGTCCTGAGCCGAGACGCCACGGCATACGCCGTCGTCATCGATTACAGCGCCGAGGAACTCCCAGAATTCATACTTGGTCACAAGCCCTGCAGTCTCCCAACGACGCACTTGCTCGTCCAGCGCGTACAGCAGTTGCTGGCCGGTTGTAGCGCCTGCGAAAGCCGTGCGGTGATGCTTCGTGCCACCGAAGCGGCGGAAATCAAGCAAGCCCTCCGGTGTACGGTTGAACATGACGCCCATCCGGTCCATCAGATGGATAATGCCTGGCGCAGCATCGCACATCGCCTTGACTGGAGGCTGGTTAGCGAGGAAGTCGCCGCCATATACGGTATCGTCAAAGTGCTCCCATGGGGAATCGCCTTCCCCCTTCGTGTTGACAGCGCCATTGATGCCGCCCTGAGCACATACGGAGTGAGAACGCTTTACTGGTACAACTGAGAAGAGGTCGACGTGCACGCCTGCTTCAGCCGCCTTGATGGTTGCCATCAAGCCTGCCAGACCGCCGCCTACGACAATAACTTTATTTTTAGCCATAATTCAAATCGCTCCTTGTCTTCAAAACTACTGGTTCAGTACGCCTTAACCGATTGTGCGGAATACATCCAGCGCAGCAGCCGCTTCCTTGAACTCATCTCCGCGGAAAGCGTTCAGCGAGAGCAGGAACATCGCAGATACGATGACGAATACCGCCATCCAAATATATGAAGAAATCCGTTGAGCTCTCGGTCCGACAGTAATGCCCCAGCTAACAAGAAATGCCCACATGCCGTTCGCAAAGTGGAAGGTCGAAGCCAGAACGCCAATTACGTACAGTGTGAAGAACAGCGGGTTGGTTGCAATATTATGCATTGTCATGCCGAGCTGCTCATGGGTCACTTCCCCAATCGCTACCTGGAAGCGGGTCTGGTACACATGCCAGAACACAAAAATAAACGTAATTACACCGGAAATGCGTTGCAGCGCAAACGCCCAGTTACGTCCATAAGAGAATTGACCTGTATTCAGATTGGACTGGTACGCAATGTACAAGCCGTATACGCCGTGAAATAACAGCGGGAGGAATATGCCGAATATCTCCAGAAAATTAACCAACGGCAAGCTGTTAATAAAACTAACCGCGGCCTTGAAGCGCTCTGAACCTCCCTCCGCAGCAGCAAAATTCGTCAGCGCATGGGTCATGATGAACAGGCTGAGCGGGATCACGCCGAGCAGGGAATGCAGCTTGCGTGACAGATACGAATTTCCTTTCATAACTTTAGCTTTCTCCTTTCCAGACTGAGCGTGCTTTTTTTAAAACTCTTCCATTTTTAGAATTAAACCAAACTCCATTGTACTCCCGCCTCAGAGCAGCGTCAATAACTATACGGTCTGAATTTGACGGTCACACAATAGTCACAGTTCCTATCCTACTCCTTTTTCGCTTATAATGGAATTGCCTATTCCGTATAATCACTTATAAGTAAAATGCATAAGCGGAATAGAGCTCAAGCATATTTCTTTTTACTATTTGGCAATAAAGCTTATACTATGCTTATCAGCATAAATCATAAGGAGGTCAGCATGCTCGAAGAAATGCATGTGTTTGCCACCATCGTCGAGCAATCCAGCCTGAACCGCGCCTCTGCCCTGCTTAATGTGACGCAGCCGGCGCTCTCCCGCAAAATCAGCAAGCTCGAGGAGGAGCTTGGCGTGGAGCTGTTCAAGCGTGTTGGCAAGCGGCTCGAGCTTACCCGGATCGGCCGGATTACATATGAATTTGCCCTGGAGCTGCGCAAGCTGCAGCTTCGTTATCTACAGAGCGTGAATGAATTCAAGGCTGCGCGACATACGCTGCTGACGATCGGCGCCAGCCTGACGACCTTGCAGACGACGCTGCCCGACCTGATTCAAGTGATGAGCCAGGCAGCGCCTGATCTGGAGATCAAGGCAGTCACGGGCAAGACGCATGAGATTGTATCCCTTGTCCGCGAGCAAAAAGCGGATCTGGGCATCGTCGCCTCGGAGATCCATGAAGCCAGCCTGCACTGTATTCCGCTGTTCGACGATCATCTGCAGGTTGTTGTGCCGAAGAATCATTTTATTATGGACAAGGGCAGAGCCGAGATCAGCATCCTCAACGGGATGCCGATGATCCTGTTCTCCAAGGGAACGTGGTACCGCATATTAACAGACGAGCTGTTCTTAACCCATAACCTGTCGCCCGATGTTCGCATGGAGATCGATTCGTTCGAGGCGATATTGCGTCTGCTGCATACATGCCGGGCCGCCACGCTCCTCCCCAAATCCTATATGCGCGAGCAGATGCTGAGGGACAATGATCTGAGCGTGCTGGAGGTGGACGGACTGGAGCACACGAAACGAACGACCTCGCTGATCTACAACCGCTCTGCGGAGCTTCCCGGCTCGCTGCCGCTCTGGATTGAGGAGATCAAGTCCAGATTCCGGCTAGTGCAGGCTTGATGGTTGCTCAACAGCTTCTCCGTGCATTAATAACAGCATCACCAGGATTGCGCCTTTCCATTCCGCCTGCTCCTTCCCCTCATCGATCTCGCCAGCGGGAAGAGAGCAAGCGCCGCCAGCCTGAGCAGCAGCCGCTCTAAATTGGGTCCGCGGCACACCGCTCTCTGCCGCCGTCTCTGCCGCTCTCCCTGACTGCTTGCAGAGGCTTCACCTACCGGATCACGCTCTGCTCGAATTGCTCGATCTGCTCATTGGTGCCGATGATGACCATCACATCCTTCTCAGCAAGCACGTCCTGCGCCGCAGGGGCAATGATCATGCCCTGAGGCTTATGGATGGCGACAATACTGCAGCCAAAGCGAGCCCGCGGATTAAGGTTATGGAGAGTCATCCCGGATAGACATTTGGGCACGGCTAGCTCGACGATGGTATATTCCTTGGATAACTCAATATAATCAAGCAGATTGGGTGATACCAGTTGATGTGCCACACGAATGCCCATATCCCGCTCGGGGTAGATGACTCGATCCACACCGATTTTCTCGAGCACTCTGCCGTGCAGCTCGTTCATCGCTTTGGCAACAACCTGCTTCACACCCAGATCCTTCAATAATATAGCAGTTAATATGCTGGATTGAATATCGTCGCCGATCGATACGACACCACAATGAAAATTGCGGACGCCCAATGAACGCAGCACTTCCTCATCTGTTGAATCAGCAACTACACAATGGGTCAAAATAGGACTCATCTCGTCCACTCGTTCTTCGTCGCTGTCGATACCGAGCACCTCATGTCCGAGGGTCATCAATTCCTTAGCAATGCTTGAACCGAATCGGCCCAGGCCGATAATAACAAATTGGCTGCTTTTCAAACGTAGTCGCTCCTCTAGCCTGTTTCTAATTACTCTATGAGAACTGTATGATTATATAATGGATAATTGCTACGGTACAAAGCGTAATTTGCTTCGAAAAAGGCGCTGCAATGGCAGCATTACGGGAAATTGGCAGCAAAACACCCGATTATAGAGGATTCTTGGCCTATTAACTGCGCCGGATGATGAATAACGGAGTCTGGATTCGTGAGAATCAGCAAAAACTATGTTATCGTACATGTATACGATTCATTGAACCTAAATCCAAGCCAGAGGTGTTATCTATGAATTCATTGCAAACGAACTGGCCGGTCAAGCGGTGGACGATGCTCGGTCTGTCCGGCCTGTTGCTATATATACTGGTGCAAGTGATCCCTTCGCTCGTTCATCCAGCGTCTTCCGGCGTTGGCCTGACGACCATAACCAGGGCCAATGCTGAGGAACGGGCTATTGCCTTCATCCAGAAGCAATTCGGCCAGGAGGTGCTGACCTCCCATGCGGTGTACCAGTCAAACAAGCTATTAACCGGATATTTGGCCAAGGAAAAGCTAACAGAACAATATGCGAAGGACTATGGCGATCGTTTCCCTGTAGATGCGTATCAGGTCGAAGTGACATCTCCCCGCATCAATAGTGCCGGATCGCAGACGCATTATTATGTGTATGTACATATGGAGAGCGGAGCAATCATCGCCTGGAACCGTCTGGGCGCACTGATTGATGAGGAGGAGCGGCTCACCGATCATGATCAGGCTGAGCGGGCGGTCATAGCCTTCGCAGAACAGCAGGGCTTCAAGGCCGCACAGCTCGAGGTGATGCCGCAGCTAGAGGATGGCAGCAACACGATCGTGCTTCAGGTAGCAGGTACAGCGATCGGTGAAGCTCAGCTTCAATTACGCGTTCAGCCCGTGCGCATGCCCGGCGGTGCTGTGCAAATCCTGACGTATAAGCCGGCATTCAAGGTCCCGGCCGCCTACGCCTCGCTCGTCTCGGAGCAGGATAAGCTGGCTGGCGCTATGTCGATGTGGGGGTACTTCATCATGACAGCCCTGCTGTTCATCCTGTCCATCATCTACGCGGTGCTGTATAGACAGCATACCTCATTTCGCCGCGGACTGATTATGACGGCGTTGTTCGCCATCTTCTACATCCTGATTAACTACAACATGGCAGATGGCATCCTCGCGAGCTTTGGGGAGGACCCGGAGGCCGAGGTCAATGTGACGATGGGACTGATTGTTACCAGCTTGCTGACGATGATGCTGGCAGCCTCCATCTACTTCGCCCTGATCGCCGGGGACGGGCTGTGGCGGCAGATGGGCTACAAGCTATGGCTTCGCTTCAGCGAGGAGGGCTTCGAACAGCAGGTGTGGCGCAGCATGCAGCAAGGCTACCTGCTGGCGCTGATGCTGCTGGGGGTACAGACCATCATATTGCTCGTGCTACAATGGCTGCTTGGCGTATGGTCTGCCTCTGATGTTACACAATCCCCCTACAACATGAGCATGCCCTGGTTATTTCCTGTTGTCGCCTGGTGTGCCGCTATCTCGGAAGAGGCTGTCTACCGTCTGTTCGGTATCGGACTGCTGCGCAAATGGGTCAAAAATATGTTCATCGCCTCGCTCATCCCCTCTATTATCTGGGCGTTTGGCCATGTAACCTACCCGCTGTATCCTTCCAGCACCCGACTGATCGAGCTGACGATTATCGGCCTGCTGTTCAGCTATATTCTGATGCGGTTCGGCTTCATGACTGCCGTGTTCACCCATGCCATCTTTAATACGATTATGATGTGCATCATGCTGCTGTTCCTGGGCTCAGCCGTAAACATCATCGCCTCCCTGGTCTATCTGGCACTGCCGGTCTGCATCGCCTGGGGGCTTCGCGCCCTCCACCGGCGGCTCCTTCCAGGCTGACAGCTCTGTGAGCGTGTGGCGGCTACGCCATGCGCTCCGTCTTTCTTGACGTACCCCCGGTACGCCCGCGAAAAAGCGCCTTGCCTGGAACGAAAATTCGGCCAGATCTGATCCGTTCAGAGTGTTCAGACACGCCCTAGTTTGACAAAATCATACATCCGAAATATGATAATAACATACCTATAAGTTTGTAACTATCAGTTCACACAGATTAATTAAAGGGATGTACGCTGTATGAAAAATTATGACAAGATTATGCAGGTAGCCGAGCAGCTTGCTGCGCGGTATCCCATCGATCAGATCAGCTATTCCAGCATTGCCCAGGAAGCAGGCGTCCATTGGACCACAGTGAGACGCTATGTAGGCGATAAGCAAGCGTTGCAGCAGCTTCTGAGCCGCAAGCAGCCTGAGCAAGGGAAGCTGCATGCGGATACACGTACTCGGGTGATGGATGCGGCCATTAAGGTATTCGCCACACACGGATATTATGGCGCAACACTGGAACAGGTCGCTGTTGAAGCCGGGCAGACGAAAAGTGTGGTGTACTGGCATTTTACGAACAAAAATGACCTGTACTTAGCGATATGCGAGCGAAATCTGAAGCAGCAGTCGGCTGCGCTCCCCCGGCAAATTCAGAGCATGATCCAAGCGGAGGATCGTGTGAAGGCGCTCGCTGCCTGGCTGCAGGAGCACCTGGCGGGCTGTATGATTATGCCTAGAGGAGCTTTACTGTTTGTCGATTTCTATACCTCCAGCCGTAATTCGGAGGATAAGGAAAAGCTGCGTAGACTGTTTGAAGCGTTCTATGAGGAGATAACACGCTTGTTTCGCGGTCTGCAAGAGCAAGGGTTGATTCGAAGGGATATGGGGGCTGATTCGCTGGCACTGTTCATTCAGTCGCTCCTTAGCGGTCTTGTGCTATCCTGGCTCATGGCGCCTGGGGGTATGAAGCTCGACTTATTTGCCCATGATGCGGCTCGATTGCTCTGGAGCAGCTTGGCGATACCGTAACTCAGGAGCTAAGGATACACGGCTGACGCTGTCCTTGCTTGATGGGCAACGCTTCGTTTCACGTAGATGTAGAAGACCATATTTGGTGATGCGCGCTATACATTCGCTATTGAATATAAGGCTTCATCTGTTTCAGGATTGAAGCCTTGTATTATCACTACAACATACTAATCAGTTCGTTAATATCATATTTCGAGGGGATGGATGATAATGTACGCCATGCTAGTGCTCGGGTTGATTGTCGTGTTATATATATACAACCGATTGACCTTTAAGATCGGAGAAGCTCAGTTCCCCCCTGCGGGAAAATTTGTACAGGTGGATAACATTTCCTTACACTATATGGAGCGAGGCACAGGGCGGCCGGTCGTTTTATTGCATGGCGGAGTTCTTAGAGGAAATGATTACAATCAAGTTATGGAGCTTGGGATGGCCAAAGGGTACCGTATGCTGTCCTTCGATCGGCCTGGATATGGCTACAGCGGACGCCCGGTAGATCGCAAGAAGCCCTTCACCGTGATCGATCAAGCCAAGCTGCTTCATCGTGCCTTGCAGGCGCTCGGTGTAGAAAAGCCCATTCTTGTTGGTCATTCCTGGAGCGGATTGTTAGTATTGGTCTATGCCTCGTTATATCCTGATCACTTGGCGGGGCTGGTCACCGTAGCCGGCGGGATGTATAAGGAGGGGTACCCCGCAGAAAAAGGCGACCCGATCTCCAGGATAGTGACCACACCTTGGATTGGCGATTTCATCATGAACATCCTTCTGGCGCCACTGGGGCGGATTATGGCCCGTAGTGTAATGAAGGCTACCTTTGACCCGGAGCAGGTACCTGCAGATTATGAAGAGGAAATTCGTGCATTCTGGCCTCGGCCGTCGCAATTCAGAGCGAATCGGGAAGATGTGCTTCAATTTGTTCCCGCAGCAGAGTATATGGAGCCGCGCATCGCCTTCATGGAAACTCCAACGATGATTGTAGTCGGCGGGCTTGACCCTTTCCCCACAAGAGAGCATAGCTACAGGCTCTACCGTGAGCTGCCTCATGCCGAGCTTACCGTGCTCCCTCAATCCGCCCATATGATTCCGCAAAAGCACCCAGATGCCGTTATCCATGCTGTGCATACACTGATTGAGAAATTCCGGATATAACCAGATACAGGAAGGGCCGCCCCCTATGTTGCCAGAGAGCGACCCTTCGACTGAACGTCACGGTTCATTATGGAGCTGCTCCAATATGGTAGCAGCTAGCTTATCACCTATCGATAGAGGACGAAAATCTTCAATGCTGGCTTCCTTGATCTTCTTGATGGAGCCGAAATGCTTGAGCAGCAGCTTGCGGCGCTTCTCGCCAATTCCAGGGATGGCATCCAATCTGGAAGCAACCATCGACTTGCCCCGCTGCTCGCGGTGGAATGTAATCGCGAAGCGGTGCACCTCGTCCTGTATCCGTTGCAGCAGATAAAATTCCTGGCTGTCCCGCGGGAGCGGCACAATCTCCGGCGGGTCGCCCGTCATAAGCTGCGCCGTCTTGTGACGGGCATCCTTCACGATGCCGCATACCGGCACATAGAGTCCGAGTTCATTTTCCAGCACATCGACAGCCGCGGAGATCTGACCCTTGCCGCCGTCCACGACGATCAGATCGGGCAGTTGCAGCCCATCCTTCAACACCCGCTCGTAACGGCGGCGAATCACCTCGCGCATCGTCTCATAGTCGTCCGGCCCCTGGACGGTACGCACCTTGTACTTGCGGTACTCCTTCTTGTCCGGCTTGCCGTCCACGAACACCACCATGGCCGACACCGGGTCTGTGCCCTGGATGTTGGAGTTGTCGAACGCCTCGATCCGGCTGGCGGACGGCAGTTGCAGGTAAGCCGCCAGCCCCCTTGCTGCGAGCACACTGCGCTCCTCATCGCGCTCAATCAGCTTGAACTTCTCATCCAGCGCCACGCGGGCGTTCTCATTGGCCATCTCGACGACCTCGCGCTTGCGTCCGCGCTGCGGCAGCAGCACCTTGACCTTCAGCCAGCTCTGAAGCAACTGTCCGCTCTCCTCCGCCGCGCTGACCGCAGCGTCCTCGGCAACCGCAGCCGCTTCATCAGACCAGGAGCCGCTGTTGGAAGGCGAAGCGGCAGCCGATTCCTCTGCGGGTGACGCTTCGCCAGCTAGGAGCACAGCTTCTTCCGGCTGCCGAAGCTTCGGTGCCTGCGGCAGCAAAATTTCGTGCGGCAAGGCCGGATTGTCGCTGTAATACTGCGCGACGAATGTCATAAAGTCATCATGCGCTTCCCCATAATACGGGAAGGTGGTCGCATGCCGCTCAATCATTTTGCCCTGACGCATATATAGAATCTGCACACACATCCAGCCCTTGTCCACTGCGTACCCGAACACATCCCGATCGCGCGTATCGGTCAACGTAATCTTCTGCTTCTCCATCATGGCATCGATCGCCATCATCTGGTCGCGGTATTCCTTGGCCCGCTCGAACTCCAGCGCCTCTGCCGCCTCCTCCATTTTTGCGCGCAGTTGCTCCTTGACCTCGCCATGCCCACCGTTCAGAAAGCGTGCAATGCCTTGAGCCAGCTCATCATAGACCGCTTGATCCACCTCATATTCGCAAGGCGCGACGCACTGTCCCATATGATAATACAGACAGACCTTATCCGGCAGTGTATTGCACTTGCGTAGCGGATAGAGACGATCGAGCAGCTTCTTGGTCTGTTGCGCGGCGTAGCCGTTCGGATACGGGCCGAAATATTTGGCCTTGTCCTTCAACACTCTGCGAGTCACTTCAAGCTTCGGATGCGGCTCATGCGTAATCTTCAGATAAGGAAAGGTCTTGTCGTCCTTGAGCAATACATTATAGCGTGGATGATACTGCTTGATCAGGTTGCACTCCAGGATGAGTGCCTCCATGTTGCTGCTGGTGACAATATATTCAAAATCGCGAATCTCGGAAACGAGACGCTGCGTTTTTCCATTATGACTGCCGCTGAAGTAAGAACGTACCCGGTTCTTCAGCACCTTGGCCTTGCCAACATAGATGATGGTGCCCTCACCATTCTTCATCAGGTAGCAGCCCGGCTGGTCAGGCAGTAGCGCCAGCTTGCTGCGAATCAGCTCCTCTGCGGCCGCCCGGCCATGCTCTGTCGTTGGCTCTTGCATGCTTCTCCCCCCTGAGCTTGACTCTGCTTCCTCTATTGTAGCACAGCCCTGCAACCTCCCGCCTTTATTTGTCGGGCGTACCCCGCCACTCTCTCCCAAATTAGAGCGGATTCAAGAGCTTATTTTCCTTTACAAGCGCTCATGAAGTTGGGTATACTAGGATAAGCTAAATATGAGATCATGATCAATGGATGACAGCGTTTAAGAGGCAGACGGCTCTTCTGATCGTCGCATAGCGGCCATCTGATGCTGTGCCCTGCTGCACCTGTCGTACTGAGGAGGATATAGGATGGAGAATGTAAGAGATCCGCGCGAGCATTTTAATGAAGAACCACGTCATGACTTCACGGATGTTGTGATGGGGTTTGTCGGTATGGCCGGGTTTATGACCGTTATATTTGCTCTGGCTGTTATCATTAAGTTTGTCATTTCCTAATCATCCGCCCGCTCGGCTGATGTTGGGAGCACGCTCATCATTATTAAGAGAGATGGAGCCGCATGGCGCACCTAGCGCCGTGTGGCTCCATCTTTTTTGTGCTGTTATCACGCGAGCAGACGACGGCCTTCCTCAGCAGGGAAGCAGCCAGGGCAGGTCATCGAATAAGTCCCAGCCAATGCCAGAACGGAATGGAGACCATCACCGCCAGCAACACTGCGGCCCCATACGCCAGAGCAATCTGCTGGCCTTGCCGGTGGCTGAATGCCTTGCCCTCCGAGCTGTAATAGGCCGTGAGATATGTCGGTGATTGGTAGGTGAAAAAGAACGGATCGGTCGCAAGCAAAATGACGAAAACAAGCACCCAGGGATGTATACCCAGCCCCGTCGAAATAGGCAGCAGCGCGGTAATAAGCAATATGACCGCTGGATCATCCCGAATCACCAGCGTCACGGCGAACGACAGTACAATGACTGCCAACAAAAAAAGCAGCGGTGAAGCAGCGAACACTCCCATATGACCGCTCAGATAGCCCGACATAGCCTCCGCTATACCGAGCTGCTCTACCGCAGCGGCGAAGCTGAACGCTACCCCAAGGAAGAGCAGAAAGGTCCAGTCTATGCCAGTGGATAGCGTCCGCCGATCCAGCGCGCCCGTCACGATCAGCACGCCAAAGCCGCCCAGCATGATCCAGGTGCTGTCCACGCCGTGCAGCGGCTGAGCGATCATGAGCAAGATGCAGGATACCACGGTCAACAGCGCAATCCGTTCCAGCTTCGACAGGGGCCCAAGCAGCCCAAGCTGCTGATCGAGCACCTCCGGCGAGATGGGACGCAGCGCTTCTGTGCGCCCAAACATGCGCAGCAGCAGTGCAATCATCACCACGGCGAAGACGGCCAGAGCAGGAATAGCATAGACCAGCCAGGCGAGCCAGGACACCGGGTGCTTGCCGCCAGCCAGACCGTAGGCCATCACATTCGTATAAGAGCCTGTCAATACGAACGGCGCGGTAAAGCCGTAGAAGATCATTGCCGCCAGGCCGAAGCCTGCCGCCCCTTTGCTGCGATCGGCAAGCCCCATCGACTCCGACAAGGTGCGGGCGATCGGAACACCCAGCGACACCTTAACGGAGGACGAAGGAATAAGCGGATTCATCGCCAAGCCCCCGATAATAATGCCCCATAGCTGCCCCCGGTATCCTGGAGGGAATCGCTTGAGCGCATTGAGCGCCAGCCGGTACAGAATCCCCGACTTCGTAATGACCGCACTCATCGCCATAATAAAGATCATGTATAGCCAGGTTGTCGAGCCGAAGCCCGACAATGCCGCTTCTGGCGTCACCAGACCGCCGGTTATCCAGAGCATCACCATGCCGAGCGCCACCAGATAGTCGGGGATGACATTAATGATCCACAGAATGACAGCAGCGATCGCTATCCCGATGAATCGCATCGCCTCCGGGGACAGTCCGCCAACAGGCTCGAGCCAAACGAACAACACGATGCAGGTCAACGCCAGCAGCACGAAGAAGGTCTCCATCAGCCGATGACCCTGGAGCAGCCTGCCGGCTCCCGCCCCCAGCAGTTGGCTGCGCTGCATGGCGAGCTTCAGCCTGGATAGGCCATAGCTCGTTAGCTCGCTCTCTGACGCCGCAGCCGCCTCCCCGCGCTGAAGATAGCGCTGCGCCTGTTGCTCTCGCCCCGCCTTGAGCGCCAGCTCCGCACCCAGACTGTAGAGTACAAGGCGTTCGGGCGGTGCGAAGGCGGCCTCGCCAGACTCCAGCACCCGCTCGAGCAGCGATACGCCCTGGTCGGGGTCATGCTCCAGCGCACTGCGCAGCACAGCTACCAGGCTGCTCAAGCGGCCGGCATACTGCTGGGCAGGGAGAGCAGCCAGCGTCCGCAGCAGCTCCGGCTCTAGCTCCATCCCTGGTTCCGCCCCAGGCTCCATCCTCGGCGGCTTCAGCTCCGTGGCAGCTCCTCGCTCCACACCCGCCCCGTTTAGCGATATATCGTCCCAGGGAACAGAGCGGGCACCAGACGCTCCCCGTGCTATCGCCGTTGCTCCGGCAAGTCTGGCAGATTGCCCCTTAGCTGGTTGGGGTGGGAGCGGTGCTGCGGCCAAGCCATGGCTACCCAGAAGCTCAAGCGCCGCTGCCCATTCCTCCTGGTCGAGATACAGCAGCAGCAGCTCCTTCCACAGTCCTGCATGCGCATAGAACGTCCGGGCCTCCTGCAGCCAGTCCTCCAGTTGCTGATGCCCATACAGGCTTTTGCCCAGCTCCAGCACCAGTTGGCGCCGTTCCGTCTCGAACACGAGACGAGAACTCTCAAGGGCATCACTCTGCCCGCTGCCCAGACTCACCCAGGGAAGCCACAGCGCCGCCTCCTGCAAGCGTTCCCCCTCTGCCAGCAAGCCTGCATGCTGTGCCAATGCTTCCGGCATGCTGCCGAGCAGCGCACAGCGAACAACCAGCTCCCGCGCCTGCTTCGGGAGTTGGAGCAATTGCTCCTGCAGCTTCGAAGCCTGCTCCTCCTTGGCAGCCTGCAGCCGGTTATTGGTCGACACCAACCGTTGCGATAGCTGGTGGATGAAATAGGAGGAAATCGCCGGGTGGTCTGTTAGCAACTGATCCAGTGTAGGCGAATCAATGCTGTACAGCTCCGTAGGCTGGGCGGCGACAGCCGCTGCTGAACGGGTCTCTCCGGTCAGCAGTGCCATCTCGCCCAGCACATCTCCCTCGCCAAGCACGGCTAACAGCCTGCGCTCTCCGCCTTCCGATGCCGCGTACAGCTCGATCCTGCCAGATATGATAATATACATCCGGTCTCCCGGGTCACCCTGATTGAACAGCGTCTCTCCGGGTGTATAGCGTTCCTTGTTCAGCTTGCCCAACAGCCGAGCCAGCTCCAGATTCGAGAGCTTGCTGAACAGCTCGATCTTTTGCAGTGCCAACGATTCATCCCCCTGGTTCTCTGTCATCCTATTTTTCTATTTTCAAGCAAAAAATGAGCGCTGACAAGTATTTTTGCATCAAGTATTGACAGTGATCAGGTAGCAATGATAATATCTTCCTTCCTACTACATAAACGGAGGATAGCAATCGTGATTACTGTACAAGACTTGAGTAAGACCTTCCGGGTAGCGGAGCGCTCATCCGGCCTGGGGCAAGCCTTCAAGTCGTTATTTCATCCACGTTACAAAACCGTTGAAGCCCTGAAGGACATCAGCTTCACCATCCCGCAGGGCGAGATCGTCGGCTACATCGGCCCGAACGGGGCAGGCAAATCGACCACGATCAAGGTAATGAGCGGCATACTCGTCCCCGATCAAGGCACCTGCTCCATTATGGGCTATACGCCATGGGAGCAGCGCGTCAGCTATGTCAAGCATATCGGTGTCGTGTTCGGACAGCGCTCCCAGCTATGGTGGGATGTTCCGGTCATCGACTCCTTTGAGCTGCTGCGCGATATATATGCGGTGCCACAGACAGAGTACCGCAGCAATCTGGCACTGCTGACAGAGCTGCTCGCGCTGGAGCCGATGCTGGGGACACCTGTCCGCCAGCTCAGTCTGGGCCAGCGGATGCGCTGCGAGATTGCCGCCTCGCTGCTGCATAGCCCCAGCGTGCTGTTCCTCGATGAACCCACGATCGGCCTCGATGCGATGTCCAAGCTCGCTGTGCGGGAGTTCATCCGAATGATTAACAAGGAGAGAGGCGTCACCGTCATCCTGACGACCCATGACATGAGCGACATCGAAGCGCTTGCCTCGCGCATCCTGCTCATTGGCAAGGGGCGTCTGCTGCATGACGGAAGCTTGCAAGCGCTTCGCAGCCAATTCGGTGCGATCAAGACGATTACCGCCGAGTTCCGCCCTGCTAGCGCTCCGGCCATCATCGCTGGCGCCACGACGCTCTCCTGGTCGTCTGAGCGCGCCGAATTCCAGGTGGACACGAGCCAGGTCGCGATCTCGACCATCCTGGCGGCATTATCCGAGCAGGTCGAGCTGCTTGATGTGTCGATCGATGCCCAGCCGATCGAGGACTTGATTATGCAGCTCTATAAGGAGCATGAGCTGCTATGAGAATGTATCTGTCCGTCTTCAAGCTGCGGCTCTACACCGGACTGCAATACCGCACAGCGGCGCTGGCAGGCATAGCGACACAGTTTTTCTGGGGCTTTATCATCCTTATGGTATTTCAGGCCTTCTATCACCAGACTGCGGGCAGCCAGCCGATCTCCCTTCAGGAGCTGACCGCGTACATCTGGCTGCAGCAGGCATTTTTGGCCCTGATTATGCTCTGGTTCCGCGACAACGAATTATTCGATCTGATTACTACAGGCAATATCGCGTATGAGCTATGCCGCCCGAGCGGCATCTACGGATTCTGGTACGCGAAGCTGCTCGCCCAGCGCTTGGCTGGAGCTGCTCTGCGCAGCGGTCCGATACTTGTTGCCGCGATGTTGCTGCCTGGGGGCTATCGCCTTATGCTGCCCCCAGATGGAGCAGCGCTGGCCTTGTTCCTCCTCTCGCTGCTGATTGGCCTGGCTCTGATCGTTGCTATCTCGATGCTGATCTATATCAGCGTCTTCGTTACCTTGTCGCCTGCCGGTTCGCTTCTTATGTTCGGCGTGCTGGGTGAATTTTGCGCGGGAATGGTCATTCCGGTGCCGCTCATGCCAGCCTGGCTGCAGCAGATCATCTATGTACTGCCCTTTCGCTGGAGTGCAGACTTCCCGTTTCGCGTCTACTCCGGCCATATCGGGACGCTGGATGCACTGACCGGGATCGGCATTCAACTGGTGTGGCTGGCTGTACTCGTTATGCTAGGCAAGTGGCTCATGAAATTGGCGCTGCGCAGCGTCGTGGTACAGGGGGGATAGACGATGCAACTGTATTGGAAATATATGACTATCTTATTCAAATCACAACTACAATACCGTGCTTCCTTCCTCCTGCTGTCGCTAGGCCAATTTCTTGTGCCGTTTTCCATCTTCGCCGGGGTGTATTTCCTGTTCGAGCGATTCGGCCAGATCAAGGGCTGGAGCTTCCCGGAGGTTGCACTATGCTTTGCCGTCATTCATATGTCGTTTGCCATTAGCGAATGCTTCGCTCGCGGCTTCGACAGCTTCTCCGGGCTGATCCGGCGAGGCGACTTCGACCGGCTGCTCGTCCGTCCGCGCGGCACCGTGCTGCAGGTGCTGGGCTCCAGCTTCGAATTCACGCGAGTCGGACGGCTCGTGCAGAGCGTGCTTGTACTCATCTATGCCGTGTCTTCCCTGGAGATGGCGTGGACGATTCCCAAGGCGCTCACGCTCGGCTTCATGATCGCGAGCGGCGTGTTTATCTTTACCGGAATCTTCATGCTTGCAGCGACACTATGCTTCTGGACTGTTCAAGGTCTGGAGGTCGCCAACATCTTCACCGATGGCGGGCGGGAGATGGCACAGTATCCGCTTCATATCTATGAGACATGGGTGAAGCGCTTCTTCACCTTCGTCATCCCGTTTGGCTGTGTCAATTACGTGCCGCTGCTCTACATCTTAGGCAAGTCTGGCGAAGATAGCTGGCTCTACATGCTTGCACCGACCGCTGGCATCGCCTTCATCCTCCCTTGCCTGCTCATATGGAATATCGGAGTTCGGCATTACCGTTCCACGGGCTCCTAGCCGCAGCACACAGACGCAGTCGTACAGACACAGCGGACAGACGCTGGCGTACAGACACAGCGCACAGACGCAGTCGTACAGACACAGCGGACAGACGCTGGCGTACAGACACAGCGCACAGACGCTGGCGTACAGACACAGCGCACAGACGCTGGCGCGCAGACACAGTCGCGCAGACACAGCGGACAGCGCTGCCGCATAGCACGAAGATTCGGCGGCCACATACGGCCGTTCGTACCGCACCATGCCGTAAGGCATGGCGACTGTCAACGAAAACAACCGTCCCCGGTCGATGTAGGGCAGGATACCCTCAACGGCCGGGGACGGTTGTTCAGATGGCTACAAGCAGCACATAGAGCAGCAATGCAAGCGCCATAACCGCTGCAAAGCGATAATTGGCGCGCGTCAAGCGGAACACTGGCTGCTTGAGCAGACCGGCAAGCAGGTTATTCACCGCCGAAGCCGGGGATACCGGATTGGATAGCGACCAACTGCCGAGCAGCAGGATCGCGAAGGAAACTGTGTTTAGCCCCACACTTGCCGGGTCGATACTCGTCACAAGCACCGTCACGGTAACGATGGGATGCAGGCCAATGAGCGAGGTGAGGCCAACAGCAGCAACGGTAAGCAACGAGAAGGAAAACGCGACCGGCAGCGGCAGTTGTCCCAGCAGCTCCGGGATCGCCGGGCCGAACCCGATGCCGCTAATCGCCCCACTGAAAAAGCCCGCCGCCAAAAACAGCGTCATCTCCTTCTGCAGCGAACCCAAGGTAACCCGGAAATGGTTCGTCAAGCCTTGCCGAAAGGTTGGCAGCTCGCGCTTGAGCATACACCATAGCAACGGGAACACCGAGGCCGCCAAGCACGTAATGATAACCATTGGCAAATCCACCAACCGCTCCAGCAGCAGGATGACACCGATCGCCAGTATGAGGTAGGCGGCGAGCCCGGGAGGGAAGCCTGACGTTGTTGGCTTGTCCTCTCCTGCGGCGATGGTCCGCTCCGCAGGCAGTGGAGGCGCTGGAGTCTGGCTGAGCCGTATCGTATCGGCATCAGACTGCGGCAAGCCCTCTTCATTGGTGACATGCGGCATCGCGTCCGAGGCCTGGCGCAGCTTGGGGGCATCCACCAGCAGACTAATAGCCACGCTCAACAGCGACAGAACTAATAGATGCGGCAGCAGCACCGACCAGCTTACATGCAGTGAGCTGGCAACCAGCGTCATCGCTGCAAAATACGGCGACCACAAGATGGCTCCGCCAAACCCTCTGTTCATCGCCGCCGCAAGCAAGCTTGATAACGCCGGGGCGCGCGGCTTCACATAGACAAGATAATAGACGACCGGGATAGAACCCACATTAATAAAAGCGCCAAGAAGCTGTGTCAGCAGTTGGGTGCCCACCAACAGACTCCCCGTGCTGCGCAAGCGCCGCTCATAGAAGCGCTCCAGTGCAGCATAGTATTCCGGCAACCGAACCGGGATACCGAATAACGGTGCAAAGACAAACAGCGTCACCAAGGTCGCATTCATCGATGCGGCCTGAAGCCACGCGGCAAGCGGAGCTTGCTGAAGTATCAGGCTGACCGTGCCTACGATCATAAACACAAGGCTAAGGTAGAGCGCTGTTCCACGCAGATGGCGCAGCAGCACCCCGATTGCCGCCAGAGCCAGCCAGCCGACAGCATAGCCGAGCAGTGTCCAATGAGTGAGCTGATATGCAATAAAGGTGACCGCCAGCATCAATACCAGCGGCCTGTCTACAATCTTGAGTCGTTCCATACACGCATGCCTTCTTTTGTCGTCATTTAGGGCGTGTCGAAAAAAACGTTCAGGGGCATCTCTCCCCGCCTTTTCGCCCCATGCTGCGTTGCCTTTTCTTGACGTAGCCCCAGTACGCCTTCGCAAAAGCGCCTTTCCTGGAACAATAATTCATCCGTTCAAGGTTTTCAGACGTCCTAGTTCTTAGTCATTATCAAGTGCTTCCGCTCAAGAGTCAACCCCTTCCCCTGATATTTGCGGTTAGCGAAGCAGTACCAACAAAAACAGGCCAGCCCAAGTGGCTGGCCCCATACTCTATTATGGCGACTGCGATTAGATATTCCCGCTCTCGATCTGCTGCGCCCTGCCAGCAAGCAGCTTCACAATCTCTGCGTATTCTGTCAATGCCACATCCAGACGGGTGCGCAGCTCCTCGTTCAGCACGGCTTCGCCCTGCTCATTGCGCGCCACCTGCGAATCGACAGCGAACACGCCTGTCAGCAAGTGACGCGCGCCCAGCGCAGACAGCACCGGCTTCAAGGCGTAGTCGATGCTCAAGAAATGAGCGATCGTCCCGCCGATGAACAGCGGCAGCACCGGCTTGCCGACAAGCCCTTTTTGCGGCAGCAAATCCAGCACAGCCTTCAACAATCCCGTGTAAGAAGCCTTATAGACCGGCGATGCGACGATCACTGCATCCGCAGAAGCGACTGCCGCTCCGATCCCCTGGATCGCGGGGCTGTCGAACCGCGCGAACAGCAGATCCTCTGCCGGGAGATCCGTTGCATGAATCGCAGACACCTCGAAGCCTGCCTGCTCCAGCGCTTGAGTCGCATAGTCTACGATGCCGAATAGTCTGGAGCTCCTGGATGGGCTCCCTGTAAGGATTACAATCTTGGCCATTCCCTGATCACACTCCTGCCTCATTAATAATGGTACTGCATCGGTTCCTGCCCACTCCTGAAGATACTACTGAGGGTACTCCTGAATGCTCCGCCCATTGCAGCTATGTCACCGATCTCACAGGCTGCTCTGCACCGCGGCGCGATTCTGAGTATGGATCAAATCGTTTGCGCTCTGTACGATCGATCTGCACAATTCTTCCATCATGGACAGTGATCAGCACCGATCCGTATTCCAAACCATTTAATTGATCAGAGATTCTCTCCGTCCACAATGAATCGATCTGTAGTGGCTTTGGCATGGTTCCTCTCTCCTTACTATTCAGTGTAACAAATTTTATATGACCCAGCCATTCCAATCCCGCTTTTTGCGCTCCAAATCCTTGAGCCAATTGACCGTGCTTGAGAACAGAACCGCTACGCTCGCCTGTGAGGAGAAGGTATGATCTCCCTGGAGAATCACCTCTTTGTCGCATTGACCATCCTGGCGAGTCCAGAACAGCTTCTGATACAAGAAGGTATAGTCCACCGGAATGACATCATCGGAGGTGCCATGCACCAGCAGCACATCTCCGCCGAAGTCCTTCAAATCCCGCAAAGGCTGATGCTTGGTCAGTGATTCATAGAATACCGGACGGAAGGTGTAGCCCAGGTAATCTGCTCCGCCCTGTGTCATCGCTTGATCATGCACATCCCGGCCTGTAATTTTCACTATATCTGTATAAGGATGAGCGACTGGCGCCCACAATACCAGCGTCTTGACCCGCTTATCCTTGACACCTGTCAGCAGCGCAGACGCGCCTCCCAGACTGTGTCCCAGCAGAATCACCCGCTCTGGATCAACAATGTCCATATCGAGCGCGTAGTCCAGAACATAGCGTGTCTGTTCGATGAACGAGTCCAGACCCGTCTCGCCGTAATCCCCATCGCTCTCGCCGCAGCCGGCATAATCGAAGCGAAGCACGATGAACCCTTCCTTGCTGAATGTACGCGCCGCCTTCACAAACAACCGATCTGTACCGATCCGACTGCCGACGAAGCCATGGCATATAATGATGATCGGCAGACGCGACGGGCTGTCCTGCGTTAACTCCGGATAATGCAGCGTTGCTGCCAGATTCCATTGTCCACTTTTAATTGTAATTGTTCTCTCCATGCAGCAACGCCGCCTCCTGTAGTCTTTCATTATATTTGTAATGAGAATGTCTTGAAATCAGTGGTTGATACGGAGCACTGTAGCCTTCGACAATGTCCGATGTCCGATTGCTGTTATGTTCTTTTTATCAATATAACACTTTTCACACCAAAATACTAGGAATTTATTTTTCGCCCTTCCACAAAGGATTTGACGAGCAATGTGACAAACGCCAGCAGCAGCAGCAGCGAGGCGACGGCAAAGGCGGCGGCGAACTGGTATTCATTGTACAATATCTCTACCTGCAGCGGCAATGTGTTCGTCTGTCCGCGTATATGTCCGGAGACGACAGAGACCGCCCCGAACTCGCCCATCGCCCGCGCGTTGCAGAGAATGATCCCGTACAGCAGACCCCACTTGATATTAGGCAGCGTGATGCGCCAGAATATCTGCCAGCCCCGCGCGCCAAGGCTCGCGGCCGCTTCCTCCTCCTGTGTCCCTTGCGCCTGCATTAACGGGATGATCTCCCGCGCCACGAACGGGAAGGTGACGAACACCGTCGCCAGCACAATTCCCGGCAGGGCGAATATAATCTGAATCCCCCGTTCATCAAGCCAAGGCCCCCAGAAGCCCTGTGCGCCGAACAAGAGCACAAAGATCAGACCCGAGATGACAGGCGATATAGCAAAAGGCAGGTCAATTAGTGTCAGGAGCAGATTTTTGCCCCGGAACTGAAACTTCGTTATCGCCCACGCTGCCGCTACGCCGAATATCGTGTTGAGCGGCACCGCGATCGCTGCTGTCAGCAGCGTCAGCCTCAGCGCTGCCAGCGCATCCTTATCCGTAATCGAGGCCAGATAGACCTCGAAGCCCTTCCTGAACGCCTCCACAAAGATCGTCATCAACGGCAGCACCACGACGAGCGTCAAAAATAGCAAGGCGACGCTGATCAGGATGATCCTCACCGGGCCAGACTCGTTAATATGCTGTGGCCGCTGAGCCGCCTGATGATCGAGATGGGCGGTAATCGCTCCAGCCATGCTAGCCCCTCCTCTAGGCTGCGACTGCACGGCGGCCAGACCACCATTGCAGCGCATTAATAATAAGCAGCATCACAAACGAGATGATCAGCATGACGAGCGCGATGGCCGTCGCCCCCATATAATCGTACTGCTCCAGCTTCGTCATGATGAGCAGCGGCGCAATCTCGGTCTTGAGCGGCATATTGCCGGAGATGAAGACAACCGAGCCGTATTCGCCAAGCCCGCGCGCGAACGCCATCGCAAATCCGGTCAGCAGCGGCGGGATCAGCTCCGGCAGCAGGACGCGGGTGAAGGTTCGCAGCCGATACGCTCCAAGCATCACGGCCGCTTCCTCCGTATCCTTCTCCATATCCTGCAATACAGGCTGCACTGTGCGTACAACGAACGGCAAGCCGATGAATACGAGGGCGATCGTAATGCCCAGCGGTGTAAATGCCACCTTGATGCCCAGCGGCTCCAGCCACTTCCCGATCCAGCCAGTGGGCGCGTAGATGGCTGTGAGCGCAATCCCCGCTACTGCGGTCGGCAGCGCAAAGGGCAGATCGATCAAACTGTCGACGACTCGCTTGCCAGGGAAACGGTAGCGAACCAGCACCCAGGCAACCAGCAGACCGAAGACGACATTGATCGATGCTGCGGCGAATGCGGTCAGGAAGCTGACCCTGTAGGATGCCAGCACGCGCGGATGGGTGACTGTATCCCAGAATTGGCTCCATGGCATGCCCGATGTTTTGATGAAGATCGCGGACAGCGGGATGATGACCATGAGACAGAGATAAAATAGGGTAAAGCCCAAGGATATTCCAAACCCTGGCAGCACACTGCTCGCTTTGGCCTTAACCTTCATAACGGAACCTTTCATGAGAAGTCAGCTCCTTTCGTATCAGCCTGCACGATTAGGAGCCTGGCGTATAGATTTGGTCAAATGTGCCGCCATCGCTAAAGTGCTTCTCCTGTGCTGCCTTCCAGCCGCCAAAATCCTTGTCAATCTGGAGCAGCTCCAGCTCCTTGAACTGATCCTTGTATTTCTCGGCTACTGCGGGCAGCGTTGGACGATAAAAGTTCTTCCCGGCCAGCTCCTGACCTTCCTCGCTGTACAGATACTGGAGGTAGGCCTCGGCTACCTCGCGGGTGCCCCGCTCATCCACCGTCTTGTCGACAACTGCCACCGGAGGTTCAGCAAGAATGCTGATGGAAGGCGTCACCAGCTCGAACTCGCCATCATCGAACTCCTTGAGCGAGAGCAGCGCCTCGTTCTCCCAAGCCAGCAGCACATCCCCGATTT
Source organism: Paenibacillus sp. J5 (assembly GCF_054955055.1). Lineage (NCBI taxonomy): Bacteria > Bacillati > Bacillota > Bacilli > Caryophanales > Paenibacillaceae > Paenibacillus > Paenibacillus sp. J5. The sequence goes on along the minus strand of NZ_JBUEDD010000004.1, from coordinate 425,152 downwards.
TGCGTTCAACGAACGTGGTCGTCGCGCCGCGCGCACCGGAATCAAGCACCGGTACATGCTTGAACAGCTTCTGCAAAAATTCCAACGCTTTCCCCTCATCATTGTTGTTATGCTTGAGCGCATAGCCCCAGGCAGCCAGATAATTCCAGCGTGCACCGCCAGATGTCTTCGGATTCGGCGTAATGACCTCCACGCCGTCCTTCAAGAGATCATCCCAGTCATGAATTCCCTTTGGATTGCCCTTGCGAACGAGGAACACGATTGCCGAGGTGTAGGGCGAGCTGTTGTGCTCGAATTGCTGCTGCCAGTCTGCGTCCAGCAGGCCTGGCTTCACCAGGGCATCGATGTCATAGCCCAGCGCCAGCGTCACCACATCGGCCTTCAGGCCATCCATAACCGCACGCCCCTGCTTGCCTGAGCCGCCATGCGATTGGTCGATCGTGACCTCCTGTCCCGTCTTGTCTTTCCAATAGGCGGCGAAGGCTTTGTTGTATTGCTCATACAGCTCCCGAGTCGGATCGTAGGATACGTTCAGCAGCTTGACCGGACGACTCGCGTCGGCTGGCTGATTGGAAGCACCTTTACCTGTGGATGCCGAGGCTGCCCCCTCCCCTTTGCCATTGCCCCCGCCGGAGCCGCAACCTGTGACGACCAGAGTCAACGCCAGAGCAACTGTGAACAATCGTACTGTTAATGATAGCTTGTGTTTCATATTGTAATCCCCCTCCACTAGTTACCTTCATCATCAGGTCTGTATGGGCCGTGTTACTCCAGTTGCTCTGGTCGTAATATCTAATATCCCTACCTGTTTAGTTGGTTATGGATGGATAATAGCAGGATTCAGGGGGAAGTGTCAATACAAATTTCAATTTTTCTGATTAAAATCATCACCTAATCTAATAGGTTGCGGTCATGCAAGCTCAGGGAAATTAATACACTTGTAATGATGGGCATTGCAAAATCATGCTAGCGCGGCATCATGCACCGCGAAGCGATGGAGGGATGGCTGCTTGCCAGAGATCAATACGGCATTTAACAGCTACAAGGAGCTTGTACAAGGGAAGGTATGGATTGGCAGCCTCGGAGATACGATCTCCCTGATCGAAAAGGAGGGCTGCCACGTTATTGTGGACTTGCGATCGGAGAAGGTGCTTACCGGCAAGGAGCATCCGCTCCATTATGTGCGCATTCCGCTGGAGCAGGATGGGGAGCATCAGCAGACGATTATTCAGGAGACGGTGGACTGGATCTGCGAGCTTACGGAAGGCGGCTATCGCATCGGCATTCATTGCTCCGAGGAGCGCAGCCGCACCGGATGTATCGCCATCGGGACGCTCATCCGGCTTGGCGGCGCATCGACGGTGCAGGAGGCGCAAGCGACATTACAAGCGCTATGGCCGGATGTGCGCCTCCGTCCACAGTTGCTGGCGGCCTTGCATGATCTGTATCCTTAGCACGCCGCTGCAACATTTGCTCCTTGCGGAGTTTGCATACACACCCTGGTCAAGGCCAGGCAGCGGCTATATCGCCCTGCAACAGATCGCGCCATCCCTGGCCTGCAGCTCGCTGGAGACCGGGGATGGCGCGATTCTTTGCCTATAGTCTGGTGGACACAGCCTAGAACATGGCTGGCTGACCTGCAATGGGCGTTCCCTCACTGAATCTTAACTCTTGCCGCGCTTGTTCTCGCCGCTCACCACGACATAATCGACAAACGGACGAACACGATCCATCAGCCGCTGCCCCTTGTGCGCCTCATCCCCGTCCTTGCTCGTAAAGCTGAAATGCTTCTCCAGCATGTCCAGATCGTGATTGGAGGTGTAGAAGGTCGGCTTGCGATTCATGCGATAATTCAAGATCGTTCCCATCACATGATCGCGCACCCATGGGTTCAAATTCTCTGCGCCGATGTCGTCAAATACGAGCAGGTCGGTGGACTTCATCAGCTCAATCGTCTCCTTGAGCTTCTGCGGCTCGGAGAACATTGACTTGAGATCCTCCACAAACTCAGGAACGTAGACGATCACCCCGGAGTAGCCCGCCTTGGCGAGCTCATAGAGCATGTAGCACATCAAGAACGTTTTTCCGGTGCCGAATTTGCCCGCCAGATACAGCCCCCGAGTCTGCAATCCCTCATGTCGGGTCTGCTCGATATACTCCATAATCTGTCTGACCGCCTTCACTCGCTCCAGATCCTTGAAGGTAATCTCCTCCGCAGAGTAGCCGCGTGAGAGCGCCAGCTCGTCCACATAGAAGCTCTTGACCCGGCTGCGAATCTGCCGCTCGCTCTGGTTGGCCAGAAACTTCTTGCACGGCACCTTGCGGTCGACCAACTGCGGGAAGTCGCTGTCTGATTGGACAGACAGCATCGTATAATGGCCTTCAAAGTCATTGGGGCAGCGCTCCAGCCCCGGACAGTCCGAGCAATTCGCATGCTCCTTCGTATACTGATAGACCCGGTTCAGATTAAGCCGGATCAGCTCTTCATTCAGCTCAGGGTATTTATGCTGCAGCTTGACGACGAGCGGATGCGCGAGCAGCTCATCCTGCAATTCCTTGGCGCGCCCTCTCATCTGCTTGCCTGTATGCCATTGCTTGAGCACATCGCTCAGCGATTCCATCATCCTCTACCCCCTATTCCCTCTTGCCATCCAGCTTGCGGGCCAGCCTCAATATTTCCTCCAGCTCCTCCGGCGTTGCTGCTGAGCCAGACGGCACATCCTCGATAATCGGGAGGCTCGGCTTGCGACTGCTGCCACGGCTGCCTCGTCCCGCTCCAGCTCGCCCTGGTGCGCCTGTCCGCTGGCTGGTCTGCTTGCGGCGCTCCTCCACCTTGCTCTGCTCCCTCACATAGCTGACCGCCTTCTCAAAGGTGTCCACCTGCTTGACCAGCATATTGCCAGCCACCGCATCGATGAAGCTTTTGCTTACCCGCTGCGATTCGTCAGCAGCGCCAAGCACATAGTGGATCAGCACATTAATGACAGCCTCCGGCAGCTTGTAATTCATATCGATCCGCTCGAACACACGCTCCACCCAATCCGGTATAGCGCCGGGGAAGAACCGGGCCAGAAAACGGGTATAGGGCTCGTTGCGCATCAGCATATTGTATTGCGCCTTATCACAGCGTCCCGCCAGTTGAACCGGCACCTCAAGCCAGTCCTCCGCGAGCACGGCATATTCCTGTGGCAGCTCGTCCTCTTCGGCGTCTGTGCCCTGTGCTGCTGCCCCGGTTATCTTGACCAGCTTGCGCTTCCGCTCATCATCGCGCTTGCGCTCCTGACGGTAGAGCTGATTGGCGCGAAGCTGGAGCTCCTCCTCCATCAGCTCGCCCGACCGTGAGAAGATGCCGTCCTCATCCAGCAGTCGGCACAGATCGACCACACTCAGGTTGAACTTGTACGCGACATAATTCAGTCGAGCCAACTGCCGCTCATCGCCGCGCAGCCGTTCCACATGAGGCCGATTTGCCGAATGGCGCGGAAAGCGCAATATAATCTCACCGTACTGGATACCTGCGGTAGCGGTATGCTCCCTCTGCGGCGGCGTGCTGCTCGGCCTTGTAGATGCGACCTCGGACAGCGCCTGCTCGAGCTCGTTGTCCACCGCCTGCGTATTGAGCGAGAACAGCTCATAGAACGGCACCGAGATGTTCTCCTTCTCCAGTTGCGCGGAGGCCAGCTCATCCGGCTCGCGTGCGAAAAATTGCTGCCGCAGCGAGATCAGCGCATACTTGCCAATCTTGTCCCGCAGGTACATCGCCAGATGCTGATTCTCGAAGAACTCCTCTGGCCCGAGCGGTGCTGTCAGCTCGTATTCATAGATCACATCCTCGCCATGCGGCAGCGCCAGCCGCGAGGTCTGCATCAGGCCAACCGCCTCCAGCTTCGAGGCCTGGAGCGCCAGATGCCTGCGCCCGGCTTCGTTCATCTCCAGCCCGAGTCCGAGGAATAATCTGCGCTGCGGCTCCAATCCTGAATACCCCACCTGCTCCCCTGGCACCTGATGATAGAGCAGTTGATAGAGCCCGATCGCCACTGCGCCCACCATCGGCTGATAGATCAGTTGAAGCACCTTCATATTCATGCTGCCCAGCGTAAAATCCCGATATATGTAATAACGGTGATGCTCCGTAAACTCATGTATATTGCCGATCCGCAACCACATCACCTCTTTCTCTTCCTCTTGACCTTGCTGCCTGCTTCATCCGTTCTGTCAATGCACCTTCCATCTAGTTTATCATAAATGGGCTGCCCTTTCGATGCGCTCGCCCAAAGAAAAACCAACCAATCGCAGACTTAAACAGGGGATATGAACAAAAAACCACCAGCCAGAAGCGAATTGCCCCCTTTGTCAGACTCAACTAACATTGGGGGAGCAGTTCACTTAAGCCAGTGGTTCCTTACCGTACATGCTGCTATCAAGCACGCTAGCCTAGCTGCACCGATTAGAACATCTTGTAGCCGCCGCGACGCAGTGCGCGAATCGTGTATCCGCTCACCAACGCCCCGATCAGAGCCGTAATTGCCGGGGCAATGTCGACATAGGTATACGCGGTCAGGTTATCCACAAATCCCATGGAGTCGTTCCATGTATAGTAGATGCCGACCGGCAGCAGCACGATCAGGAACAGATAGACCGGGAACCAGGTCGTCTTCATAAGCATATTCAATATAAAGCCGATGCCGAACATCATGACAAAAAACAGCAGCATGGCAATAATCATCTGGAGCATGGAGGCTTCCCCTTTCCCAAAACCTTGGCACAAATTTTGCTACTATAATGTAGTTTATTAAAAGGAGAGCCGCAAGTCAATTGATAGCTTGGCGATTGTCACAGGAAAGCCATTTGCTCTTATTTCCATGAATACGCTACAATGTTAGCATACTATAGATAGTTAAGGGAGCGAATGCAATGAGTGAAGCAGCACAAACATTAGAGGGCTGGTATGCCCTTCATGATTTTCGCACCATCAACTGGGAGGCATGGAGACTGGCCTCGGAGGAAACACGCGCCGTCGCTGAGCAGGAGCTCCATCAATTCCTGAACAGTTGGGCCGCCACCGAGCAGGAAAAGCAAGGGAGCACGGCTGTGTACAGCATCGTAGGGCAGAAGGCCGACTTCGTCTTCATGCATCTGCGCGAGACGCTGGAGGAGCTCAGCGAGCTGGAGACCGCCTTCAACAAGTCAACAATTGCCCAGTTCACACATCCTGTCTATTCCTATGTTAGCGTTGTTGAGCTGAGCAACTACCTGGCTTCCGGCTCTGGAGGCAATCCGATGGACAACCCGGAGGTGGTGGCGCGACTGAAGCCGATTCTGCCGAAAGCAGCGCATATCTGCTTCTACCCGATGAACAAGCGGCGCGATGGCGCTGATAACTGGTATATGCTTACGATGGAAGAACGCCGCACTATGATGCGCAGCCATGGCATGATCGGCCGCTCTTATGCGGGCAAGGTGAAGCAGATCATTACCGGCTCGGTCGGCTTCGATAATTGGGAGTGGGGCGTAACGCTGTTCGCTGACGATGCGCTGCAATTCAAGAAGCTCGTCTATGAGATGCGCTTTGACGAAGTGAGCGCGCGCTACGGGGACTTCGGGGACTTCTATGTCGGCAATCTGCTCACCGCAGACAAGCTCTCGCAGTGGCTGCGTGTGTAACTAACCATACCGAGTGAGCAGAGTTAAGCAGGGTACGTCATTCCTGACAGCGATCCTGGCATCTACTCTATACAACAAAGCACCCTGCGAGCCAGGGTGCTTTGTTGTGCTATAGCTTGTAGAATTCTTGGCAAACGGGCGGAGATTCCCCCTCAGGGGTGACGGCACCCGTTACTTGAATTTGAACGAAGCGAGCCGAGTAGCGTAGAACTCCCCCGGACGATAGTCAATTAGCGGGGGTGATCCTGGACTCCCCGGCGGATGGCCCATTAGCGGGGATGATCCTGAAACTCCGCCGGGCGATAGCCGATTAGCCAGTCGAGCTGCTGAAGCTGGAGCGGGCTCGGCATCGCACGCAGTACGCTATTGCGCAGGGATACTGCTAATCGATTCTCTAGCTGCGCCACCCTGCCCATACGCCGCGACTGCCGAACGATTCGGCTGGTACGCGGAATGCGTGCCGCCTCATAAGCTGCGAGCGCAGCGGGTACATCGTCCGGACGCTCGCGCAGACAAGCGGCGAGCTGGGCGGCATCCTCCAGCGCTTGCGCCCCGCCCTGTCCGAGATTGGGCAGCATCGGGTGCGCGGCATCACCGAGCAGGGTTACACTGCCGAATGACCAGCAGCGAAGCGGCGCACGGTCATAGATGTCATGCTGCAGCAACACCGCCTCCGGTGTCGCTGATACCGCCTGCGCAACGGGCTCATACCAATTCTGAACCCGTGCAAGCAGCGCCGCCTTCGCTGCGCCGGGCGAATGTTGACCGCCCGCCTCAGCATTCAGTGCAGCGAACCAGAACACTCTGCCTTCGCCCAGGTGAGATAACCCGAAGCGCAAGCCTGAGCCCCAAGCCTCGAAGCCCCCGCCCTCTTCGGAGGAGTAGGGGAGATTCCCCAGCGTGCAGATGCCGCGCAGCGCAGTGAAGCCGGCATACCGGAGCGCATCGCCGCCAGCAGGCAGCGCCGTAGTCGGCAGCTTGCGGCGCACAGTGGAATGGATACCATCGGCTCCAATCAGCAGTTGTCCACAGGCACTCGTGCCGTCCGCGAAGACGGCCGTCACCTCGTCCTCCTGCTGGTACAGGTCAACAAGCTGCTTCCCGTAATGCACCGCCGTTCGCTCAAGCTGACCAGCCAGCACGCTCTGCAGCGTCTCCCTGTGGATGAGATAGCTGTACGTACCGTAGCGCTGCGCCTGCTGCTGCACGGGCACCGCCGTAATCGGGCGGCCGTCTTGACGAAGAATCTCGGCGCATCCCACCCTCGCCCCGCGATTTCGCACCTTGCCCGCCGCTCCAAGCTGCTCCAGCACAGCCAGCGCATTGGGCGCCAGCACGATGCCCGCTCCACTCCGTGGCGACGCAGGCGCCCGTTCATAGATTGCGACACTCCAGCCGATCCGCTCCAGAGCGGCGGCGGTACTCAGGCCGCCGATCCCTGCTCCGATAATCAACGCATGCTGCTTGCTCATTGCAACTCCTCCTTGTACCAGAGTACGACACTTCTCATGCTCCTTATACTACATAAGACGTACTCACCGCTCACATCGTTTCAACAGCAGACATTGTATTTGCGCGGGCCGCGCAAATACAATGTCTGCTCTAGCAGAAAAGAGGAAGCTGTTAGTCAGCTTCCCCTCTCATCTCTTCCAAAAATTGCTGTGTCGCCCGGTCGCGCTCGCGCCCCTTCTCCTTCAACCGTTCAATACCAGGCACGATCAGTCTATCGATCTCCTGTTGAACAGTGTAGGCCAGATCATAGCGGTTCTGTGATTCCAGGAACGAGCCAACCTCCATCAGCGCATTATACCGATCAAGCTCCTCCCGTGTCAGCAGCCCGCGCACCTGCACACTGCAATGCCTCATTAGAGGAACTTTCCTTTGCGCAGCACCAGCGGAATGCCGCCAATAATGAACAGGTAGCGCAGATCGATCAGCTTCTTCAGCCAGGCAGCGGTGCGGCCTGTATATTTCTTGCCGAAGGCGATGCCGATCGCTTCTCCCTTGCCAAGCGAAGCGACTGTCCCCTTGTTCTTGAATTCGAAGGTCTTCAGCGACTGCTTGCGAATCGAAGCAACCAGGTTATGGGCGCAGATAACCCCTTGCTGCATCGCAATCTGTGCTGTTGGCGGGTATGGCCGCCCTTCCGGGTTGAATACGAGCGAATTGTCTCCGACAATGTAGATATTCTCCGTGCCAGGCGCGCGCAGATATTCGTCCACCTTCACCCGGCCGCGCATCGTCTCAAAGCCAGCCTCCTCGATCAGCCGGTTACCGCGAATGCCGCCTGTCCAGATAATCGTCTGCGAACGGATCTCCTCGCCCTCGCCGACGATGACACCGTCTGGGGTACACTCCTTGATCGCCGTACCGATCTTGAAGATGACCCCCTTCTTGCGGAGCACCTCCATACCATACTCCACCAGCTCTGGATCAAAGCCCGGCAGAGCCGTTGGAGCGGCTTCGATGTTGTACAGCTTGACGATTGAAGGATCAACGTCGAACTGCTTGCATAGCTCTGGCAGACGATCCGCCAGCTCACCGACGAACTCGATGCCTGTGAAGCCAGCGCCCCCTACGACGAAGGTCAAATAATCCGACCGATGCGGCTCGCGCTTGTAGCGTGCGAATTGATACTCAATATGTTCTCGAATCAGCCTGACAGAGTTGATGCTGCGAATGTTCATCGCATATTCGATCATGCCCGGGATACCGAATGTTTCCGGCTCTCCACCTACGCCAATGACCAAATAATCATAGGACAGCGTGCCATCCTCTAGAATCACCTTTTTATCCTGCGGCCGAATTTGTACGACAGTCGATTTTACAAAATCAATCTTGAATTCATCAATCAGCTTGGAAATGCTCACTCTGGCGTTCTCGGGATTATCCGTTCCCGCAGCCGGCATATGCAGATGGGTTGTAATGTAGTGATAGTCGTGCTTGTTAACAAGGGTCACATCTGCTTCATTGTAATTTAATTCTTTTTGCAGACGAAGCGCAGTGAGAATTCCGCCGTACCCTGCTCCAAGAATGACAATCTTCGGTATATTACTCATTACTTAATCCCTTCCATTCCTTGTGAAAAATTACACAAACCAGATTGTAGCTTTATTTTTCTCTATTCTAGTCTATGTTAATCGCTCCATATTGCTCCTCATACTTCTTGACCTTTGCGTCAGGCTCTTCTCCGCGTATACAACTGAAATCATATCGGCTTTTCAATAAATTTTCAAGGGAATTTTGTACGAAAAACTTTAGAAAAACATACAAATTTTTATTTCAATCTCAGTTTTGGTAAGCTTATAATGAGGGGATAACATCATGTTGACGGAGGTGCATTACGTGGATCACACGGAAGCAACAAACGATCAATTTGTGGACATTGCCATTATTGGCGGGGGGCCGGCTGGCATGTTTGCAGCATTCTATGGGGGCATGAGGCAAGCTTCCATTAAAATTGTCGAGAGTATGCCGCAGCTCGGCGGCCAGTTGGCTGCGCTATATCCCGAGAAATATATCTATGATGTGGCAGGCTTCCCTAAGGTGACGGCCCAGGAGCTTGTGAACAATTTGAAGGCGCAGATGGAGCATTTCGCCCATACACAGGAGGTATGTCTGGGGGAAAAGGTGCTCAATGTGGTCAAGCAAGGGGAACGGCATTTCGAGATTCACACCTCCAAGGCGGTTCATCTCGCTCGGGCTGTTATCATTACAGGGGGCGTCGGCGCCTTTGAGCCGCGTCGGCTGGAGCTGGAGGGAGCGGAAGCCTTCGAGGGCAGCAATCTGCATTACTTCGTCAGCGATCTGCATCAATTCAAGGGTCAGCATGTGCTGATCAGCGGCGGCGGCGACTCTGCTGTCGACTGGGCGCTCATGCTTGAGCCTGTCGCAGCAAGCGTCACCCTCATCCATCGCCGCGACAAATTCCGGGCGCATGAGCATAGCGTCCATCGTCTGCTGCAATCATCCGTTCGCATTCTGACGCCGACTGAGATCACTCAGTTGCACGGAGAGAGACGGATTCATGCCGTCACGATCGCCGATGTCAAGACGGGTGAAGAGCAGATCATCAATGCTGATGCAGTCTTGGTCAACTTCGGCTTTATCTCCTCGCTTGGTCCCATTGCCGAATGGGGACTCGACATTCAGGGCGGCTCGATTGCTGTCGATACACGCATGGAGACGAGCATCCCTGGCATCTTTGCGGCGGGGGATATTACGACCTATCCCGGCAAGCTCAAGCTGATTGCTGTCGGATTCGGAGAAGCGCCGACAGCAATCAATAATGCGAAGGTGTACATCGATCCGTCCGCGAAGCTGTCGCCAGGACATAGCAGCAATATGAAGCTGTAGGCTGATGGACGGCCTGTCTGGCTAGCGTCTGTACGCCGCCTCGGAGAGGCTAGGCCCAAAGGCTCACACAGACGAAGCGACGTCCATAACCAGCATGAGCTTCCTTCCACAGAAACAGCAGGGATGACCGGAGCAATGGTGACCGGAATACAAGTGCCATGGAGCAATATATAGTCACTCATCTAATGCACAAAGAGAGGCGCACTCACTGCGCCTCTCTTTGTCGTTCTCGCCTATGCTGGCTATGCTGGCTCTATCCTCTCGCCTCTCCGGTCTGTCCGCCGCACAGCTCAGCGCTCTCGTTCCCCTCTGCCTGCGGCTCCTCCGCCCGCGCACGGTCGATGATCGTCCGCGCTCGCTCCACTTCCTTGACCGTCGGCGGCTGGACGCCCTCCAGCGGATACTCGCGACCAAGCTGCTGCCATTTGTATACGCCCATTCTATGATAGGGCAACAGCTCGACGCGCTCCACCGGGGCGAGCGTGGAGATGAAGCGGCCCAGCGCATGCAAGTCATTATAGTTGTCAGTCACGCCGGGAATCAGCACATGGCGAATCCACATCGGCTGATTCCTCTCCGCCAGCCATCTGGCAAAACGCAGAATTCGCTCGTTGGGCCGGCTCGTCAGTACCTCATGCTTGGCACTGTCGATATGCTTCAGATCGAGCAACACCAGATCGGTGTATTTCATCAGCTCCTCCGCATGGCTCGGCTCGCAGAACCCGGAGCTGTCGAGCGCCGTATGCAGGCCGAAGCGCTCCTTCACCGTCTTGAACAGCTCTGCCACAAAGGGGGCCTGAAGGGTCGGCTCCCCGCCCGTAACGGTAATACCGCCCCCCGAGGTACGATAGTAGACCAGGTACGGCTCCAGCTCTGCGACAATCTCGTCTACCGTGACCTGGCGGCCGATGCTTGTATCCCATGTGTCAGGATTATGGCAGAACTGGCACTGCAGCGCACAGCCCTGCATAAACAACACAAAGCGTATGCCCGGCCCGTCAACGGTACCGAAGGTGTCAATGGAATGGATTCGTCCTTTCATGGCTTGTGCCCCCCTCTTGCAGCGCTGGCGGGCGCCCATCCTAAGGCGACCCGCCAGACTGTCCGTGCTGCTTATATCATTGGTCTTACGTTACACCGAACCATGGAAGGTACGGTTGATCACATCCAACTGCTGCTCGCGCGTCAGCTTGTTGAAGTTTACAGCATATCCCGAAACGCGGATCGTAAGCTGCGGATATTTCTCTGGATGCTCCATCGCATCAATCAAGTGCTCCCGGTCGAACACGTTAATGTTCAAATGGTGGCCGCCGCTCGTTGTGTAGCCGTCCAGCATCGACACCAGGTTGGAGAATCGAGCCTCCTCCTCCTTGCCAAGCGCCTTGGGCACAATCGAGAACGTATTGGAGATGCCATCCAGGCTGCTGTCATATGGCAGCTTCGCCACGGAATTGAGCGATGCGAGTGCTCCCTTGCGGTCGCGGCCGTGCATCGGGTTCGCACCCGGAGCGAACGGCTCGCCTGCCTTGCGTCCGTCCGGCGTTGTGCCGGTCTTCTTGCCATAGACTACGTTCGAGGTAATCGTCAGCACGGACATCGTCGGGATCGCTCCCCGGTATGCCTTATGCTTGCGCAGCTTGTTCATGAAGCCCTCTACGAGTCCAACGGCGATGCTGTCCACCTGGTCATTATTGTTGCCGTATTGCGGATATTCGCCCTCAATCTCGAAGTCTACCGCCAAGCCTTGCTCGTTGCGGATCGGCTTCACCTTCGCATAGCGGATGGCGCTCAGGCTGTCTGCCGCTACGGACAGGCCAGCGATGCCGCAAGCCATCGTGCGCACAATATCGCGGTCATGCAGCGCCATCTCGATCCGTTCATAGGAATACTTGTCGTGCATGTAGTGAATGACGTTGAGCGTGTTCATGTACAGTCTGGCCAGCCATTCCTGCACGATCTCGAACTTGGCAGCTACCTCTTCATAGTCGAGCACCTCGGATGTAATCGGTGCAAGCGGCGGCCCGACTTGTATGCCCAGCTTCTCGTCTACACCGCCGTTGATGGCGTAGAGCAGCGCTTTGGCAAGGTTGGCGCGAGCGCCGAAGAACTGCATCTGCTTGCCGATCCGCATCGCGGAGACACAGCAGGCGATGCCGTAGTCGTCGCCGAAGCGCGGGCGCATCAGATCATCATTTTCGTACTGTATCGAGCTGGTTTCTGCGGATACCTTGGCACAGTAACGCTTGAATTGCTCCGGCAACTGGCTGGACCATAGCACCGTCAGGTTCGGCTCTGGCGCCGGGCCCAGGTTATACAGCGTATGCAGGAAGCGGAAGGAGTTGCGTGTTACCCTTGTCTTCCCATTCAGCCCCATGCCCCCGATGGACTCGGTTACCCAGGTCGGGTCGCCGCTGAACAGCTCGTTGTAGTCCGGTGTCCGCAAAAACTTGACCAGCCGCAGCTTCATGATGAAATGATCCACCATCTCCTGTGCCTGCTCCTCGGTAAGCGTCCCCTCCGCTTTGTCGCGCTCGATGTAGATATCGAGGAAGCTGGATACGCGGCCCAGACTCATCGCGGCTCCGTTCTGTTCCTTAATTGCAGCCAGATAAGCGAAGTACAGCCATTGAATCGCTTCCTTGGCGGTTGTGGCAGGCAAGGAAATATCATAGCCGTAGGAGGCCGCCATTCGCTTCAGCTCCTGCAAGCTGCGAATCTGCTCGGACAGCTCCTCGCGCAGCCGGATGACATCCTCGCTCATCACGTCTACCTCAAGCTGGAGCTGCTCCTCCTTCTTGCCTTGAATGAGTCGATCGACGCCATACAGCGCGACTCTGCGGTAGTCGCCGATGATCCGGCCGCGGCCGTATGCATCTGGCAGACCGGTCACAATTCCCGCCCGGCGCGCGGTGCGCATCTCGGTCGTATACGCATCGAACACGCCCTGGTTATGGGTCTTGCGTACCTCGGTGAACAGCCGCTCCATCTCCTCCGGCAGCTTGTAGCCGTAAGCCTCGCAAGCATCGGCCGCCATGCGGATTCCGCCGAACGGCTGCACGGACCTGCGCAGCGGTGCATCGGTCTGCAGACCTACGATCGTCTCCTTCTCCTTGTCGATGTAGCCGGGAGCGTGGGAGGTAATCGTGGAGACCGTATTCACATCGATATCGAGTACACCGCCGTTGCGCTGCTCCTGCAGCATCAGCTCTCTTACCTTGCTCCACAGCTCCTGCGTGTTGCGTGTCGGTTCGGCGAGGAAGGCTTCATCCCCCGTATACGGGGTGATGTTGTGCTCGATAAATGCATTCACATCGATATGCTTTCTCCATGCTTCTCCCGCGAACCGGCGCCAGGCTTCCTGTCCTTGGACCCGTTCTGTCACTTCCCGTTCCTTCATTGCCATTGTCTTGCACCTCCAAGTGTTCGTTTGACCTTGTGACGGCAACTGTACTGATCCAGCGCTTGGCGGCAGCTAGAACTCCCCTCGGCTGCCGCGCTGCGGCTGGATGGTGCGGACGCCTGCTTACCGGACCCAAGCGCCCGCCTGCTTATAGGTTGCAATACCGGAATCATTGTCGCTTGCCGCTGACCCTAGAGGCGAGGAAACGTTCACCCCCCCCTGTTCGCGGCTCTCATCCTGGCTATTTCTGATTTAGAACCTGCCGTAGAAGGCGTTGCGGTATACATCCGCCAGCTCTGTAACGAGCGGCATTTTGGGATTGGCAGTCGTACATTGATCTTCAAAGGCCCGATCCGCCAAGCCGTCCACCTTCGCCTCGAAGTCCGTCTTGTCAAAGCCCAGCTCGATGAAGCTCTCCGGGATGCCGAGCGAACGGTTCAGCTTGCGAATCGCTTCAATCAGGCTGCGCACGCCCTCTTCCGTTGTTTTGGCCGGCAGATTCAACATGCGTGCAATCTCTGCATAACGCTCATCGGCGATAAAGCGAGCATATTTCGGGAACGAAGCGAACTTCGTCGGCTTCTGTGCATTGTACTTGATGACATGCGGCATAAGGATCGCATTGGTGCGCCCATGCGCCGTATGATACTCACCCCCCCACTTATGAGCCAGCGAGTGATTGATGCCCAGGAAGGCATTGGCGAACGCCATACCGGCAATCGTCGAAGCATTATGCATCTTCTCGCGAGCCAGCGGATCGGCCTGATGGTACGAAGGCTCCAGGTACTGGAACACCAGACGAATCGCCTGCAGCGCCAGACCGTCGGTGTAATCGTTGGCCATTACCGATACATAGGCTTCAATCGCATGCGTCAGAACGTCCATTCCAGTATCGGCTACCGCTGTCTTCGGCAAGCTGTAGACGAAGGCCGGGTCGATAATCGCCACATCCGGCGTCAGCTCATAGTCAGCCAGCGGATACTTGGTATTGCCTTCGTTCTTGTCGGTGATGACCGCGAACGAGGTGACCTCCGAGCCGGTTCCCGAGGTTGTCGGAATGGCGACGAATTTCGCTTTGCGACCCAGGCGCGGATATTTGTACACCCGCTTGCGAATATCCAGGAACTTCTGCTTGAGCGAATGGAAGCTGGTATCCGGGTATTCGTAGAACAGCCACATTGCCTTGGCCGCATCCATCGGCGAGCCGCCGCCGAGTGCGATGATACAGTCTGGCTGGAAGGCCTCCATCATCGCCCGTCCCCGCTCTACAGTGTCAACCGATGGGTCGGGCTCTACATCCGAGAACACCTCGATGTATACAGGCTTCGTCCGCTTGCGCAAGTAGTATTCCAGCTTCTCGACGTAGCCCAGCTTCACCATCGTTTCGTCGGTGACGACCATCACGCGCGAGATGTCCGGCATCTTCTCCAGATATTGCGTCGAATCCTTCTCGAAGTATACTTTAGGCGGTACCTTGAACCATTGCATATTGACGGTTCTGAAGGCAACACGCTTGATGTTGAGCAGGTTGACTGCCGATACGTTCGAGGTCGTCGAGTTATGTCCATACGAGCCGCAGCCGAGCGTCAGCGACGGCAGGTTCGTATTATACAGATCACCGATCGCGCCATGAGTGGAAGGAGCATTGACGATAACGCGTCCGGTCTGCAGCCGCTTGGCGAAGCTGTCGATCACGTCCTGATTGTTGGAATGGATGACCGAGGAGTGACCCAGCCCTCCGAAGGCAACAACCTCCGCCGCGCGCTCGATTCCTTGCTCTGCTGTCTTCACCTTATAGCATGCCAGTACAGGACTGAGCTTTTCTGCGGACAATGGATAGGCTTCGCCGACACCCTGCAGCTCTGCAACGAGGATTTTCGTGTTGTCCGGTACTTGCAGACCTGCCATAGCGGCGATGCTAACGGCACTCTGTCCGACAATGACGGCATTGACGGCGCATTTCTCCTTGTTAATGACCAGCTTGGAGACTTGCTCAGTCTCGGCCTTGTTCAGGAAGTAGCAGCCATTCTCCTTCATCAGCTTCTTCACCTGATCATAGATCGGTTCCTCGATGATAACCGACTGCTCGGATGCACAGATCATGCCGTTATCGAACGTTTTGGACAAGATCAGATCCGTTACCGCCTGCCCCAGATTGGCCGATTGCTCGATGAAGCAAGGGACGTTGCCTGGGCCAACGCCTAGCGCCGGCTTGCCTGTGCTGTACGCCGACTTCACCATGGATGCTCCGCCTGTGGCCAGCACGAGCGCCACATCCGGGTGATTCATGAGCAGTTGCGTTGCCTCCAGCGAAGGCGTCTCGATCCACTGCACGCAATGGGCAGGAGCGCCATTAGCAACCGCGGCTTCCAGCAGCGTCCGTGCAGCAGCAGCACTGCTCTTCTGTGCGGATGGATGGAAGGCGAAGATGATCGGGTTGCGGGTTTTGGTCGCGATCAGCGTCTTGAACATTGTCGTAGATGTCGGATTCGTAACCGGTGTTACCCCTGCGATGATGCCGACCGGCTCCGCTACCAGTTGATAGCTTTCATACGGATTTTCCTCAATTACGCCGACGGTTTTGCTGCCCTTGATGTGGTGGTATATATATTCCGTCGCAAAGATGTTTTTCGTAATCTTGTCCTCGTAGACACCCCGTCCTGTTTCCTCTACTGCCATCTTTGCCAAGTACATATGCCGATCCAGTCCCGCCAGCGCCATTGCCTGTACAATTCGGTTGACCTGTTCCTGATCGAGCTTGAGATACGCCTCTTGCGCCTTTCTCGCTCGCGCGACTAACTGGTTCACCTCATCCTGTGCAGGTTGGGCATTCAGATTGCTCTCTTTAACAGCCATGATTACTCCTCCTTTGACAATGCAGGTAGCCTCATTCCGTCTGATTATGCTGCAGTGCAGCTTCTTTTAACGTATGCTTGGGGCGCCTGATGAAGTCGTGTATTGGATCTTCTTGATACCTCTATGCTACACCAGTTTCATATATATGTATGTGATATTTTTCACATAATAAAAAAGTAAAATATGGTATGGTGTTGAGATGCAGTGAACGTTAACGCTGACAGATCGCATCACGCCTCGGCCTGTTAGCTGCTTATGCGTTGCTCAGGCACACTCGTACAATGTTCACACAATGTATGCGCATGGCCGCAACAAAAGCAGGGCACCCTACCCTTGGCCAATATTACGTCAGAGCTGATCTGACAGCCAAAGGAGGGTGCCACCCGTGTTATGTCCGGTGTGTAATGGTATTCGTGTGCTTAACGCTGTATGTCCCGTCTGTGAGGCCAGCTTGATTGACGACGGCAGAGTGCAGGATCAGTCTGATCCCTATGCCCCCTACCAGCCGCGAAGTGAGAATACCGGACACTTGTCCTCTTCCTGCAACGAAGCTTGCTGCGAGCATAGCTGCCATTGCAGAAATTGCGGGCTAGAAGTACAATTCCAGGTCAATGAGTGGGAGTCAATGGGTGAATGAAGCAGACAGTCATGCGCCTAGTCGATGATTCGTTGGCTCAATCTCTCTTTTTCTGATCTCTGCGAAGAGCAGTCCAATAAACTCGGGGTCCAAATTTAACTGAAGCGCCAAGTTGTAACTGTCTACAAGCAGCTCATCTGAAAGGATCTCCATCCCAAACACCATCCTTCCCTATTTCTTCCTCCTCATCTTAACATGCCCCTAATATAAGAACAATCGTTCCGTTATCCACATCATCATGTGGAAATCATGTGCATACTTTGTGGACACGCTTCAGAAACCAAGGAAATACAAAGTAGGATAATGTGGATAAAATTATACACAACCTTCCAGATGTGTTCTGTGATAAAAAAAAGAAATGCATATTCGTTAATCTATAGAGTTATGCTTTCAGCGATTATTGAGGCCTTGTGTTCACTTCAAAAATCCAGATCTTCCCGTTCTTGTCGAGCCCATAATCAAACCCGAGCTGTCCGATGCCAGGAAACCGACTCTCCAGCACCTGCGTCGAGATTCGCGTCAGCTCCCTCATCTCCTGCTTCTTGCGCACCACCATGCCCCCAGACAGCGAGCGCCGAATGCCTTGGGCTGCCGTCATCTGTGAACCACCCCGGCACAGGTTGGTAACGAACAGGCCATGCCTGGCTAATCGTCCCACCATGGAACGGATGCCCCAATGTTCTCCCGCCTTGACATGCTTCACACGGTAATCGATTGGCCTGCCGCTAATCGTTGCTAGATGAATGCCTCGCTGAATCAAATAGCTTCTGCCTTTCTTCAGCCCGGACAGAGCAGAGACCAGACCGTCAAATGTAGAGAAGCTTCTCTTGTTCGCATAGTAGGTATAGCTATAGCCGCCCGCCGTGCGGCTCACCTTAATCACCCCATGCCCTCCTGCCCCTCTCACCGGCTTGATGACAACCATACCATATGAGGCGAGCATGCTTCTCAGGTTGCTCTTGTTGTACATCCGGGTAGCCGGTACATGCGGGGCAATGCGCGGATGGGACAGCAGCGCAGCCGTCTTGGCCCACTTGCTGGCAAGTTGCCTTCCATTACCTTCGCCCATCTCTTACCTTCTCCTCTCCTGTGGATATACTTCTATATGTATGTCCGCATGACAGGTATCTCTTGGATGATTGACGCCTGTCAGACGCCTCAATATATGAATTGCCCGCAATAGGGGCGCGTTCCTTTTTCGCATAAAACATCCAATACTGTTGCATACTACCTGTAAATCCATTAGGAGGTGTACAATGATGGCGAGAAATAACCAACTGGTCGTTCCACAAGCGCGTGCAGCACTGGAGCAAATGAAGTACGAGGTTGCCCAGGAGCTAGGCATCCAGATTCCCCAAGACGGATACTACGGCAATATGGCGACACGTGATGCTGGCTCTCTTGGCGGATATATTACCCGTCGCTTGGTGCAGATTGCCCAAGAGCAGCTCTCTGCGGGCCGTTAATCTGCTATGAATGCATCCAGCGAGTATTCCCCGGCCCAACTCTCCCCCGATCTGCTGCTGCAGTTGCGGCAGTTCGAGGAGCATTGCCGACAGTCGACCGGAGAAGAGATCATCCTCATCGCCTATGCCCACAGGCCTCAGCCTGGAAGCCATCCCATAGCTTCTGCCGCAGAATAACCGGCATGAGCCCGTTCCCCCCCAATTGGAGGGCGAACGGGCTATTGGCTTCTGGAGCTGGAGCTAAAAAAATACACCCGCAGTCAGCTCATGATGACATGAGCCAATCCACAGGTGTATGGCTTAGCACTGCTCCGGGTTCGGCTTGCCCGCTGCTGTAGCGGTACGGAAGCTGGACCCACAGCCGCATGTTGCGGTTGCGTTCGGGTTCTCGATGGTGAAGCCTCCGCCCATCGCCGACTCCTTGAAGTCGATCTCCAGGCCGTTCAGATACTTGAGGCTGTCTTCATCGACAACAACCTTCAGTCCGTCAATCTGCATCTCTTTATCATTATCGTGCTGCTCATCGTCAAATCCCATGCCGTAGGAAAATCCAGAGCATCCGCCCTCCTTGACACCGACCCGCAGGAACATGCCTGGCGTCTCCTCTGCAAGCAACATTTCTTTTATTTTCTCTGTAGCCGCTGGGCTAATCTCAATCATGATATTTCCCTCCTAGCCTGACTGTCTTACCTTTAGTATACTGCACATTTTCACTTCCCTCAACCATAGCGAACGACACCGAATTGCCACTTTCCAGTTGCCGCTGCCCGCACAGGGGTTTATAATGAGGACAGTCATTCCTTTCAATTATTATTTGTTACTTTTTTCACATAGCCGGGTTGTTCCTTTCAGAATCAGCTCGGCCTTGTCATGCCCACCGAATATTATGCATGCTGAAGGCTTGATGAACAAGGCATTAGCGAAGGAGGTTTATCATCATGAATGTTGTCATGACTACACCAGAGAAACGAATGCAGGAGATTGCAGAGAAGGTACGCCATGGGGAGCGGTTATCGCTCGAAGATGGCGTCTTTCTGTACCAGACCGATGATTTGCTTAGCGTAGGCCAACTGGCCAATGAGGCCAACCTGCGCAAAAATGGCAAGAAGGTCTACTTTATCGAGAATATGAGCTTGTATTTTACCAACGTCTGCGAGGCGCATTGCGCGTTCTGCAATTTCCGCAAGGATCAGGGCGATGAAGGCGCGTATACGCTGAGCGGACAGGAAATGATCGAATATGTCGAGCAGCATTTTCATCCCGGTGTACGGGAATTCCATATCGTAGGCGGACATAATCCGCATGTGCCGTTTCAATATTATGTTGATTCGCTGAAGGCGCTGCGCGACCGATTCCCGGAGGTGACTCTGAAGGCTTATACAGCGGCAGAGATCGATTTCTTCTCCCGGATTAGCGGACTCAGCTATAAGGAAGTGCTTCAGGAGCTAATGAGCGCAGGCCTTGGGACGCTGACCGGAGGCGGCGCAGAGATCTTGTCGGATCAATATCGGAAGAAGATGCGTGTCACCAAAGCCGATGTCAGCGAATATCTGCAGGTACACCGTACAGCACATGAGCTGGGTCTGCGCACGCATACCACGATGCTGTATGGCTCCATAGAGACGCATCAGCAGCGGGTTGAGCATATGATGCAGATTCGCGAGCTGCAGGATGAGACGAATGGCTTCATGGTATTCATCCCTCTATCCATGCAGCCGATTAATCCGCGTGCCGGCATCCGCCGCCGCAACTCGGCCTACGAGGATCTGAAGACGATCGCCATCAGTCGTCTCATGCTGGATAACATCCAGCACATCAAGGCGTACTTCATTAATATCGGTACCCAACTGACGCAGGTGTCCTTGACGATGGGAGCTAGCGATGCACACGGTACGATCGTCAAGGAACGCATCAGCCATGCCGCAGGAGCGCTTACCCCTGAGGGCATCACTCGCGAGGATCTCGTCTGGCTGATTAAGGGCGCTGGCCGTATCCCTGTGGAACGAGATACCTTTTATAATGAAGTGAAAGTGTACGAGTAATTTGGCGCATACTAATGACGCAAATGTCGTTCAGCCTGTTACGGCAACCACAGCCGTTACGTATCGCTTATAACATGCGCTTCAGATAAGGTTGGGATACAAAATGAAACGTTTCGTAATCTTAGGAGGCGGCTACGGGGGTCTGACGATCGCTCAAAGCCTGCTGGAGGATAGCAACATCCCTGATGATGTGACGATTACCATGATTGACCGCATGCCATTTCAAGGCTTGAAGACGGAGTATTACGCCTTGGCTGCGGGCACAGCGTCCGATCTGGAGCTACGTGTTAGCTTTCCGTCGGATGAGAGGCTCAAGCTCGTATATGGTGAAGTGACCGAGGTCGACTTGGAGCGTCGGCTCATCGAGCTGGAGGGGCAGGACCCGATTGAATATGACGGACTTGCCATAGCGCTGGGCTGTACAGATCGCTATCACGGCATCGAGGGCGCAGCCGAATTTTCGACATCGATTCAGACCTTCTCAGCTACGCGCGAGACGTATCGCCAGTTATGCGATGTGAAGCCCTACGGTCAGGTCACGATTGTTGGCGGCGGCTTGAGCGGCGTAGAGGTGGCAGCCGAGCTGCGGGAGAGCCGGCCTGATCTGAACATTCGGATCTTGGACCGGGGACCGAATATATTATCTGCCTTTCCGACCAAGCTGCAAAAGTACGTCGCCTCCTGGTTCAACAATCATCATGTTGAGATGCAGGGGCACATCTCGCTGAATCGGCTGGAGCAAGGCGTACTGTATGATCAGGGGCATGAGATCCTGACCGATGTAACCGTGTGGACAGCGGGTATTCAGCCTGTGCCGATCGTGCAGCGAATGGAGCTGCCTAAGGATAATCAGGGGAGGCTCATCATTAATGACCTTCATCAGCTTCCAGATCATCCTGAGGTATTTGTCGTGGGGGACTGTGCTAGCCTGCCCTTCTCCCCAAGCGCCCAGGCGGCGGAGGCGCAAGGCAAGCAGATTGCCGAGGTTGTACGTGCCGCATGGCATAACAAAGAGCCGAAGCTCGGCAGCATTAAGCTGAAGGGCGTACTCGGCTCTCTCGGCAAAAAGTCCGGGTTTGGCCTCATGGGCAAACGCGCCATCATCGGCTACGTTCCGCGTGTACTCAAGAGCGGTGTGCTATGGTTATCCAAGCATCATCTCGGTTAGCTTACAGATCGTCGAGGAGCTTGTCCAGCGCTTCTCTGTCCGCCTGCTGGCGCCTGAGCGTCTGCATAATCTGCTCATAGAGCGCATCTACATCGTCCGCGGCAACAATCTCTCCCTCAACCAGTGCAAAGGGGGAGAGGTAGCACTCGCCGCAGTTGCCTAGACAGCCGTATTCCGTTACCTCGTATTCGGGATTCTGCTCCAGTAGCTGCATGATACGGTCGGTGCCGTGATGCATGTTGCTAGCGCAAAATTCAATCATAGGTTTAATCATCTCGTCACCTTACCTTGTGTTCCATTTTCAATGGAGTTGCTTTATACTATAATAAAGAAAGAAAGGAGTGAATGGCAATGAGCGATAACGCACAAAGCACCATGTATGATGAAGTGCTGGATGTGCTCGATAAGCTTCGCCCGTTCCTGCAACGCGACGGCGGCGATGTCGAGCTGGTCGACGTAGAAGACGGCATCGTGAAGCTGAAGCTGGTTGGCGCTTGCGGTAGCTGCCCAAGCTCGACGATTACCCTGAAGGCTGGAATCGAGCGCGCCCTTGTTGAAGAGGTTGAAGGCATTCATGAGGTCGTTCAAGTATTCTAATACGTAGACATCAGCAAAGAGTCTTGTCCCGCACGTCGCGCCGCAACAGGCGCCTCGTCTTAGGGACGAGACTCTTTTTTTGCACAATCGTCTGCCGATGACATCTCTGCGCACCCGGTAGCCTGCAACCACAGACTGGCCGGCGCCTCCTCCTCCAATTCACTATCCTTTGAGTGTTCGCTTGATCGGGTCAAGCCCTCCCGTTACATCCAGGATATTGCCTGTAATGAAGTCCGACTTGGCGTCGCACAGGAACCGAATCGCCCGACTGACATCCTCGCCCGTACCCGGTCGGCCGCGCGGCGATTCCTCATCCAGTTGCCCCTCCACATCATCGATCCGCTTCTCCTTGTTCTCTCCGCGAATATCCCCCGGACAGATCATATTCACTGTAATGCCATGCGCCGCCTCCTCCACCGCCAGTGTCTTCGTGAAGGAGACTAGACCCGTCTTGGCAGCAGCGTATACCGCCCGATGCGGCCAGGCACGCGCCTCGCCTGCATGACCGAAGCCATAATGAATAATCCGCCCCCAGCGGCGCGCACGCATGCCTGGCAGCAGAAGATGATCCAGCAGCATGACACCCAGCAGGTTGCCATTGAGCAGACTGACGATTTCCTCAGTACGATACTCAAGGAACACTCTTCTTTCACGGACGAACGGCCCCGCGTTATTAATCAGGATGTCAATCCCGCCGAACGTATCCTCCGCCTGCTTCCCTAGCCGCTCCACCTGCTGGGGGTCTGATATATCGGCTTGCAGTGCTGTGGCCTGAACCCCCAGCTCCTCAATCTGCTCCTTCAGTTGAAGCGCTTCCTGACGGCTGTGTACATAATTGAGTATAATGTTACAGCCATGCTGAGCCAGCATGAGTGCCGTGCTTTTTCCAAGTCCCTTGGCGCTGCCCGTAATTAATGCAGTCTTCCCCTTCAACTCCACAGGTCTTCTCCTCTCCAGTGTGTACCGTGTATCGTTATGCTCCGTGCAGCGCAAGCTGTCAGCGAAGCTGCCCGTAGGCGTAACGGAAGGTATGATACAGCGACTCCACTACCATCTCGCACCCTTGATCCAGATCGTTTAGCTGCTCCTGTATATTCTCCAGTTCCGCATCCTGACCAGCGATGCCCTGCAGCCGGCGCAGATCATCCTGCAGCTCGGAATTCATGTAGTGGATCTCGGTATTGCGCCGTTTGCGCAGTCTGGACATCGGCTCCCGATAGCGCTCCTTCAGCTCGTTCAATGTTTTGGATAAGGCGGGATGCAGATTTCTTTCCCTCATGTTGCGCAGCACGGTAAAATAGGAAAAATGCGGCTTGATCCGCTCCGTGCGCAGTTGCAGCATATCGTTCATTAACGTACCCAGCTTATCCAGCAGAGAGAACACCCGGATGAACGCATTTTTGTCAAAATAGACATGACGATAGTAACTGAGCAGGTCGTCCTCCGACATCGCAGACAATCTGCGCGTGGTCAACTGTGCTGCAAACTTATGTGACGCATATTGACTCTCCTCCAGCTCATCCAGTGAAGCGAGCAGCCCTAACGTATAAATCTCATATTTGCGGTAGCGCATCTCCTGCCCTGAACCTGCAGCACTACGCTCCTGCAGCAACGAGACAAAGCGCCTGATTATTTGAAGGGTCTCTCCAAGTCGGCCCTCCGGCTCGCGTGGAGGCTCGCCAAACATCATTCGTAGCATTGCCAGCACCTTCCTTCACATGTCTAGGTATCATCTATATGCTTCGATGCAAGCCGTGCCTGCTGTCGTCAAATGAAACAAGGATGAAGCTGGATTATTTCAGTTGAAATAACCGCAGCTTCATCCATTTTACCACTATTCAGTTAGAGGAGCCAACTTACGAGCTGAATCTCCCGGCTCGAGAGCGCCATGCCTGAATACAGATGTCGACCAGAAAAGCAAAGTAGCCGCAAATAATAAGGTTGTGCAACAGACCTGTAAAAATAAATACATTCTCATTCGTAATGGAGTAGGTGAGCAGCGCGCCGCTGAACACCTGCACCACAACCAGCACGACGTTGATTCGGCTAATGCGGAGGATCGACTGATGGGTCGTATGACGGCGAATGTAGACATCCAGCAAAATCACGCAGGTCACCAAAATAATCGCTGCCACCCGATGCATAAAGACAATGCCCGTAGCACCGCTCAGCTCCGGAATGATCTCGCCATTGCATAGCGGCCAGCCGATACAGCCGCCTGCCGACTTCGTATGACGGATATAAGCGCCGATGTAGACGACAATGTAAGTGTAGATAAACAAAGCAAAGGAAAGCTTGTAAATGGCAGTCGGCACCGTATTGCGCTGCGGTTCGGCCTTGCCCGCCTCCAGCCTTCTCGTCCACAGCACCAGCATCAGCGTGCAGGAAAACGCCAGCAGCGAGATACCAAAGTGCAGCGCCATAACGTAGGGCGATTGCGGCCACTTGACAGCGGCTGCGCCGAGCAGCGCCTGGACGATCGTGAATAACAAGGTTCCGCCAGAATAATACATAGCCTCTCTGTACTTACGGTACTTCATGACGGTAAGCACAAAGACTGCGACAACGATCAAACCGACGATGCCTGTGACGAAGCGATGCGTATATTCAATCAAGGATTCCAATGTATAGGCCGGTATAAATTTGCCATGACAAAGCGGCCAGTCGTCTCCACACCCTCTGCCAGAGCCGGTATTGGTCACTAGAGCCCCATTCAGAAGCACCAGCAGCATGCCGATGCTCGACAAAAGCGCAAGCAGACGGTAGCGTTTGGTCATCAGAGCTTTCACCACTTTTCATTAATAATTAAGTACAACTCATTATATCGATAAAAAATGACAAAAGCCATGTTGAAAATGTGACAATCCCTTAGCAGCTTTATGGCTGAGCCTTCGTGTAATTCGCTCTCTGCAGCAGCAAAACACCCGCATGGCAGGCCTCAGAGAGGCCGCTGCTGCGGGTGTCTTGCTCATTAGCTTCTGATATTCAACCTTGAGCGAGAGCTCCGCGAACGGCAATCGCGCGATCCACGAACTGCTCGATCTCCTCACGACTTTTGCGAAGCTTGTTCACGAAACGAACCAGCTCCTGTCCTTCGTAGAAGGCAATAAAGCTCGGGATTCCCAAGATGTTCAGCTCGCTGCACAGATCCGGCAGATCATCGCGGTCGATCTCAACGAATTCCACCTGTTCCTTGTAGTGCTCCTCCAGCTCTGGCATAAACGGATCGATAAAATGACAGTCCTTGCACCAGGTCGTTTTGAATACAGCAATGGTCAGCTTCGACTGAGCCACTGTTGTGCGAAATTGCTCTTCAGTTTGCAGCTTTTGCATCGATTACAGCTTCCTTTCTACCGTAAGGCTACGCCATTCATCTCCCCAGTCTTCCCAATGCAGCGATCCGCTCAGCGCGTGGATCAGATCACGAGCCGGCACATAGAGTGTGCCCTCAACGACAATCGGGGAGACTGACCATGACTTAGTTTCTCCATTAGACACAAATGTATCCTCGCCGATCTTGAAGCTCAGCCTGTCTTCAGACCAACGGTCGAACACCGTGAATACCTTCGTCTCATTATCGTAGCTGAGGCTTGAATCAAGCTGATTCAGCGTATCGCGCAGCGGCAGCAGCGTGATGCCCTCAGGCAGCATAATCGGCGGGTTATAGTCGTAGAATCCAAAAAACGCCGACTGCTCATTCATCTTCATCTCATTCATCAGGCTGCGAACGACAGAGTCCTTCTTGAATAGTCTCATCGCTGCATAGCCTTCTGAATCAACCAGCTCATCGAACGTGTAGGACACCTTCGGCGCCTGGACAGCCTCCGGTACAACCTTGCCGTTCACGTTCCAGGCTTGCTGGGTTACCTGTATACGGAAGCCTTCGACAGGAGAATTATAGTATTGCATTTCCGTCCCGTCCTCGAGCTCCACTTGCTGAGCCTGCTGCGGTACTCTAATCGCCAGCTCAACCACCGATTGACGGATGTCCAGCTTGCTGTCTACATACAGGTTTGCCTTCAGATAGGACTCCTTGTTCAAGAAGCTATCCACCGACTGCTCCTCCGAAGCGACCGAATCCAGGTTTCTCTTCAGATCCCCCAGCATCTCCAGTGCGCCTTCTACACCTTCCGCCACGAGCTCCTTGTCGCTCTTGCCTCCGGTGCTCTCCTCGGACAGCGGATTATCAATCCCTAGCGATGTCCACAACTGCGGATCTTGAGCCCGGAGCAGACGAATCAGCTCCGCCAGCATCTTCTCCAGTCCCGCCTTGTCCGCGATGAGCGCGTTCACGAAGCGGCTAGCCCAGGGGATCAGCTCCGATCCATCAATCTCCATCTGTACATGCGCTGTTTTCACTTGCTCGCCATTCACGGCAAGCTCCTCAGGCGCGACACTAATCCGGTTAGGATTCGGCATGTTGTCGATCGCATAGCCGCCGACAACATCCACCATTTGTCTGCTCAGCTCGGTCAGCTTCGCCCGGGATTCCTCCGTTGCTTCGGCCGATTGATCAGCTCCTAAACCTGCGCCCTCCATGAACGCGCTAACTGGCGTCAAGCTGCCTACCTCGTTCAGATCAATAACGAATGGACGCCATGCCCCTTCGATATTGAGCACAGCAAGCTTGTCGTCGCTGTGCAGGCTAAAGTTTACTTGACGACCGCCAAGCGACAGCGTTCCATTCATGGACATCGCCTGGTTCTCGCTTACTTTAATATCTTGGAAATCGAGCTTCACCTTAGAGAATAATTCCAGCATCGACCGTTCTTCCGGTTCAAGCAGCTTCAACGCCTCTTCGTTGTACAGCATCTCGAACTCCAGACTTTGGCTTCCCTCGCTTGAGCTCACCTTCATCGCCTGCTTCAGCACGGTGTTAAAGTCAAGACCGCCTACCGCCTGGCAGCCGGCAGCAATGAGCAGTACAGCCGACAGCATGAGCGCCACCAGGCTTCGTTTACTTGCTTTTCGTTTGATCAAATGAAAAGCTCCTCTCTCTCTGCAAGTATAATAGTTTCCATGAAACGATGCGTGATAACAGCGTCTATTTTAGCATAAGAGAGGATCGTTGATAATATGAAAAATGAATTATTTCCCTATGCTTCTATTCCCCAATCAGCCCCGTTGTTCGACACGAAGTCTTCGAATCAGCAGACTGAACACCTTGCGTACAGGACCTGGGTAGGAGTCCGCTTCCTCAGCGGTTACGATCCGCAGTATCACGAGCAGCAACAGGTACATGGCGATCATGACCGTACCGGCTGCGGCTGCTGTCAGGAAGGAGCCCAGTCGAACGGGCAGCTCCGCTAGCAGCATGCCCCCTAGCCATTCCGTTGCATAGCCCGCTCCACCCGTTATAACAACTGCCGCCAGGTAGCGAATCCACCGGCCTCCGAGCACATTGAGACTGACCTCACGCGCAATGACGCGCAGGTTGAGCGCCGTGATCATGATGAAGCACAAGGTCGAGGCGATAATCAGCCCATAGACGCCGAGCAGCGGAGCGAGCGCCACACTCCCTACCACTTTGACCATAACGCCAGCCAGCGTCGCTCTGAGTGGCGACATCTGCTTGCCCATACCGAACAGCATCGAGTTGGTCGTCATCATCGTAATCTGGAAGATCGTTCCTGCCGTGAGCGCAGCGACAATGCCGCTGCCTCCAGCATCGCCGAATAAAAAGCCAGTCACAGACATTGCAGCGATCGTCAGCGACAGCGCAGCAGGGATGCCTGTAAACAGTACGATGCGCATCACCAGCGACCCTTGCCGCTGCACCGCATCCATATTACGCACTGAATAGGCCGACGAAATCGCCGGGATAATGGATGTGCTCAGCGCAATCGCCAGAATTGGCGGCAGCCCGGCGATCGCCTGGGCACGCATCCCGAGCCAGGCCAATGAGGCGACAGCCTCCCCTTCACTGTAATACGCTCCCGTTAGACGGTTGAATAACGAGGTATCGAACATGTAGAGCAGTTGAACGGTCATCGCTGTCATGACGATCGGGATCGAGATGCGGAACAGCTCATTATAGATCGTGCGCAATCGCAGCTTCACGACGCCTGCTGCAAGCTCGCGGTTCATCGTCTCCTGCAGTTGCGTGTCGGCTGCATCCTGACGACGCAGCTTGCGCGCATACCAGAGCATCACGGCGAATGCGCCTACACTTCCCAGCACACTGCCGAAGGACGCGCCAGCGGCAAGCCATTCATTGTTCATCCCCATCGATAACAGCAACAACGCCAGACCTACAGCCGTAATGACGCGGAAGATCTGCTCCACAATCTGCGAGATGCCGCCCGCGGTCATCATCTGTCTACCCTGGAAATAGCCGCGCATCATCGCGATGGCTGGAAACAGCAGTAGCGACGGCGCAATCGCCTGGATAGCCAGCGTAGCGCCGGGGTACTTCGTAATCTCCCCAGCGACATAGGGGGCGAACAGGTAGAGCAGCACCGCCATCAACACACCGGACACGGCGCCGAACAGGAGCGCGGCCCGGAAGATTTGCTGTCCTTCCTGCACCTTCCCCTTGGCATAGCGCTCCGACACCATCTTACTGATCGCACTCGGGATGCCCCCGGTTGCAATAATGAGCAGAAACAGATAGATATTGTTCGCCTGCGTAAAGTAGGCATTGCCTGATTCGTCCATAATATTGTCCAGCGGGATACGCTGAAACAAGCCCAAAAAACGGGCGACCAATGCTGCGGCCGCCAAAATAATCGTTCCTTTTAATAATGAATCTTTTCGTATCATCGTCTCGTACCGCCCGCTCCTTAGTTCTTGCTCTTAATCGGCTCAAGCGGCTGATGATGCCCGCGTACCGGAGCCGCAGCCCCTGACGGAGCAGCCCACTGCACACCATTGCGAATGACCTGCAGCACCTGTGGATGATGGTAGGTCGGATAGGTCTCATGGCCTGGACGGAAGTAGAATATTTTGCCTTGTCCCCGGTAGAACGTGCAGCCGCTGCGGAACACCTCGCCGCCCTCGAACCAGCTAATCATGACTAGTTCATCTGGAGCAGGAATGTCAAAATGCTCTCCGTACATCTCCTCTTGATCCAGCGTAATGTACTCCGGCAATCCAGCGGCGATCGGATGCGCCGGATTGACGATCCAGATCCGCTCCTTCTCATCCGCCTCGCGCCATTTCAGATCACAGCCTGTCCCCATCAACGATTGGAAGACCTTGGAGAAATGCCCGGAATGCAGGACGATCAGTCCCATCCCCCCCAGCACGCGCTGCTTCACCCGTTCGACAATCTCATCCTGCACTTGATCATGAGCCTTATGTCCCCACCATAGGAGCACATCGGTCTCATCGAGCACCTCCTGCGTCAGCCCATGCTCCGGCTCCTCCAGCGTAGCCGTCCTCACCTGTACCTGGTCCCCGGCAATGCCTCTTGCGAGCGCCATATGGATGCCGTCCGGGTAGACGCTGCGCACTGCTTCATTTTCCTTTTCATGCTGAAATTCATTCCACACCGTAACACGAATCATCCGTTATCTCTCCATTCACGCCAGCCTACACGACCAGCCAGATAATAAACAGTACAATCATCACCAGTTGCAATATAATCTTGACGACCGTACTCGTCAGCAGGCCAACGACCGAGCCAATGCCGACCTTCATCGACTTCTCGGCATCCGCCCCGGCAATCAGCTCGCCAATGACGGCTCCAATGAACGGCCCCAGCAGCAGTCCGATGCCTGGAATGACGAATGGCCCGATAATAATACCGATCGTACTGCCAATAACTGAGGCTCTGGAGCCGCCGAATTTCTTGACGCCCCAGGCGCTGACCGCGTAATCCGCGATGAACAGCGCAATCAGAATGATCGTCTGCAGGGACCAGAACACCCAGCCGAAGGGCTCGAAGCTGATGAAGAAGCCGTAGACAAAAAAGGCGGCGTAAATCGCCAGCACACCAGGCAGGATCGGAAAGATCGCACCCGCCATTCCAACTGCAAACAATAAAATAACCAAAATCCAGCCCGTAATTACCATCAGCCGACGCCTCCTCGCTATGCCGAGCCAGCAAGGAACATCACATGCCAGCCCGTATGCATATTATTCGCATGTGTATCAAGCGATTACCCACGCTAACGCTCAATATACCTGCCAATACGTCTGCTCTGGACTCAAGGTTTCATTATATTTTTTAGAATGACTGCGATGGCGTCCTCATTATTCGACACGGTTACCAGATCAGCCGCCTCCTTGACCGCCTCCTGCGCATTGCCCATAGCAATGCCAAGCCCCGCCTCGCGGATCGCTGCAATATCATTGAGGCTATCCCCCACGGCCACCACTTGAGACATGTCCAGATCTAGCAATCCGCACAGCTCGCGCAGCGCACTTGCCTTCGAGACGCCTGGCGGGTTAATCTCCAGATTCGTAGGCGACGAGTTGGAGACCTCCAGACTGCCCCAACGGTGTATCTCATCTATGATGGCTTGCCGTGCGGCCGTATCCGGCGTATCGAAGCCGAACTTCAGCCAATGCATGCTGCTGGGCGCCACTCCCGGAGCAAGCCAGCGCTCCCGATTGTAGATCCCCTCCACTGTATATCCCCAGAACCATGTACCATACTGCTCTGCCAGCGCATGCAGCCGCTCCACAGTTCCGTCAGCCAGATAGGTCCGCCGATGCAGCACATGGGGACGATGCCAGATCTCCCCGCCGTTCACCGTAATCATCGGTGTCGTGAGCCCCAGTTGCTCCGCATAGGGCAACGCGCTCTGAAAACCGCGCCCCGTCGAGAAGCTGACGATGTATCCGGCATCCAACGCCTTGTGAATCCACTCCGCATTGCTTGGACTAATCTCGCTGCGGTCATTAAGCAATGTTCCGTCCATATCCAGCGCAATCAATTTGTAGGTCGTCATGTCATCCTCCTTACCTAGCTCTACGTACATTTTAACACAGTTAGGCTAGCCGCGCTCCGTTTCACGCCGAGCGTCACCTGTACGACATAACTTCTCTGTTTCCTGGCCCGTTCCTATGCCAAATAAAGAAAACCGCCCCCTAAAAGGGACGGCCTAGACTCATTCTTCACTCCGAGAGAATCCAATTGCTGATAAAATTTGATTCTTATGATGAAGGTCATGCTCAATAAATTCGTGGATAATGTAAAGCAAGGAGTAGGGGGTGCCTGTATGCGGGCAATTTACAACGCCGTTTGCAGTCACCTGTTTAGCGGCAACGTCTGGCTCTGACAGCAGGATCTCAACCAATTGAAGACGGGTTTGCTTGAATTCGTCGAGCATACGATTTTTGGTAATACCCGAACGTGCATATTCATAAGCTTTTTGATTGAACGAATCAAAATCAGGAAAGAGCATTCCTTCGCCATGTTTAATGGAAGGAATAATCGTATGAATGAGGTAATGATCCCAATTCTGAAGATGCGCAACGATTTCCCCGATCGTTGCTTTCCCTTCCGCGACTGGAGTGACCCAAGCGTTATCATCCAGATCACGTAATGTATCCATCCACTCTATGAATTTATGGTACTGATAAATCGTGTCTTCCCCTAAGCTAATCATATCGGGTGCCCCCCATAGTTATCATTATAGGAACTTATGTTCCTATAATATACTATATTTTCCCATATGGCAAGGGGAGCAAGTGAAAACCGCTGGCATGTAATTCTGCTTTTACGTAAAGTCAACATTTCGTTTTTGCTTCATATATTCATTTATTCTATGATTAATTGGGAAAAGGGGGAGTACGATGCATTTGAACGTTCGGTTGAGTGATTTATTGAAGGAACGCGGAATGACACAGAAACAGCTCTCAGAGCTTACTGGTATCCGACCCGCAGCAATTAGCGAAATCTGCAACAATCTGAGAACTTCGATAAATCGGGAACATATCGAAAAAATTGCTCATTGCTTAGACATACAAGACATTCGCGATCTTATTCGCCTCGAGAAGTAGTCTGAACATAGACCCTCCGTGTGACTTGCGTTGTAAGCCAAAAGCTACAAGGGAATGGAACGTAAAAAGGCAGGTCAATCAAGGTTATATCTAACCAGGATTGACCTGCTTCACGTTAAAACCAAGCGGTTTTGCGAGAAATAATAATGATTCGATTTCGTAGGATGAATGCTGCTGCTCAATTACACCGCTTGCCGCTGCGACAGCCGGCTTCGGCGCACTGCGCGCGCGATCAGGCCATGCTTGGGCGAGAACAGGAAAGCCAGTATGAACAGCAAGGCGGCCGCGCACACCATGCAACCTGCAATCGACGCATCCAGCGCCACGGCAGTACCATAGCCGAGCGAAGTACTGGCGATGCCGATGCTAACGCTCCATATCAGCATCGCACCGAGTCGGTCGGTAAGCAGATATGCCGCAGAAGCTGGAATAATGAGCAGGCCAACGACCAGGATCGCCCCGACACTCTCGAATGAGCTTACCGTTGCCATCGAGACCAATCCCATCAGCACATAATGGAACAGAGCGACCGGAATGCCAAGAGCCGCTGCCAAGGTCGGATCGAAGGCGCACAGCTTGAATTGCTTGTAGAACAATCCTATAATGAGCGCAATTATAAGCAACGTAAACCCGAGTAGCCATACGGCCTTAGGTCCTAGCTCGATTCCCCCGAGCGACCATGTATTCCAATGAACATAAGCGATCTCCCCATACAACACACAATCCAGATCAAGATCCACCTGCCTGGCATTCAGACTCACCAGCACGACACCAACTGCGAACAATGCCGTGAAGACAACACCGATCGAGGCATCGGATTGCACGCCGCTCTGCTGGAAGAGCTGGATCAGGAAGACGGTGATGAGGCCAAGCAGCGAAGCACCAAGCAGCATGGCGAACGATTCTCGCGAGCCGCTGATTAAGAAGGCGATGACGATGCCCGGCAAGACGGAATGGCTGATCGCATCACCGATCATCGCCATCTTGCGAAGTACCAGAAATACGCCGAGAATGCCGCAGCATGAAGCGACAAGCGCCCCCGTAAGTATAATCCAGAAATCTATCATGACGCCGCCTCCTTCCTCATCGTGCCAGCAGAGAGTTCACGCAATCTAGCCCGTTCACTGCGGCGCAAGCGGGCAGTTCGGATGGCCTGCGTCAGCACGCCGCGGCGGGGTCCGCACAGCACCGATATACCAAATAACGCTGTGGCAGATAACACGCTGAGCGGGCCGGTGGGCAGGTTCTGTACCATAGAGCTGAGCAGGGTGCCGAGCGCTCCGCTTAATGCCCCGAACAGCCCCGCTAGTACAACCATTACACCGAGCCGATCCGTCCAGTAGCGGGCGGATACAGCGGGCGTAATGAGCAGCGCAGCCACCAGTACCACACCGACCGCCTGAATGCCGACGACGACGGCAATGACGATGAAGAGCATTAGTAGTTGATCCAGCAATGCCGTCGGGTACCCCAGACCGCGGGCAAATCCTGCATCGAAGGCGAATAGCTTCAGTTCCTTGAACAGCAGGGTACAGACTGTAAGCAATAATGCGCAGACGATCATCATCGTATAGACATCTGTGCCGATCATGGACGCCGCCTGGCCGAACAGGAATTTATCCAGTCCACTCTGGTTGCCATAGCTGCTATGCTGAATCTGGGTGAGGAGCACGATGCCCAGCCCGAAGAAGGAGGACAGCACAATCCCCATCGCCGCGTCCGATTTGAGGCGGGAATAGCGGGTAATCCAGCCGATGCCGAAGGTTGCGATGACACCCGAGATACCCGCTCCTATCAGAAACAGCAGCAGCGACTTCGTCCCGGTCAGCATAAAGGCGATGCAGATGCCCGGCAGAGCTGCATGTGCCAGTGTATCGCCCATCAGGCTCTGCTTGCGCAGATAAGAGAAACAGCCCACAACCCCACTGCATAAGCCTAGCAGCATGCAGCCCGCCAATATCCATTGTGTATTGGGATCCGCAACGACAGCAACGATATGCTGGATCATCCGCTCACCCTCTCCCTCTCCAAAAATGCCAGCTTGCCGCCATAGGTCTGCTGCAGGTTGTCCCGTGTAAATACTTCCTCTGTCCGTCCGAAGGCTTGTACCTCGATATTCAACAGCAGCAGCGAGTCAAAATACTCCTCCACTGTGGACAGGTCATGGTGGACGACGATGACAGTCTTGCCTTGTCGCTTCAGCTCCTGCAGGAGCTCGATAATCGCCTTCTCTGTCGCTGCATCCACACCAACGAACGGCTCATCCATGAAATAGAGCTGGGCATCCTGTGCGAGCGCCCGCGCCAGAAACACCCGCTGCTGCTGTCCACCGGACAGTTGGCTGATCTGGCGCTCAGCATAGTCGGCCATTCCGACCTTGGTCAGGCACTCCATCGCCAACTGCTTCTCCCTGATTCCCGGACGGCGGAACCAGCCTAATCGTCCATACGTTCCCATCATCACCACATCCAGCGCATGGGTCGGAAAATCCCAATCCACCGACTCCCGCTGCGGCACATAGCCGACAAGCCTGCGCTGCTGCTTATACGGCTTGCCATATACTTGCACCTCTCCCGAGAGGCTGGGGATCAGGCCAAGCGCCGCCTTGATCAAGGTGGACTTGCCCGCTCCGTTCGGGCCCACAATGCCAACAAGCTGCCCTTC
Organism: Paenibacillus sp. J5; assembly: GCF_054955055.1. Lineage (NCBI taxonomy): Bacteria > Bacillati > Bacillota > Bacilli > Caryophanales > Paenibacillaceae > Paenibacillus > Paenibacillus sp. J5. Next base: position 390,351 of record NZ_JBUEDD010000004.1, on the reverse strand, counting down.
CTCTACGCCAAAGGTGGCATTGCTCAGCACCGGCTTCTTTTGATAGGCTGCACTCAGTCCGGTAATCTCCAGCGCCATCCTGTTCATATACGCTCTCCTCCCTGCTGTATCAGGTTGATACGGATAGGCAAACTCCTCATCATGCGCAACTGTCCGTCTGCCCTCCCGTCCACGTCCCCACTACTTCAACGCCTGTACGATCGTATCGATATTATGGCGGAACATGCCGATATACGTCCCCTCAGCCGTCCCCTCCTGACCCATCGCATCCGAGAACAGCTCACCGCCAATATCAACCTGATGCCCGAGCTTCTTCGCGCCTTCGATTACCGCTTCGATCGACCGCTTCGGCACACTGGACTCGATGAAGACCGCCTTAATCTTATGCTTCACCAGATAGTCGCGCAGATCGCTCACATCCTTGGAGCCATATTCGGATGCCGTGCTGATGCCCTGCAGACCGGTTACTTCAATACCATACGCTAGACCGAAGTAGCCGAAAGCATCATGTGCAGTGACTAGAATCCGACGCTCCGCGGGAATGAAGGCGATCTGCTCTCTGGCATAGCGATCCAGCTCCTCCAACTGCGCAATATAATCCGCCGCCCGTTGCTTGTATTCCTCCGCATGCGCAGAGTCCTGTTCTGCCAGAGTAGCTGCTATGACCTCCGCTGCGGAAATCCAGTGCCGGACATCAAACCACACATGAGGATCATAGGTTCCTTCCCCAGCGTCATCCACCAGCATTAGACGCTCCTTCGGGATCGTCGAGGTTACTGCAACCACTGTCTTTTGCTTCTCCAGCTTCTCCAGCACCTCGCCCATCTTGCCCTCCAGATGAAGCCCATTGTAAAAAATAATGTCCGCCTCATCCAGCTTGCGTATATCTCCCTGCGATGCCTTGTACAGATGCGGGTCTGTTCCTGGGCCCATCAGCCCTTGGGCCTCTATCCGCTCTCCACCAATATTAGCAACCACATCATGAATCATCCCGATCGTAGACGTAACCTTCAACCGACCATCCGTTGCTGCCTCCTTCTCCTCCCCTGAACTGCACGCAGCAGCCACCACCATCAAAATTACGAGATAGATGAATGTCCATCGTGCACGGCGCAGCGGCGCCGTCTTCAACCCTTTCATTGGCCTTTCTCCTCCCCACGGTTTTCTATTGGACAAAATATTAGCCCTAGAGAATAAAATTTGTCCACAACCTTCTTTTTTAATATTATACAAAAAAGTTTCTTTGATGCAACATTTTATTTGATAGACTGGCCGACGCCTCCTGACAACGATAACTACGTTTCGTGAAATATAAGCCTGCTGCAGCCCGGTGAGCTGCCTATGCCGTATTTTGATAAAGTACGCTGGCTGGATGGGGAGTTTATTCTGCAAGCAATACGAGTCATCGTAATACAGGGCGACGCATAAAATTAAACGGCCTCAGTCCTTCAGGACTAAAGCCGTTTAACAAATTTATATTTTTTCGAGTGCAGTTCATCCCCTGGATAGCCTCAATTATAAATTATCTTCTCAACCTGAGCAGTCAGAATTAGACCCGCATTGTAAAGCTAACAACTCATTAATTAAACTACTCACCTTAATGAACATCTCTACGTAATACAACGGTTGAATAGAAAACCCTTGAAGATATTTCCCAGATTGAAATACTGACAAATATAAATGCTCTTGGTATGCGTATAAGGACAAACTTGTCGCTTTTATACCGAGAATCTCAATAGGTTGATTAAACTCAATAGAAATGTAGTGTGGTAATGTCTCAAAAATTTCAGCATCAAATGAGCCTAGTTTCTCATCGATTTCGACTTGTCCTCTTGGAGTAAAGCGAAGGTGGGTATCCTCAACTTGGAATATGCTTAGAAGTAACGGAACCATATATAAATCATAATCCGCTAGTAAGGCCCCTCCCCTTCCTGAATGAACAAACTGTTTGATAAACTCGTTTTGTTGGTCTATGGGCATTTTTAGAACATCTACAACATTTAAATGATGTGATTTCAATGGTTCATTATCGCTTCTCGGGTTGTACTTTGATATCAGTTCTGAAATTCTATTATTGTTTTCCATTACCAATGAGGTTAGTTTCTCCTGTTGCATAAAAAGTTCATTTAATTTTTGCTCGTCTACAGAGGAATTCACAGTACACCCAGCAGATAGCATGAAAAACAATAGAATCATAACAAATACAATACGTTTCCCTAACATGTTTAATGTTTACCTCCTTCGAAATTTCTATTCAACAATATATTACCACAATATACTTATAAATCCAAAAAAAGCTTCATCCTTGCACTCCCTAACTATATCCTCGAACGTAATTCTTCATCACTTGTAAGGAATCCATTTACCTGGTTAACAACCCATGCAGCTGTAAACTCTGGACTAATGCAATCGGCACCGTTTATCTGGCTGAAGAGTCAACCATTGATTTTAGATTGAGCCCAAAAAACTAAATACACTAAAATAGGAAAAAATTCCTATACCATAAAATGGTGTATTATATTATAATTTGTAAATGAACAAAGTAGTCTTTTACATACTTTCACTTCTGGACTGCTAACCAAATAATATTAGGAGGAAATAAAAATGTTGAAAAAAAGTAAAATAATCATTTTTCTATCAACATTAGCGTTAACTTCAGCTGCTGTTCTGTCTTTCTCCACAAGCTCTGCACTTACCCCGTTTGACATAAGCTCTGAAAAATATAGGATTGCTCAAGAGATAAAGACCTCTTTAGATACCAAACTACTTGTTGAAAATAACACAATTAAGAAGTCAGAAGGGGTAAATCCAGTCGAGAACGGAACAAAAGCAGTTGTGATGAGTAAAGCAAACGATAAACTTGCAATTGTAGATAATAAAGGGAATATTTTAGATGATCTTAAAGACTTACACACGAAAATGGAAAAGCTAAAATTAGAAAAAGATGAAGAAACCGAAAGACACATTGGAAATGTAGTTGGTGCTGGGCATCTTTTAGGGGACAAAATGTACTATTCAAGCAACTACACCTCTTCCGATTGGAAGAATAGCATTTGGAGTTTTGATCTTTCATCGAGAATAGCGAAAAAGATATTATCAAATGAAAACTATGACAATATTTCATTTCTGTCTACAACAAAAAATAATCTTCTTTTTAAGAGTGACAAGGATTTAGGAACAGAACAATTGGTAATTGAATTAATTGAAGATGAATCAATAATAGAGCATTTAGTTCCTGGACATGTAATTAATGCTTCCCCAGATGGTATGAATATTGTATACAGAATATTTAAAGATGAAGGAATTCTTGATAATAAAATAGGAATTTATAATGTAAAAACAAAAAAATATCATGTAATAAGCGGAATCCCAGATAAGTACTTATTTAATAATTACGTCACCTGGAATGACTCGGGAACAAAGTTTGCTTTCTTATCGATTTCTATTGAAGATGAGCAAGAAAAACATAAATTATTAGTTTATGATTTAATAAGTGATAATCTTATACAAATAAGCGAGCCGATAGATAATTCTTTCCAAGCTGGTGAAGATAACATTGAATTTGAGAATGACAATATAATCAATATGCCGACTACTAAAAATACATTATTAAGTATAACTCTATATTAAGGAGGTTTTAATTTTGAAGAATTTATTTACTATTCTACTTTCATTTATAATCATATTCGTATTCTCATCGGACTACGCTCTTGCATATTCATACAATAAAATAGGAGAAAAAAATCCGAGCTCCTTAAATACTATGAGCATAATAAGCCCCCTCCACATTGGAGACAGAAATGAAGAAGTAACTGCCCCTTATAATGAACCAAGGGACAGCCGATTTCATCAAGGCGTCGACTATTCAACTTATAACTCTAACTCAGGTAACTACAATCGTCCAGTTTATCCAGTTGCAAGCGGCACAGTCCACGGTTATAACAATGGAACTGGGAATAGATATATTATCTTAAAACATACTTATAATAATAAGACCTGGTACTCAGTCTATATGCATCTTCAATCGGTTTCAGTTACATCCGGTTCTGTCACCACAAATACCCAAATTGGCGTTTCAGGAAGTTCGGGTACCACAGCCCCTCATCTACATTGGGAGTTGAATACATCAAACTACTCATCCTTAAGTTCTTCAAGGGTATCCATTGATCCTACGCCATATCTAATTAACCAATATAACGTTCAAGATTGGACTTTGGATCATTCATTAATAAATTTTGTGAATTATTTTGAAAACACAGGTACACTTCAGGCAAGTATATATGGTATCCGTAGTAAACAAAGAACCCTCGCATCTGAAACACCAAAAGCATATTGGAGATACAATGGTGAAACAAGTTGGAGAGTAGCAACTGGCAGTTATCAAGGATCATATGTCTATTACTTTACAATCCCAAAAAACACATCAAAGTCTTATATTGAATACATTATCTATGCAAAAGGAAAATGGTGGTCCAGCACTACTTCTGATGATACTCATTATAACACTGTATATCAGGATGCCGCCGAGAATCCTAGCAACTGGGGAGGACAGGATACGTCTATAGTTGCAGAAAGGTATTATTATTGAATGACATTCGCAACTTTAACACACACCATCAAAAAATTTGTTTTTTGTACAGAGTCTTTGAAGTTGACTACTTAACTTTCGGATGAAACTTCGACGAAAATAGAAAAAAACACCTCTTCGTTTGGTAAAGTGAGAATGTCGAGCCAATACCACACAGAAGAGGTGTTTTTCTACATGTAGACCAAAAGCAATCTCACTATCAAATGCAAACGAAACTATATAGCCAGTCGCCGGATTCATTACCGTCAACTGGCTGTTTAGACTTGCGAGTTGTCTTGAGCTCTGTCTCAAAAACGGGTTCTTTCCCGTCTTTATCCCAGCAAGATCGTTGCCATATTCCAACTACTTGGGGTTGACAAACATTTGCTGTTTTTATTCCCTATACCTCCTGAATATGCGTCTGGTCGAAGTCCGGCGGATTGAACCAATCGCCAGCTCCATACCACGTGGCATCCAGTGGAACCCAGCCCTCTGCAAGCTGCACCTCATTCCACGCATGGGGCCCCCAGCCGCCTCTTCCATCCGCACCCAGCCCGGTCACCACTCGTACCTCAAGCCCTGAGCTGCGAGCCATCATCGCATAGAGCCGCGCCACATCGATGCATACGCCCTTGCGGCTGCGGAACGTCTCCTCCGGCGTCTGCTCCTTCCAGATGCCGCGCTCCTCATAATTATTCGCCTTGTCCCAGTCATATTCGATGCGAGAGCCTAGCCATTCGTACAATGCACGCGCCTTCTCCTCATCCGAGTCAAGCTTCGACGTCAAATGTACAGCGGCTGTCTCGATCTCCTCGGGCACCGCATGATCGACAATTTCATATTTGCGCTGCAGGATGCGCTTGAACTCGCTCTCGACCGCTTTGGTAAACACCGGCCCTTGCTCTGCCAGCACTTGGCCGGCCGCATGCTCCAGCAGCCCGCTGGACGTATGCTGATATAGCGACGAGCTGCGAATCTCGCTAGATAGCGGCCCCTGGGGCAGCAGCGACACATAGATGAACAGCACCGCCATCAGCACCAGCCCTCTGCCAGCGCCGTGCAGCGTACCCAACAGCGCGCCCGAGAAGCGGCTCAGCATACGGCTGCGTCCGCCCCTCCGCTTCGGCTCATCAGATGGCGACAGGCGAAACAGCAGCGCCGCCAGCCACGGGATCAGCGGATTCAGCACCGCCCGCAGTATCAAGTAGCTGACCAGGAGCAGCACGCCGTACCGCAGCATGGCGAAATCCCTCATGCCGGTCACGAAGGTATACCACAGTTGAGACAGAGCGCCGGGCTCCCCCTGCGGGAGCTCAATATTACGCTGCTGCAGCCAGCTCTGCACAGGCGCCGAGAATAAGGCAGCGGCGCGGCTTGCCAGCAGCAGGGATATGCCCATAGCTGCAATATCCATAATGAAATAGAACAGATGCCTCGCGGAGCCTGCCGCCCCCCGGCTCATCCCCTGAATCAAGGACAAGGCCACGATCACTATGATCACGATCGAGACCGGCTCCAGCACCAGCACCGCCTCCAACCACTCCCTCATCGTGCATCCTCCTCTCCTGATTGCCGTTAAGCAGTCTAAGCGGGGCACTAGGCCCGTCCTCTTGCAGTCATCCGCAAGGAATCCGTAAGCCGCATCCTGGCAGCTTACATCCGAGCTCCCTACGGGCTACCTTTCGAACCGGCAGAGAGCTGCTGCGGTAATCAGACGTCTTGAGTCAAGAGGCTATCCATTGCGCTTGGCCTCATTAATCATTCCCTGCAATGTCTCATCCAGCTTCCATGTGCCTAGCGGCAGTCCGCGCAGACTCACAGCAACCTCCTGCTCGCCCGCTTTCCCGCTCAGCTCGATGTTCTTGCTTTTGACATTAAAGCTTCCATCCTTCTGAACCGAATAGACCGCGTCAGCAGCTTCCTTCTTGACAAGGCTGTAGACCTCCTGCTTCAGATTCTCAGTAACCTGCGTCCCCATATCCTTCAGACTGTCTACCCCATCCTTCAAATCCTGCAGCGTATATCCGCTGTATACAATAATAACGAGCACAATAACAGCAACAATGGCCCATTTCACCACCGTGCGAACGATCCGTATGACGATCAGCAGCACGACCAGCGCCGCGAGCAGCATGATCCAGTTCTCCTGCAGGAACAGCTTCCATGTCTCCCAATTATAATCCATTTTCCGTTTCCCCCTATCATCCAAATTGTGGCTATTGCAGGCTATTACACATTATAACCCAGCGCCCATCAGGCGTAAACGGACCTCAGTCGGAGGGACGCTCCAAAGCAGTGTCCTCGCTGCCCCAAGAAAGCATGAGGCATAACCCGTCCGCTTCCGACGTACAAGTTAGTACAGACGCCTTTGGCGTGTGCGCTGGCGAGTGCCTTTGCCCGAAGCTCTGCGATCCGGGGAGCAATGCGCCTGCAATCACTGGAAGGGACCGCTAGGAGGGAGTTCTCTTGAAAACTGCAATCTGGCTCTACTTGTTTTTATTTGTCGCTTTCTTTGATCTGCATGCCCAATATCCGATCTTGACGCCGTTCGCGCTGTCGCTTGGAGCAGCCCCGTCCTTTATCGGACTGATGATGGGACTGTATTCCATTACGCATCTACCAGGCAATCTGATTGCAGGATATAGTGTAGATCGCTATGGAAGCCGATTGTTCATCGTCTGCAGCCTGCTGCTGGCCGGCGTTGTCCTGCTGCTGCAGGCGCAAGTGTCCAATCCATGGCATTTGCTGGTGCTGCGTTCGATCAGCGGCTTCGTGCTCGCCTTCCTGTCTCCTGCTTGTATGGCGATGCTCGCCAAGATGGCACGCAATCAACTGGAGCAAGGCAAGCTGATGGCAGGCAACGGCGTTGTCCATAATCTGGCTTCCGTCGTCTCGCCAGCAGCCGGCGCCTTCCTGGTGGCACAGATCGGCTTCACCCATGCCTTCTATCTCCTTGGCTGGATTCTGATTGTCGTCTCTTTGTGCGCGATGCTGTTTCTCCATAATGATAAGGATGCCCCGGACAACTCCGCGGCGGTGGTGCCTGATAGCTCCGCTGCGGCGGCTGGCGTCGAGACCACCGTTCCCTGGCTCATCTATACGCTTCCGGTGGCCATGGCATGCGCGCAAGGCATCCTGTCGTTCGAGCTGCCGCTGATGGCCTTCACATCCGATGCGCTGATGACGACAGGCCTGCTGTTCTCGCTCGTCAGCTTCGGCTCGCTGATTACACTGAGCATGTTTTTTCTCAATCGCTACTCGCCCTACTACCGCTCCCTGCTAGGCGCCATCTGCCTGGCGCTGACTTACTTCCTCATGGCTGCGCACAGCGAGCTGCCGCTTGCGATCATGCTGCTGCTCCTTGGTATGTGCAAGGGCGTCATATTCCCGGCGCTATCCTCGCTGCTTATCGAGCTGAGCGGCGGCAAGCGCTACGGACGAACCTTCTCGATTCTGTCCATCGCCTTTTCGATTGGCGCGTTCCTTGGCCCTTTGCTGGCCGGGCAACTGCGCGATTCCATCTCGCCTTACTTCATCGCCTTTATCGCGCTCATGCTGTCCGTTATGATCCTGCCGTTCCATCGCACCGGCTCCGCCTCCGCACGTACCCATTTTACATGAACTGGGTATTTGCACCACACCGATTATCCTGTCTGTCATACGATATGGTATGTTCAATGGTCACAGGCTTACGAGCCTGCAGGCCAGAGACATCTACTTTCTGGAGAGGGTGACTTCCATGTCCTATGTAGATCCTTGTGGCCCTGGTGTAGGCGGAGCGTTCTGGACGTCCACTGGCACAATTCTCGTTCTGTTCATCCTGCTGGTCATTATCACACGCACTGTATTCATCTAATTGCCCTGCTGCTCTCCTTCACACCCAACTCAATTGTTCCAACCTATTGGTCTGCCTGCGGCAGACCCTTTTTTTATGTGACAAGCAGGATATAATATATAGTAACACAAAGGGGGGACGCATCTTGGATATAGCCATCATCGTCGAGGGGAAGAATGATCGCAGCCGCCTGCGCCGGGTGCTGCTGGAGGATGTGCCCGTCTACTGCACCTACGGCACGCCGGGAACGAAGCAGATCGCCCTGCTGCAGAAGCAGGTAGGCAGCAAGGACGTTTACTTGTTCATGGATAATGACGCCTCCGGCAAACGAATTCGCTATCTGCTGCGCGACACGTTCCCCGATGCCGTTCATATCTATACTCGCCGCGGATACCCCGGCGTAGAATCAACGCCGGAGGCTTATCTGATCGAGCAACTGGAGAAGGCTGGCCTGGAGGCGTATATTGTCTATCCGCCAGCGGAGCCCTCCCTGCAATGGAGCAAGGAGGATCAGATCTGAAGCAGCCAGATGACGAGCGTAACGGAGAAGATGCTCAGCATGGTGGAGGCAAATACGACCTGGGAGGAAAATTCCGGCTCGTTGTCGAACTCGACTGCCAGCAACGCGCTGCTTAGCGAGGTCGGCACCGCCGAGGATACGATCAGCGCGGCGCTCATCAGCGGCGGCAACTGCATGCCCATAGCAGCTAGTGCCCAGATGACGAGCGCCGCCAGCGCCGGTCCCGCACCGAGGCGAAGCAGGCAGACCAGCCCAATATCAACGAGGAGCGATCGGCTGAGCCGCCAGGACATGCTGCCAAGCTGAACGCCAAGCGTGATGATCGCCGTGCCCAGAAACGCATTCGCCAGGTAGTCCACCGGCGTCTCGATGAATACCGGCAGGCTGACCTCCAGCCCGCGCAAGGCGAAGGCCAGTGGAATGACATAGATGACTGGCATCGACAGAATCGTCTTGCGGATGGCGCGGAGATCGCTGCGATGAGAATTGACGCTGTAGATGCCATAGGTGTTGGGGATGAGCGATTGCATCATCATAATAATGACTTGAATAGCGAGCGTCTGCGGATTGCCCGCAAAGGCTAGCTGATTGAGCGGGATGCCATAATTGGCGCTGTTATAGAACAGAACGCCGTTGCGCAGCGCGGCGCGCTTGCCTCCCTGGATGCCGCGCAGCCGGATCACCACCTCCGCTGCCGCATATTGCAGTACCATGAATATACAGAAGAACAAGAGCACGTAACCGATGACTAAGAAGGATATATCTGTCGTATAGAGCAGCTTGAAGATAATCGCTGGGGAGAACAGATAAAAATTCAGCTTGGACAGCGTCTTAATATCCAAAGAAAAAGACCGCTGCAGCACGATCCCGATGGCGATCATCACTGTAAGCGGCAAAATGTTGCGAAGGAGAATGTGTGCAAAAATATCCATCGGCTATTCCTGTTCCTTGATGAGCCGCTTGATATCCTTCACCACCTGATCCATATCGGTCTCTTCATCGGCCTTGATATACCGTCGAACCTCACCTTGCTGATCGACCAGAATGAAGTAGTTCGTATGAGAGAAGGTTTGCTCATCGGCCTTAATTACCGTCACGCCATACTCCTTGGCTAGCGCATGTGTGGCAGCTTCTTCCCCACGCAGAAACTTCCAGCCGGCAAAATCCGCCTCGAATTTGGATGCATAGTCCTTGATTCGTTCCGGCGTATCGCGATTAGGGTCAATTGTTATCTGCTGAATCAGAAATTGATCGCCAAATCCGCCATCCTTCTTCATCGCCTCCTGCACCTTGGCCAATTGCGCGGTCGTTGGCGGACATACATCCGGGCAATAAGAGAAATAGAAATAGTACAGCCTTACCTTGCCATTCGTGCTCTCCAGCGAGACGGTATTGCCCTCCACATCCTGCATCTCATAAGCAGGCGCAGGCCCCATCTTCTTCAGCGGCTCTCCCCCAAGATTCATTGTGGACAGCAGATAGATGCCCATCAGCGCGCACAGCGCAAGTACCGCGATTTTGAATGCATGCCTTTTCATAAATTCCATCTGTTCAGCCGCTCCTGCCTCTCCTGCTGTTTACAGCCATACGGTGTTCAGTACCATGACCAGAAATGTCAGCATCAAGTAATTAATAGAAATAATAAAATTTGTCCGCGCCCACTTGTCCGTATCCGTAGCTGCCAGGCCGCGCAAGGTATGCACGAGCCAAATGACGCCCGCAACGAGCGTAATCGCCAGATAAACATAGCCGACATGCCCATAATAATAGAGCGCCAGCCCGGATGGAATAAGCAGCAGCACATACGGAATCATCTGCAGCTTCGTCCGGTTGACTCCCTTCACCACAGGCAGCAGCGGAAAGCCAGCCGATCGATACTCCTCTACCCGCCGAATAGATAACGACCAGAAATGCGGCGGCTGCCACAAGAACAGCAGCATGAACAATATCCACGCCCCGGCATCGACAGTATTCGTCACCGCGCAATAACCGATAACCGGCGGCATCGCTCCCGAGATGCCTCCTATTGAGGTGCTCCAGGTCGAAGAACGCTTCAGCCACATCGTATAGATGACAATATATACAAACATGCCAAGCAGCCCCAGCCAGCCCGTGAGGGGGTTAACAAGGGTAAACAGCACCACTACCCCACTAATACCTAGTCCAATCCCGTACCAGAGCACAACGATCGGCTTGATGCGGCCAGTAGCCGTCGCCCGATCGCGGGTTCTCTCCATCTTCTGATCCAATTCCCGATCCCAATAATTATTAATGACGCAGGAGGAGGCCATGGTGAGCCCAGTCCCGATCAGCATGTACACAAGCAGCAGCCAGTCAATATTCCACTTGGATGCCACCCAGAAACCGCCAAAGCCCGCAATCAGATTCAATCTCAATATGCGCGGCTTCGTCAGCTCTATCAAATCCTTTAGCACGGCGAGCCTCCTATGTTATCATGAGCCCCACTCTCTTGACGCACAAAGTACAAGCGCAAGCGGGGGTGCCTTTTAGAACGACTTAATCATACCGAAAAAAAATAAATTTGACAACGTTCGTTACCATTGTTCAACATTTCGTCATTTGACTTGCATGTACTATTTTTAGGCTCATGCGGAACCATTCGCCTCTTGCCACATACACTGTCACTGTAGTTATTCGCCCACAACAGATCACGATCCCTTGGAAAGCGAGTGTGATGAAGCAATATGGCAGTCATACAGGCCAATTCCGAGCAAGTCAAGATGCTCGCCCGCCTGATGCGCGCAGAGGCCGAAGGCGAGGGTGAGCTGGGCATGCTGATGGTCGGCAATGTCGGCGTCAATCGGGTAAGAGGCAACTGCATCGACTTCAGGAATATACGCAGTATTCCCGATATGGTCTTCCAGAATCCGGGGGGCTTCGAGGCTACGCAAAAAGGATACTTCTATCAGCCTGCTCGCGATGTTGATATTCGTCTCGCCCAGCGAGTCATTAACGGCGAACGGCAGCATCCGGCCTCCAACGCGCTGTGGTTCTTCCGGCCCGCAGGAGATTGCCCCGACCAATGGTATGACCAGAGCAATACAGGTCGCTACAAAGCCCACTGTTTTTTTGCTCCAACCTATGAGGATTGCCCGAATGTATATTAGGCTTGAAGCCAATACTTAAGCACACGAAAGCGAGGAACACATGATGTCTAATGGTTACGCTGTAAAAGGAACACAAGGCGCCTATATGGCGCCAGCAGGTTATCCCACCTATCAGGGAGGCTATGGCCACGGCTACTATATGCCGATGCAGGCTAACACCATGAATGCCGCGGCGATGCCCATGCAGGCCAACACCATGAATGCGGCGGCGATGCCGATCCAGGCCAACTCCATGAATACGGCGGCGATGCCCATGCAAACTTCTCCGATGATGGGCACACAGGCGCCGCCACTCGTTCCCAGCGGGGCAGTGGTCACGCAGGGCGGCTCCACGATCGTCACCGTTCCTCCAGTTGAGGAGTCGTATGTGGAGAATATACTGCGCCTTAACCGCGGCAAGATGGCCACCGTCTACATGACGTATGAGAACAACCGCGAATGGAATGCCAAAATTTTCAAAGGCATCATCTTGGCTGCCGGTCGCGATCACATTATTTTACGCGATCCTGTAACGGATATGCGCTATCTGCTGCTTACCCTCAACCTGAACTATATTACCTTCGACGAGCCAATCAATTACCAATACCCGTTCCAGGGCGGCACCATTACGAATGATACACCGATGAACAGCTAGGGTATGAACGATGCCCCTTGGCGAGGTGGAAGACACTCCCTAATCTTCTGCACGGACTCCACGCATCGGCTGGAACACCCATGCATGCAGCTTCTGCGCCCCGCCAGGCACCCACTGGGTCATATTCGCCAAGGAAGAACGAGCGCTGAGCCGTTCTTCCTTGATGCGCTGAGCCTCCTCCTCCGAATCCGCTTGCCACAGCTCGACGAATAGCCCGGCCTGATCTGTTCCTTCATATATATGCAGTTGCTTGAACCGCCGGGTATAGCTACCCATACACTCGCGGTACTTCTCCAGATGCTGCTCCTCTATCCGATATTCCACAAAGCAAATATACACTGTCTTCCCCCCATTTCCTCTCATAATGCGAGCATGAATTGAAAATACTGATCATATGCGCTTAGTATACCATGTGAATGGACAAGAAGGAGGCTTGGCATGGATTCCGGCACACATCTTGTAATGGGGCTCGGGCTGGGCGGGCTGGCTACAATTGATCCGGTCGTCTCCAGTGACCCGACCCTATTCGCAGCCGTAATGGCTGGCACAATACTCGGCTCGCAAGCCCCGGATGCAGACAGTCTGCTCCGTCTGAAAGGCAATGCCGCCTACATCAAAAACCATCGCGGCGCCTCGCACTCACTGCCTGCCATCGCGATTTGGACGGTACTGATTACGTTCGTGCTGCAGGCGATCTACCGCGGGTCGCTGCCTTGGCTGCATCTTATGGCATGGGTGCTGTTGGCTGTCGTCGTTCATGTGGTTACCGATCTGTTCAACGCCTACGGAACACAGGCGATGCGGCCTTTCTCGGAGAAATGGATCTCCTGGAATATCATCCATTTGTTTGATCCCGTTATCTTCACCTCCCATGTCATCGCCTTGCTGCTATGGGTGATTGGGCAGAAGCCTCAGATTATTTTTCCGATCCTGTATGGCGGGCTGATCGTCTACTTTGTATGGCGGACACTCACGCAGCGCAAGCTGATGATGGCTTTGCCGCAGCTCGATTCGTCCTACAAGGAGGGAGAGCTGTACCTGCTCGTTCCCACCATCTCGCTGCAGCGCTGGCAATTGATCAAGACGATGACAGATGGCAGCTATGCCATCGGAGAGTGGAATGGCCGCAAGGTTGCCTGGCTGGATGTCGCCCGCTGCTCGGATCATCCTGCTGTTGCTCACTCACGCAGCGATTCCTCCGTACAAGCCTTCCTATACTTGACCTCCTTTGCCTGCGCGGAAGTCAAGGAATTCAGTTGGGGCTATGAAGTGCGCTGGGCAGATGTTCGCTATCGACACCGCAAGCAATACCCTTTTATGGCTACACTCATGATGGACAAGGATTACAAAACACTGGCCTCTTATGTAGGCTGGCTCAGTGATGAACGACTGCAAAAGCGGCTGCGCATGAACACGTATTAAGTCTTTACGCAAGCCAGACTCCCTGAACGCTCTCCTGTAAGGAGGCTGACACGGGCAGTCTGGCTTTATTACTTTTTCTTTAATGCTTCTTTCATGCTGCTGTAACGAGGCGCCTCATAGAGGAAGTGACATGCTTGACGGGCAGGTTTCGCTAATGATACGCTTGCTGTAACTGTACCACCTCCAATCTAAGCTTGAACATATGCCAAAAAGCGGCTCCCTCTTCAAGGAAGAGAGAACCGCTTCGCTGCAGCTTATACTTTCGTATGATGCTGCAAGGCGCTTAGGTTTATATATGGCAATGGCTTAACGGGATTGACCCGCCAGTTGCTGCTCAGCGATTTGGACAAGCTTTCTGGTGATGTAGCCACCAAGAGAGCCTGCATCACGTGTAGCAATATTACCATAATATCCGTCTGCTGGAATTTGAATGCCCAGCTCTTGAGCCGCCTCAAATTTCATTTGATTCAGTGCTTGCGTTGCTTGAGGTACTACCAAGGTGTTGCTGCTACGGGATTGTCCTGCCATGGTGATATTTCTCCTTTCGTCCTCTGCGAAATAGTGTGATGCAAGCTTGCAAGCTTATTATGGTTCGGACACAAAGAGATTATGCTTGCTTTTAAAAAAACTTTAATATTTTTTTGAGGAGAGATTTCAATATGCCTAAATCACTATCGTTGGCGTTTGCGCTGCTATCCGTCGTATTCATGAGCGCGACTGCGGTATCACTTAGCCATAACGCCTGGCTTGCGCTGCTGTTCTTTGTACTGACCCTCTTCAATATTGTATTGGGCTTCGTCATTAAAGCCAGATTCAAACACAACAAGGAGCCGCAAGCATGATTCCCATGCCCGGCTCCTTGTTGTGTTCACCATCTATTGAGGCAATACAAAGCCCATTCTTTCCTTAACATCCAGCACCGTGCGGTCAGCAACAGCCGCGGCCTTCTCGGCTCCCTCGCGCAGAATGCGGTGCAGCTCGCCAGAGCTGCGAATCTCATGGTATTTCGCCTGCAATGGCTCCAGCACCGATACGACATGCTCAGCCAGCTCCTTCTTGAAGGCGCCATAGCCTTGCCCCTCATATGCGGCCTCTATCTCCTCAATAGACAGACCGGAGCAATGCGAATAGATGCTCATCAGGTTGCTGATCTCCGGCTTCTCAGCCGGATTATACCGCACCTCGCGGCCCGAATCTGTCGTCGCCCTGCTCAGCTTCTTACGAATCGTATCCGGCGGATCAAGCAGCGCAATATAGCTTGCCGGATTCGGATTGCTCTTGCTCATCTTCTTGGAGGCGTCGTCCAGCGACATAATCCGGGCTCCAACCTTGGGCGTATAGGTCTCCGGCATCTTGAAGTAGTCGCCGAAGCGGCTGTTGAAGCGCTGCGCCAGGTCGCGTGTCAGCTCCAGATGCTGCCTCTGATCATCACCGACTGGAACCAGATCGGCATTGTAGATCAATATGTCAGCCGCCATCAATGTTGGATAGACGAACAGCCCTGCGCCCACCGACTCCTTGCCTGCAGATTTATCCTTGAATTGCGTCATTCTCTCCAGCTCTCCCATATAGGACAGCGTCGTGAACAACCAGCCCAGCTCGGCATGCGCCCTGACATGAGATTGCATGAAGACACTCGCCTTGGCCGGATCGATGCCGGCAGCGATGAATAGAGCCGCCACAGCCTCCGATTGCTCACGCAAGGCAGCAGGCTCCTGTGGGACAGTAATGGCGTGCATATCTACGACCATGAAGAAGCATTCATGCGTATCCTGCAGCTTCACAAAATTTTGCATCGCTCCGATATAATTGCCCAATGTCAATTGGCCGCTCGGCTGAATGCCCGATAACACTCTTGGCATAATTCGTATTCCCCCTCATCTCATCCTAAAAATCTCATCCTAGAATAAACGCAAAAAAAGCCTTCGCCGCAAGGGACGAAGACCGTGGTGCCACCCTTATTCGCTTGCAATGCCCCTGGTTCCTTCGGCATAGCAAGCCTTCAGCTTCTTAACGCGAAGCGCACGTGGATCTCTCCCAGCTCCAGGCCCCATTCAGACATAGCGCCATGCACCGACTCGCAGCAACCGCCGGCTCTCTGCATCCATGGACATCTACCCTTACTTCTTCCTGTCATCGCCAATTGATCGATATAAGGCAGATTATATCTTCTTGGACGGTTTTGTCAAGCTTCTATCTGTCGTTGCGTCTGATCGTCACGGGACGAGCGCCGCTATACAGTAGCTTAACCTGTCCTATTTGCCGCTGAACAAGCATAGACTAGTGATACTCCATCCTCAGTCAGCGGCATAGCTGCCGCCTACCCATTCGATCATTTCGCCGTTTCACTTCGTAATCTTTACTAGAAAGAAGGGATCTATGTGACAGCCTATGTGCTTCGCTGGGGGCCGCCATTATGTACACTGGTATGCCTCGGTTTGATGGCGCTCATCGTATTGAATCGGGATCTGAGCTTTATTCAAGCCGACGCTGCCTCACTCCAATCCTTCAAAATGCTGTTCATCAGCCTCCTGCTGGAGGCGCTGCCGTTCATCCTGCTCGGCGTGCTCGTCTCATCGCTGCTGCAGGTATTCGTATCCGATCGAACCATTCAGCGGCTGGCTCCTAAGCATCCGATTGGCGGCGTGCTGTTCGGAAGCCTGCTCGGATTATTGTTTCCACTATGCGAGTGCGGCATGATTCCTGTCGTTCGCCGCTTGATCCGCAAGGGAATGCCGGCCTATATCGGCATCGTCTTCATACTGGCTGGACCGATCCTCAACCCCATCGTCTATGCTTCTACGTATATGGCCTTTCGTTCCCAACCAGAGATGGCCTATGCGCGTATGGGGCTGGCCTTTGTCGTCACCATTACGATCGGCCTGCTGCTATGGCGTTACATGAAGGTTAGCCCGCTCCGACAGGCACAGCCTGCCTTGCATCACGCTCATCCCCATTCCTCACCTGCCCATTCGCATACCCATATGGTGCATCGCAAGGCACAGCGCGGCAAGCTGGCTTCGGCACTTGCGCATACATCCGACGAGTTCTTTGAGATGGGGAAATATTTGCTGTTCGGCGCTCTGCTGACTGCGGCCATTCAGGTGAGCGTAAGCCGTGAGGCGATGCTCGGACTTGGAGAGCAGCCGCTGGTATCCAGCCTATTCATGATGGGCTTCGCATTCCTGCTGTCCCTATGCTCGACCTCGGATGCCTTTGTCGCTTCTTCCTTCTCCGGTTCCTTCCAGCCGGGTGCACTGCTTGCTTTCCTTGTTTTTGGCCCTATGATTGATCTGAAGAACACCCTCATGCTGCTCTCGGTCTTCCGCGTGAAGATTGTGTTATGGCTTATCGCGCTTACCTTCGTGCTGGTGCTCGCCGGCGCCTACGTTGCCAATCGGTTTTATTTTTCTTAGAAAGGGGCTGTTATGCTATGCTCCATCCCATCCTTCGAGCCGCGATATTATCCGGCTTCGCCTTCCTGATCGTCCATCTGGCCAGGACAGACCAGCTTGGACTGTATATTGCGCCGCGCATGGAGCTGTATGTCAAGCTATCGGCACTCGGGCTGTATGCTGCGGCCGTCTATCAGGTTTACGCAGCGCTCCGTGCCCTAGGGGGCAAGGAGGAGCACGCACACGACTGCGGCTGCGAGCATCCGCCTTCTCCCTCACTGCTCAAAAATATCGCGATATACACGTTGTTCATTCTGCCGCTAGCACTTGGCTTCCTGCTGCCTAACACGCCGCTGGAGAGCACGCTTGCTTCCAAGAAAGGGATGAGCCTGAACGCAGCGGCCACTCTATCCTCGCCCGTGGGGACAGATGAAGCTGTCTTATTTCCCCATGACACCTTCACGGAAAGCTATGCCGCATTGGCGAAGGAGCTGCATGCTGTCCATGGAGCCATCGTCATTCCCGAGGCGCAATATATCGAGACACTGACCGCGCTTGATCTGTACCGTGAGCCGTTCCTGGGAAGAGAGGTGCAGATCAGCGGCTTCGTGTACCGCGATGCCTCGATGACCTCCACACAGTTCGCGATTGGGCGATTCGCCATGAACTGCTGCTCTGCGGACGCGCTGCCCTATGGACTGCTGGTAGAAGCAGCAGATGGCGCCAAGTATGCTACCGATACATGGCTGGAGGCGACCGGAGCACTGCAACTGACCGTCTATAACGGCAAGCCTACTCTCCAATTGAGCTCCCCCCGCCTGACACAGATCGAGCGGGGCGATACGCCCTATGTTTATCCCGATTATACGTTCTGATAGGATGCTATTGAAGCCGCAGCAGGCTCAGGAAAACCTGGCATGCTGCGGCTTGAAGACACATTATCCGTTATTGAGGTCGCGCAGCCCCTTGTTCTTCGGCTGATAGCGGAACATCCAATTGGCGGAATTATAATTGGATTCGTATTGAACACTTGCAGACCATGTGCCGCTGTTCGGGCGAACCGAGAAATCATACAGAATCTCTCCATGTGTCCAATTGCGCTTGAGCTTGAGCGCATCTACTGCCATCTGGCGAAATGCCTTGACCTGCATCGCTGACATGCCCGCCTCCTGCTGCTCCGGTACGCCATTGCGATATTCAATCGGATTATGCCTAATACCGAATTTCCCGATCGCGTTGTTTCTGATTTGAATCGTTACCGTGCCTGCAATCGAATGGGTCAGCTCCTCCTCCAGCTCACGAAACACATAATCTACCTGGCGCGCTAGCGGCATTTCCTCCAAACCCATCATCATTCACCTCCAAATCCTTTATTTCACATTGCTTCCATATAGGAAACATGACTCATTATAAAATCAATTATCTGAAATTTCAACTATTTTAGACATTTTTCTCGGAGAAAATCTAGGGCTATGTACCTTTGTTCATCTGGTTTGATTAGAAATATAGACCTATTCCTATACAGGGTGCTATAATATGGATAGTCTAATCAAGGGGGATGCAGCGTATGCAATGGTTAAATTCATTATCCATCCGCAACAAAATTGTCGTCGGCAGCTATGCAATCGGGCTATTGTTTTCCATTGCCATTTTGATTGTTACGGGAATTTATGACGGGTCGTTTCTTGTAAGCCTTCTCATTATTGCGCTTGTTGCTGCTATCACCTACCCTGTCGCCAGCTTTATAGAGAAAACGATTACACATTCGATTAGCGAGCTGACAGATGTAGCCTTCCGTATTGCCAAGGGCGATTTTTCCCAACGAGTCGAGATCAACAGCACAATCGGTGAGCTTGGGCATTCCTTCAACAGCATGATCGACAAGCTGAAGGAAATTCTGAATGAGACCTCGAAAATTTCGCGGATCGTCTCGGATTCAAGCCGCAGCATTCTCGACAAGAACATCAACCTGAAGACAGTCATGGAGCAGGTCGCACACTCCTCCAATGAACTGGCTGTAGGCGCCAATGAAATCTCTGAGGACGTATCTGGCATGAGTGATTCCATCTTGGCGATTGAAGAGAAGATTGCCTCCTACGCGGGAACGACCAGAGAAATTAACCACCAGTCGGAGCTGACGCTGGCACTTGTTGAGAAGGGCCGTCAGTCTGTGGAGAGCCAGAGCATCAGCATGCGTCAGAACGTTGAAGCAACGGCTATTGTTGCTAACACCATCGAGGAGCTGTCGCGCAAGGCTCAAGGCATTACGAAGATTACGAAGACGATCTCCGAGATTGCCGAGCAGACGAATCTGCTGTCGCTGAATGCCTCTATTGAGGCGGCTCGCGCTGGAGAGCATGGCAGAGGATTCGCTGTGGTCGCTCAGGAGGTGCGTAATCTGGCTGAGGAGTCCTCTTCCTCTACGAAGGAGGTATTCGGCCTGGTTCGCGGCATCGAGCAGAGCGTGAAGGATGCCATTGAGAAGATTCAAGCCAATGAACAGATTGTCAGCGAGCAGAACGAGCGCCTGCTGGAGTCGGAGCAGGTCTTTCAGGAGATTGTAAGCAGCGTACAGTTCATTACGGGGCAGATCGCCTCCTTCTCCCAAGAGATGGAGTCCATGCTGGAGAGCGCACAGAGAATTTCCAGCTCCATACAGAATATCTCGGCCATAACGGAGCAGTCGGCAGCCGGAACAGAGGAAGTATCGGCAGCAATGAACGAGCAGATCGGCTCCGTGCAGGAGATGGTTGAGGAGACGGAGACGATGCAGCTCACCGTTACTCGGCTGCAGAAGACCATTCAAGTCTTCAAATTTTAGTTGCCTGAGGGTACATAAATGCACGACGCACTACCGTTTTTTGCTACATTACGACGCATCATCTGCAAAAATACCGTCATTCTCATAACGAAATGTATCTGAAAAATAAGGCGGCACCAGATACTCTGGGCCGCCCTATTCATCTGCCTTACGATTAGGTCGTCCCTAGAGGTTTTTGTTATAATCATAATCAATCGACTGCAAGAAGGCACGTGCCAGCACGGCATGTCCGTTCAATCCCGGATGAACCCGATCCCAGGCAAGCGCAGCCGGATAGATATACTCGGTTACTTTGTTGAATGCCTGTTGGGTGTCCACCAGCGCTGCTCC
Organism: Paenibacillus sp. J5; assembly: GCF_054955055.1. NCBI lineage: Bacteria > Bacillati > Bacillota > Bacilli > Caryophanales > Paenibacillaceae > Paenibacillus > Paenibacillus sp. J5. The sequence continues at coordinate 369,699 of NZ_JBUEDD010000004.1, read as the reverse complement.
GTGCTTTTGCGCCAGCTTTTTGACCACTGCGCCGTATTCATCCATCCTGCTGCGCATCCGGTCATCGGCTTGAGGCTCAATATAGAATGGCGTCATCAGGATGAGTCCCTTTAGCTGCGGCTTGGTCTGAACAATTAATTGCTCCAGCTCCGTCTCATACTCCTCTAACCCGATATGCACATCGATTGAATGGGGCTGGTCGAACTGACGCCATACATCGTTGATTCCGATCATGATCGATAGCCAATTCGGCTGCAACGCCAGCACATCCTGCTCCCATCTCGCCTTCAGATCACGCACTGTATCGCCGCTGATGCCCATATTCACTATCTGCAGGTTCAGCTCGGGGTAGGTGGACTGAAGCAAGGCTGCAACTACGCTCACATAGCCGTTGCCCAGTGTCTCGAACCGTCCATCGCCTACAGGCCGCGCACGCCCGCAATCTGTGATGGAATCCCCAATCATAACCAATTTGTCATTGTACCCCAGCTTCATCTTCTTCATCCTTCCCTACTCTAATGAGTCGTTATGGAAAAACTGAATGGCCATATCTCTAAAGCCTGGAAGATCCTCATGCCCGAAATCGGGGTAAATCTCCAGCCGCTTGGGTGCCGTTATCTTGTTGTATATGGCAAATTGTGTGGATGGCGGGCAGATTGTGTCCATCAGCCCTACTGCGAATAACACTTGCCCACGAATACGATGCGCCAGATATTGCAGATCAATATAACCCAGCTTGGTAAATACCTCATCCTCCCGCTTATGCTGCGGATCGAAGCTGCGGAAGTAGCTGCGCAGCTCCTGGTAAGCGTCCTTCGCCAGATCCATCTGCCATACTCGCTTATAATCGGAGAGGAACGGATACACCGGCGCCAGCTTCGCTATGCGAGGCTCCAGCGCAGCGCATGCGATCGTCAATGCTCCGCCCTGTGAGGCGCCCATTGCGTAGACACGCTCCGGGTCCACCTCCGGCAGCTCCAGCGCTATACCTGCAAGCTGCGCGGCATCCAGGAAAATATGGCGGAACAACAACTGATCCGGCTGATCATCCAGCCCGCGGATGATATGTCCGTTCAACGTGTTGCCCTTCACGCCGCCAGTATCCTCCGATCGACCGCCCTGCCCCCTACAATCCATGGCTAGCACAGAGTAGCCCATGAATGCAAGCGACAGCTTGTCGTGCCAATCTCCCGAATGACCGCTGTAGCCGTGGAACTGAATTACTGCGGGATGCTTGCCCGTGACGTGGGTCGGACGAACATACTTGGCATGAATCCGCGCTCCCCGAACGCCTGTAAAATATAGATCATAGCATGTTGCATACGGGACTTGGAACGAGGCGGGCACTAGCTCGACATGAGCTGCAATCGATTTCATTTCTGCCAATGCGCTCTCCCAATACGCATCAAAATCATCGGGTCTTGGATTCGTACCTTCATACTGCAGCAATTGCTCCATCGGCATGTCGATTAATGGCATGGTTGTTACACTCCTTATGTATAAGCTTGATGTGATTGGATGGGGCACCACCGAGGATGCATCGTATTTCTGGGTCGTGTCTGCCGAAAACCCGTTCAAAGTTCTCAGGCACGCCCTAGCTTCCATGTTACTGACAACAAGCACGCTTGTAAAGCAAAAAGGCAGAGGCTTAGCACCTCTGCTTTTTTGCTCTGCTTTTATGTTGCTATTCCTATGAGAAAACTCTCATAAGGCAGTATTAGAAATTATTAATCCGGTGGCGCGTGCTGTTAGCCGATGAACATTTGCACCCAGCGTCCATTGTAGTAGCCTACGCCAATCTTCTTGAAGTTGGCGTTCATAATGTTCTCGCGATGCCCTTGGCTATTCATCCAGTCCTGCATAACCTGGGCAGGCGACTGCTGACCACTGGCGATATTCTCGCCAGCATAGGAATACTTAATGCCGTATTGGCTCATCATATCAAATGGCGAACCATACGTAGGCGAGGTGTGGCTAAAATAGTTGTTGTTCGCCATATCCTTCGCTTTGTCCAATGCTACATTCGCCAGTGCATCGTCGGAGACAAGCGGCTGAAGCCCGGACTTGGCGCGCTCGACATTAACCAGTCTCACAACCTCGGCTGTGAATTGGCTCTGTTGCGTGCTGCCTGTGCCTGTGGATGGCGTAGTCGGCGTGCTGCCTGTACCTGTCGATGGCGTAGTCGGCGTGCTGCCTGTACCTGTCGATGGCGTAGTCGGCGTGCTGCCCGTGCCTGTCGATGGCGTAGTTGGCGTGCTGCCTGTGCCTGGCGTGGCTGGGGTTCCTGCTGAACCGGAGCCATTATGCTGCTGCGAATCCGTCGGCTGTCCTGTTGTGCCAGATGGCTTTCCCTGCGTGTTATTGCCTGCGCCTGGAAGAGTGAAGTCTACCTTCGGAAACGTTACAACATACGACCCGCTGAGCCATTGCCCTTCGGTGCCTGTGAACTGTTCCAGTGATATATGGTACTGGCTGAGCAGCTCAGCCAAATCTTTGCTGTCCACCGTCCATTGTACAGGAACCAGATTCACGCTCGGCGCAGCCGATGCCGTGCCCGCACTTATTCCTCCTGCTGCGATCAAGCCTGCTGCCATTGTCCCCGCAATCGTCCGAAACAAACGCTTATTCATGAAATCATCCTCCTCGTGTTGTTGGGTGTCTTGTTGACGAGTCCCATAGTAACACGATGAATAGGAGATTTCATGCCATAATTATTGGGAGATTAAATATTTCTCACGAAGGAATTCCGCCATGCGCGAATGCTTCCGCATCGATTTCTCATGCACCAGGTTAATCTTGCCATTGTCCAGTCGTCCGAACCGCTCGGCCAGCTCCTCATTATCATGCGACCAATCGATATGATGAAGTGCCGTTAGACAGGTAGTCCAATCCGGGTTGTATTTTCCATCGGCGTACAGAAACTCATGGGCATAGAGGGCGATCGCTTCCTGCACGACACGCGTCGAGCAGACATACTGGGACAAGCCCGGCTGCTCCGGCAAGTGCGGCAATACTCCATTCAAGAATTGATGCAGGATTTCGATATGAGCCGGAATATCCTTGCGAATCTTGCGCGCCATCTCATAGGAGGGCTGCATCTTCCCTGTAAAGAGCAGCGTCGCTGTCGAATACAGCCAACTGAAGCAGGTATAATTTTTATTGAAAGCGGTAAGATTGTTGCGGCGTTCGATGCCCGCTGACTTGAGCAGCTCGTTATAGTCTGCAACTTGCTGCATGACCAGATTGAGCGGGTCTGTCGAGTCGAAGGAATGTCCCAGCTCCTTGCTCACTAGCTGTACCTTGGAGTTAATATCTCCAAACAGTTGTTTCTCCTCCTCCTCATCCAGCCCAATATACAGTTGCACAGACAGCTCGCTCTCCATCAGGTCGAGACGGCGCGCCTCAATCTCTGCCAGCAGACCCTCGGTCTGCTCCAGCTCCTCTACCAGCGATGCTTCCTCTGGTGAACGTCTGTATTTGACCTTCAGCTGCGCGGCCTTGCGTTCAACCTTGCGCACCTCCTTGAGCAGTTGCTCATTCACGTAGCCGAGTGCCTGAATACGATGCTGTCCGTCGAGAATGCTCAGCTTGGAGCCATGACGCAAGATCAGATCAGCACCATCACGTGCCAATTGATTGACCTGCCTAAGCGACAGCGTGACCGGCCCGAAGAATACATGCTCCAGCTCCCTCTCCTGCAAGTAATTCGCAATTTTGCGCCGTTGCATCGGGCTGAGCTTGCGCTGTACCATCGGATCAATTGCCGTATAATTGAGCAGCTCCTGCACACGAAGCGAGACGGTAGCCACGCCGTAGCGCTCGCAGTAGGGGTGTATCGTCATCTGTAATCGTAAGCCGTCCATTATTCCGCTTCCTCCTTGTCCGAGATGAGCAACAATTGATGCTCATTATAGAAATCACGCACGTAATGATATGCCTTCATAATACGGCTGCGGCGCGGCAAACGATCCTTCTCGTCGTTATTGTAGATGCCATCCCAATGAATATGCGGCAGAATCTGCATCGCATGCTCCAGGGCATAGACATTGAACTGCTGTGATTTGAACGCCTCTTCATGGAAGAACAGCGCCAGAGCAATCTGGACGTTCTCCGTCCAGCAGATCTCCTGCTTGCTAGGCGCTGGCAAGAAGCGGAGCATCAGCTTGAAATAATCGGCTGCCTGATCCGTCCCGCGCTTCAGCTCGGTCTCTGTATAATGATAACCGTTGTGACGGGCTGCCGACTTCAGCCTCCCCTCAAATAAGCCGACCATTAATTCAATGAGCAGATGGTAGCTCCACAGATACTCAGGCGCTTTCCCGCGCTCTGAGAACATATCCACAGGTATGCTCTCCATGACCGGATATTCCTGAGCCAGGTTGCTGGCCATGACATGATAGTATCTGCGCTGATCACGCAATACAGCCAGATTGCCCCCAATTTTACGAGGCAGCTTGTTAATATCCGAGAACAACTGTCGCTCCTGCTTCGCATTGATGTCCAGATAGATCATGACCGAAATAGGGAAATCATATAATTTGCGAAGCTTGCTTGTTATTTCCTCCATCCGCTCATATTCCCTGCGGTCTTTGGCACGTGCCATATTGCTCTGAAGCGTTTCCATCAGCCGGCGAAACGCAGCCAGACGGTGCTGTCCATCCACGACATAGCATTTTTCCATCGCTTGCAGATTCATCGTCTGGGTCGCATCGTCGTAATGCCCGGCACCACGCGCCGACAGGATGATCCCCGGAAAGTAAATGCTCTGCCCATGATCCAGATAGAGCAAGATATAATCCATCAGCTTCGATAGATTTTGCGGGATCAACTGGCGCTGCACCTCCAGATCAATCTCATAAATGGAGAACAGCTTACTCATGGGCAATGTCGTGGACAACGTCGTCTGACCGAATGTGCGCGCCAGCTTGCCCGGAATTTCAATGTATGACGGACTCTTGTTCTGTGAAATCAGATCGGATAAAGATTCAATAGTATCCAATGGACAGGTCACTCCTTTGATCAATCATAGTTCTCACGTTGATTACCTAATTAATAAGTATACCAAACCCGCTGACATATTTACATCGGCAATTTTGTTGCTTCATAGCGCATCCTATGGCGATTTATTCCCAAATATGACGCTTATTACGAAATCATGTCTAAACGGAGCAGAATGGCACCTGTGGGGAGAAAAAGACGCAGGCCCCTGCCTTGGCTTATCGCCAAGCAGAGGCCTGCGGAGGAGCAGTGAGCCTTGGGAAGCATGAACTGCTCCCTGAGGGGTTTGACTATACGGCCTATCGGTTCGTCAGCTTCACCCAGAAGCCGCCCTTGAACTGCTTCGGTTCATGTGAGATGACGAAGGCTTTCGGAGCAAGTTGATACAGTGTATTCATCAGTCGGCGCTCATTGCTGCGCTTCACCAGCACCTGCATAACCAGTCGCTTGCCGTCCCGTCCATCCGCCTGCCAGGTCGTCACACCGTACCCATGATCACGAAGACGGTTCGGCAGCTCTATCGAGATCGAGTCAACGATGACCTGAACGACCAGATAACCGAGTGCCAGATATTCCTCGATTCGGCTGCCTACATAGACCCCGATGCCAAAGCCAATGCAGTACGCAATCATATTGATTGGACTGTCCAAATTGTTCAGCACCAGATTCAATCCGATCAGATAGATGAATACCTCCACCATAGACAAGAGCGAGGCGGCTCCGCGCCGCCCCTTGACCACGAGAATCAGACGCAGCGTGAAGCAGGCTACATAGGCAATGTTAATCGTAATAATCGAGCCGACGAGTCCCCAAGAGATCATGTCTCATCCCTTGTGGCAATATATTCAGGACGCGGCTTCTGCCCTGAATAGGGGGTGAGGAGCCGATTATCCACACTGTTGTAGACGATGAATACATTGCTGCGCGGATAAGGCGAGATATTGCTGGCCGAGCCGTGCATCAGGTTGCAGTCGAACAGCAGCACCGATCCCGCCTTGCCTACCGGCATGTCAATGCCATGCTCCTTCGCAAGCGCAGTCAGACTGTCCTGATCAGGCACACCATACTCCTGCCGGCGCAGCGAATCCTTATAGTGATCCTCCGGCGTCTGGCCGACACAGGCGATAAAGTGCTGATGCGAGCCGGGAATAACCATGAGCGCGCCATTAAAGCTATAGTTGTCCTCCAGCGCAATCGAGCAACTGAGCGCCCGCATAGACGGCATCCCGTCCTCGACATGCCAGGTTTCAAAGTCCGAATGCCAATAGAACTCCTTGCCCGTAAAGCCCGGCTTATAATTGATCCGGGACTGGTGCACATAGGTTTGGCTGCCGAGAACGTAGTCCACAATCGCCTTCAGCTTCGGGTGAGAGGCCACCTGTGCAAAGATGTCATTGCTGCGATGCACTGCAAAGATCGAGCGCACCTCGCTGCCACCTGGCTCGCGAATGACCTCATCCGACGGCACATGTTGGTAATGCTCCTGCAGCCGATTCAGCTCCTTGCGCCAGGCTGCAATCTCCTCCTCTCCAAAAAACTGCTCCAAAAACAGATAACCGTTGCGCGCATAGAATTGGGACTGCTCACGCGCAAGCGGGGCGGCACTGCTCCATTGCGAATAGACGACCGGGTCCTTGCGAGGAAGTAGCTGCGGCCTGTCAGCCTGTCGGGACGGATAGTGGTCAATGACTTCCTTTGTGTGAGACGATGTATATGCGGACTGTGGCATCCTTCAATCATCCTCCTTTAATTTACATCATTATGTTTCAATCAAGCGGATAGACACCTTCCTCGTCATGCACCTCGCGCCCTGTCAACGGCGGATTGAACACACAGATCATGCGCATCGTCTGGAAGGCGCGCAGCCAGTGCTTCTCATGACCATTGAGCGCATAGAGCATACCAGGGCGGATCGGGTACGTCTGGCCGCCCTCGATCTCGATCTCGCCTTCCCCTTCTATACAATAGACGGCCTCCAGATGATGTTTGTACCATATCCATGTCTGCGTCCCTGCCTTGATAATCGTATCGTTGAGAGCAAATCCCATGCCGTCCTGCTTGAGCAGCAGCCGCCTTGAATTCCAGGTCGGGGTGTCGACATCATGCTCCGTGTGCAGCACATCCTCCAAATGCTTGACAATCATGCCCTCAGCTCCTTCATCGCTTCTTCCATCACAGTCAGCCCCTGCTCCAGCAGCTCGGTCTCGATCGTAAGCGGCGGCATCAGCTTCGCCACCTCGTCATAGGGTCCCGACGTTTCCATGATGATGCCTCTGGCGAAGGCGGCCTTGCACAGTCGAGCCGCCTGCTCCTTGTCGGCAAAGGCCATGCCTTGAATCATTCCCTTGCCCCGCAGCTCAATCCCGTATTGCGGATGCTCCTCGCGGATCCGCTCCAGCACCATGCGGATCGCCTTCGCCTTCTGCTCCAGCTCGGGCTCAAATCCGCCATCAACCCAGAAGTCCAGCGCTGCGGAGGCTGCGATGAACGCCAGATTATTGCCTCTGAACGTGCCATTATGCTCGCCAGGCCCCCATATATCATGCTCCGGCTTGATCAGCGTCAATGCCATCGGCAGGCCGAAGCCTCCAATGGACTTGGACAGGCAGACGACATCGGGTTCTATACCAGCCTGCTCGAAGCTGAAGAAGGTTCCGGTACGGCCGCAGCCCATCTGCACATCGTCCACAATCAGCAATATGCCGCGTTCCTGGCATATGCGTTCGATCCGGCGCAGCCAGTCAGAGCTGGCCTCATGGAGTCCGCCTTCACCCTGCAATGTCTCCAGCAGCACGGCAGCCGGAAGCTCGACACCACTGCCCGGATCATCCAGCAGCTTCTCCAGATAAGCGGCTGTATCGACGTCCTCGCCGAAATAACCGTCATAAGGCATAAAGGTTGTATGTGTAAGCGGCACACCCGCTCCTTTGCGCTTATAGTGGTTGCCTGTTGCTGCCAGTGAGCCTAGCGACATGCCGTGGAAGGCGTTCGTGAAGCATATAATGGGGATGCGGCCTGTCACCTTGCGGGCAAGCTTCATCGCGCTCTCCACCGAATTCGTACCAGTGGGGCCGGGGAACATGACCTTATAGTTGAGACCGCGAGGGGTGAGGATGAGTTGATTGAAGCGCTGGAGAAAGCCTTCCTTGGCTTCGGTTGCCATATCCAGACTGTGCGTAATGCCGTCCTCCTGCAAATAGTCCATGAGCCGTTGCTTGAGCATCGGGTTGTTATGCCCATAGTTCACAGCGCCCGCACCAGCAAAGAAATCGATATATTCCCTGCCCTCCGTATCCCACAGCTTCGCATTTTTTGCCTTCTTGAACACGGTAGTGAAGCTGCGGCAGTAGCTGCGAACCTCGGACTCCAGCTCATTAAATACCTTCATTGACGGTCGTTTATGCATCAGTTGATTCATCGAATCCCTCCTGAATTGGATTTATCGTATCGGGCCAATCGTCACAAGCGGCTCGGCTTCATGCGGCTGCGAGGGTGGAAACAGCCCTTCCGGGTATCCCCGCTCCCCATCATAGGAGCACACACTCCCATAGCTGCGAGCTACCGCCTCGAACAAGCGGCGTGAGGCCGTATTGGATGGGCTGATGGTAGCCTCTATATAGCGAACCTCCTGTTGCTCGCGCACCTGCTCCAGCAAGCGGGTCACCATCGCCGTTCCGAGCCCCTGACCGCGCCTTGACGGGTCTACCGCAACCTGCCAGATGAACAGATGATGCGTCTTCTGCGGTGGCCGCAGTGCCGAGACGAACCCGAGCAGATGCCCGTCCCGCTCTGCCACGATACAAGTATCGCGATAGAGATCGCACAGCAGCATATAGCAGTAGATGGAGTTCAGATCCAATGTCCCGGCTCTGGCGATCAGCTCCCATACCGCCGCCCCGTCCTGCTTATGCGGCTTCCGCAAAATAAGTTGACTTACTTCGGTGTGCAGCATGTTGGATCGCTCCCCACTCTTCAGATTGATCTTGCAGTTATAATTTCTCAGCGTGATAGCTACCTTCATGAATGCTACCTTCGTTAGGGCGTGTCTGAACCTCTGAACCTCTGAACACTCTGAACGGATCAGATCTGCCCCCTTGAACGGGGGATCAGACACGACTTAATTATAGGTTGAGGAAGGCGCGCAGCCGTTCACTCTGCGGACGCTCGAAGATGTCCTCTGGCTTGCCCTCCTCAACAATGCGTCCGTCTGCCTTGAAGATCACCCGATCCGCGACCTCCCTGGCAAAGTCCATCTCGTGCGTTATTAGCATCATCGCCATCTCGCCCTCCTCCGCGATTTCCCGGATGACCGATAGCACCTCGCCAACCAGCTCGGGATCAAGGGCTGAGGTCACCTCGTCGAATACCATCACCTTCGGACGCATGACGAGAGCTCTGGCGATTGCCACCCGCTGCTTTTGCCCGCCGGACAGCTTGGAGGGGTACACATCCAGCTTATCCTCCAGCCCCACCTTGCACAGCATCTCAACGGCTCGCTCATGGGCCTCCTCCTTATTCAGCCCGAGCACCTTGCGCGGAGCCTCGGTCACATTGCGCAGCACCTTCATATGCGGGAACAGGTTGAAGTGCTGAAAGATCATACCGATGCGGCTGCGCATCCGATGCAGATGCTGCTCATTGGCTCTCACCAGCTTGCCCTTGCGCTCCATATGCCACAGAGGCTCGCCCTCCACCTCGATCATGCCTGAGGTCGGTTCCTCCAGCGTCATCAGCATCCGTCCGATCGTCGTCTTGCCTGACCCGCTCGGTCCGATCAGCGCCACCTTCTCCCCGGCAGCGATGTCCAGATCAATGCCATGCAGCACCTCTAGCTCTCCATATCGCTTCGTCACCTTGCGGTAAGAGACCACCGGCAGAGCAGGAGCTGCATCACGCACAGACGAGTGGCTAGCAGTCGATTCCTGTAGCTGCTCTTCGACAGGCGCTGTCGTCTGAAGGGCTGAACTCGTTGTACCTGCCAGACTCCCTGTATTCTCTATACCTGGTGTACTCGCTGTTCTCGCTGTACTCTCTGTACTCGCTGTACTCATAAGCCTCCTCCTCCTTTCTGCTGGTTATCATAACGTTGGATGTCCAGCAATCTGACGGCTTAGCGGCTGTAACGCCGCTTCATCCGCTGCTCCAGCAGCCCGACCAGCACTGCGACCGCCATACTGATAATCAGGAAGAGTATCCCGACCAAGGTGTACGGCTCGAATGGACGCCAGTCGCGGGCATTGATGTTTTTGGCCGTAGTAAGCAGCTCTACGACAGTAATCGCCGCCAGCAACGGGGTTTCCTTGAACATCACAATCAGATAATTGCCCATAATCGGAATAATCGGCGGCAGCGCCTGCGGCAGAATGACCGATGTCCAGGTGCGTGCCGGCGTGAAATTCAGCGCTCGTGCTGCTTCCCATTGACCAGCATCAATATTATCTATACCGGATCGGTATACTTGGGATAGATAGGTGCTGTAGTGAAGGCCCAGACCGATAATGCCTACCGTTAATGCGGGCAAGGATATGCCGGTGAGCAGCGGTATACTGTAGAACAAGAAGAAAATCTGTACGAGCAGCGGTGTCCGGCGAATGAACTCGGAGATTCCGTTGATGCTCATCCTGATGGCGGCATATCGAGAGCGAGCCAGCATCGCCAGGATTAAGCCAAGCGCGCACGCTACGGCAAAGCTTGCCAGTGTAGCGACAATCGTCACCTGCAAGGCAGATAGCAGCTTGGGCAAAATAGAGAGGGCATAGCTCCAATCCCACATCGATCCATCACATCCTTCCTGCCGCCAGCTTCCGCTCCAGCAGACGAGCGAGCAGCGAGATCAACGATGCCAGGATGAAGTAAAGAACAAGCAGCAAGCCAAAGAGTTGTGCAGTTTGCGGAAGGTACAGGCTGCGCAGGATCATTGCCTGATACGTCAGGTCCGTCAGAGTAATAAAGTAGATTAACGAAGTCGCCTTGAGCAGCTCGATCATCAAATTATTCATGGGCGGGAGCATCCGAATCAGAGCCTGGGGAAATACAACTCTGAGCATCCGCTGCGCAGGTGTAAAATTAAGCGCGGTAGCCGCCTCCCATTGCCCGCGAGGTACAGCCTTAATGGAGCTTCTTACAATCTCTGCGCCGAAGGCGCCATAATTCAAGCCGATCGCCAGCACAGCCGCAGCCAGCTTGGATAGCTCGATGCCGAGGAACGGTAGAACAAAATACATCCAGAACAACAAGACGAGCAGTGATACGCCTCTAAAAAACTGCACATACACATAAGCGAGCCCCTTCACCAGAGCATGCCTCGACATCAGGCATAATCCGGCTGCCAGCGCACAGACCAGGGACACGATGGCGCCAAGCGCGGTCACCTGTATCGTAACCAGCAGCCCCTCCCCCATCAGGGGCAGCCATTCCAGCCACATGGAGGCCATCGCTTAACCACACAGCTCTGCTGCTGTCATCTCACCTGGCAGCTCCGCTTCCGAGAAGCCGAACCGCTCCAGAATCTCCAGCAGCTCCCCGGATTGCTTCAGCTTCGCCAGCTCATCATTGAATGCCTCGACAAATTCGGTATCTGCCTGGCGGAATGCAGAAGCTCCATAGCCACGGACGCTGCTGCCGTCAATAACCGGCTGCTCGAACGCTTCGACCCGCTCCAGCTTATCGTCCTGTGCCGCTTCAAGTCTGGAGCGAAGCGCAGGATCAGTCATCGTGATGACGTCAGCTCTTCCCGCCTGCAGCGCATTCACCGCCGCATCCTGGTCGGGAACGATGACGATCTGACTATCCGCCACACCAGATTTCTCGAGATATTCAATCTCCAATGCTCCAGTCATCACAGCCACCTTGGCGCCACTGCTTGCAATGTCCTCATAGCTGCGAAGCTGAAGCGGATTGCCCTTCTGGACTGCAATCGCTTCACCGATGCTGTATTCCGGGTTAGCAAAGGCCACTTGCATGCACCGATTCTCGTTAATAAACATGCCCGCTGTAATCATATCGAAGCGTCCGGCTTGCAGCCCACCGATCAGTCCACCGAATTCCGTCAGCTCTCCGCGCATCTCCTCGATCCCGAGACGCTGCAGAATGACACGGGCAATCTCCACCGCCTCGCCGGTCAGCGTACCATCCGCCTCCTTGTAGGCGTAAGGGTTCTCATTAGCGAATCCTACCGTTATGTACCCTTGCTCCCTGGCCTTGGCAAGCGTGCTCTGCCCCGCTTCACCACCTGCTCCGGTTCCCTTCGTCCCCATCTCGCCATTTGCTCCACATGCTGTGGTGAACAGCAGCACGGCCGTCAGCATGAGGAGCCATCCCTTCCTCATAATACCGATCACAACCCTTCCCGTTATTCCCCAATGCTCTGAGCCTTGGATGACTTCGAGCTGGATGATAGCTGCGCTCTTTGCTTGAGGTCTATTTAATGCTAACATGAATCCCCCCCAGGGGTCATTTCCACTATGCTTCCATATTCTGTGAATATTTAGGCTCAGTTAGGAAGAGGGGAGATTATCCGGCCGATACGCCTTATTCCTCCCCGATCATCCCGTATATGGACGGATACGCCATTTTCTCTTGTCAGCAAACTGTGTTATAAACAGATGATTTTTATTCAAAACAGATGACACAGCTACAGTATCATAATGACTGGTCAGGATAAAAAAGGAGAGATAACCCGCATAAAATATAGATTCACTGCATATTATCCGTGAAAAATATAAAAATCGGCGATTTTCCGCATAAAATGCATCCATTCGCCGATTTTTCATTGTGGATTATTCGCAATTGCTGCCGAATCCATCCATCTGTTATAGTCGTTTACATCCATGTGCTCACGTATATGCCTGGCATCAGTCCTGCAGATTGAGCCAATTGACCTCGGCCTCCGTCAACGAGACGGCCTCCGCATCACGGCAGGAGTGCAATTCCGCCTCATTGCGCGGCCCGATAATCGCCGCTGTCGGGAAGGACTGGTTCAGGACATATGCCAGTGCAACCTGAATAGTCGTCAGTCCTTTTTGCGCGGCCAGTTGTTCCGCCCGGTCATACCGTTCCCAATTGTCGTCGTTGTAGAAGACCCTTACCAGATCGGCATCCGAGCGGTCGTCGCGTGTGAACCGTCCAGTGAAGAAGCCGCGAGCCTGTGCCGACCAAGAGAGGATCGGCAGCTTGGATTGCTGATGCCACTGCAGCGCTGGCTCGTCCACACTGACACAGTCTGCCCAGTATGGCTCCTGCGCCTTGGCGAGCGCCAGATTCGGGCTGCTGAACGTAAAGCCGCGCAGGCCATGCTCCGCCGCATAGACCTGTGCCTCGTGCAGTCGCTCCCATGTCCAGTTGGAGGCGCCGAATGCCAGCATTTTACCCGCTTCGACCTGTTCATTCAATATTTCCAGTATTTCGCCCACCGGCACTTCCGGGTCGTCCCGATGCAGCGCATACAGATCGACATAATGAGTACGCAGACGCTCCAGACTGATCTTGAGCTCCTCTTCAATCGCCGCGCGGTTTACCCGCTTGCCATCCTTATTCGGATGCGCGCCCTTCGTCCATACATTGATCGCTTGCCGATTGCCCCGCTCCTCCAGCCACATGCCAATCGCCTGCTCGCTCTTGCCACCGCAGTAAATATAAGCGGTATCAATCGTGTTGCCGCCAATGCCCACATAGGCGTCCAGATTAGCGCACACCAGCTCATAGACCTCCGGCGCGAAATAATCGGAGCCCATAATGAGCCTTGACACCCCCTGATTCAATCCTTCAATCTCAATATGCTTCAACCGTTTCCCTCCTATCGAATCTCGACACGCTTGCGTTCATGGATCGAAGTCAGGCAAGCATCGATGACCTTCATATTGGCGACCGCATCCGACGGGTCAAACCGTGGCTCCCGCTCCTTCCAGACAGCGGCTGCGAAATCATCCGCCTGCAGCGAATAAGCATTCAGCGCCGGCTGCTCCACTTCTCGCTTGCCCTCCTTCGTAATAACGAAGAAGTTCGGGCTCTGGATGAATGCAGTCGGCACCTCAATCCGCCCCTCAGTCCCCAGCACCTCCAACGTATTGCGGAAGTCGGCCCACATCCCGCAATCAAACGTGAGCGCAACGCCGCCGGAAAACTCCAGCATACCGGAGGCCATCATATCCACACCGTCATGCTCGGGGGACAGCAGCCCGTGCACGGAGACCGCCTCCGGCTCCTCGCCCAGCAACAGCCGAGCCGCGCTGATCGGATAACAGCCGACATCATAGATCGAGCCGCCTCCCCACTCCTTGCGGTAGCGCACGTTGTTGCTGTCGCCAGCATTGTTGAACGTGAACGTCCCATGCAGGCCGCGCACCTCCCCGATCTCGCCCGATGCAATAATATTCTTGATCACCTCATAGCGCGGATGATGGCGATACATGAATGCCTCCGCCAGATGAACGCCAGCCGATGCACAGGCCTCGACCATACGCGCCGCCTCCGAAGCATTGAGCGCAATCGGCTTCTCGCACAGCACATGCTTGCCCGCCTCTGCTGCTCTCAGCGTCCACTCCATATGAAGATGGTTAGGGAGCGGGATATAGACCGCATCAATCGATGTATCGTTTAACAGCTCCTCATAGCTGCCATAGGCAACAGGGATATTCAGTTGTTCAGCCGTCTCCTGCGCCTTAGCCACATCGCGGCTGGCGATTGCCGCCACCTCACCGGTCTGTGAACCCTGAATGCCGGGAATAACCGACCGCTTGGCAATCCCTGCGCAGCCGAGCACGCCCCATCGCAATTTTTTAGACATCGTTGCACCCCTCAATCTTGGAATTACCCTTATTATAAGTCATCAATCACAGAAGCGATATAAAAGGGTTTTCATAGCAATATAACAATATTCATCTATCCCCTAGCCTATCCCTTGTCTACCGGGAGCGCTCAGCCTGTACGGCTGTCCTCTATCATAATAAAAAACCTTCAACATGCAAGAGCAGATTGAAGGTTCATTCCGTAATAATAGGGCTAACAGGCCTTGGTTATGGCTCTATCTTAGCGTGCAGCTCAAGCGATGTGAAGACCGCTCTGTCCATCGAGCCGCTATAAGCGACTATACGAGATCGCAAGCCTCTACCGGCATCCAATGCTCATCCTGTCCATCCCATTTCACATTGCAGCCGATCGGATTGGTCATCGGTACCGATACCCCGGAGCCGGACAGCACCTCAGCCAGTGCTCTGTCCAGATCATTGACCGTCATCTTGCTGGTATCGCGCGGCGAGTCGACGCCTCGTCCTGTGTAGACCAGCTTGCGTTCCCCGTCAAACACATAGAAATGCGGCGTGCGCAACGCACCATATGCTTTGGCAATGCTCTGGCTCTCATCATGAAGGTAAACCCACGGGAAGCGCTCCTCCTCCATAACCTCAACCATACGTGTAAATGAATCATCTGGCTTGGTATTGACGCTGTTCGAGTTAATGCCGACAAATCGCACACCGCGATCCGCATATTTAAGCGCTGTCTCACGAGTGATGGCATTGGAGCCGACAACATAGGGACAATGATTGCAAGTAAAAAACACGACCAGCAGCGAAGCGTCCGCAAAATCCGTTAAAGCATACGTTCTTCCGTCTGTTGCAGGCAACGAGAAAACCGGGGCCTGAGCACCGATAGGCAATGTAAATGACATGTGTAACCATCTCCTATTCATCCGTATTAGAGCCTGTCCTCCAACCCGCTCCCGTTAGCGTTAGAAGACACACTCCTCCAAGCTGAAATAGGGATTTCTCCCGCTTGGAGTATAGCAAACCAGGCTGCAGATGTCCATGAGGGATATTACTGCAGACCAGCCGCCTTGAATACGCTGTCAAATGCCGCTTGCGATCGAGCCAGCAGCTCCGCCTCCGACTGTGCCGGTGGCTGCGGAGTCAGAATCTCCTGAGAGACCACCCCGCGGTAGCCGATGGTCTGGAGCGAACGCAGGAAGAGCGGGAGATCGATGACGCCTTCGCCCGGATAGATGCGGTCATTATCCAACGCCTCCGTCACCGGAACAGGCTTGGCATCATTGAGATGCACATGGACGATCTGCGCTGGATTCAGCTCCAGCAGCTCTCGCTCTGTGCCTTCATTCGTGTACCAATGATAGGCATCAAGCAGCAGTCCGACATTAGGGCGTCCGATCGCGCCGATCCAATCTAGCGTCTCTGCCATTGTCCAGAGGAATGGATTCGCCCAGTGGGTACGCAGATGATGCGGACCGACAAACTCCAGCCCCAGGCTTATCCCATAGCCATCCAAAATATCCGCGCAGATGCGCAGACGCCTTGTCGCCACCACCGCAAAATGGGCAGCCTTCTCATCGGTGGAAGGCAGCACATACGTGCAGCACGCCTTCACGCCGAACGACTCGGCCCATTGCGCCGCCTGTGCCAATGCAGCCAACTCGCTGCGGAAGGTGGCCTCGTCTTGCCTCCATTCTACTGGCAAGGCGATGGCGCCAATCCTCATATTGAGCGATTGCAGCAGCTCCTGCGCCGTCGCCAGCCCTGTCTGCTGCGCCCAGCCCTCCAGCTCCGCTCCACTTGAATCGACCGCACCAAATCCATGCGCTGCCGCCTGACGGACGAATTGCTCCAATGACGCGTTCATGCCAATTCCCGACCTTGTCAAACCTTTAATCATCGTCCTATACCCTCCTCGTAGTCTAGCCTCGATGTATCAGTTCATTTATACCATGGCGCTCACCGCTATACAAGCTGCCGCAGAGGAATGGACAACCTCACTGTGCCTAGGCCGCGCCGTATGGACGCGTCGGCACAGCTTCCTGTCCGCTTTCTATACTTTATTCCTTGCGAAAAAGGAGAATCAGGGAAGCAACTCGAATAAAGATAAGGAATGCACTTATAGAAAGGTTGATTCGCAAATGTCCAAGCTGTCTGTAGAACAGATCAACTATCTTGGGGAGCAGGCTGTTCATGTGAGCACTCCCCAATTGGAAGCGGTTATCGTCCCGGCATGGGGAAGCAATCTGATTGAGCTGAACTGGCGTGAGACGAACACACCGTTGCTACGAGCGCCACAAACCCGCGAGCAGTTTCTAGAGACGCCTGCGCTGTATGGCACACCAGTGCTGTTCCCTCCGAACCGGATCGATGGCGGCGAATTTGAATTCAATGGCCGCACCTATCGCTTTCCATTGAATGAGTCCAATCGCGGCAATCATATCCATGGCGTGCTGCAGGACATTCCATGGAAGCTTCACCGCGCTGAGGTGGAGGGCAATCAGGCCATCGTAGAGACGACAGTCGATTCCAAGGAGGTGCCATCCGTATTCGAGGCGCTCCCGCATCATTTTACTGTGAAGCTGCAGCTGATCTTCGAAGGCGGATCGGTGATCAAGCGCTTCATTCTCGACAATCTCGATCATGAGCCGCTCCCGTGGGGCGTCGGCTATCACACGACGTTCAACTTCCCGATCTCGCCTGAGGGCTCGGTGGAGCGCAGCACGTTCAAGCTGCTTACCGACCGCATCTGGGAATTGACCGATCGGCTGCTGCCGACTGGCGAGCTGGTTGAGATTCCTTACGCGGCAGAGCTGAACGCGGGCATGTCGCTGAGCGGCATGCCGCTGGACACAGTCTATCAGGTGCCGGAAGGCGCCGAGTGCGTTGCCGTGCTTACCGACCCGGATGCCGGACTGCAGATCACGTACAGTGGCGACAGCCACTTCGGACAGTGGGTTGTGTACAATAATGATGCCAAGTCCGGCTACCTGTGCCCTGAGCCATACACCTGGGTAACGAATGCGCCGCATCTTTCCTTGCCTGCCGAGCTGACAGGCTTCCGCGCGCTCGCGCCAGGCGGTCATGTAGCTGCCGACACCCGCATTGATGTGGTTGCCCTTGCGCCGAACAAAGCCTAACTTGCCATTGTTCGATCTGCTTGTTCCATCCGCATCACAGTAACAGGCTTCTGTCGGGGAGAGCCGGCTTCTTCGCCGCGCCTTCCCCGCTCCCTGGCAGACGTACTGCTCCAGCCAGATGCAGCGGGTGGCGATATTTCATCTGACCCGCGTCATCGCCATAGCCTCCAGATGACTCCGATCCTTTGCAACGCAGCAACTGCTTGTTCCACTCACACCGTAGACCTCCAGATACCGATTTACGCACATCTTTCTGAATTATCACAATATTGTAAACCGAATTTAAGGCTTTTTTAATATTCCTGCGTTATACTGTTCTCAAATCAATTCTTATAGGTATTGGAGTGATTAAGGATGAGAACCATGATTTCATTTCAAAATAAAAAAATCCCTGTATATATTACCGAATCCAACAAAAAAACATTGGACAAGCTGGCACAAACCTTGAACCGCAAATGGGAAACCGGCAAAAATGCGCTCAAAAACTGCCTGCGCTCGCTGATCAGTGTTGAGATTGTCGGCAGTGAAGCGACACTGCATGCGATTAACGAGAAGGACACCTTGACCATCTCACTATACTAAGGAATGACCGCCTTGACCGATCGTCAAGCAAAAGCCTGTGTTCCGCCTGGCCGCATTCTCTCCCGCGCAAATATCCCCTGAACCAAGCTACATTGCCTGATTCAGGGGATATTTGTGTGCCTACAGCTCCACTACGGCTTTGATTACACTTGCCTCCGGCCGCAGCCAGCCTGCAAATTCACTGATCATGTCATCCAGGGCAGCCCGGTGGGTGATGAAGCTGTCCACATCGATCCGTCCGCTCTCCACCGCCTGCACGACGAGCTCGAAGTCCTCCCGGGTCGCATTGCGACTGCCCATCATCGTCAGCTCCCGCTTATGGAATTCTGGATCGCTGAATGTAATCTCGCCCTTCACCAGCCCGACATATACCAGCGTGCCGCCATGCGCAACATAATGCAGCGCCTGCATCATCGATTGCGCATGACCTGTTGCATCAAACACGATCAGCGGATAGTCACCGCCCGTTAAGTGCTCCAGCCGCTCCTTCGGATTATGGAGCGCATGCACCGTCTCCTCTGCCCCTGCCCACCTGCGACAATACGCCAGCCGTTCCTCCTGAATATCCATCGCTATGACTCGCGCGCCGAGATGCTTGGCCAGCGCCATAACGCCGAGCCCGATCGGCCCCGCGCCGATCACAAGCACCGTATCGCCCGCCCGCAGCCCGGAGCGCCGCACCGCATGGGCGCCGATACTGAGCGGCTCCAGCATAGCCGCCTGATCGAGCGTCAATTGATTGACCACGACGAGATGGCTCGCTGGAACGGCAATTCGCTCGCTCATCCCGCCATCCCGATGCACGCCCAGCACCTGCATATGCGTGCAGCAGTTCGTCTTGCCGCTGCGACATGCGATGCATTGTCCGCATTCCATATAGGGAATGACGCTCACTCGATCTCCTGCGCGCACCTCGGTTACAGACGGATGCACCGCCTCCACCTCGCCCGCCAGCTCATGGCCGAGCACACGCGGGTAGGTGAAGAAGGGCTGGTTGCCCTTATACGCATGCAGGTCGGTTCCGCATATTCCGATCCGCCGTATCCGCACGATCGCTTGCCCTTCGGCCAGTTGCGGCTCCGCAGCTTCTCTCATCACGAGCTGATCCGGCTGCTCGCATACAATTTGCTTCATATCGCTCCTCCTCCTCATGCATCATCAGGGCTGGCAACAGCGCATTACAGTTGAAGCTCTTCGTTATACTCCCTCAGGCCGCTGCTCCACGTCCGATTGTGCACCGGAGCGAGAATTTCCATCACCGCACACAGGAGCTGTTCATCCAGCGGTTCTTCCAGCCACTGAATATTCTGCATCATATTATCCGGGTTAGCCGTGCTGACCAGCGTTGTCGGAATGTCCGGGCGTGAGGTCGAATACTGCACCGCCAGCTTGGCAATCGTCGTCCCCTGCTGCTCACAGAACAGTGCCGCCCGCTTGCAGATTGCCTTGATCTCCTCTGCCGCCGGATGCCAGTCCGCTGTGCCGCGGGTGCCCAGCAGTCCCATCGACAAGGGCGAGGCATTGATCAGCCCAGTACCGCGCTGCTTAATGATTGGCAGCAGTCCCAGCAGCGTATTATCATTCAGCGAATAATGACAGTAGGACAGCACAACATCCAGCGCCTTGGCTCGCAGCGCCTTCTCCAGTGCAGGCAGCGGCAGCCCGGAGACACCATGGAAGCGGATCTTGCCCTGCTCCTTCAGCTTGTCAAGCGCGGCGAAGCCCTCCTCGATCTGGCTGAACGGTACAAATTCAATATCATGCAGCAGCAAGATATCCAGATAATCCGTTCCCAGCCTGAATAGACTCTCTTCGACACTGCGGATAATGCGCTGCTCCGAAAAATCGAACTCGTCGGCGCCATAGCGCCCCGCCTTGCTCGAGAGCAGATAGCGATCCCGTGGAAGCTCGGCCAGCGCCTGACCCAGCACCGTCTCCGCCTTCGTCAAGCCATAGTAGGGCGAGACGTCGATCAGATTCACTCCCCTGTCGATCGTCTCATGAACCGTGCGGATGCCCTCCTCGGGGCGAATGTCACGAAACACCGACCCCAATGCAGAGGCGCCATAGCTGAGAATGGATACCTCCAGCCCTGTCTGGCCTAATCTTCTGAACTGCATCCTAGCCACTCCACCTCTCTTAGAGAATGACGCCATCCTTGAATATTGCGATCTCTCGGAAGCCACGCTGCTCATTATGCGTTTTCTGCTCACCGGAGGCAATGCGGATAATCTGCTCGAACAGCTCCTCGCTCGCCTCCTCCATCGTCTGATCCTCGACCAGCGTGCCCGCATTATAATCGATCCAATTTTTCTTGCGTGCAGCCAACTCACTGTTGGTCGAGATTTTGACAGTCGGCACCGGCCCCCCGAAGGGAGTGCCGCGACCCGTCGTAAACAACACGATATGCGCGCCCGCGGCAGACAGAGCGGTTACCGACACCATGTCATTTCCCGGCGCCTCCAGCAGGTTCAATCCAATCTGATGAACACGCTTGCCATAGCCGACCACATCAACGACCGTCGCATGCCCGCCCTTTTGGGTACAGCCGAGTGATTTTTCCTCCAGTGTCGTAATGCCGCCCTCCTTGTTGCCCGGAGAGGGGTTCTCATAGATTTCCTGATCGTGACGGATAAAATATTGCTTGAAATCGTTGACCAGATGAACGATCTTGTCGAAGGTCTGCTCATCGGCAGCGCGGTTCATCAAGATCGTCTCCGCGCCGAACATCTCTGGCACCTCCGTCAGTATACTCGTCCCGCCCGCTTCAATCAGCTTATCCGACACGGCGCCGACCAGCGGATTGGCGGTGATGCCGGACAGTCCGTCCGATCCGCCGCACTTGAGACCAAGCTTCAGCTTGGATAGCGGCACAGGCTGACGCTTGAAGGTCTGGGCATAGTCCACCAGCTCCCCGATCAGCTCCAGTCCGCGCTCCAGCTCATCCTCCTCGTCCTGCGAGCGCATAAACAGGATGCGCTGCGGATCAAATTCGCCGATCGCCTCCTTGAAGGTGTCGATCTGATTGTTCTCGCAGCCTAGCCCAACCACCAGCACGCCCGCAGCATTCGGATGCTGCACGAGGGATGCGAGCAGACTGCGGGTATGCGTCAGGTCATCCCCGAGCTGGGAGCAGCCGAACGGATGAGCAAAATGATGAACGCCATCCACCAGCTCCGGGTACTGCGAGGTTGCCATGCGCGCCAGGCTTTCGCACATTTTGTTAATGCAGCCCACAGTGTTGATAATCCAGATTTCATTGCGGATGCCTACCTCGCCATTATGACGCACATAACCGTTAAAGGTGCGCGCCTGCGACGGATCAACTGCCTTTGGCGCTTGCAGTACACCGGATTGCTCATACTGGTATTCCAGGAAGCCCTTCAGACCCGTCTCCATATTGTGCGTATGCACCCAACAGCCCGGCTCCAGCGGTTGCTTGGCCTTGCCGATTGAATAGCCGAACTTTAAGATGTCCTGACCTTGACTGACCGGACGAAGCAGTATTTTATGCCCCTTGGGCACATCATCCTGAACAACGATTGGCTCGGCTCCCTCCGTGCCCACATGATCCACCAGCACCGTCTGCCCCTTGGAGATCGGCTGCAGAGCGATAATAACATCATCCTTCGGATGAAGGCGTATCCATTTATTCATGACGAGACCGCTCCATTTCTTCTATATAATCACCTAAGCGCTCGGCTAAGCCATTGATCGCGGCCAGCTCCTGCCCCCACACGTCAGTTAATGCCAACAGCCTCTCCGCTGTCTCGGCTGCCGTCTGACCCTGCTTCGCTTCAGCCCACACATGACTTACTGCTGCCAGCGCCTGCTCATCGTCCCGCACCAGATAGGTCTGACCCGTCAGGTCTGTGCCCGCCCAGCCCTCCTCTGTCTTGCGCACCTTGTAGAGCAGCAGCAGCGCAGCGAAGGCCTGAACGATCCGCTCCGGCAGCTTGCCATAGCGGCTATGATAGCCCTGCAGCGATGGCAGCAGCCGCGCCTTGAACTTGCTGATGCTGTTCATGGCGATATCCGCAAGCCGATGCTCGATATACGGATTGAGGAAGCGCTCGAATACCGTCTCGCTATATGCTGCTAGCTCTGCGCTGTCCAGCGGCGTAGCCGGAATAATCTCCTCCTTGGCCGCCTCCCGCACGAACGCTCCCCACTGTTCATGCTCCATCACCTCACGCACCTGGCGCAGACCATGCAGCAGTGCAATCGGCGTCATCAGCGTATGCGAGCCGTTGAGCAGCCTGACCTTACGCTGCTGGTATGGCCTCAGATCATCCACCCAATGCACGTTCAGTCCTGCCTGCTGCAGCGGCAGACGCTCATCAAGCTGCGGCTCGCCCTCGATCGCCCACAGATGATACGGCTCCGCCGTATTCAGCAGCTCATCGCGGTAGCCCCATTGCGCGAACCAGTTCTCCGCCTCCTGAGCAGGATACCCCGTAACGATGCGATCGACGAGCGAGTTGAGGAAACGGTTATGCGCCTCGACCCATTGGATAAAGGCCTCCGGCAAGCCCCAATCGCGACTGAACTGCAGCACGCAGCGCTTCAGCTCATCGCCATTGCGCTCCAGCAGCTCCGTCGGCAGCATGATCAATCCCTTGTCCGCCGCCCCCTCAAAGGCCAGATAGCGCTTATACAGGAAATACGCCAGCTTGCCGGGGAAGGACTGAATCGGCTGCCCCTCGCGCAGCTCCTCCGGCTTGTAGCTCAGCCCGGCCTCCGTTGTATTCGACACGACAAATTCCAGCTCCGGTCGCTCGGCTAATTCCAGAAGCTTCTCCCATTGACTATATGGATCAAACGCGGAGGCAAACACGTTCATCACCTGACGCTCCTCCACACGCTCCCCCTTCTCCAAACCACGAATAACGAGCGTATAGAGCTGATCCTGAGCATTCAGCCTCTCAATCTTGGCCTTGCCCGAAGGACGCGGCTGCGTCACTGCAATCGCTCCTTGATACAGCCCCTTCGCCCGGCATTGCGCGATCATCCAGTCCACGAATCCACGCAGAAAATTGCCCTCCCCAATCTGCAAGATAGTAATCGGGCTATGTTGCACCGCTGTATACTGCTCCTGCTCCTGCGGGGATAGATTTTCCTTACTCAGCAACGTTTGATTGGCTTGCACAAGAACACCTCCAGATATGGTTAAGCTAATTTGTAAAATTCCGCCGCCGTGCCTCCGTACAGCCGCTGCCGCTCTGCCTCGCTCCAATCTCCAGGCAGCGAGCGCTCCAGCAGCTCCACCACTTGGTCATACTCTGCGGCGAGCAGACATACCGGCCAATCGCTGCCGAACATGCAGCGCTGAGGCCCGAACAGTTCGGCAACATAGCGGATATATTCGGTGAACGCCTCCGGCTTCCAATTGAAGTGATCCGCCTCTGTCACCATCCCCGACAGCTTGCAGTACAGCTTGGGATTCGCTGCGATCTCCGCCATCTGCTCTTGCCAAGGATGCAGCTCGCGCTCTGCAATCCGCGGCTTGGCGATATGATCGATGACGCCCCGCAGCCCCGGCACCAGCTCCAGCAGTCGGACAAGCGGCGCCAACTGATGCGACTTTACGAGCAGATCGACTGGCATATCCTGCTCGGCTGCGAAGCGAACCGCTTCCACAAACTGCGGCTGCAAAATAGAACTCGCATCCTCCATCTCCTGAATCATGATCCGAAATCCAATCCATTTCGGATGCCGGCTGAGCCGCTCGTAATGCTCCTGCCAGCTGGGATCATGCAGATCAAGCCAGCCGACAACACCGGCAATCGAAGGCTCGCGTTCGGATAGCTCCAGCAAAAACTCCGTCTCCTCGATCATCTGTGCCGCCTGCACAACAATCGTCTTGTCGAAGCGATGCTTGCTTAGGCTAGGCTCTAGATGCTGAGGCAGGTAATCTCGGTACAGGGTTGGCAGCTCCGGGGTAATCCATCCATAATCACCCCTGTTAATTTGCCAGTAATGCTGGTGTGCGTCAACTCGCATTATAGACCTCCTTATGTTTCAGGCGACAGCCCTCCACTGGGCTATTGGGCGGTGATGACCCCTTTTTTCAAAATAATGTTGGCATATTGTGCGCTTTCTCCCGTCGCGACGATGGCATACGCCTGTTTCGCCCGCTTATAGAACTCAAACCGCTCCAGCAGCTCTATTCGAGCCTCCTGGCCTGTACGCTGCAAAACAATCTGCTGGTATCGCTTCCAAATCGGCGTGTCCACCTGATCGCCAACGACGACATCCATTAATGCGAGCGGCCGTTCCACATATTGATCCAGCGGGAACAACTGCAGGATGGCCTCCAGCAGCTCCGGTATTCCATGCCCATCACAACGAATGAGAACTCTGGCATGACTGGCCGCGGGGAAGTTGCCATCAGACAGCACGAGCTCATCCCCATGCCCCATCTCCATCAGCACCTTTAACAGCTCGGGTGAGATCAGCTTCGGAATTCCGATCAACATGCGTATGCTCATCCTCTCTACATTACAATCTAATTCCATTTTAACAACAAGCGGGGATAATAAAATAGTAGATTTTTGCGAATTTATACCGTATTTTGATATTCACGGACGAAATCTCATTATTGCAGTTCTGTACCCAATACGCTACACTGACCGTAACAATAACCGTAAGCGCTGCTCTTTTTGAGCGGGAAAGACGGCACCATGTCAAATCAGAAATTCTGTTCATGGCAGAAGAATAGTTGAAAGGAGGAGCCAGGATGGGGCCCATGCGACGGAGGTTTGAATTCGAGGAGGCCTTCCCCTTTGCGATGGTCTACAAGGATCGGAAAAATCCGCAGACCGAGCTTCCTGACCATCTGCATGAATGGTATGAGCTGGTATACGTTCATAGCGGCAAGGGTGTATTTTTTATTGATCAAACCTTTCATGATATGCGAGAAGGCGACCTGTTCGCTATCCCCGGCAATGTCATTCATCAGGCCTTTCCTGACCAGGAGGAGCCGGTGACCTCGACGGCTGTATTTTTCAGTCCGGTGCTTGTCAGCCAGGCCTCCTATGGTGAAGCCTTCACCTACATGACGCCTTTTGAACAAGGCAAGCTGCACAAGCAATTTCGCTGTCAACTGCCAGAGACCGACAGAGCTTATACCGCTCGGCTGCTCGACGAGATTCATGACGAGTTGACCGTCGGACGTCCTGGGGCAAGACATGCCATTGTGCTAAACGTACAGTTGTTGCTGATCCAACTGCACCGCAACAGCTTCACAGAGCATACGCGTCAGACCGCCAATACCGTTAACGCTCCAGCATGGATGAAACAGATTTTGCTGCACATTGATCAGCAGCTCCATACGCCGCTGAGTCTCTCCCTGCTGGCTCAGCGCGCCTGTGTGACAGGCGCTCATTTCAGTCGGGTGTTTAAGGAGCTGACCGGGATGACGGTCACCGACTATATCGCAGCCAAGCGTATTATTAAAGCGAAGGAGCTGTTGTTTGAGAGCGATGGCAAGCTAAGCACAATCGCCGAGCAATGCGGCTTTGAGAGTATGACTCACTTTCACCGTACTTTCAAAAAGATAGCAGGCTGCGCCCCCGCAGCCTACAAAAAACAAAAGCTGGCCGAAATGGCAAAACGCCAATCCTAAGCCAGCTAACTGCTAGTTGTGCTCTCTGCTCCAATGCATCACCCATTCAGAAGCTCCTGTCGCCTCGTCCCGCGTCTCCTCCACAATCGAGAAGCCATGCTTTTGGTAAAAGCGGACAGCGGGTTCATTGGCTGTATATACCTTGAGCTGCAATTGGCTTCGCAGCTCTTTGGCGTAATTCAGAAGACGCTGACCCAGACCTCGCTGCTGCTCGGTTGGATCAACGAAGATCGCCGCCAAGTAATCATCCATAAGGGATACAAAGCCGAGCAGTTTCCCCTGCTCCTCCAAGACATAGGTTTGTGCAGATGGCAGATAACGTTCAGCCATCGCCTCCTGCTGACTCTCCCAATACTCACGTTCAATAAAATGATGCGCCTGCAGCGACCCCGCCAGCCAGATGCTTACAGCTTGCTGCGCATCAGCCGCTGTAAATGGTCTTATCATGGTCATCCTCCTTCTCCTATACGCTAACGCATTAACAATCTGGAATGCTCACCAGTAGGATTGCATATCTGACTAGGATACCATATGTAGGAAGGCTGTGCAAAAGGAGCTCCTCTATACTAAAAGGCCATTCCCCTCATCACTGTGCAGTGGAGGCGGAATGGCCTGTTAAGTGTTCTGTTGCCTATAACTTATTTAATGACCTTCAGACGACCTTCAAGCGGCTGATATGCTTTCTCGCCCGGCTCAGCGGCGATTTTGCCGAATGGCATCTGAGCGATGAGCTTCCAATCACCGGGGATATTCCACTCCTGCTTGACGGCCTCGTCTACGAGCGGGTTATAGTGCTGCAATGTAGCTCCGATGCCTTCCTGTGCCAGAGCTGTCCATACTACGAATTGCAGCATGGCGGAGGATTGATTGGACCAGATCGGGAAATTGTCGCTGTACGCTGCGAACTGCTCCTGCAGCCCTTGAACAACGCTCTGATCCTCAAAGAATAATACCGTACCATACCCTGCGCCAAAGGCCTTCATTTTTTGCTCGGTCTGGTCGAAGCTGTCCGCTGGAACAATCTTGCGCAATGTTTCGGTTGTCAGGTGCCAGAACTTGTCACTCTGCTCCCCTAACAGCACAACTACGCGAGCGCTCTGCGAATTAAAAGCGGACGGCGTATGTAGAATTGCTTGCCCAATAATTTCTTCGATTCTCTCATTGCTAACAACCGAATCCTTGCTAATACCATAAATACTCCGTCTTTTTTGAATGGCTTCCAGAAAGTTGGAACTGCTCATCTTCATCACTCCATCTCTGTAAATTGTCTGCCTACATAAAAGATACCCAATTGTACTGTGTTTTACAACCGAGGCGAATGCAACTAACTATATTAAAACAAGTAACATAAAATAAATATGTTTATTACTTTTTTAGTATAAAGCTTTTTTCTCCTGATTGCAACCCTAGATGTTTTTTATCCGACAGCGGTACAGCCGGCTTGAACAAGCTACCGAAACAAAAGCAAGAATGTAACTTGGATTACAGTTTTTCTCAAACTAATATGCAACAATAAGATAGAAATTTTATACAATGGGGAGGATTTTTGAACGATGAAAACAAGCAAGTCTCTTGTAGAGTCGAAGCATTCTGAGAAAATCCAGATCGAAATAAGGGAGCTTCCTCATCACCTTATTGAGAAAGCGCTGCCTGACCTCATGAGCCGCAAAGCTGCTGCGTCTGATTCGACTGACCACGGACACCACCCGACTGTGCCCAGCCCCTCCGGTCATAGTTCAACTAGAAGAAGAAGGGCAACAGACCCTATGGACATACGTTTCTTGTGCCGATGACATAGATAACTTATACATGTTACATATACATATAGTATAACCTCCCTAATAACGACTACGCTTGACGACTCCAGTCACGAATCATAATGTACCGCTCTTCCTTTCCATGGACTCTTCTTCACTAACATGATTTGAGCATTGGCTACAGCAATCAGAGCGTGAATGGAATAACAAATCTGCGGGTAGAACGTGGGTTATCAAAATTGTAGTTGTATTTTAATTAGATAAGATGTATATTTATACATTATGAATGGCAGGAGGTTGCTCTTATGTCTCAAATAACGCAGTGCAAAGGAACAGAGTGGATCGCAGAAGCTTCAGACCGGCTCCTATTCACGACCAATCGCCCGGAGCTAATCATGGATCGCGGGGCAGGCATGTATATGTGGGATACAGAAGACAGAGTCTATCTGGATTTTTCGGGCGGTTGGGCGGTAACGAGCCTGGGGCATGCCCCTGCCGTCATTCGGGATGTGCTCGATCAGCAGTCAGCCAAGCTGATTCATGCCAGCCCTTCGTTTTATAATGAACCGATGCTGCAATTCGCCAAGCTGCTTACCGATATTTCTTGCTTTGACAAGGTGTTTTTCGCCAGCAGCGGCGCGGAGGCGAATGAAGCGGCCATCAAGCTGGCTCGCAAATACGGCGCTGCGAAGCTGGGCGGAGCACACGAGATTATTACGATGACCAACAGCTTTCATGGCCGAACGCTAGCTACCATGTCGGCAACCGGAAAATCTCAATGGGATGCGCTGTATGAACCGAAGGTGCCGGGCTTTTGCCATGTGCCGTTAAATGATTTGGATGCCTGCTTTGCAGCCATTAGCGACCGTACCTGTGCCATCATGCTTGAGCTGGTACAAGGTGAAGGCGGTGTAAATATAGTCGATGAAAGCTACTTATATGCCATTCGCAAGGCATGCGATATTTATGGCCTGCTGCTCATTGTGGATGAAGTGCAAACTGGGATAGGCAGAACCGGCACCATGTTCGCTTATGAGCACTACGGTATTGAGCCTGACATTATGACATTGGCCAAAGGAATCGGCGGCGGATTTCCACTCTCGGCCATGCTGACCAAGGAGAGCTTCGACCTGTTCGAGCCAGGTGATCAGGGCGGCACCTATTGCGGTCAGCCGCTTGCCATGGCCGTTGGTCAAGCGGTTGTGCAAGAGGTAATACAGAGCAGACTTGCTGACAACGCCCGAATTCAGGGCGACTATTTGCAGAGACGGCTACAGGAGACAGGAGAAGCGCTAGGTTGGAGCCAGGTGCGCGGGAGGGGGCTGCTCGTTGCCTTCAACCTTCCCCTTCCTTGTGGAGCAGAGCTAGTGAAGCGTTGCCTGGATATAGGGCTGATTATTAATTCTCCCTCCCCGTCCGTCATTCGTCTGATGCCGGCTCTGATCGTAACAACAGCAGACGTGGATAAGATGCTGAAGCTGCTGGCGGAGTGCTGGGAAGCCCTATATCGCGAGCAGCAAGCAGCGGCACAATAGAATCAATGTAGATCGCCATCAGCAAACGGAACGACCTGAAATGGCGTTCCAGGCTGATGGTTAGATTTGTCACTACTCGCCTGACGTGATATAATGAAAACATACGTTCTTATGTCATTACATCATGTTTAGGAGTGGTAATTTGCAGTTCAAGAAGCTGATATGGGTTATCGTCGCTGCCGCATCGGTATATCTGGGAGTCACCACTTGGTCAGACTGGGAGACGCCGACACCTGTTTATCATGAGGGTGACCAGCAGAGCTATGATGTCAGGCTGGACTTCCCATCGGACCGTTTTCCAGAGACTGCATCCCATATCTCCAATGCCATCAAGCAGGGACACTCAGCCATCTGCACCATTGACCGTGAAGGCGCGGAGGAGAACCGCAAGCGCTCATTGCAGGGGGTACCGACCAAGAAAGGCTATGATCGCGATGAATGGCCGATGGCGATGTGTGCGGAAGGCGGAGACGGAGCTGACATTGAGTACATCAGCCCATCCGATAATCGCGGCGCAGGCTCATGGGTAGGCAATAAGCTGGAGTCGTATGAGAACGGGACAAGAGTTTATTTTGAGGTCGTCGCAGATTGAGGACTGGCGTTGTCAGGCGGGATCTAGCGTGAGTGACAATCTTTAACCCTGCACTACATACAGCTACTAGAGCATGATGTGTTGGTGCGGACTCTAAGGCCCAGTGTTCGCGAAGTAGTGCTAGATGCCGATCCCCGCATGTAGGAGGATCGGCACTATAGTCACAGGCAGCATTCACGGGGAGCTCGTCTGGTTAGATGGTTAGATGGATACAACGCTATCCTTCAGGTAACGTCCAGATTTCATTGGCAATCAGATCCAGCGTCGTGCTGATTTTGAGAGCGGTCACCAATGTCGGCTCACTCTCTCCCCTCACGATCTGACTCATCTCTGAGGTTGACACACCAACCTGCTCAGCAAGCCATCTCTGCTTCATTCCTCTATCGCTCAATATTTCTTTAAGCCTGCACTCAACTTTATGCGCCATCGCTTCATCACCTCGACCATTACTTCGCCAAGGCGTCTTGTCGAATCCTTTGATGAAATATAAGAACTTTTCGCAAAATACCGAAGATGAATCTGACACATAATAAAAAAAGCGAAAACCCTTGATAGACAAGAATCTTCGCTCTTTGGCGTTATGTATGCTTGGTTGCATCAAGTATAATATCTGTAGGTACGGAACGTAAATGAACTTCCCAGTCTTGGTAAAATCCCAAACGACCTATATCACATATATGAGCATAGCGATCAAATAGTGCATTCAACTCCGTCACCCAATTATTCCATATCGTTTTATCTTGAACAAGATATTTCATAATGAAAACGGCTCCGTATATACTATTTGATCTAATGTCCAGTGCAATTCTCTTCAATAACTCAATGGCTTTATCTTCATCATGTACAATTAAACCGCGACTTTTGAGTCTAGAAATCATTTCTGCATAGGTTGCAGGAGGTTTTAAATATATGGAATCATTATCAACCATATTATCCCACTCCTGAAAATAAAATGGCCCGCCCAGTTTCGCATTGTTAAGAGGCGCGGGCGGGATCTGTTACTTAAATTATATGTCATCATTAAACCTGGCGTCAAGTTTTTTTCACGACGAATTCAAGTTAAGTGCGACAGTTCAACAATAAAAAAAGCGAAAACCCTTGATAGACAAGAATCTTCGCTCTTTGGCGTTATGTATGCGGTCGAGAGGACTCGAACCTCCACGGGTATACACCCACTACCCCCTCAAGATAGCGTGTCTGCCATTCCACCACGACCGCGCATTATATAAACCTTACCACTACCCATTACTTTGAGGAAAAGCAATGGTGAGCCATGAAGGACTCGAACCTTCGACACCCTGATTAAAAGTCAGGTGCTCTACCAACTGAGCTAATGGCTCATGGTGACCCGTAGGGGATTCGAACCCCTGTTACCTCCGTGAAAGGGAGGTGTCTTAACCCCTTGACCAACGGGCCATATCCATAACAATGATGTATAAGTTCGACCTACGAGACCAATGCTATTCTCAGTTAGAGAGCTTCAATTCATCTCACCCAAACTCACAACAGAAATTATATTATCATATTCTGAGAAGTTTGACAAGCCTTTTTTTTGATCATTATCAACATAATACATATTGCCACATTATCCATGTCATTATACATTATAGAAGCTTATGACCACGCCATACATCATGATACGACGATTTACGACACAAACCAGGCAAAGAAAAAGGACCGTCCAACGGACCATCCGTTTCGTAAGTCGCATGGCGGAGAGAGAGGGATTCGAACCCTCGCACCGCTTAACGCAGTCTAACCCCTTAGCAGAGGGTCCCCTTGAGCCACTTGGGTATCTCTCCATGAATGGCTCCCCGAACAGGACTCGAACCTGTGACAACTCGGTTAACAGCCGAGTGCTCTACCAACTGAGCTATCAGGGAACGTAACTAATATTTCTTGCGACAAGTAATAATATACCATGCCTATTCTGCACTGTCAAGCTCCTTCAATAATAATTTGCCGCGGCAGCGACCGCATGCGTACTTGCGAGGGTCAGTCTTGCGTTTGCGCTTGTATTGCTGTCCGCATGCCTTGCAGATCAGCATATACCGGTATGGCAAGCGCCGCCGCTCCGTCGCGGTTCCAGGCAGGGATTGACAGTAACGGGAGCCGCCCACATGGGCAAGCAGCTCCTTGAATTCCTGATCGCGATGCTGATACCCTCTCCCTTGAAGATGAAGATGATAATGACATAGCTCATGCTTAATGATCTTCTCGGTCTCCTCAACACCGAAGCTTGCCAATTGATGCGGGTTTATCTCGATATGATGCGATTTCGTAAAGTACCGTCCGCCTGTCGTCCTCAGCCGCGCGTTAAATGTTGCCTTATGCTTGAAAGCAAGGCCGAACGCCTCAGTTGATACTCGTTCCACCCAGCGCTGCAATGCTTCATTATCCATCATTAATCTCCCCCAACTACTTGAATTTATAAAGCTTTTTGCGCTAAACTGTCAAGTGAGCAACATCTGCTTCCTGCGGAGTTTTAACCAAACGCCTTAGAACGATTACCAGAGGGGAGTCATTATTGTTATGCCGACGATGCGTTATATCCTTATGAAGAGTGAACAGCAGGGATTGTTTTTTGTTGAGATGCCTCAATCCCATGCATACCAGCTTAGCGCGCTGAACTTGAGACTCCATAAAGAAATAGACAAGCTCACTGCAGATCATATTCCACAGCTTCCCTATGCCGCTGCCGAGTGCTCGGACATCGAGATTCATGACCCTGCCATCTCTGTTGTTGGCGGGCTGGATTACATTAACAAGCTGGAGCAAGAGTTCGCCTCCATTCGTGAGGGTTCCTACCCGCTCGTTTCCTTGCTCACAGAGATTCGCGCACTGCAGGCGCAGCTAGAGCAATGGTACGAGGAAGAAGCGGAGGAGCTCGCCTAGGGCGTGTCTGAAAACTCTGAACGGAACAGATCTGGCCGAATTTTCGTTCCAGGCAAGGCGCTTTTTCGCAGGCGTACCGGGGGTACGTCAAGAAAAAGCAACGCAGCATGGGGCGAAAAGGCGGGGAGAGATGCCCTTGAACGGGTTTTCAGACACGACCTAGGTTTCTGATCCGCTCTGCTATTTGCTACGGACCTGCACGGATAACTGCCCTCCTCCATATGATTAAGAAGATCATTGATTCCGGGGAGGGCGATTCGTATGCCTCAATGGCTTTGCAATCAGCTCATGCGAGCCTACAGCAAGAAAGACCGCCGGCAAATTCGACTGCTCAACGACTGCTGGTTCTTCTATCGTAACCGATCGGAGGCAGGCAAGCACAGTTCAGCAAGTCTGCTACCCTAGAGCACAGCCTCATTCACGTAGTAATGAAAAGCCTATACCCGCGTTGCTTCTTGCTGATGAGCAAGGGCAACCGTCAGGTATAGGCTTTAGTCCGTCATGCTATGATCATTCTGGCTTGCTGTAGACGGTTAGCGATGTGTGTCTAGATTAAAATGTTTTCCAAGTGGTGACTTCATCAACAGACAGCCTGAGCGACTTGCGCGCTTCCTTGGCTGCCTTGCCCACTGCAATCAGCATGACCGGAGCCAGATTGGATGGCACCTTGAACGCCTCGATAAATTTCGCGGCATCATAGCCTCCCATAGGCACAGTGTCCAGCCCTCTTGCTTTGGCAGCCAGCATCAGTTGCATGGAGATGAGGCCAGCGTCAATAAGTGCTGTATCGCGGTACAACTCCGGCTTCTCTCCATAGATGGTTTTCAGACGCGCTACATAGCCTGTCAGCACGCTCTCCGGCATGAAGCCCTGCTCTACAGTACGGCCATAGATCAGCTCGGCTTGCTTATATCCATCCACA
Organism: Paenibacillus sp. J5; assembly: GCF_054955055.1. Lineage (NCBI taxonomy): Bacteria > Bacillati > Bacillota > Bacilli > Caryophanales > Paenibacillaceae > Paenibacillus > Paenibacillus sp. J5. Next base: position 335,890 of record NZ_JBUEDD010000004.1, on the reverse strand, counting down.
TCAGCCAGTACGGCAATGACGGCCGATGCTTCCACAACTTGCTGCTGATTCATAGCGATCGGCAATAGCTGCTCCTTCGTCTCCTGATCCTTAATGACCAGAAAACGCCAAGGCTGCAAATTGGACGAGGATGGCGCCGTGATCGCGTCCTCCAGCAGGCTGTGAATCTCCTCATCTGTCATCTTGAATGACGGGTCGTAGCTGCGAACAGAATGGCGGTCGTGGAGGACCTCGAAAAAGTCTGCTTTCACTTGAAGTTCGTTACTCATAATACATCTTCCTCTCCATGTAGATTATATAGGCACCAATCCATAGCAGCAGCTATCGGGTAGCCTTCTTCTCTCCTATCCTCTTATCTGGTCTTAGCTTGCCCTGGGCACTCCCATTATACAAGCTTGCCATGACTGTCAGAGCTCGGCTTTCTGTGCCAGAAATAGCACAGTTATACTAAAAAAATATAGCACCCAGATTGAAAAGTTGCTAACAACTGTTGCTTACATTGCACAGTATACGGCGTAATTTGAATGTTGTCAACTGGCTGCTCATAGCGATATACGATCTGCCAAATCAGCCAAAGTATGCCGCTTCAGCACCTGCACCACCTGCTTGTCAATGTCATCAGCAATCTCCGAGAAAGCCGCCTTCATCTGTAAGCCGAACGGGTGCAGACCTGTCGTGTCCACCATGCCACTGCATAGCGGCTCGCCCACCTGCAGCGAACGGTATATCTCTGCCAACGTAATCTGGTCGGCAGGCTTCTTCAGTCTATATCCGCCTTCCCGGCCCTCTCTTGTCTCCAGAATATTCTCCTTCGCCAGCTTTGCCAAGATGCGGCGCAGAATAGTCGGCTCCGAATGAAGCTTCTCTGCGATCGTCGCACTGGAGCAGGTAGAGCAGTTCTGGGCCAGGACAACCAACGCCTGGAGCGACAAACCAAACCATTTGTGATTCAGAGCGCTGCTGCATTTTTCTGATTTCATCTATGATGCCCCCCTTGCCGTGCCACTAGTCTGACACTTGTAATAAGTGTAGCCGATTCGCCTGAATCGGGCAACCCTCCGCATCACTACGCCCCTTCAGCAAGCTCCTGCTCGTTACAGCCAAGAAGCAGGCGGATTGACACGTCTTCATCAGTAAGACAGGTCAAGGAAGCCAGTGCCGCGTAGCCCCCAGCTTCCTTGATTTGCCTATTCATGAGGAACACACTAAGGTTGTGTCTTCAAGCTCCGAAGGGAGCAGATGGTAAGAAGAACGTCTTAATCCGGCTTGCGCATGGTGAGACTGACACGGCCTTTCTTGAGATCCACGCCAAGCACCCAGACGGTGACGTTATCTCCGACAGAGACGACATCCATCGGATGCTTGACATATCGGTCGCTCAACTGCGAGATATGCACCAGCCCGTCATTTTTAATGCCAATATCGATAAAAGCGCCAAAATCAATCACATTGCGCACCGTGCCCTGCAGCTCCATGCCTGGCTGCAAATCCTCCATCTGCAGGACATCCGTATGGAAGATCGGCGGCGGCAGCTCCTCCCGCGGATCGCGGCCGGGACGCAATAAGCTGTCGATAATATCTCGAAGGGTCGGCACTCCAACCCCAAGTTGAGACGCCAGCTCCTGCGGATTCACCTGGCGCAACTTCTCAGTTGCCTCAGGAGTGCCAAGCTGCGCCAGCTTTAGACCCAACTGATTGAACAATTGGTCAACCACCTTGTATGACTCTGGATGAATTGGCGTGCGATCAAGCGGATTAGCGCTTCCTGGAACTCTCAAAAATCCAATACATTGCTCATACGATTTTGCCCCTAGCCGCGGCACCTTCTGCAACTGCTTGCGGTCGTTGAACTTGCCATGCTCCTCGCGGAACTTAACGATATTTCTAGCGATCGTGGCATTCACTCCCGCAACATACGATAGTAGAGAGGGGGACGCTGTATTCACATCAACCCCGACGTGGTTGACCGCCGACTCTACGACACCGCCAAGCGTCTCGTCCAGGCGCTTCTGGCTGACATCATGCTGATACTGGCCGACGCCGATCGCCTTCGGCTCGATCTTCACCAGCTCAGCCAGCGGGTCTTGCAGCCTCCGTGCAATCGATACAGCGCTGCGCTCGGCAACGTCGAGCTGCGGGAATTCCTCCTGCGCCAGCTTGGAAGCCGAATAGACGCTCGCTCCTGCCTCATTGACGATGATATATTTCAACTCGCCCCCACGGCCGCCCTTGCCCTTGCGTCCGCTGATCAGGCCGGCAATGAACTGCTCGGTCTCACGCGAGGCTGTGCCATTGCCGATGACGATCAGCTCTACCTCGTATTTGTCGATCAGCTCATTAATGACCCGGCTCGCCTGCTCGACCTTATTGTTAGGCGGCGTCGGATAGACAACCGATACCTCCAGCAGCTTGCCTGTATCATCCACCACAGCCAGCTTGCAGCCTGTCCGGTATGCCGGATCGACTCCGAGCACCACATGACCAAGAATAGGGGGCTGCAGCAGCAGATTGCGAAGATTGGCGGAGAAGATCGAGATCGCATGCTCCTCCGCCTTCTCCGTCAATTCGCCTCGCACCTCGCGCTCGATCGAAGGAGCGAGCAGACGCTTGTACGCATCCTGAATAACCGTTGTCAGCACCTCAACGATCGCGGGGGCCGTATGCTTGCGTACAATACGGCGATTCATATAGTCGTGGATGCGTGCAGCCTCCACTTCCAACGTTACCCGCAGCACGTCCTCACGCTCGCCGCGATTGATCGCCAGCACCCGGTGAGGGGGCAGCCGTCGCACAGGCTCCTGGTAGGTGTAATACATCTCGTAGACCGATTCTGCCTGCGCGTCCCGCGCTTCGGTACGGAGCGTTCCGTGCTCCTTCGTGTGAGAACGCACCCACGCACGGATCGAAGCATCATCAGCGATCTGCTCTGCGATAATATCCATCGCTCCTTGCAGCACCTCCTCCGCTCCAGGCACCCCCTTCGCTTCATCGACATACCTTGCCGCTTCCGCTAACGGATCACCCTGCTTCGGCTGAGCGAACAGCCAGTCTGCAAGCGGCTGTAGTCCTCGCTCTCTGGCCACACTCGCCCGTGTCTTGCGCTTCTGGCGATACGGACGATACAGATCCTCCACCTCTTGCAGCTTGACCGCTTGCTCGATAGCAGTCATCAATTGCTCGCTAAGTTTGCCCTGCTCTCCGATCAGACGCAGCACCTCGCGCTTGCGATCCTCCAGCGCATTCAGATAGTTCAGCCGCTCCTCTATGGCACGCAACTGATTCTCATCCAGCTCCCCCGTCATCTCCTTACGGTAACGGGCAATGAACGGGATCGTGTTCCCCTCTACCAGGAGCGCGACAGCGGCCTTCACCTTGCTTGCAGGAATGCCAAGCTCTGATGCAATCTGCTTCTCCGTCCGCACCCTGCGAGCGCTAAGCTCCTCTGGTGTCAGCTCTGCCAGCTTGCCGCTCTCGTGCAGCTCCTCGACTGATTTGGCTGTTGTCAAATGAAGTACGCCTCCTTCAATATGGTATCGCATAGGTATAGTCTACAGAAGCTTCAACGACTGCCGCCTTCCTTGATCAGGCAAGCCCCGCTTCGCTTCATCATTCCCTTCAAAAAAGGATACAAAAAGCCGCCACCCGCACAAGTCCGGCTTGTCCGTGTGACGGCTCCGCGGCCTCTATCGTTTGAATCCGTCCGCTACAACACAGGCTACCCGCCTCATAGACCGCCGCAAGCATCAGCTTGAGCTAATGCCAAGCTTACCTGATGGCGGGAACGTAGGGATTGTTCTCCATCTCGTAGCCGATCGTTGTTTGCGGACCATGGCCCGGGTACACCCTCGTGTGCGGCGCAAACGTATAGAGCTTCCCACGGATGGAATCAAACAGGTCGCGCTCCTTGCCCCCCGGCAGATCGGTACGACCGACAGATTGCCTGAACAGCACATCGCCGGAGAACAGATGCTCCCCGCACAAGAAGCTAACACTGCCCGGAGAATGTCCTGGTGTATGATAGACGCGGAATTCCAGTCCGATCAGCTTCAGCAGTTGCCCTTCATCGAGCGAATACTCGGCCGGGTCTGTCGTCAGCGGTTCCGTCATCTCGCTCCAGCGCATCGAACCATTCTTCCTCGCATCGGTCAGCCAATCCGCCTCCAGATCATGAACATAGACAGGACATCCGCAGGCCTTGCGAACCTCCTCCACACCGCCCATATGATCGAAGTGGGCATGCGTAAGCAGGATGGCCTCTACTTGCAGTTGCAGCTCCTGTACCTTGGCAAGCAATCGCGCCGGCATCATGCCGGGATCAATAATAATCGCCTTCCGATCCGGCTCGGTAGAGATCAGATAGGCATTGGTCTGCAGCGGCCCTAGTGCAAATGCATCGATTCTCATCAGAATGACGAGATAAGCTCTCGCAGCTCTTTCAGAATAACTGCCTGATACCCCGTGCCTTCGCCATAACGGCGACCCATCTCCTGGCGCGCCTCCGCCAGCTTCTCCTGATAATCCGCCGCAGCGCGATCCGGGTTTGCCAGCTTGAACGCTGTCATCGCCTCCTGAACATGGGCTGGACGCGGCCCCCACTGTCCCAGTACATAACCGCCCGTATCAGCGAAGATGACGATCGGCACGGCCTCTCCGCCCATCGTCAAAAATTGCTCCATCGTATCCTGATGCTCTTCCTTGATCAGCACCTCGGTCGGCACGCCGCTAATCTCCAGCGCGCGGAATACAACCGGGATGTTCTTGACGACATCCCCGCACCATTCGGCCATCAGAATGAGGCAGCGCAGATCATCGCGGTTATTCAGCGACTCAAAAAAAGCCTTCTCCTCCTCGTTAGGCCATGCAAATTCGTCATAGAGCGAAACAAAAGTATCCTTATTGCGCACCATCGTATCCATAAACTGCTTGGGGCTGATGCCTTTGTTTAATTTATTCGCAACCTGCTTGCTCATACGCTTCTCTCCTTGATCAATATGTAGTCTCCTTCTTCGCCTCGCTCGCCATGCCCAATGGGCTGGTCCGGTCGACAGAGCCAGAAGGTAAAATAACTGAAGTCAACTTGAATCTCCTTATTGTACCATATAAAAACAGATGCCAACAAAAACACATGATTTGTAAGTATTAGATTGTTTTGCTGCGGCTACGCAAATATTTAATGAGGAAATAGAGGATAGCAAGCGCAAGCGCGACAATAACAAAAGGCTTAATGTATGGCCCAGCCACCTCATCAATCTGTTCCCAGCGGTCGCCCAGTTGCATCCCCAAATAGACGAACATAATTGACCATGGGAGCGAAGCGAGCGCTGTCAGCAGTGTAAACAACCCGAAGTTCATTCTTGCCATGCCAGCGGGGATCGAGATTACCTGGCGCATAACCGGCACGAAGCGAGCGGTAAACACAATGCCTGCGCCATACTTTTTGAACCATCCCTCAGCCACATCGACATGCTTTTGCTTAATCTTCAAGTACTTGCCATACTTGTCCACAATAGGCCTTCCACCGAATCTGCCGATGGCGTAGAGCACCCAGTTCTGTCCTATCGCTCCAAGTGTGCCGAATACAATCGCCATCACAAACGATACATTGCCCTGAGAGACGAGGTAGCCTCCGTAGGCCAGCACGATCTCGCTCGGAATAACCTCCAGCATCAGTCCCAGAAAGATTCCGAACGCTCCCAGACTCTCCACCCACAACAACAAACTATGTAATACATCTGATATCCAGTCCATCACTTCCGCTCTCCACCTTCTCTCTCCTTTAGCTTCTCCTGCAACTCCTCATCTATTTTATCATATACACAGAGCATCGTTCTACAAGAGTCATGCCTTGACAAGCCTAAGCATATAATCAAACCAAGCTCTTAGAGCCTGAAGAAGAGCGCCACACCATTACGTGGAGGGAGTATGATGTCCAAGATATGGATTGTTAGCAAAAGACAACTTCGAGCCGTTGGCCTGATCTCGCTCACGGTTCTGCTGGCAACGGGCTACCTGCTCTGGAGCAGTAAGGATAGCCCGGCATCCGGTACGATGCCAAGCGAGCAAGTCTTTCACCTCGTCACCGGAGAATTCAAGACGACAACAGAGAGCGGAGAAGAACTGGAGGTCTATCGATTCGACCCAGGTACACTCTATATCCGCAGAGGACAGCCAGTGCAGCTCAACATCACCGGCGTGAACGGCAAGATACATCCGTTCGTCATTGAAGGGCTGAATATTCAAGGCGAGGTGCGTAAGGGCAAGATTACTACCGTGCGTTTCACCGCCGACCAGCCGGGCACCTATCCGATTGTGTGCCTTACCCATACAGAGCTCAAGAACGGCGGGCCGATGATCGGCTATCTCGTCGTACAGTAACCCTCTCCAAGAGTCCGGCTGCCGGTGCAGCGTTTGGGCTCTTTCTTTTTCCCTCTGTCAACTTCGGCTGTTTGCCGCTGTCCGCTGTGTCGCGGATGCCCTCTAGCTCCTGTGCTTCCCAACACTTCTGTTGGTGTCCAGGGTCCGCCTATGCGCATATGATGTGTTCAGAAGGAGAAGGAGAAGGAGGAAGTGCCATGAAGCCATCAAATGAAAAGCACAAGCCGCACTACCCGACGGCCCGCAACATTCGCCGCGCCTGCAGCAACGAGCTGTACCGCACGATCAAGCGGCTGAAGCTCTATGTGCCCAAGGAAAAAGCAGACCAGGCAGAGACGCTGTATTATCGCAAGGTGCTGCTCAATCTGCAATGGATTACCGAGCATCACAGCAACCGCAAGCTGCTCGCAGACTGGTGGGATGAGCATGTTAGCGAGGAGATTGCCGAGCTATGGTGCGTTGACCGCTCCAGGCTGTGCAGCGCATTTCGCGAATCCTTCGGAGGGTAGCCTGGCGCGTGAGCACACAAGAGAAAAACCTGCGATTAGCCTGGAGTGCAGGCGTTGTCGCAGGTTTTTGGAGCTGTCTGTGAGGTAGTGTGGTCAGATGATGGGGCTGCTATGGGGCAAGCGAAGCCTTAGCCGATAATCGCAAAGGCCTCTACGCCCGCAGGAATCGACCGCTCGCGGAACTGTACGCCTGCCGAGCTGAATACACGAATAACGAAATTGCGGTTGGTCAACGTCGGAATGCTGCTGAATCGGACGACGCCATAACGGTCAAAGGAAGCCGTCTGAACAAGCGTCCCTCCGCTATATATTCTTGCAAAAAATCCCGTCGTATCAAATGGCACCCCGTTCGTTTGCACCCACAGCACCGTCAGACGGCTCAGAGTCGGGCCGGTCTGGTTCGACTTGGCGATCGGCTTGACACGGCGCGGGATGCCTCCCTTGGCTCCCGCCTTATCCTTGAGCGGCGGTCTTACCCTTGCAACTGCCATGATTCCCTCTCCTCCCTATCGCTTTCATACATCCTATTCGGTGGATGCAGCTTTGGATTGGACGGATGGCGCATGGGCATTACTTGGCTCCCTGCAGCAGCCCCCTGCTATATTCCGCATATTGCTGAGCCAGTAGCGTCAGCTCAAACCGCCGGTCATTGGCAGTATGTGAACGTTCCGCCAGCTCGCGTGCGAGCTGCTCATAGCGCGCATACAAGGCAAGCGCTGCAGAGGCGGCATAGCCGGACTCCTGCTGCTTCTCTTCCATGGCGAGCTGTCGAGCCAGCTTCTCCATCTCGATAACAGCCCTCGTCTGCCGTTCCTTATTATAACGATCGCGCTGCAACGCCAGCTCCATGTAGTGCGCTGCCTGCTCCCAGGCGCCCGATTCCGCATGGCCTATCCCCAGCTCCCATAGCAGGTCGGACGATTGTGGCGAGTATCGCAGGCCATCCTCAAGCAGCTCAAGGCGGGCAGACGGCGCAAGCAGCGGCGCGAGTGCCAGCCGACTCTGCTGCTCGTAGGGATTCAGCCTCAGGGAGCGCTCCAGCGGCTCCTGCCGCTGCGAGAGCGGCAGACGGCTGGCCTCCTCATAAGCCGCCTGCGCCAGATGCAGACGGAGCGCGATCCCCGCGCCCAGGAGCAGCCCTAACGCCAGCACGGCCAGACCCGTTCGCTTAGCGAGCCGCCTCCACCTGCCAGAACGATGCACGCCAGCCTCTTCATCCACAGCAGAAGCGACACCCGGCCCGGAATCCCAAGCTTCCCTTTCAGAGCGCTTGCGTTCACGGGATGGGCAGGCTGGAGTTGGAGGCAGGCATACCGGGTCGCCCACGCCTATCGGCCTTTCCTCAACTATTAGCGTATTATTCACCCGCGATTGGACTTGTCCACTGCCGCCTGCGGCCTCCTGCGGAAGCATATACAGGGCGAGATAAGCCAGCAGCAGCATCCAGTAGAAGCCGAAGGCATTGTCCAAATCGATCGCGCCATGCGCCAACAGCACCAGCGGCGGCAGCGTCCAGATGAAGGCGGAGCGGCGGCTCACCGCGATGAGACTAAGGAGCAGGGCTACCGCCAGCAGCGCCAGACCAACTGCGCCAAGATCGAGCAGGATGTCCAGATAAGCGCTGTGCACTCTGCTGCCGACATAGGGCTGCTGCTGGATGCGCTCGAACTGCACACGCCAGGCACCGCCGCCGAAGCCTAGCCACGGTGATTCGCGCCAGAGCCGCAGCGCATCCTCATAGAGCAGCCGCCGCGCGCCGGCTGTCTCATATTGGCCGCTGCCAAGACGCCCGCCCAGCGCCTGCGGCAGCAGCCAGAGCGCTGAGCCGACCACTGCGGCGAGCGCGCCCCAGCTCCAAGCGCTGCTGGCGAGCACGCGGCGGCCGCTGCGCGGCTGCTGGCGCAGCGGTTGGCGCAGTGCCAGCAGCAACGCGGCGCCACCCAGCGCCAGCGCAATGACGAGCGCGCTGACCGCAGGCGGTGCGACGTGCCCCTGCACAGCGGGGCTCTGCTGCACCAGCACGCGGCAGAGCAGCACCGCGCAGAGCAGCGAGCCCGCTGAGCAACGCAGCAAGGCAGCGCGTTCGCCTCCGCGCATTACGAGCAGCGTGCATAGCCAGCCGAGGGCGGTGATGAGCCAGGCGCCGCGCGATTCGGTCAGCAGCAGCGCTGCCTGTGTCGGCGCTAGCAGCAGCGCCGGGAGCAGTACCTGCAGTCGCGCTGGGAGGCGTCTATTGCCATGCCATCCGCTTGGCAGCGGGCGTACAAGCTGCAGCAGATACCATACGAAGAAACTGCCCAGCACAACGGCCAGCATGTTCGGGTACTGAAACAAGCCCGCCAGTCGATACCCAAGCGCAGAGATCTGTGCATTGCCACTGCCTAGCAGTGCCTTCGGAAGGTGGAGCCACCCAAGCCAGCTCCCAAGACCCGTCCAGACGATTGCCCCTCCGGTAAGCTGAAGCGCCAGCAGCAGGCCAAGCCTGCCGCCCCTACACGAGACCGCATAGCAGGTCAGCAGGAGCCAGGCGCCGCTGCTTGCCCAGCGCAGCGCCTCCGAGATCGTATGCTGCATGGATACCGGCTCTTGAGCCAGATGCAGCAGATAAGCGATGGATAACAGAAATGGCCAGCCTGCAAGCAGCCTCTCCCATGGCGGAATACTGCGTCGCAGCCGTGGACAAGACCTTCCGCCCCATGGGCTGACACTGCCCGTTGCGATGCTGAAGACGAGCAAGCACGCTGCGGATAGCTGAAGCGAGGCCGCAAATCCATAATAATCCGCATCGAAGTACAAGCCGTCCCTCCAGGCTCCTGCCAGAAGAGCGACAAGCAGCAGCATGCCGACAGCTTGGGAAACTCCGCTTTTAATCATCCTATCTTCCTCCAGACCGGCAGCAAGGCAGCAAGCACATCGCGCGCCAATAAATTAATAGCTGATTGTCATGCTCCGGCACATCACTCACACCATAACGCAAAAAACAGCTTACCTTGCGGTAGCTGCCTGGCCACCCGTACCAGTACGGGAATCTATGCATAATGTTACGGTAGCCAGGCTGCCAATCATTCCGACATTGCTGCCGCAAGCGCATCGAAGCTGCTTCCACAGCGTACCTGCGCATTGAATTATAAACTACACTTACCAGCATTGTTGCCCGATATTGTGCGGCTTATAACGAACCTTAGACCCTATAGCTTTGCGTCCTTGCCTTTAGACAAGTTTGCCTTTTTCGTATAATTCATTACCGACCCTTGTCGGCTGCACGTACTAGAGAACCTTGGAGATCATCAGATGGAGACTGTCCTTCAGATCAATCTCATACGGCTCCTTCACCTTCGTCCCATCCGCCTCCTGAATAATGCGCACTGTCGGGCGGTGGACAGCCAATGAATCATTTGCACTGACGACTCCGATCTGACCCGAATTAAGCTGTATGGTCGTTGCAATCGGATAAATCGAGATATGCTTGCAAAACAGGCGAATCAGATTGACGTCAAAGTATGAATTACCTGCAGCAAATAAATATTCGATCGCCTCGGACGGCGTATAGCGCGGGCGATGTGGACGCGGCGATGTCAGCGCGTCATACACATCTGCAATGGCGACAATCTGGGCATACTCATGAATCTCGTCCTTCTTCAAGCCTCGCGGATAGCCTGTCCCGTCATAGCGCTCATGATGCTGTAGCGCGCAGTGTGCCGACAGCAGCGATAGATCATACTGGTGGCGAAGCAGATTAAAGCCCTCGACTGTGTGCTTTTGCACGACCTGCATTTCCTCTTTCGTGAGCGCTGCCTTCTTCTTCAGCAGCTCCTGCGGCACCTGGGTCATGCCCACATCGAACAACAACGCCCCGATGCCCAGATCCTCAAGCTGATTGCGGTTATAGCCTTTGGCGAGTCCGATAATACCCGCCAGTACAGCGACATTAACAGAATGCTGAAACAGGTACGCATCACTGGTATGAATCGATTCCAGATTGACCAGTACCTCTCGACGCCCCATAAGATCCTGCAGGATTTGCCCGAACACATTGCGAAAGGTGCGTCCAAGCTCTGGAGCCACAGCTCTTCCCTTGGTCGCCGGGTTATCCATAATGGAATTCATCGTCTTATACACAGAATCCACTGCATTTTTGCGCGTCTCCTCGCGAATAACCTCCTCCGGCATAATGTCATCCGTTACATGATCCTCAATGAATACATAATCGACCCCCATATCACGAAGTCGATCGATAAAGCGATCATTTAATTCCACCCCCAGACCTAGCAGAACGTGTCCGTTCTCCCGCAGAACTGGTTTGGCCAGCCGTTCTCCCGACCGGACTGACCCGATATTCACTCTTCTCATTGTTATCGCCCTTTTCGATGCTGGATTAAGAAAGGCCTACAACCTGGCATACAGGCTGCGGGCTCACATTAGTGGCAAGCAGGCGGTAACAAGCCCAAGCTCTCCTCAGCCTGCAACTGGCATTGGACTTGTAGCGGCGCCTCATTCAACTGGCAAGCAGACCTTCAGCTCCCCCTTCAAAGGCTGCTCGCTGCAAGAGACTGCACGTCTCATGCTTTTCTATACATGGAGACGATCCGATTTCGTCCACCGTTCTTTGCTTCATATAAGGCCGCATCAGCTTCAGAGAACAGCTCCCTCAGATACGCCTTCGGATTATCAACAGAGATGCGTCCTCCCTTGTCGATAGCCAGCATGCCAAGACTGATCGTCACTCCGATCGGTTGATTGCCTTGTCCAGGTTGAATAATATTGAATTCCACGGCCTCCTTCACGCGCTGTGCAAGCAGCATCGCCTGCTCTTGATTGGTATGGGGCAGATAAACAGAGAACTCCTCCCCGCCATAGCGGGCTAAAATATCCGTCCGGCGCAGCGCCTTCTTGACAACCGCAGCCGTGCTGGACAACACCTCATCGCCGATAATATGCCCGAATCGGTCATTGACATTTTTGAACAGGTCGATATCAAACAGAAAGATCGCAAATGGAATCTGGTATCTCATGTTCGTCATCACTTCATGCTCCAGTTGCTGCATCAGATAGCGTCGGTTGTAGCAGCCGGTCAAGCTATCTGTTACCGCCATTTGCTCCAGCATTTGGTTCGTTTTATATAGCTCGTCCTGCATTAATATCAACGCCCGGTTGCGCTCCAGCAGCACCTCATTCTGACGTTGTGTAACGTCTACCTGACGACGAAGCTCCGTAATATCCTGAAAGGTAATAATCCGGCCGAGCAACAGCGTGTTCGAATCGAATATCGGCGCTGTATAGATGGACATATGCGTATCATTGCCCAGCGTAATCTCGACCTGCGCTCCCTCCGGGCTGCGCTGCTCGTACTTTGACAGAAATACGTCCATATTCCCGACAATATGCAAGGGCGCCAAGAAGCGGGACATATCCAAAATATCGCCTGGTCGCAGATTGAACAACGGCCTGAGCACCGAGTTGATGTCTACTACAATTCCATGCTCATCCAGCACGATGATTCCTGTGCTCATGCTGTCAAACACATCTTTCTGATCCAACTGTACTACGTGGAACACCTTGTAGCCCTGGATAGCAATGAGAAAGTATAGCCCGCAGAGAACGATTCCCCATGAAGTCAGGCCGTTAACCTGAGTGAACTTCTCCTCCATGAGCACATTGACTACAATATCGGCACAAGCGAACACACATATGATCATCATGCCGACAGCAGCCATCCCGAACTGCAGCCGTTGCCTTGCCGTCTTCGCTGTGCGGGAAGAGATATACAAGTGATAGAGCGATACCATCACATACAGCAGCAATGAAAACATAGTGAACCAGAAGAGCGGCCCATACTGCCGCTGCCTGAATGCTCCATCAATCGCTTGAACAAACCAGCCACCCGGATTGAATAGCACCCCCGCCGCCGATAGCATACCGGGCACACTGAACCAGAAGAGTGTTTTTCTCGTCACCAGATAGGACTGCCCGCTTAAATAAAATACAAAAATCAGCCACCCCAGTCCAAGCAGGGACAGGCCGACAAAAGAAATCTTCAAATAAACGAGCTGCATCATAGGATTTTCCGTTGTCGAAACTGCGAATTGGCTGATTGGCCACAGCATCATAAGGAAATGAAAGACCAGGTAGACCTTATGTAGAACTGTGATGGTATTTAGCAGAAATATGATGGCAAACATTACAAACAGAATGACAAAAAAGAGTAACTCCGACCATACTTCAAGTCCCACACGTTTCACCCATTCAACATAATCTCTTATTACTCTGGGACTAAAACCTGCATTACTTTGTAATGCTTGTTGCTATTCTAACATATTACAAAAATGATGGACAGAAGTATAGCTGTATTGCCACCATTTTTTTTAGTAACTTTCTTATATTTTAATGGTCCGGGCTTATTCAGATGCGTCCCGCTCATTATGACCTGTACTCGAAAGGCCCCCTTGGCTAGAGCTTAGGCAGACGGTCGCCAAGATGCCTCTCCATATAGGGCGATGCCTGAATGCTGTCGCGAAACCGAACATATTCCTCCCACTTGCTGCGGCGGTCAGCGCCGGGTGACTTGAATGCCCGAATCATCAGATTTTTCGGCGTGTGCTCCGGATCAATAAACTCCAGCACCTGAGTTTTGTACCCTACCACCTCAAGCAACTGAGTGCGCAGGGCATCCGTTGCCAGCGCAGCGAATCGCTCCTTCAGCAAGCCGTGCGACAGTAGGGGAGTCATCGTCTCGCTCTCAATCTGACCATACAGCTCATGCTGGCAGCATGGCACAGACAGAATGACGGATGCATCCCAGTGTACCGCCTTGATTAGAGCCGCATCCGTTGCCGTATCGCAAGCATGAAGCGTAACGACCATATCAACCTGCGCGTGCCCTTCATACTCTGCAATATCGCCATGCTTGAATTCCAATCCGCTGTAGCCGAGCCGCTCAGCCAGACTGGAGCATAGCGAGATAACATCCGCCTTCAGATCCAGACCGACAATGCGGATGTCGAGCTGATGAATATGCACCAGCAAATGATACAGCGCAAAGGTCAGATACGACTTGCCGCATCCAAAGTCAACAATCGTCAGTTGCCTGTCCGTCGGCAGATGAGGCAGCACATCGGATACGATCTCCAGAAACCGGTTAATCTGCCGGAACTTATCCTGCTTCTTAGCATGAACCCTCCCATCGCTTGTCATAATGCCCAATTCAATCAGGAAGCGGACGGGCGTCCCCTCCTCCAGCACATAACGCTTCTTCCGGTTATGCTCAAGAGGAAGCTGCTTAGCCGATGTTGTTGCAGGCTTGCGCAGAAGCGCAGCCTTTCCCTTCTTGCTAAGCAGAAGCTGCACATCCGCCTCACTGGTCTTGAACAGCGCTTGCCGATAGCTTTGCTCCAGCAGCTCTGCCGCTCTGCGGGCGGCCTCCTGCGGCAGCAGATTGTCATGTGTCACCTTGCTTTGCTCGTGATACTCAAATTGATAATGCAGCGTCCCCTTCAGGCTGACTGGACGAATCATCGTCCTAAGCGGATAGCCTGCGTCCTTGCGGCGCGGCTGGCTAAGCGTTGCCTGATGGAGACTGTGCTGTTCAAACCATTGCTGTACCTGCTGCTGCCAATTATCCATGATTTATCCCTACACTCCTTGTTGATTCCATTGCAATTCCAGTTGCTCCGTTGCCTCACGGATTTCGCTGCGCGACAGACCGCCTGCCTCCAACTGCTCATCCTCCAACTGCTCCAGGCGGCGATAGAACCGCTGCGCCTCCACCGCCTCCAGAGCGCCGTCCTCCAGCAGCTCATACAGCAGATCCTCTGCCTTGGCGAGTCGCCCATTCACCTCATGCCAGCGCAGCAGATGCCGGCCGAGCGGCTCCGGCAGCTTATAGGGCGCAAGCAGCCGCTCCAGCTCCTGCGCTTCCTCGTCCGGGTCGGCAGCGGTCGTACCGGAGCGATCCAGCGAGCAGCGGAGAAATAGATGCAGCGCCCGCGCCCTGAGCGCAGCCGCCCGCTCTTCCTCTCCCTCATCCTCGCAGATCGCGGCCCTCTCCCTGAGCAGAAGACCAATTGCTTGCAGGCTTGGATAATCGATGTTGCCGCTGCGGGTCATCAGATGAATGATGTCCTCAGGCGACAGTGACTCCAGCAGCCGGGAATTCAGACGGAAATAGCGGTCAAGCAGCTCATCTATCAGCTCCAGCGCTTCCTTGGACTCCCGCTGCTGGCGCAGCCCCATGATCTTTCCCATCGCCTCACTCATCTGATGTATCATCCGCATCAGGTAATCTCGTTGGAACATCCTCGTTCACGCCTTCCTATAAGACCCCTATAAACCTCTGTACCGCTTCTGCAATCGAATCCGCAGCCTCCAGCATACCCATGTGCCCGGCTCCCTCGGCAATATGCGTATACACCTTAGGCTGGCCTTCTGCGGTATGCAGCGTGCTATCGATCGGGACAATCTGATCTTGGGCTCCGGCAGCTAGCAGTACAGGCACTGCTGCATTCCTTAACAGGGCCGTCCGGTCGGGCCGCGCCTTCATACCGAGCGCAGCAGCAGCAGCCCCTTGAGATGAAGTCTCGTAGCCGATAACCTTCACATGCTGCACCAGCTCAGGCATCTCCTCCAGATGGAGCGGAGCGAACAGCTTCGGCACCAGATTATCGATGAAGGGCCGAATTCCCTCCTGCTTGATCGTCTGCACCGCCTTGTCTCGGTTGTCCTTGGCGGCATCGCTATCCGCCAGCGCCGTCGAATGCAGCAGCGCCAAGCCGTTGAGCCGCTGCGGATACTTCTCCAGCGCGGCCAGAGCAATGTAACCGCCCATCGAATGCCCAATCAGCGCTGCCTGCTTCAGCTCCAGATGGTCGAGCAGCTCCAATATATCGGCCGCAAAGCTCTCCATCTCGTACACCTGCCCGTTCTGGGGCTCGGATACGCCATGTGCGCGCAGATCAGGGACGACGACTCGCGCAACCTCCTTCAATTGCGGGAGCAGATCGGCCCAGTAGGCAGAGCTTCCGCAGAATCCATGCAGCAGCACCACAGTTTTCAGATGACCTGCAGCGCTGCCGCTATCATAGTAAGCAAGTCTGAATCCATTTTTCAGTCGAATATATTGGTCAGTTAATGTTGTTTTCCTCATACTAAGATTCACCCGCTTTACATGGAATGGTCTTGACGCCCCCATGCCAGCCTGACAAGCTCCGCCGTCTCGGCGGCCATGTTCATGACGGTATGGAGCGAGGTGGTCTGCAGTGTCATATAAGGTTTCGGTCCAATCGTATTCACTACGCCTGCTATACTATAGTTACCCAATTGGGGAAAGATTGCACCGGTTGCCTGTGCCGGACGCAATGGCCCCTCTGCCGCCAGATACATTCCGACAGAGCCCGGCTTCCCCAGACAAGCGTCAATCGCCACCACCACTTTGTCTTGCGGCAGACGATCCTCGATCTGCTCCAGCATGCGGGCATCGCATGGCTCCTCCATCGTGCCGATGACATGCGGCCAGCCCTGACGCCTTAGCATCGAGCCGATGAGCGGCCCGAACGCGTCGCCAGTAGACCGGTCTGTGCCAATGCATAAGAACAGTACCCTGCCGCGCTGCGGATAGCAACGAGCGATTCCTGTCAGAAATTCCAGCAGCAGCTCCCCATCCATTCTCTTACGGAGAGGCTGCGGCGCTGATTTCAGTTCGTTTAGCCTGCGCTGACGGCAACGCTCCTGATCACCGTTTGTCCGTATGCGCACTGATTTCAACCTCTCTCCCCCCTCTCCCTGCAAGGCTACAGAATGCCTGTTCAACAGCAGCCGCCATAACACTTCATGCGACGGCCTCTATGCATTCCCGCCTAAAAAAGATTAAATCTCGTTGTTCTATTGTAACTGATAACGGATTAATCCATCAATCCAAAACACGCAAACAGCAGCCGTCCCGGCCTGCAACAATTGCCTGCCAAAAGAGCCGCTGCCATAGCATGAGGATGGTAATCATGGTAAAATAGCTTGAGCAATGGCACACTGAAGGGATGATGTGATCGTGACCAATCTGAACGAGGCAACACAGGAAAATGTGGAATGGATGATTGAGGCCATCAAGTCCAAGCTCAAAATGGCTACCGCCGCCGCGATGCAGGCTTCGCATTTCAGCATCGACCGCTACGAAGATATTAAGGAGCTGTACGACGTAGTTGCAGAGAAAACCGCTTTCAGCATCAGTGAGGTAGAGGCGCTCGTATCCGAGCTGGGCAAGCTGCGCAACAA
This sequence comes from Paenibacillus sp. J5, assembly GCF_054955055.1. Lineage (NCBI taxonomy): Bacteria > Bacillati > Bacillota > Bacilli > Caryophanales > Paenibacillaceae > Paenibacillus > Paenibacillus sp. J5. The sequence continues at coordinate 318,746 of NZ_JBUEDD010000004.1, read as the reverse complement.
ATAGGGACAGGGGGCCGGCTGCAGGATGTATGCAGAGGGTACTTAGCAGCCGGCCCATAATATGGGCTACTAGGTCGTATCTGAACACCCGTTCAAGGGCATCTCTCCCCGCCTTTTCGCCCCATGCTGCGTTGCTTTTTCTTGACGTACCCCCGGTACGCCTGCGAAAATGCGCCTTGCCTGGAACGAAAATTCGGCCAGATCTGTTCCGTTCAGAGTGTTCAGACACGCCCTAGAGTCGGCCTGCGGCCTCCTCGGCTGTAGCTGCTACAGCCGCTTCATACCGGCTTTCAGCCACGGAGCAGACAAGACGAATATGAACCTGCTTGTTCTCTCCCTTGAGAAACTGAGCAATTCTCTCTAAGCGGTCTGCGACCTCCGCGCCTGTCAAGGTCAGGTTCAATTGATAGTCAAAATGATCGCCGCGCGGCTCCTGCATAGCATGAAGACGATCCGCGCCATAGCCGTGCTGCCTATAGGCTTCGTCGCGTACAGCAGACAGTTGATCGGGATAGAACTTATCTGATTTGTTCACGACCTTATCGTAGATGCGCAGCTTCTTCAAGAGCATGTAATATTGTGCGGAGTGCTTGAAGCCCCAGGCATCGCGGATGTCCTTGAGCTTGTATTGCATCTTCCAGCGCTTCAGCTTTTCAACCTGCTGTTCTTTTTCCAAAGCCATAAATTCCTCTAGTGGGAGTATTCCCGCTTCCATTCGTTTTCCTCCTGATATTTTCATATTTCCGCAGAGTCGTTACTTGGCTTCTACAGTCTCAGACGGTGGCGCTGTGCAGCCTTGAGGGCACGCCCCCATCTGGCACATTAAGAAGACCATACCGAGCTTTCGCCCTGCAGCGGTTGAACGCTGCACCTATAAGATGATCTTTCTGGCAAGAGATTAGAGGTTATTCCTTTTAATTCTATTAAATCTAATTCAAACCATAATCGATCAGATATTTCACATCTATAGAGTTACGCAAATGACTCTGCATACTAATTATTTCGTTATTTACCCATTAATTCCTTCTTTATCACAAAAAAATACCCCAAGTGCTGTTAAAACAACAAAAACAGGCACTTGGGGGTTCGTAATACTTAGTTCAATAGTCTTAGAGTTCAGCAGGCTTAGGCTTCATTCAGCCCAGATGCCAGCAGAAATTTGCGGAACGCCTCTTGTCCTTCTGCGGTGCGCTTGAATACTCCGGCATCATGGAGAACCTCCATGAACTTATTCCCCGTCTCCGCCTGGAGCACAGCAGCGGCTTGCTGAGGACTCAGCGCTGTACCGTACTTCTTCTGCAGCTCGTTAATCCATGACGCATGGGCATGCAGCGGATGTCCTTCTTCAGGCAGGCCGCTGCCAAATACCGGCTCACCGCTTAAGGCTGCGGCAATCTGTTCCAGCTCCTCCTTCAGGCGACCTGGAAGCACAGCCAGCCCCATGACTTCAATCAGGCCGATATTTTCCTTCTTCACATGATGCAGATGACGATGCGGGTGGAAAATCCCATCCGGGTGCTCCTCGCTCGTGCGGTTGTTGCGCAGCACCAGATCCAATTCATAGCTGCCGTCATCCTGCAGGCGAGCGATCGGCGTCACCGTATTATGCGGGATCTGTTCACCGTTGCCATCTGTGCTCCACGCCGCAATATCTGCCTCGGCATCGCTGTACCCTCTCCAAGCATTCAGCACATGCTCCGCGGCCTCCAGTATCTCTTGCCTGTCTGCTCCTTGCAGACGCAGCACGGACATCGGCCACTTCACCGTGTGGAACTGGACACCAGGAAATTGCGAATGAGCATAGGTATGCTCATTGGTCGCTACCTGCATCGCAAAGGTGTGCCTGCCCGCCTGGAAGTGATCATGATTCAGGATCGAGCCGCCCACGATCGGCAGATCGGCATTGGAGCCGATAAAGTAGTGTGGGAACTGCTCGATAAAGTCGAGCAGCCGCGCAAAGGTCAGTGAAGAAATCTGCATCGGCACATGCTCGCCGCAAAAGACAATACTATGCTCATTATAATAAACATACGGAGAGTACTGGAAAAACCAGTCTTCATTCTGAAGCTGCAGCGGCAGCACACGCAGATTTTGCCTGGCGGGATGGTTCGCTCTTCCCGCGTAGCCAACATTCTCCTTGCAGAGCAGGCATTTCGGATAATGAGCCTGAGGAAGCGTCTTGAGCAGCGCGATCTCCTTCGGGTCCTTCTCGGGCTTGGAGAGATTTATCGTAATCTCAAGCTTGCCATAATCCGTCTCATGTACCCACTGCTGGTTTTTGGCAATCCGATCCATGCGGATGTAGTTGGAGTCCACGTTCAATTGATAGAAATCATCTGTTGCAGCCACGACGCCCTCTTGCTTCACAAGCCTGCGGAAACGAGCCGCCGTCTCGGATGGGCGAGGCATCAGCAGCCCCATAATCCGCGCGTCCAGCAGGTCGCGCCAGGTTGTCGTGTTGTCTGGAATGAGACCGATCTGCGCCCCGTAGGTCAGCAGGACATCCAGCGCCTCCAGCGGGGAATCCGGCGCCTCTCCCGGCGCCGTCTCCTCCAGCGGCTCGCTGAAGCCTAGCAGATCAAGCAGTGCATTGCGGGTATAGGCCTCATCCAATGGCTCGATCAGCCCATGCTGCAGGCCAAAGCGCACCAACTGCTCGATCTGTGCAAGCGCCTGCTCAGCCGTTACTGCCTGCCTCGCTGCTTGCCGCTCTGCGGCTTGCTGCTCTTGATTCATGATGCGTGCTCCTTTCGCCTGTATGCTCTATTTGGAATATCCGTTCGGATGATGAAGATGCCAGCTCCATGAGCTTGCTATGATGTCCTCCAGCTTGCTGCGTACCGGATTCCAGCCCAGCTCTGTACGGGCACGCTGGGACGATGCAACCAGCTTGGCCGGGTCGCCAGCGCGGCGTGCCTCGACGACAGCCGGAATGTCGCGTCCAGTCACCTGGCGGGCAATATCGATCACTTCCTTCACCGAGAAGCCCTGGCCATTGCCCAGGTTGTAGACGGCGCTGTCGGAGCCGCTGCTCAGCTTGTCAACCGCCAGCACATGCGCGTCCGCCAGATCGCTCACATGGATGTAATCGCGGATGCACGTTCCGTCCGGTGTGGCGTAATCGTCGCCAAATACGGAGATATGCGGGCGTTGCCCGAGCGCTGCCTGCAGTACAATCGGAATCAGATGCGTCTCCGGATTGTGATCCTCGCCGATCTTGCCGCTCTCATGCGCACCTGCGGCATTGAAGTAACGCAAGGAAATCCATTTGATGCCGTGGGCGATGTCGAACCACTTCATCATCTTCTCCATCGCCAGCTTCGTCTCGCCGTATGCATTGGTTGGCAGCGTGCGGTCATGCTCGTCAATCGGCACATTCTCCGGCTCGCCGTATGTGGCCGCCGTCGAGGAGAAGACGATCCGCTTCACGCCATGCTCCTGCATCTTCTCCAGCAGACATAAGGTGCCGTACACATTATTATGATAATATTTCCCAGGCAACTGCATGCTCTCGCCCACCAGCGAGTTCGCTGCAAAGTGAATGACTGCATCGATGGAATTCTCCGTGAATATCCGATCCAAAATGGCGGGATCGCGCAGATCCCCCTCGTATAATGTGCCCCCAAGCACCGCTTCTCTATGTCCTTGCTGCAGATTGTCCAGTATAACGATAGATTCTCCACGCTCCAGCAATGCAGCTACTGTATGAGAACCGATGTATCCTGCTCCTCCAGTTACCAAAACCGCCATGGTCTGTTCCTCCTTAAATAGTGAAATGCGCATCACACAAGTTGCTCCAGACTCATCGAGCCTTCCGTGCCTTATATAGGTTGCTCCAGGCTTATGAAGCCTTCCGTGCTATTGCAATTGCTCCACGCCATTGCCGATGGTGCATACATAAAAATCCGCCTTCAGACCCGTGGCCTGCTCATACTTCTGACCCACCTCTTGAATGAAGCGATCCACACTATCCTCATGCACCAGCGACACGGTACAGCCGCCGAATCCGGCTCCAGTCATACGTGAGCCGAGTACTCCTGGCACCTGCCGGGCCGCATCAACGAGCGCATCCAGCTCCGGGCCTGTCACTTCGTACAGGTCGCGCAGCGAGTCATGGGAGTCATTCATCAGGCTGCCGAACGTTTCCAGATCATTATGCTTGAGCGCATCGACAGAGCGCACGACGCGGGCGATTTCTTCGACGACGTGGCGCGCACGCTTTTGTACGGTTGCATCTGTGATGAGCTCTGCATGCGCATTGAATTGCTCCACCGAGATAAGGCCGAGCAGCTTCAAGCCGGGAAACGCACTCTGCAGCGCTTCGACTGCGGCATCGCACTCGCCGCGGCGCTCATTGTACTTGGAATCCACCAGCCCTCTGCGCTTGTTGGTGTTGCCGATGACGATCTTGTAGGCTCCGCTGTTGAACGGCACCAACTGATATTCCAGCGTGTCGCACATCAGCATGATCGCATGATCCTTTTTGCCGTTGGCAACGGCGAATTGATCCATAATGCCGCTCTTCACGCCATTGAACTCATTTTCCGATTTTTGCGACAGCAGCGCGATCTCGACCTTATCCGTCGGATGTCCGCTTAGCGTCAGCAGCGCATAAGCCGTCACTACCTCAATCGAAGCGGAGGAGGACAATCCCGAGCCATTGGGAATCTCGCCGTGGTAGAGCAGATCGAAGCCGCATGGTATGGCGTAGCCGCGTGATTGCAGCTCGCGCACAATCCCCTTCGGATAGTTCATCCAGTCATCTGCCTCATCATAAACGATAGGCTCCAGCGGCAGCACCTTGCGCAGCTCGAAGTTAGTGGAGGCCAGCCCGATCTGCTGATCGTCGCGCTCGCGAATCAACAGCGTCGTGCCGAACGTCAGCGCTGCCGGGAATACATAGCCCCCGTTATAGTCGGTATGCTCGCCAATCAGATTCACCCTGCCTGGAGCATGAAAAATATGCAGGCCCTGCTCGGAACCACCGTAAATATCCAAGAAACGCTTCGTAAGCTCTTTATGATCTGCCATCTGTGAACACCGCTTTCCATCAATTTTTTGTATAACGTATAGAATCACCCGATTACCTTTAGTATAGTCGAAGCAGCAGCACAAATTAAATGGCGCGATGTGGTGTTTATATGGACAAATGTGACTTCTTGTTGAATTCTTGATATAACAGAGATAACGTGCAAGAAGTACGATAACGAATGGGGGCAAGGTCCAATGAAGGAGATGACCTACAGCGTGGTATCCAATCCTTCGGCGCTGTCTCAGCAAGGCTCGCTGCAGGTGCTGTTTGCGGGGGAAAGCCAGACGCGGCCGCTGCACAAGCTCGGACCGCGCGTCTATGATTTTTATTTGCTTCATCATGTGCTGTCCGGCAGAGGCACCTTCACCTCGATGCAGCACAGCTATGCCATTGAAGCAGGCCACTCCTTCCTGATCGAGCCCAGCCGACTGGTCAGCTATGAAGCGGATGAGCATAATCCCTGGCGCTATCGCTGGGTAGCCTTCGGTGGAGAGCAGGCCGCAGAGCTGGTGAGGCAGGCCGGCTTCAGCAAGCGCCAGCCGCTTGCGATGAATGGAAGCCGGCGGATCGCGGTGCTGCTGCATCAGATTCAGTCCGCCTTTCGTCAGCGGAAGCCCTCGGCTCATCTTCAGGCGGCAGGCTGCCTGATGCAGCTCATGGCGCTGCTCGCCGAGGCTGCCGAGCCGTCCTTGCAGGACCCGCTGCGCCCTGGCGATGAAGGGGAGCTGCTTGTCCAGCAAGTGATCCGCTACCTGTCCACCCAATATACCGAAGCGGTGTCCATCGAAGCCATGGCGGAGACGCTTGGCTATAACCGCGCTTATCTATCCCGCTTATTCAAGCAGCGCAGCGGCCTTGCGCCGATGACCTTCCTGCTCAAGCTGCGCGTAGACAAGGGCCGCCTGCTGCTGCGCGAGCGCCCCGAGCTGACTATTGAGCAGATCGCATCCTCAGTCGGCTTCCACGATGCCCTCTATTTCTCCAAGCAGTTCCGGCGGTTTTACGGTCATTCGCCGACCGCCTACCGCGAGGCGATGCGACGGGGTCAGACCCCGTCGTAATCGCTGCGTAAGCCAGCCCCCTTAACATGGCGGGCTCCACTCCGTCATGCGGCATGCGTCAGGCGGCATGCGGCATACGGCAAACAGCCTACAGCATACATCATGCGTCATGCATCAGGCGGCATGCGGCAAACAGCGTACAGCATGCGAGCATACATCAAACAGCGTACAGCATACATCAGGCGTCATGCATCAGGCGTGCGCCGCCGCTGTGACGGCTCGCCCCGCCGCACCCGCTGGCAACAGCGCGAGCTAGAAGCGCACACGGGGATAGCGTTCCCCGTAGCTTAGCGTCGCGAGCGCCTCCATGCGGCCGATCTCGCGGCCCATGGCATCGAGCCTTGCGGCCGGGAAGCTGCTGCGCACGGCCGCGGCCAGCCGGCGCGGCCCGTCCGCATGCTGCGGGCCGGCCGGCCCCGCGGTGGCGGCGAGCGATTCGAGAATCGCCGCCACCGCCAGAGGCAGCGCCTCCTCGCAGCCGTCTGCGATGCTGACGGCTACCCCCAGGCGCTGCTGCCGCAGGGCGAATGCATATACGCCCTGCTCTACGCTGCTGGCGATGACATTCGCATCGCCAAGCAGCGTCGCTGACAGCCGCCCCGGACCCTCAACCAGGTCCGGGTGGCGGTTCATGGCGGCGGTCACGCGCCGCGCCGCCGCCGCAAGAGCGGCATCCGCCCCGTCAGCTTGCGGGGCGGCCAAGCGCGCATAGGCGAGCGCGAGCCGCCATAACGGCAGCGCCAGCGCCGGGCTGCCGCAGTCATCTTGCGCTACGCTCAGCGTCTGCTCTTCTATCGAGGCACAAGCCGCCACGCATTGCATGACCTGCTGCTGGGCCGGATGCCCAGGCTCGGTGTAGCCATCCTGCGTACAGCCTAGAGCGCGGCTTAGGACGAGCGCGGCAATATGCCGCCCTGCCGCCGGATGGTACAGCCGGCGCTGCGGCTGCTTGCTGCACATCAACTCCATGCGGCGCTTCGTATCAAGCGGGTAGACAGCAGGCAGCGCGAGCTCCGCTTCTTCGATGCCATGTTGCTGTAGCAGCCTATCCAGCCTGCTGGTCTGCTGCACAGTGCCCTGCTGCCGACCCGCCAGCAGCGCCAGCGCCGTATCCTCCGCCTTGCCCGCACCAGCAACACCGTGCAGCACGAGCGGCAGCGCTGCCAGCGGGTTCACCGCTGAGCCCATCCATACGATACGGCCGGGATCGCCGGCCCAGGCAAGCAGCCTTCCGCCGGCATCCACAACAGCGATATGACCGACATGCACACTTTCTGTCCATTCTCCTCTAATCCGCTGTACGATCGGCGCGCCATCTTTTTTAAGACCGGCTCCCATAAGCTTCACCCCTTGAAGATACATCGTGTTGAAGTCCTTGCCCTACATGGCGATACTTCTGAAGAGCACCCATGGGGCAACCTTGTAAATGGACAGCCTCCGGGTGTATGATTAAATCAGATTACCGGGAGCTGAATGCTGGCAGCTATATCATATGTATTCGATTCAGCAGCAAAAAAGCATGCCGACCTGCGCAGGCCGCATTTTCTCCCTTACTCGGCGGGGCGCTGTCCCCTTGCTTTCGTTGCCCGTCCCCCTGTCATGATTCATATCTCTGTAGCCTGGTTAAGAACAAGACAAGACACAGATGAACCAATTAAGGAGATGAGCGTTATGAGTAATGAGATGAACACAACCAACGGGAACAGCTATCTGAAGGGCGCCTTGATTGGCGCAGTGATCGGCGCTGCAGCCGCCCTGCTGTTCGCTCCTAAGTCGGGTCGAGAGCTCAGACAGGATATTAAAGTGAAGGCATCCGAGGCGGGTGACGTCATCAAAACGGCGGCGAACACGATCTCGGACACTGCCTGCGATTGCGCCCATACAGTAGGTCATCAAGCCTCCCAGATCAAGGAGAAGGTGCAGAGCATGACCGACAGCCTCCGCTCCAGAGCAGCCAACAAAGCCGCGGATGTGCAAGAGGATATCGCTGAAGCAGCGGATGCGGCTAGAGATTTGACCGAGCGCGCTGCCGAGCATACCGAGCAAGTGATTGATGCTGTGGAGGAGAAATCCAAGAATCTGCTGGAGCAGTCCTAAGCACGCTAATCCGGTCATCTAACTCGTTCATCCATTTCCCGGAATCATTCTCAAGTAGATGGATCATACTAAGGGTACTTCTAAGGAGGTGCGGAGGATGGACAAGCAGCAAGCTCCCGCCACGCAGCCGGAGCGATCGCTCGGCCAGGCTGGTGCCGCGCATCGGCCGATCGAGACAGCGGAGAACGGCTCGATGGTGCAGAGCATTGAGGATATGAAGCGACTCGCCCATGATATGGAGAGCGTCCCTACCAATAGCGAGCTCAAGGAAGAAGGCTTGGTTTCCGATCCGATCCAGGACGAATGACGTTAATATATACAATAAAGTCCAAGAATGCCGCATCGCAGCGCACATTCTTGGACTTTTTCATGTTACACAATTTGCTGGGCGCCGTGACTTCGGAAGACCGCCTCCACCTTATCCAGCCTTCCAAGTCCGCCTCCGACATCACTGGCATCCTCATCCGTCTCGACAATAACGGCGATCGCTCCCGCCTGAATCGCCTGACTGCAAGCCTCATGCTGAGGCTTGTCCAGTCCAAAGCCGTCCAGCGCCCGCTCCATTGTCGTGCCAGCATCCATATCCTCATAGCGGACAGCACCCACAGCCGGAAAGGCTCCCAGACCGGAGCTGGAGCTGCCAGCAGTGGCCCCCATCGAACCGACGATATAAGCGCCGTGAGATGGCTCCTGCTCCAGCGTCTGCGCAATATCCATCAGCTCGTCGGCATGGACACTCGTTTCCATCTCGATCCTGCGCGTATGCTCGCGGTTTTTGCCGATTACCGTTATTTCGCCAGGAGCGAAGCCTTGCTCTGTAAGTGCCTTCAACGTCTGAATTGCTGCTTCCTGATTCGGAAATAATGCCAGCCTTTTGCTCATGCTGTATCCCTCCTATGGTAAACTAGATTCAACCCGTCGACACTTTAGATATACCCCAATTGACGGGGATGTAACCATAAGCCGTCTCCATAACCACACCTGTTTCAACCTGCACGTTTCAGGTTAAGCATCCATAGAGCCCCTATGCGGACTAGCCGCATTTCGTTGTGCCTTCGCCATAATGACGATGTTCATCGTAAAGAAGGCATGGACAGCAGCAATCATTAGCGAATGCTCGATGATTCCAGACTGTACCCGAGCACTGCGCCGCCTGCCGGCATGATACTATGAATCAGGAGAGGGATATATGAATCAGCAAGATAAATTCCATCTGCGCACCGAAACGACAGAGGGCAAATGCACCGTATACGTTAGCGGAGAGTTCGACCTGGAGGTTGCCAGCCAGATGCGCGCGGCGATGGCGCCATTGATCGAGCTGACCGACCGCGAATTGATTCTGAATTTGAAGGATCTCCAATATATCGACAGCACTGGAATCGGAATACTGGTCTCCGTACTGAAGGCTCGGCATGCCAGTCAAGCCTCCTTCTCTGTGGAAGCCATCCCTCCGACTATCCGCAAGCTGTTCGATATGACAGGTATTACACCGTTTCTGCTTCGGCATTCTTAGTGGTTAGACCCGGGCATGACTGTGCAGTTACATTTAATTAGATAGAAAGGATCGAGGAATAAGCGATGAAAGCAATCGAGGAAGTAGTACAACTTCACGTTCCGGCTACCGCAGAATATGTGGATTTAGTCCGGGTTACCTTGTACGGAATAGCGGCCAAAATGGGATTCTCTTATGAGGACATCGAGGATATGAAGGTAGCTGTATCAGAAGCATGCAATAATGCAGTGCTGCACGCCTACAATCATGAAGCTGCAACCAGTAGTGAAGAGCGTCGAATGCATATTGAATTTGTCAAAAGCCCTCATGCGCTCTCGATCGTCGTTCAGGATAACGGACATAACGCCATTGCTCTGGCTGAGGCTCCGCGAACCTCCCCGCTGCTCGGCAAGAGCATTGAGGACATCAACTCTGGCGGCTTGGGGCTATATCTGATGCAGGCCTTGATGGATCAGGTCGAGGTGCTCAGCGAAGCCGGAACCCGGGTAACCTTAACCAAGCGCCTGGTCAGGAGTGAAGAATTGGCATGACGAACAGGCCCGCGAATTCGTCTTCGTTCTGCCCGGTCTCGCTTATTCTGGATTACCAGAGCCACCCGAGCAACGAAACGGCAACCCAGCTGATTGAGCATTATGAACCGATGGTTCGAATGGCAGCCGGCAAAATTTCGCGTAATCGACCGGATTTGTTTGAGGACTTGTATCAGGTCGGGCAGATGGCGCTGCTGCGTCTATTTGAGCAATTCGATACCTCGGTCGGCATGCAATTCGAACCTTACGCCATGAAGAGCATTATCGGACATATGAAAAATTATTTACGGGACAAATCTTGGTATATTCAGGTTCCCCGCCGTGTGAAGGAAAAGGGCATCGTACTGCAGCAGGCGGTTGACGAGCTGACCGTGAAGCTGGAGCGCTCGCCCAACGTAGAGGAAATTGCCCAGCATCTGGGGCTCAGCTATGAGGAGACATTGGAAATATTAGCGGGCAGAGATTTGTATCATTATGTGTCGCTCGACACGCCCATCTCTGAGGAGGAGAGCCATACGACACTTGGCGAGCTGATCGGAACCCAAGCGAATGACTACGATACGGTAGACAAAAAGCTCGATCTTGTAGCCGCCATGTCCTGCCTCAAGCCAGAGGAGCAGAAGGTGCTGCTGATGGTATACGAGGAGGGTTTGCCGCAACGCTCCATTGCCGATCAGCTCGGCGTCTCGCAGATGAGCATCTCCCGCATTCAAAAACGAGCCATTGACAAGCTCAAGGCGTTTTTGACGGAGGAAGGTAACCATAAGCCCTACTAAGGCATAAGCCAGCCAATTAGAACCCGCTCAGCGACATTATTCACGCCTATTTTGGCCTGTGCTGCGTTCCGTTCCCTTGACATCCCCCCGCTACATCTGCATGAATATGCCTTGCCCTGAACGAATATTCGATCACATCAGTTCCCTTCGGAGTGTGAAGACATACCCAGGAGATTGTCTTGACACTCCGAAGGGAGTCCGGTCAATATGCAGCCCGCTGCCAGAGCTCTACCGCCATGGCCGAGGCTGCTGCTCGCCACCACTGTCTAGACAGGAGATGAGAGAATGCGCCTGCACGACCTTGCTCTCAATCTATAGCAATCGCAATATTGCCTAGCTGTTCACCTCGCTCCATACGCGAAAAGGCAAGGGCTGTATCTCTTAACGGATAGACCGTATCAATAACAGGATGCAGAGCATGCTGCTCCATGAATTGAAGCATCGCTACAAACTCTTCCCTACTTCCCATAGATGTGCCGATAATATGAAGCTGAGGGAAAAATATAGCCCGTGCCGGAATCGTCATCTCATCACCAGAGCTTGCCCCGAACATAATGATTTTGCCATTCGGCTTGATGACCTCAAAATATTGGTCGAAGAGCGCTGGCCCCACACTATCCAGGATGACATCGACAGACTTGCCCGCAAGCTGCTCCCCCCAGCTCGTATGACTATCCAATGCCTGGGCAATCGGCAACTGCATGGCCGCTTGACGCTTCATCTCACTTCTTGAGGTTACAGTTACTTCTGCGCCAATCGCTGCCGCCATCTGGGCGGCGAAGGTCGCAACGCCGCCACCGATCCCTGGAATGAGGACATGGTCGCCCGGCTGAACATCTCCCCTTGTGAACAGCGCCCGATAGGCAGTGAGGGCAGACAAGGATAGCACACCAGCCTCCTCCCACGTAAGATAAGCGGGCTTTGGAGCAACATTTTGCCAAGGAACGATGACCGATTCGGCAAACGTACCGTCCGTAGGCCCTCCTAATATGGCAGGTACAACAGGAACCTGCTCCGTCCTCTCCCACCCGATGCATGGATTAATAATGACCTCAGCGCCTGGGCTCAGACCCGCGACCTCGTCACCGACAGCCTCTATCCTTCCTGCCCCATCCGAGCCAAGAATCAAGGGCGAATCTTGGCTCGTTCGTGCAGACATCAGAAATAAATCCCGATGGTTGAGTCCTGCTGTTTTTAGCCGGATCTTTACCTCGCCCTCCCCTGGCTGCCTGTCTCTCTGCTCTGTATATTGCAATCCTTCGATTCCTTGCTTTCCTTCATGTATGATCGCTCTCATCGTCATCCTCCTGCTCGCTGGTCGTATCGATTGTATAGGTCAACCTTCGTTGCCCCCCTATTGTACACATCCCGATCCAATTGATAAAATGAATGAAAATGAAGGCGAATATCATAAATAATTATAGCTGGGAGGCCAGAATCCATTGGAGAGCGGCGATCTCAAAATATTTCAGGCGGTTGCTAGAGAAGGAAGTATTACCAAGGCCGCACAGGTATTAAATTATGTACAGTCCAATGTGACCGCTCGCATACGATTGCTTGAGGCTGAGCTGGGACTCCCGCTTTTTCGGCGCACGAATCGCGGGATGCTCCTGACATCCGCAGGGGAAAATTTGCTGCGGTATACAGATCAGATTATCAGCTTGCTGGAGGAGGCTCGAAGAACGACACAATATTCAGATGTTCCTGATGGCTCTCTTCGGGTGGGGTGTATTGAAGCGGCAGCTTCCACTTATGTCCTCCCTGTCATCCAGGAATATCAGTCCCATTATCCGAAGGTTCAGTTCCAGCTACACACCGGCGCCACCCATGATCTTGTACAGCAGGTGTTGACTGATGAGCTGGATGGAGCCTTTATCTATGGTCCAATTCATGAGTCCCGCCTGAACTATCTGCCTGTATTTGAGGATGAGCTTGTACTGATTTCGGAGCAGAACCGAGCGGATATGGAACAATTGCTTACCATGCCGATGCTGTTTTTTGATGTGGGCTGTACGCACCGCGCCAGAGCGGAGAGTCTGTTGAAGGAGAAAGGGATTTCTTCTTATGAAATCAGAGAATTTGGCACGATGGAAGTGATAGTAAATGGGGTTTCGGCTGGATTAGGCGTATCGTTATTGCCGCGATCCTCCGTTACATTCGCGGAGGAGGCAGGAAGAATCTCCAGTCATTCATTGCCAGAGCACTATCGCAAGTTAGAGGTCGGATTCATCTATCCGTCAAGAGAGATTCACTCTGCTGCCCTAACAGAACTGATCCATCAGCTACAGTTGCCTTAAAGCTCTGCAGCCGATTCGTATTCCTTTTGCAACCCTTACGCCGATAAGGTATGATGGAGCTAAACTATTGAACGGACTGACAACCGGACCGGGAGGTCGCTTGCGAATGACACACCGCAAATTTCGTTATCATGCCGGGTGGGAATGGATGCATTCGCTTCAAGCCTCGGACAATTCTCATCTGACACTCAAAAAGGATATTCCACTCTGCGCGCGCTGGCTGGATGAAAGCGTGCTGCGTACAACCAATCATATTCATGTGACCATACTGCATGGAGGCCTCCCTCTCCTGCAAGGCAGTCTGCTCATTCAGATGTCGGACGACGAGCAGGATGTGCAGATGCTTCATTTCTGGGTCACGCCCGAACAGATGATCACCCTGCATTCGGATCTGCGCCTTGTGCTCCGCATGCAGCGCTCGCCCTGGAACGAACGGCTGGAGCAGTGCGGCAGCGCCCCGGAGGCATTCATGCTGTTGCTCAGCCATGTGCTCGATACGTTCCATGAGGGACTGGATAGCTTTGAAGCCAAGCTGCATCAATTGGAGAACTCCATGCGCAGACGCAACCGCGCCGACCTGATGGATGGCATCTTCGAGCGTCGCTATGAGCTGCTGCACTGGAGCCAGCTATTCGTTCCGGTGCTGGAGATTGAGATGGCAGCCAGAGAAGCCTTCCTGCAGCACTACGATGCTACGGAAGGCTTCAGCCGACTGCGCTTCAAGCTGGAGCGTATCGACAGCCTGATCAAGCATTACAATCAGCAGATCGATACGCTGATCTCCATGGATGATGCCATCTCCAACCTGCGCGGCACCGATGTGATGAAAACATTGACCATCTTCACAGCGCTGTTCACTCCTGCCGGAGTCATCGGCGCTCTCTGGGGCATGAACTTTCAACGATTGCCGTGGCTTCGGGAATCCTGGGGCTTTGCGTTGGTGCTCGGCATTACAGGACTGTTGACCGCAGGCGTCTACTTCTGGCTCTGGCACAAGGGCTGGACAGGCGATCTGCTCAAGAGCGGACGCTCCAGCAAAGCCGCCGCCAGCAAGCATGGACACGGACAAGCTGGCGGCAGTGGACGACCCGGCAGCAGCGAACGAGCCCATGCCAGACCCAGTCAGAACGATACAGCTCCCATAGCTGACGGCTCTAACCACCCGTCAGATCATGCGACCGACAGCCCCAGCAGGAGCAGCCGCTCCCGCAGCAGAAGCTGAGGCCCCAAGTCATCACGCCTGCTCTCCTCTATGAGCCAACTTGCGGTTCAGCTCGCGGAAGCTCTCTTTATTCGAGGAGACATAGGCCATGCTTGGCGCCGACGGCTCCAGGTACAGCTTGGCGCTGCTCATACGAAGCGCCGCATCGGGAGAAGGCTGCGGCAATCAGCCGCACCTTGCCGGCATAGATACAGTCGCCCGCAGCGAAGATGCCAGGCATAGCCGCGACCGCCTGACCGTCGACGGCCACCATCCCCTCGCTGCTCTACAATCTCAAGCAAGGAAGACATTCAGATTGCTGCGGTAGCCAATGGCTGACATAGAGCTTGATGCTCCGCCATCCAAGCCGGCTATTTCAGCCGCTGCTCAAATGCCTGCAATATATCCTCCATCGCAAACCGATCCGCCAGCGGCGACATGCCCAGATTGAAATATTCCTTGCCTCCGACCATGTAGACATGGCCGTTTTGGACTGCCTTCATCTTCTTCCATAACGAATTATCTGTCGCTTCCTTGAATCTCTCCTGCACCTCATCCTTGGAGTCATCATCGAGCTGAACGATGATATGATCCGCGTTGAAGTCCGGCAGCATCTCCAGCGATATGGGCATCGCGCGTTCTGCCTTGGGGAAATTATCGAGCGGCTTCAGCCCAAGCTGCTTGTGAATGAAGCTGCCGCGGTCGATATTCTCGCTATGCACGACGATCTCCTTCGCCATAACCCGCATATAGACGACCGTCTCATCGCCCACTAGCTCATCAAGCTTCCCACGCACCTCTGCCTCTTTGGCTGCCAGATCGGCAATAACCTGTTCCGCCTGCTCCTGCCTGTCCAGCGCCACGCCAATGCTCCTCAGCTCATCGCGCCAATCATCATGTGCGGGCAGCAGCAGCGTCGGGGCGATCTCGGATAGCTGGTCGTAGTCATTCGCTGACCACCACTCCGGGGCAAGTATAACATCTGGCTGGGCAGCCAGAATCGCCTCAAAGTTGGGCGTGCGGCCGATCCCCATCTTGACCGTATCCTTGAACGGCTCCGTCAAGTAAGACGGATACTCGCTATGATAGTTTTGGACAGCGACCGGCGTAATGCCCAGCGCATACAAAAATTCCGGGTACACTACCGACAGCCCAATGACTCGCTGCGGCTCGACCGGAATTTCAATTTCACCCTTAACCGTGGACACCTTGCGTGTCTGAGGCGCCTTGCTTGTAGCATCATCTGCCGCCTGCATGCTGGCAGCTTGTCCATTGCCTGGCCCGGCTTGCATGCCTCCTGCCTGTCCATCTCCCGCAGGCTGCCCGCTTCCTGACCCGCAGGCTGCCAGCCATAACACCATACATAGGAGCACTGCTCCCAGCTTCACGTTCTGTTTCATTTCCAACTACTCCTCCTGTCGACACTCTACATCATGACATAACTCTAATTAAGATTAATTATCATTGTCATTTAGGAGTAGTATAAAGGAATTTTGCATCGCATCCTATTGACGATTCTGACTTTATTCTATGGACGATCCCGCCACAGCTTCAATGCCTCATCGAGCAGCAGATCATGAACGAAGGCGGAATACTCCACTAACGGGCTGTGGGACAATAGCTCCACCTTGCCCTGCTGAACAGGCAACAGCTTCCTCCAACGCTCACTGCTGGCGATACGATGCCAGGTGGTCTGCGACGGTTGATCTTGCCCAATGATCAGCAGCAGCCTGCTCGCATCCAGCCCGCCAAGCTGCTCCAGCGTCAGTACGCGGCTGCGTGGCCTTAACCCTTCCGTTGAAGCAGGCGCGATGCCAAGATCGTCGTAAAACACCGTTCCGATGCTATCGATGCCGACCAGCTCCAGTTGACTGCCGCGGATACTTAGCAGGCATAGCCGTTCACCGCGCAGTTGCAAGCGTATCTGCTCCCTGACAAATGCCGCCTTGCGTTCATACCGCTGCAGCCACGCCTCTGCCGCCCCGCTTCGCTCCAAATATTGAGCAGCGAATATAAGCTGGGTACGCCAATCCGCACCCGACCACGGAACAGCGCATACAGGTGCAAGCTCACTTAATCTCTCCTGCTCCTTCGCGGACACAAGACCATCCATCACCAGGATGACATCTGGCGCAGCCTCCCGGAGCTGCTGCAATCTGACCTCCAGCCCGGCCTCCAGCGGCAGCACCTGATCCGTCTCATATTTGCGGCGGTAATACTCCGTCCATGGGTGATCGGCAGGCGCCGCGCAGGGTACCATCTGCAAGGCCAGCAGAATACCGATCGCCAGCGGATGGCCAGCCGCGATGCGCTGGCGACAATTGCGCATATACGAGGCTGGAGGAATACCGGAGATTTGCTTGAACTTGCGGCGAAAATACATCTCGTCCTGGTAGCCAACCTGCGCGGCAATATCTCTAAGACGGGCGCTGCGGTCTGCCCGCATCAGCCGTTGCGCCTGTTTGATTCGATGAACGGATACATACTCCATGACACTGCAGCCGTATCTTCTTTTGAATAGCCGCATGAAATGCCGGGCGCTGAGGCCCGCCTGCTGCGCCAGACCTTCTATCGTCAGCTTCTGCTTGCAATGCCGCTCAATATAGTGCCGAATCTGCTCCAGCAACGCCTCAACATCGTCCACCTCTCCATGCCGCCTACCCTCCAGCATGGAAAGCAGCAGCTCCTGCAGCATAATTTGCGCCCGCCAACGGCTCAGCGGGTGCTCCTCTGACCACGCCCGGTGCAATGATTCACACAGCATGCCAATGGACAGCGGAGACAGGAGCGCCGCCTCGCCTGCAACGGGGAATCGGCTGTTATGCCGCACCGTCTCCCAAACCTCGGAATCTGCCTGCTGTTCCAGCACATCATAGAATAGACAGTAGCTGCTGGCCTCACCATGCAATTCAAGCAATTCAATCCTCGCCTCAACCAATTGTCCTGGCAGACAAGCATAGATTCCACCCTTACGCAGCTCGATATAACGTCCATCCAACGTCAGCCAGCCTTGGCCATCTGTCATCACCAGCAGCATATGGCTAGCCAGAAAGCGAACACGAAAATACCATTCCTCGCTTGTCGGCTTGATCTCCTCCACTCCATGCAGTCTGAAGCTCATTCTCTCCAGCATCGCATAGAACGAAGGCTCAAGCGGTTGAACTATGCGCTCCAATCCATTCACCTCCATGCTACCTCGATTCAGAAAAGCATCGCCTCGCCATCCCGGAGAATAGCGAAGCGATGCTTCCATGTGGCAGCTTGCCGTCATTATTTCATAGCGACCCATACAAGACAGCGATCATCTGCGCGCTCCGGCTGGACTGCAGTGGAGAACAGCTCTTCCTCCCAAGATGCGAGCGCCTGCTCCGGGAGGGGGGCAGCCAGCTTCTCGTAGAGCCGCTCCAGCTTCTCATCATCCGGCGTAGGGATGATGTCTATTAGCCCGTCCGTAACGAGAACAATTCGATCCTTCCTCCCGACGGAGATATGCTGCTTCTCTACCGGGATATTGTCGAACATGCCGATCGCGCTGCTGCCGCCTGCCATTAGCTCCGTTGTGCCGTCCTCGCGCAGCAGCAATCCCGGCGGATGTCCGGCGTTGACATATTCAATCTGGCCCTGCTCGACATCGACAACCATATAGATGGCTGTATAGTAGTATTGGATAAGCTGGTCGGCGAATTGCAGTTGCAATGCGCGGCGGTTCAACTCCTGCACCACCAGCACCGGGTCCACCAGCTTGATCATCGCATCCTTCAGCACCGAAGCGATAAACATGCATACCAGCGAGGAGGAGATGCCATGTCCCATAGCATCCACTACCGCTATGCCGTATCGGTTAGCGTCGATACGATGCCAGGCGTACAGATCCCCGGCCAGCTCCTCGGAGGGCAGGTAGAGGGCGCCGATCTCCAATCGCTCCTCCGCCACAGGCGACGGCAGCACCGCAGACTGCACCTCCCGGGCCAACTGCAGCTCCTCCCGCAGTCTGCGCTCCTGCTCCTTGTGCCAATCCTTCTCCTCCTTCAAGCGCAGCGCTACCCGAATTCTAGCCAGCAGCTCCACCTTGTTGATCGGCTTGGTCACATAATCGCTCGCTCCTGCATCCAGCGCCTCGGCCAGCTTCTTGGAATCTCCGATCGCTGTCACCATGATGATCGGAATATCCCTCAGCCTTGGCGACTGCTGGAGTGCACGGCACACCGCTATGCCGTCAATACGCGGCATCATCATATCCAGCAATATAAGATCATAATCGGGAACGCCAAGCTTCTGGTCCCGCTGCTCCATGCCGTCCTCATCGAGGCCGACCAATGTGAACATCTCCATACCAGAGGCGGCAGAGTGAATATCCCGGTATCCTGCCCGCTTCAGCATTTCCTTGACAACTGTGACGTTCATCGGATTATCATCGACAACCAGAATTCTCATTGTTCAACTCCTTGCTCCTATGGACTGCCGCGATTGACGCGCAGTATGTGCTTGTTCCATATCACTGCTTCGGCGAAGCAACGCGCTCACTCGCAGCCGCAGCCTCCTGACCGGCAGCCGCTCCCTGCCGCTGCTTGCCTGCCTGAACCAGCTTGTTGATCGCCTGATACGCCTTCACTCCCGTTTCGACCCATGTGAGCCAATTCGGCAACTGATTAGCCTGAGCATTTGTAGCGGCTCGCTCCTTGAGGCTCCCTGCCCACGCCGCTGAAGCCTCCTTGGCGGCTTCCGTCACCTCATTCACCGCAGTGCCGACAGTGCGTACAGACGACATCAGTGGATCGACTGCGCTTACCTGGTGATTCAACTGTTCAATCAAGGTGTTGACACCTGTCATCAGTTGGTCTATATCTCCCTTGGAGGTTTGAATCAGCTCTTTCGTTTCGGCAAGCGTCTCATTGGCAGTCTGGATGGATTGCTGCGCTTTGCGCAGCGTTTGAACCAGATAGACAACCAGCACTACGATCGCAATAGCAACAATGAGTACGCTAATTTCAATGATCATCGTCATTCCCCCGTTTGTTTCATTAGCGGCGCTGCAATCGCCTGCTCTATGCTGTCCAGCTTATACAAGCATTATATTAACGTTACCCTGGCACACCTGAACTGAATCAATGAACCTGCATGCACGGAAGAACCCACAGCAGCAGGGGCTGTCCATCGATGTGATGAAGGACACCTGGACACCCTCTTGCTGCTGCCTAGAGTGACAGTGGCTCCAGTCGCACAGGCAGACCGCTCTGTGCCGACTCATTGGCAGCGACCGTCACTTGCTGCGTTCTGCAAGCATCCTCATAGGTCGACAGGATCGCGGAGGTATCCTGCGTGCGCACCGCATGGAAAAATGCGCGCAGCTCGTTCACATACGGATTGGACACATTCGCATACTCCCGTCTGTGCTCGCCTTGCGTCTCCACGAGGCCGCCATGCGTCAGCTCCAGGTTGCACTCATCCGTATAGACGGTCAATCCGGTATGCCCGCCGCCACTGAGCATGCAGGCATTGGAGATATTCGCAACCGCTCCGCTCTGCAGCTTCAATGTAACTGTGCCGACATCCGGCACACTGACCTGCTCGTGCTTCGTATGGATCACACGCTGTGCATAAGCGGCATAGACCTCTGTCACCTCGCCTAGCAGATGACGCAGCAGATCGAAGATATGTGTGGTCTGCTCCACAATCTGCCCGCCAGACCCTTCTTGCTTCCGCCACCAGCTTACCTCAGGCATACCGCCCATCCAGTGACCGAGCGCCATGCCGACAACCCTATTCTCCAGCAGTTGCTTCGCCCTTGCGACACTGTCCATGTATCTGAAATGATAGCCGACTGACGTGATGAGCTGTTTGCTGCGAACAGCCTGCAATACCGCAAGCGGCGTCTGCATATCCAGGCCGAGCGGCTTCTCGACCAGGAACGGAATTCCCCGCTCCGCAAGCGCCAGCTCAACCTCGCCATGAGCGAACGGCGGGACGCAGATATAGACCGCATCCAGCCTGCGAGAATCGAGCATATCCGTTATCGTGGCATAGCCGCGGGCATCATCGAACGCGCTCGCAAGCTGATTCGCCTTCTCCTTGCTCGTGCCGCAGACTGCCGCGACCTCTATTCCTTCTTCTGCAGCAAGCAGTTCACCATGCATCTTGGAGAACCAGCCCGTGCCAACCAACCCAACCTTTAATGTCATCTATGCCGCATCCCTTCCATATCATATTTGCTCGTGACCCTGCTTCTCCTCCATAGGACGAATCCAGCTTCAACCAGCCTTGTCCATGCGATTTACTATTGCTTTCATTGTAGCCCATGCTCTGCGAAAAGTCAGCACAGCTTTGCGGGCACTCGCCCGTTGCCACTGCTCAGAACGCCGCATATACATAGATAAGCGCCTGCATAACGTCCAAGGGAACAACTACAGAAGGGAGCGAAGCTATGGGGCCATCGCCACATCTCAAAAAAATGCTATTTCTCGCTGCCGTCTGCGGCCAAACCTATACGCAATTCCATAATCGGGACGGCACCTTCATCATGCCCTCCGGCTATGAGCTGGCTGGCACCCTCACAGGCACGGCATTTGGAAATACAAGGGAACGCTTCGGCTTTGTCATCTATTCCGGCCGCTCGGCAATCGTCGCTTTCCGCGGGACGGGCACAGCTACGGAATGGGTGTCCGACCTTATTGCCCGACAGACAGAGTACAAATTCGTCAAAGGCGGCGGCCAGACGCATCAAGGCTTCACCGACATCTATCGTTCCATGCGCAGCCAACTATTCAAGCTCGTCTCCAAGCTCCCTGACGGGCTGCCCATCTATGTGACCGGCCACAGCCTGGGCGGTGCGCTCTCGACGCTGGCCGCGCCCGATCTTCATACCAACTGCGGCCGCAAAATCAAGGTTTGCACCTTCGCCTCGCCCCGGGTAGGCGACCCTGCCTTCGTCCGACTATTCAACCGCTGTATTCCGGTCTGCTGGCGTGTAGCCAATAAATACGATGTGGTAACACAGCTCCCCCCGCTGCTGTACCGCTCCCCCAAGACCGAGAAAACCTACATCTATCTGCATGTCAAAGGAGAATACAAATTGGAGCAAAAAGCCGCGACCCTGCCGGGCAACCACGCGCTGAGCCATTATTTCAGCGCCCTGTCCGATCAATCGCCGCTGCTGGCAAAGCAGGTTTGCGCAACCCCGCCAGGCTGGTGTCCGTATCCGACGTGACCCCAGCTTTTTTTGGCGCGGGACTTGTCCATCCAACCATTTCGCCCAGGCTGTCCGCTCCTTTTCATAGCGCCGCCCTATCCGCCTTGGGACAGGCTGGAAGCGATGTTTGTTAAGCAATTGTTCAGAATTTGTACAGATGGCTATGTTATTTTTATAGGCATAAAGAACGGGGTGAAAAGTTTTATTTTTGGTACCTTTTGCTACATATTGACACATCATTAGGTCTCACTTATAGTAAGACACAAACCTATTTTAATATCTCTCTAATACCTGTGCGTTATAATCAATTAAGAAACGAGTTTTTTCGACATTTGTCCGTAAATAACGCGCGTTTCCGACCTTACGCTTGACGGGCATTTTGCCGGAAGGAGCTTATAGTTTATGAAGATTATTTTATTGTCCGGTGGAGCCGGCAAGCGTCTGTGGCCCTTATCCAATGACGAGCGTTCCAAGCAATATCTGAAGCTTCTGAAGCATCCAACAGGAAAAGCGGTATCCATGCTGCAAAATACTTTGCATGAGCTGCGCAAAGCGGGACTGATCGAGCACACCGTCATCGCCTCATCCGAGCACCAACTGGCGCTGCTCCAGGAGCAGTTGGGACATTCGATTCCTTGCATCATCGAGCCTGAACGCAGAGATACATATCCGGCGATCGCCTTGTCGGCTGCTTATCTCCATTCGGAGTGGGAAATTTCTAATGATGAGGTCGTCGTTGTCATCCCCGTAGATGGCAAAGCCGACTCTGCCTTCTATTCCCGCATCTCTCAACTGGGAACGGCTGTAGAGGATGGGCGGTACAATATCGCATTACTGGGGGTAGCCCCTACTTATCCTTCGAGTAAATATGGGTATCTGGTACCGGAGTCCGACATGGGGGAGCAGCCATACACGATCAGGAGGTTTGTCGAAAAACCCGATACCGCAACTGCACGGCAATTGATTGAAGAAGGGTCGCTATGGAATTGCGGTATCTTTGCTTTTCGGCTTGGCTACCTGATCGGCAAGCTGAAGGAGGCGGGGCTGCCTGCAGGCTACAGTGAGCTGCGCGAGAGCTACCACCTGCTGCCGAAGACCAGCTTCGACTACGCCGTAGTTGAACAAGAGACGCGCCTGGGGGGACTGATCTACGAGGGCGCTTGGGAGGACATGGGCAACTGGGAAGCCATCTCCGCCCAGATGGATCAGCCGGTATTCGGCCATGGGCTATTAGGCGACGGCTGTGAAAACACCCATATCATTAATGAATTGGATATTAACGTTATCGTTAATGGCATCCCGGATGCCGTCATCATAGCGGGCGAAAGCGGCATTCTGGTTACCAGCAAGCGTCAGGCCGGCAATATCAAGCCACTGGTGGAGCAGGTCAAGCCGATTGTTGCGCCCCATTCTGCGGTTCGCAAGCTGGAGACCCTCTATCATGAGGACGGCAGCATCGGCCTGCAGACGAACCGGATTATCTTAGCACGAGGTGAGCGCTATCTGGCCCCCTCTCAGGCTGCCAGCGTGCAATGGCTGCTCGCTTCTGGAGAAGGCGTTGTCGACGATGCAAGCGGGGGCAATCTTCCGCTTGCTCCCGGTCATGCGCATACGATACAGGGCGAGGCCGCCTTTGAAGCAAGTGCTGATAGCATCTTAATCGAGATTGTGACGCAGGAGGGGCATATATGAGAACCAGACGCTCTCTTGTCGGCTACCGTGCTAAGGAAGTAAGCCGATATGTGCATTTGCTGGAGACTGCCCAAGAATCTTTGCAGTCTCTCCTTGAGAAGGAAGAGGCCGAATTCAAGCAGATATACGAGGAGAAGTGGGAGAACAGCTTAGCGCTGCGAGAGCAGCTCAAGAGTCTGCTGCAACAGGAACGGCAGCTAGCAGGAGAGGCCGGATCATGAACAAACGATTTAAGCTAAGGCTGGGCGGCCTGAGCATCCGCGCCTCCAAACGCCGGGTCAATCTTGCGCTCAAGCATTATACAGAGGCCAAATCTGCGCTGGAGCAGCAGCGCGCTGAGCAGCTTACGCTGAACAAGCGCATCGACAACGAGATTAATGAGCTGCAACTGCGGATCGAAGAGACGCATGCCCGGATTGCCCAACTGGAGCACCAGCGCTTAGCGGCTGTCGCTTCTGCGGCTGCAAGTGCAAGCTTGCCGAACGCTGCGACTCCGGCCGCCGTGGCTGCTAACCAGCAGGCTCAACCGCTGCGGCGCATGGGGGATATGCTGATTGATGATGGCAAGATCACCCAGGACCAGTTGCAGACGGCTATTGCGCGCCAGCGCCGATATGGCGGACGGCTCGGTGACATCCTGATTGATATGGGCTTCATCCAGCCCGAGGATCTGAACCCTTATCTAGGCAACCAGGACAAAGGACGGCTCGGCGATATTCTTGTCAGCTCTGGCAAGATTACGCAAGAGCAGCTCGACAAAGCGCTCGCGTTCCAACAGAAGAGCGGGGGGCTGCTAGGTGACGTGCTGCTGTCGCTTAAAATGATTGAGCCTGGCGATCTGTACCGAATGATTGCCACACAGAACAATATCGGGCGCATCGGGCAGGAGCTGTCCCTCGATACGCCGGTCAGACTGCCAGAGTCGGTCGCACGGGAATATGAGATTGTCGTCATCCATCAATATGTGAATCGCTATCTGGTCGCCGTTTCCACACCGCTCTCGGATGAGGATGCCAGCAAGATCGAAGCGCTGCTCCAGCTTCCCATTGAACAGGTGCTCGCGACAAAGGACGAGATGGAATATTTCTGGCGCGAGGTGTATGGCAGTGAGATGCTGCATGAAAGTACTCGCCGTCTCGCTGATGAGCAGCCCCACAACTCAGCGCATACGACCTTCACCAGGCCGCAGCTCGGCTTCACTGCTGTCCTTGGCGCGGTGCTGGTCATCGGCCTGATCTGGAGCTTCTGGGCAACGCTGCTGATTGTTAATATTCTGATCCAATTGTTCTATTTCACCATGTCGATCTTCAAGTTCTGGATTATTCTGCTCGGTTCACGCGAAGGGGCGCAATTTCGCTTCACAGACGAGGAGATCCAGGCGATGGATGAGCGAGAGCTGCCGATCTATACCATCCTCGTACCGATGTATAAGGAGGCTCAGGTCATCCCGCAACTGCTGACGAACCTGGAGAATCTGGACTACCCGAAGGCGAAGCTTGATGTGCGGCTTCTTATCGAGGAGGACGATACGGAAACCCGCGAGCTGCTGCAATCGATGGATCTGCCCTTTTACTATACTATCCTCGTCGTACCTGACAGCTTGCCGAAGACGAAACCGAAGGCCTGCAACTATGGCCTCATTCGTGCGCGCGGAGAATATGTCGTTATTTATGATGCCGAGGATCGCCCGGACCCTGATCAGCTCAAGAAGGTGATTGCCACCTTCCGCAAGTGTCCGGAGGAATTCGCCTGCATTCAGGCGAAGCTCAATTACTTCAACAGCACCCAGAACTGGCTGACACGCTGGTTCACTCAGGAATACAGCATGTGGTTCGAGCTGCTGCTACCGGGCATTATGAGACTGGATGTGCCGATTCCGCTCGGCGGGACGTCCAACCACTTCAAGCTCTCTGTGCTGAAGGAGCTTAATGCGTGGGACCCGTACAACGTTACCGAGGATGCGGATCTGGGCATCCGCTTATATAAGCATGGCTATAAGACAGCGATCGTCGATTCCCGCACATGGGAGGAGGCGAACAGCCGCGTCGGCAACTGGATACGCCAGCGCTCCCGCTGGATCAAGGGCTACATGCAGACCTGGCTCGTTCATATGCGCAATCCGTTCAAGCTCTGGCGCGAGATCGGAGCGAAGGGCTTCATGGGCTTCCAGGTTATGATTCTTGCCACGCCGCTGCTCCCGCTGCTCAATCCGTTCTTCTGGGTCATGATGATCTTGTGGTTCGGGTGGCACTTTGATTTCATTCCACGCTTCTTTCCAGGGGCCATCTATTATCTGGCGAGCGTGGAGCTCTATGCCGGCAACTTCCTGTTCATCTTCAGCAACGTGGCCGGTGTCTACTGGGTTATCCACGAGCTGGAGCAGAAGCGGCAGCAGGTATTCTCCTACTCGCTTGTGCGCTACGCCCTGCTGACCCCAATCTATTGGGTCATGATGAGCATCGCCGCAGTAAAAGCGGCCTGGCAGCTCATTACGAAGCCGTTCTATTGGGAGAAGACCGTCCACGGACTGCATGCTCCTGAGGAGGCGGAGCTGGCTGAACTAGCGAGCCTGCCTGCCGAAGACAGCCTCATCCATCAGCCAGGCGGCAAGCCGGGGACTCCCTCCATGTAGCTTGCCGGGTACAAGTACACATGGCCGTACTGTACCCGGCGACTGTCCGTCCGTCTCCGCTTCCCGCGGCGGGCGTCCTTCATGCATCCGTAATGTAGAGAGGAGAAAGACGATATGGATACGAATCAGCCTGAGCTGACGATCGTCGTTCCGGTATTTAACGAAGCAGAGCATCTGGCCGAATCACTGGTGACCATCGCAGCCTCCGCTGCCTCCATCTGTTCCCATTATGAGCTGGTCGTCATTGATGACGGTTCAGCAGATGATACCTGGGATGTGCTGGAGAAATCATCCGCGTATGTTAAGGGATTGATCGCACTGCGGCTTAGCCGCAACTTCGGCAAGGAATCAGCGCTCTGCGCCGGGCTGGAATATGCCCGGGGCAAAGCGATCATCGTCATGGATGGCGATCTGCAGCACCCCCCTCAGCTCATTCCTGAGATGGTGAGGCTATGGCGGGAGGAGCATTATGAGGTGGTCGAATGCGTCAAGACGAGCCGCGGGAGGGAGAGCTGGAACAAGCGAGCCGGCGCCTCGCTGTTCTACGGGACGCTGAATCAGCTATCCGGCTTTGACCTGAAGAACGCCTCCGACTTCAAGCTGCTTGACCAGAAGGTCATTGAAGCATGGCGGCAAATGCCGGAGCGCACGATGTTCTTCCGCGGCATGTCGGCTTGGCTCGGCTATCGACGCACGAAGCTGCCATTCGAGGTGCAGTCGCGTTCGGGCGGCGATAGCCGCTGGAGCATCCGTGCGCTCGCCAGGCTGGCGCTCGATGCCATCGTCTCGTTCTCTACCAAGCCGCTGCGGATCGTTACTTATATCGGCCTGTTATTTTTCGTCTGCTCCGTTATACTGGGTATACATACACTGGTGAACAAGCTGCAAGGCGACGCCGTCACTGGATTTACGACCGTTATTTTGCTGCAACTGATTATTGGCTCTGTGCTGATGGTATCTATCGGTGTTGTGGGAGAATATATCGGGGCCATCTACCATGAAGTCAAGGGAAGGCCGCGTTACTTGATTAGCGCCAGAAGCCAGCATACGTCCGCCTCTATCCGCTATGAGGAGAATAATCATGTCGATAGCATCTATCCTGCAGTCTCCAATCATTAAGTATGGCATTGTTGGTCTGCTCGGGACAGCGCTTCATTTTGCCTTGCTGGTGGCGCTGGTGGAATGGGGCGGCCTGCATCCCATTGTCGGTTCAGCTCTTGGCTTCATTGGCGTACTACTCGTCTCTTATGTGCTGAATGCCAAATGGACGTTCACCGATTCCACCCGTCAGTCAGCGATGAAGCAATTTGTCAAATATACGTTGGTCTCGCTCTCTGGACTCACACTCAACACATTGGTCATGTATGCTGCGATTGAATGGATGCACCTGCCTTATCTGCTCGGGCAATGCATCATTACCGTGCTTGTGCCGCTGCATAATTATGTGCTGAACCGCTACTGGACCTTTCGGCAGAATACCGAGATTCACCACAGAGCAAAAGGAGCTTGAGCATGTCAAAACGGAGTATCCTTTCATGGATAATATTTCTTATTATATTTGCCGGAGAGATTGCGCTTGGCTACTATCTCGCCTTCGTGAAAGGCTACATGCATACCGATGCCCTAAGCCGGGTTGCCAATGCCTTCTATGTGCTCTACAGCCGCGATCCGCATCTGGGGGCGATCGGCTTCATCTGGAACCCGCTGCCGAGTCTGATGGAGCTGGCGATTCTCGTCTTCTATCCGCTGTTCCCCGTACTCGCCTCTCGCGGCTTCGCCGGGGTCATCATGACCGCTCTTTTCTCCGGCTTGACCGCTGTGCTGCTGTACAAGACCGGGATTCGCTACGAGCTGTCCAGAACGATGAGCTCGATGCTCGCGCTGCTCTATTGTCTCAATCCGTTCGTATTCCTGTTCGGCGCCAACGGCCTCAGCGACGCGCCCTATATCTATTTCCTGATGTACACCATCATTGAGTTCACCTTCTGGATCAAGGAGCGCAAGACCAGCAGCCTCATCTTCAGCGGCTTCGCCCTCTCGCTCGCCTTCTGGACGCGCTATGAGGCGGTCCCCTTCGGCTTCTCCCTGGCAATTGCGATTGTGCTGGTCATTGTGTTCATCCATCATCGCAGCCAGGAGGACCCGAAGCTGAAGCCGCTGGAGAAGTACAACAAGATCGAGGCGACCTGGATTATTGTGCTGCTGCCCGCGATCTTCTCAGGATTGCTGTGGATTTTCTTCAACTATATCATTATGGGCAATCCGTTCTACTTCCTGAACTCGGAGTACTCCAACGTCGCGCAATCCGAGGTACTGCAAAATGACGAGAACTTCGTGAAGCTGTTCAACAGCCCGCTGCTCTCGCTTCTGTTCATCGCCAAGAAGACGCTCTGGTACTCGCTGCCTTTGTTCGCTGTACTGCTGATCCGGCTATTCTCCTGGCGTCTGCATAAGCCTGACCTGCTGGTGCTGCTGCTGCTGTTCGCCGCAGTGCCGGGCTTGCAGTTTCTGCTGCTGATGAAGGCATCGTCCTTCGGCTGGTTCCGCTACTTCATGTATGTATTTCCGGTTGTCGTCGCCTGGATTCCTTATGAGCTGAGCAAGCTGCGGCATGGCTGGCGGCGGCGCGCAGCGTTCTCGCTCATCATCGTCTCTATGGTGGGGACGGCTGGATTGCTGAGCTACGCCATTACCCAGCCCGACATTGCGCCGGATGAGCACAACTTCCTGACGATTGAGACCAATGAATACGCGAGGCAGCAGCGCGAGGAACGTGTCATCGCCCAGTGGATAGACGATCACTTCACCACCGAGACGATCCTGACTGACTCCTCGAATGCCTTTACGATCTTAGTGAACAGCCGTAATGCGAAGAAGTTTCTCATTACGAGCGACTATGACTTCAGGCCGGCGCTGCTTGATCCGCTGAAGTATAAGGTGGACTATATTCTCATTCCGCGGCCATTCCGTAACGGACCCAAGAGCGCCATTAATATGGCTTATCCCGACCTGTACGATAACGGCAGCGCATGGGCTACGCTGTATCACGACTTCGATAACCAATGGCGGCTGTACAAAGTTCATGAACCGAAAGCGGAGGCGGAAGTAACTGTAACTACTTCACATGAGTCAGCTTCTGCCAGATAGTCGGTTGTCGTCAAGCTGGTTTATCTGCTCTACCCACTTAGATCATGCATCATGACAAAGCAAAAGGAGCCTGAGGATGTCAAAACGGAGTATCCTTTCATGGATAATATTTCTGATCATATTTGCCGGGGAGATTGCGCTTGGTTACTATCTCGCCTTCATGAAAGGCTACATGCATACCGATGCCCTAAGCCGGGTTGCCAATGCCTTCTATGTGCTCTACAGCCGCGATCCGCATCTGGGGGCGATCAGCTTCATCTGGAACCCGCTGCCGAGTCTGATGGAGCTGGCGATTCTCGTCTTCTATCCGCTGTTCCCCGTGCTCGCCTCTCGCGGCTTCGCCGGGGTCATCATGACCGCTCTCTTCTCCGGCTTGACCGCTGTGCTGCTGTACAAGACCGGGATTCGCTACGAGCTGTCCAGGACGATGAGCTCGATGCTCGCGCTGCTCTATTGTCTCAATCCGTTCGTATTCCTGTTCGGCGCCAACGGACTCAGCGACGCGCCCTATATCTATTTCCTGATGTACACCATCATTGAGTTCACCTTCTGGATCAAGGAGCGCAAGACCAGCAGCCTCATCTTCAGCGGCTTCGCTCTCTCGCTCGCCTTCTGGACGCGCTATGAGGCGGTCCCGTTCGGCTTCTCCCTGGCGATTGCGATTGTGCTAGTCATTGTGTTCATCCATCATCGCAGCCAGGAGAAGCGACAGTTGAAGCCGCTGGAGAAGTACAACAAGATCGAGGCGACCTGGATTATTGTGCTGCTGCCCGCGATCTTCTCAGGATTGCTGTGGATTTTCTTCAACTATACCATTATGGGCAATCCATTCTACTTCCTGAACTCGGAGTACTCCAACGTCGCGCAATCCGAGGTACTGCAAAATGACGAGAACTTCGTGAAGCTGTTCAACAGCCCGCTGCTCTCGCTTCTGTTCATCGCCAAGAAGACGCTCTGGTACTCGCTGCCTTTGTTCGCTGTACTGCTGATCCGGCTATTCTCCTGGCGCCTGCATAAGCCTGATCTGCTGGTGCTGCTGCTGCTGTTCGCCGCAGTGCCGGGCTTGCAGTTTCTGCTGCTGATGAAGGCATCGTCCTTTGGCTGGTTCCGCTACTTCATGTATGTATTTCCGGTTGTCGTCGCCTGGATTCCTTATGAGCTGAGCAAGCTGCGGCATGGCTGGCGGCGGCGCGCAGCGTTCTCGCTCATCATCGTCTGCATGGCGGGAACGGCTGGATTGCTAAGCTATGCCATTACCCAGCCCGACATTGCGCCGGATGAGCACAACTTCCTGACGATTGAGACCAATGAATTCGCGAGGCAGCAGCGCGAGGAACGTGCCATTGCCCAGTGGATAGACGATCACTTCACCACCGAGACGATCCTGACCGACTCCTCGAATGCCTTTACGATCTTAGTGAACAGCACCAATGCGAAGAAGTTTCTCATTACGAGCGACTATGACTTCAGGCCGGCGCTGCTTGATCCGCTGAAGTATAAGGTGGACTATATTCTCATTCCGTCTCCTCTACGCAATGGGCCGAAGAGCACCATCAATGTGACCTATCCCGACCTGTACGATAAGGGAAGCGCATGGGCTACGCTGTATCACGACTTCGATAACCAATGGCGGCTGTACAAAGTTCATGAACCGGAACCGCAAAGAGGAGCTATCCAGTAGCACGGTATAGCATAGTATGATCGAATGCCTTGCTGTTCGCCTTCTCTCCTGATCACCAAAAAGACCAAAACCCGAAGAACGTTGTCGCATTCTTCGGGTTTTGGTCTTTTGCATTTGTGCGCGCCTGCCGTATGACATGGCTGACGCTTCTAATGCGGCAATACGTATAGCAGAATAGCAAAGAAATGGAGCACCGAGCCCCCTAGCACGAACAAGTGCCATACGGCGTGATGGTATGGAAAGCTGCGCCACATATAGAACACTGTCCCGACCGTGTACAGCAGCCCTCCGCCGATCAGCAGCTTCAATCCTCCCGGGGCAAGATTGTCCACCAGCGGACCCCAGGCAAACACGATAATCCAGCCCATCGCGATGTACAGCAGCGTGGAGGTGAACAAAAATCTGGAGGCAAAAAACGACTTGAAGACTACGCCCGCCAGCGCTACCCCCCACACGATGCCGAACAATACCCAGCCGGTCGTTCCCTGCACGACATTGAATAAGATTGGTGTATAGGTACCTGCGATAAAGATATAGATGCAGGAGTGATCCATAATTTCAAACCAATTCTTAACCTTGCCCTCTGGGAAGCTGTGCACTAGTGTCGAGGATACATACAGAAGCAGCATCGCGCTTCCGTAGATGGTAAAGCTCACAACATGCCAGGCTGTTCCCTTCATGGCGGCGAATACAATCAGCAGCACCAGTGCCGCTACGCTGAGCAGCGCTCCAATGCCATGTGTGATGGCATTGGCCACCTCTTCCCGCCGGGTATAAGTATGGGTATTCGCCATATCTCATTCCCCCTTCTATCCTGTTCCATCGGACATGACTGTGACGCCACCGTGCCGATGCTCTGTATCTGACCTATTATACGCCCATACGCTTGCGTTGGTTATTAATTTTCTTCGTATTCTGGCTCTTCATCTTCGGCTGGTTGCCTGCTGCCTGATGCTTCTTCGACTTATTCCCCTCCGCCTGCGCCTGCTTCTTCTGCGCCAGCTTCTGCTTCATCGCCTCCGCCAGTGACACCTTGCGGGGCTGAGCCTGAGTACCGTTCTCTGCCGTTTCGCCTGCCTCCGTCTGAGCACCTTCCACTGCATTAGCTTCACTCTCGTTGATTGGCTGATTGTCCGTCATGTTCATCTCACCTCGTTATAGAAGGAATTAACTTTAGTTTATCTGTTTTTGCTGCCGAATGCTACCCGTCTCTATAAACGTCAATAGCCTCGGACATACGGAAGCGGCACCACTACAGCAGCGGCACTGCCCGCAGCGTTGCCCGCCTGCTGACCATCCGCTCCCTCCAGCAATGCTAGCCGGGCGTGATCCGCCCAGTATGGGTCACGCAGCATCCCTCTGCCGACTGCAACAAGATCAGCCGCTCCCGTGGCCACCACCTGCTCTGCAAGGCGCGGGTCATCCAGCAGGCCGACCGCAATGACCGGCAGGCCGAGCGCTGCCTTCATCGACTTGGCCAGATCAACCTGATACCCCGGATAATTGCCGGGCTGCCGCAGCTTCCCGGCCGGGCCCTCTCCCCCGCTCGACACATGGAACAGATCGACCCCGGCTTCCATATAGCGTGCGGCAATCTTCAGCATATGCTCCAGCTCATAGCCGCCATCCATATATTCGACTGCCGAGACTCTCATAATGAGCGGCATGTCCTCAGGCATCACTTCCTTGGCAGCACGAATGACCTCCACGCCGAACAACGCCAGATCGCGACCATATTCATCCTCCCTGCGATTAAGCTGCGGAGAATGAAACTGATGGATCAGATAGCCGTGCGCTCCATGCAGCTCAATCGTGTCCACGCCGGCCTCCACTGCCCGCCGCACCGCATCCTTGAAGCGCTGCACCATAGCCTTCACCTCTGCGGTGGACAACGCTCTAGGCTGCCTGTAGCTGCTATCCACCGCGATCGACGATGGAGCGACAGGCTCCGGCGCATCCTGCGCCTTGCGTCCGGCATGGGCAATCTGAATGCCGACCTTGGCTCCATAGGACTGGCATTCGCGAATCACTCTGGAGAATGCCGGGATGTGCTCGTCCGACCACAAGCCCAGACAATGATCGGTAATTCGGCCATCTGGCTCCACATTGGTCATTTCCATGATGATCAAGCCGGTTCCGCCTACAGCGCGCGTGACATAATGCACGTAATGCCATTCGGTCGGCATGCCGTCGCGGGCATTGGCGGAATACTGGCACATAGGCGGCATAACGATGCGATTTTTCAGGGTCAACCCCTTGCATGTAAATGGTGAATCGAGATGGCTCATCTTATAACCTCCTATCGATCAAAATAATTAGCTTGATTATCTTCGGCTCAAACCAGAAATCAGTTCTTGACTTGGGCCGAGATGAGACGCTACGGGACAGAGGGTTCTTCCGATCGCTGTTAAAGCCCGATTCCTTTTATTTATATGAGGACTATGGTGGGAATCGGTCTTTAAAGGCGAACACTGACGTTTCTCCAGAATCCCTCCGCCCCTCCGCTAAGCTCTGTCTTCTGTCAAGCACTGATTATTAGGTTGAGCCTTATCTTCAACAAGGCCGCATTCTGAAAAAGCGCTATTTCGCGCGCGCAATCTACGTGTTACCATACGGATAGGCGCATTAAGCTCGTACAACCTACAGAGAGGAACGATACTACATGCCGACTTTACTTGTATTGCAGCAGGTTACTTTGGAAGCTCAGGAACAGATTCGCGCAGCAGCGCCAGGCTGGAGCTGTATATTTGGCAAAGCCAAGGAGCTTGATCCACAGTTATTCCGTGAGGCTGAGGTCATATGCGGCTGGAGCTCGATCGCCGCTCAAGAGACACTGGGACGCGACGTCCCGCTGCGCTGGGTGCAGAGCTGGGCAGCGGGCGTAGACAAGCTCCCGCTGGAGCTATTCCGCAAGCAGGGGATCCGGCTCACCGATGCCAGCGGCATCCATCCGGTTCCGATGTCCGAGACCGCCTTCGCTCTCATGCTGGGGCTCAACCGCAATATTCAGCAGGCGGTGCGTGATCAGAGCGCAGCCGTCTGGGGCAAGGGTGGCTCCTTCCGAGAGCTGCACGGCTCCACAGTCGGGATCATCGGTGCCGGCGAGATCGGCCGGCAGATCGCCAGGCTGTCCCGCGCATTCGGCATGACCGTGCTCGGTGTGCGGCGCAGCGGACAGCCAACGCCGGAGGTGGATGAGATGTATGGTCTGGACGAACTGGATACCGTGCTGCGGCGCAGCGATTATATCGTGAACATCCTCCCCCTTACCGCACAGACGCGGGATCTGTTCGATGAAGCAAGGTTTGGCCTCATGAAGCGCGGAGCCTGCTTCATCAACATCGGCCGCGGTGCGACCGTAGTGACCTCCGCGCTGGTGGAGGCGCTGGAGAGCGGACAGCTCGGCTCTGCGGGACTGGATGTGATCGAGCCGGAGCCGCTGCCCGAGGATCATCCGCTCTGGTCGATGGAGCAGGTTATCCTAACGCCGCATATCGGCGGTGCCAGCCCCTACTACGATGCCAGAGCGAGCCAACTGTTCATAAGCAATCTGGCGCTGTATGCCCAAGGCAAGCCGGAGCTCATGCGCAATATTGTCGATTATAACAGCGAATATTAGGAGCGGCTACTACACGCTCTGATTCGAGTACCCGACTCTTGAATCTACGATCAGCTCCAACGTCTGTCCGGCCTCGTCATAGCTATGGCGGGGTCGCTGCTTTCCGTAGAGCCACCATTTGCGAACCGCTGATGGATCGGATGGATTCTCTTCAAAATAGAACAGATTCAGATCATCAACCAGCGCGATAATCTCCTGCCCTTTCTCCTGTGGCACACCTTCCACCCGAATGCGCCATCCCTCCTCGTGCTCATCCAGTGTAAATGAAAGGCCCGCCTTCACCGTATCGAGCAGCAATCTGCCGATGACCTGCTTGATCAGCAGACGATATTGGATTGTTTCACTCATATGCCCTCTCCTCCCCTTACGTATTATGGCAGATCGATCAGCAGCAGTTGTGCTTCCTGCTCAGCATGGAGCTTCAGCTCGGACAGCTCGGTTATACGTGCGGCATCACGCCGCGCCAGTACGGTTCCGTCAGCCAGCTTCACCGAACCCTCGATAATAAACAGATAGATACGGCGCCCTTCCTTCTGCTGAAAGCTCACCTCTGCTCCCGCATCCAGCTCGGACAGGTAGAAGGTGGCATCCTGATGAATATGAGCCACTTCCCCCTCCTTGGAATGATTGGAGACGATGGGAAGGAGCTGGTTGCGCAGCTCGGCTACCGGATAGCGAGAGGTCTCATAGGAAGGCTCAAGCCCCGCACGCTCCGGTGTAATCCATACCTGCAGCAGCTCAACCGGCTGATCAGGATGGGGATTGATCTCCGAATGAATAATGCCCGTGCCAGCACTCATGCGCTGGATACCGCCGAAGCCGGTCACCGCTGTATGACCGGTGCTGTCCTCATGCTTGATCTCGCCGCGAAGCACGATCGTCACAATCTCCATCTCCCGGTGCGGATGGGCGCCAAAGCCGTGTCCCCCGGCAACAATATCATCATTAAATACGCGCAGCGCGCCAAAATGCGTATTATCCGTATCGTAATACTCCCCGAATGAAAAGCTTGGATGGCTCTTGAGCCACCCCTTATCTGCATGATGTCTGTCCTCTGCCCTATGAATCGTAATCATCTTCGTTTCCCCCGTTCCTCATCGGAATGTTAGCGCCTGGGTGCGTTCATGCTCTGCTGTACCCATTGCCAGGCACGACCAAGCGTCTTCTCCAGATTCGATTGCTGCTGCTCATCGACAAATGGCTGGTCATGGCGCAAGTAATCGGCATGACCGCCTATCAGCTCGATGCCTTCAATATGTGCGGGCGCATACTTGCTGGCATTCCACCCCGGCAGGCGGAAGCGCCCCGCTGACCAGCCTCCCCAGCTTCCCAGCCTTGTGATCGGATCCTTGGCTTTGCCGTGGTCGTCAACCGCATGAATGTAATACACATGCTGGCGAAGCTCCGGCGCTATCGGCATCTTCGGAGAGCCGATCTGAATAATCCGGCAGTTCTCCGGGCGAAGCTTCTGCTCCTTGAGCAGGATGCGAACGGCCTGATAAGCGGCAGCGCCGCCGCCGCTATGTCCGATCAGTACGAGCTGCTCCCCATCATAGCTGTTGCGGATATGATCCGCTGCGGCCCGGCCGCCCACCCGGAGCAGGCTCAACCGATGCGGCAGATCACCGGATACTTCACCCACCTGCCTCCAGACGCTGCGGCTGTGGTCGCCATAGGGATAGATGGCATCCACCCTCGCCAGCCATCCCGCCTGCCGTGCGACCGACGCCACCCAATCGCAGCAGCGCCCAAAGAACTGGGGCGCTGTCGCGATGCCGGCGAGCAGCACAATCCGCATTCTCTCAACCTGAGTTGTATTGCTGTGGCTTGCTTCCATCTCCATCCCACCCTCAAATGTTCATTGAGGATTAGTATGCGGCAGGCGGTACGGCCTCCATTCATGCCGCAGCGTCCTAATCGCACAGCAACAGATGTCTGGCGAACCGCCCCTTGCTGACCGTGCACTCCCCCAGCAGGCTCCAGCCAGCAGCGTCCAGCAGCGCTGCTACCGGTTGGGTCGCTGCTGAGATGAACAGCGAGCGGTCAGCAAGACGTCTGGCGGCAAGCAGCATCTCCAGCAGTTGCTCCCTACTAAGGCGTGAGCAATGGTTATACGGAAAATCAATGATGGCGGTATCGTAATGTCCTTGCAGGCCTCGCATATCTGCGATGCCGATACTACCAGCATAACCGAAATGAGCAAGATTTTCACGTGCGCCTCGCACAGCGAGCGGATTGAGATCAAAGCCGTCGATGCGCACTCCCATAGACAGCGCCTCGAGCAGCACGGTACCGATCCCGCAACACGGATCGACCGCAGCAATCCCCTCCGGGCGAGGGATCGCAATATTGACCGCTGCTCTGGCCATGCGGACACTCAGTGCTGTTGAATACTGCCGTGGCTTGTCCTGATGCCTCAGCCATGATGCATCCGCCTCATGCAGCGAGCCCAGCACCCACCGTCCAGCGTGCCGGGCTGCTCCAAGCCTGACGCGCGGCTCTCTCATGCTAGAGACGCCGCGGATTGCAGCGCCGAGCAGCCGTTCTACCGAGAGCCTTCCCTCATAGTCAGGCCCGTCGTTCGTCTTCAGACAGATGACCTTGAACGGCAGCTCCACTGGCGCAAGTCCAGTTGCCTGCTCGCGGAGCTCATCCAGCGTGCCTGCGCACAGCAGCACATCGAGCCGGTGCTTGAGGAACGGACTGCGATCCGGCGCTATCCTCACTGCACTTTCCACGCTGCCGCCCTGAACCTTGCCCTGCACGCCAAGCAGCTCCCGCAATTCAAGCGCACATAGCTCTTGCTCGCTCTCATGGCAGACATAGGTATACAAGCTGACGGGCTGCCCCGCTTCCATCTGCGTTATTGGCTCGCTCGCCTCCCTACTGTTGCCAACCCCATTCCACTGCTCTGTGCTCACGTTTGCTCTCCTTTTCTAATTGGCAAAGTCAAGGTGACTCTCGTTCCCTCTCCCAGCCTGCTCTCGATCGTCATCGCAGCCGATAGCCGATTTAGCCGTTTGCGGATATTTAATAGGCCGACATGGCCGCCCTGAAGCTCGTCCTTGCGAATCTGCGCCAGTCGCTGCTCATCTATGCCTGCACCGTCATCAGCGATGACAGCGATGACATGTTCATCGGACTTGCGTATGCTGATCCGTATCGAACCGCCGGCTACCGTTGGCGCAATGCCATGTCGCACCGCGTTCTCCACAATCGGCTGCAGCGTCAGCGGCGGGATCTGAGCTACGATCTGCTCATCCCAGTCCAGATCATAGTGCAGCCTGCTTCCGAACCGGACACTTTCAATATTGAGATACGCTTCGACCAGCTCCATCTCCTGACGCAGCGGCACCGAGCGCTTCGTATTGCCAAAGTCGAAGCTGTAGCGCAGATATGCCGACAAATCAAAAATAACCTGCCGTGCCTTGGCAACATCACTGTACGATAGAGACAGAATGGAATTCATCGCATTATACAAAAAGTGCGGCTTGATCTGGGCCTGCAGGAAAGCCTGCTCCATCTGGACAGCGGTCTCCATCGACTGCTTCATCGAGATGATATTGCGCACACGGCCGCGAAGCTCGCTTGCCTCAAACGGAAAGACAACGATGTCATTCACATCCGCCCGGAACGCCGCCAGCCGCTCTTGTGGCTCCAGCGGCGACACGATGAGCAGAAACGGCAGCACAGCAGATGAATAGGATCGGCGAATCTGGGCACATAGCTCGATCCCGCTCCGTCCCTCCACTAACTGGTCACATAAAATCAAGTCCGGGAGCTGCTCCTTCATCACCTGCTTTAGTGCCGCGTGCGTCGATGTGAAGTGAAGCATCTCATAGGCATGGCCGCTCAGAATCGCTGTGACGATGTCGCGATTGACCTCATCCTTTGTAATAATCATGATGCGCGCCTGTTGCTGGAACGGCTCCTCGGCTGCTGCACTCTCGTTTCTTGCCGCATGCTCATGCTCGTCCCCGAGCTCTCCATCGCCTGCGAACATCTGGGCAACCGGATGCTTGCTGCCCGTCTGGACACTTCCGAACACCAGCTCGTAGACAAGCTCCTCTGACCGCGCAGATGGGCAGGCAGAGAGCTCACCCCCGAGCTGCTGCATCCATTGGTAGGCCATAATGAGATGCATCGCTCGGGATTGGTAGGAGGCCTTCTGATGCACATCCATTCGCATCAGCCTGCCCGCTTCCTCCGCTGATAAAGCAGCGTTCGCAATGGAGATACGCAGCACAAGCTGACCATCTGTCAGACGCTCTGCGGTAGCCAGTACGACAGATCCTGGCTCTACTGAGGCGACAACCAGCTTGCGTACTACATGGCGGAAGCGGCTCTCGTCACCAAGCGCTACGTGGAAGTCCAGCTCCAGCTCCTGCCGCAGCTCCACGCCCTTGCATTCCGGCATATAGCTGAGATTGCGAAATACGCTGCGCAGACTTTCCTTCACCAGCATCGGAGAGCGCTCCGTACTCCTGGCCTCGCGCAGATCCACCCAATCCACAAGATCATGCACATGATCAAGCTGCTGAAGGATGAGCATGCGTGCATTTTCCAGCGAATTCAGCAGCTTGCCTCCAGGAGCAGTAGTCTGCTCCAGTACAAGCTCAATCAGCTTGTCTGCCTTATACAGCGGCTCCTGAAGCCGATAGGCGTTCTGGCGGATGAATACCTGCTTGGCTTCACTAACCTCCACAATTTTGCGTGAGAGCTGCTCTGTGCGCTTCGATACATTGGCAAACCTCTTGCCGATCAGCATCAACTGCAGCAGCATAAACGTAATGGCATCCCATGGCGGAAAAGCATTGTTGGAGAGCAGTCCATTAATGCTTAGCGACTGATTCACAAACAGGATAATGAAGTGCAAGGAGGTAAAGAAGCAGAGCAGCGCATTATCCCGCTTCTGATAAGCTGCCAGCCAGAATCGATAAGCACCATGACAATAGGCGATCAGCACCGGAATGCCGAATACCGCATCATACTGACTAATGATTCGATAGGGAACCACTAGCCCTATCAGCCCGATTGCAATGCAGCTATAGGTAATGATCTGCTTGAGCCGTGCTCCGCTGCGGGAAGGATACAGCTTATGGACATAGACAGATATGGTATAGGTACCAACCAGCACCGAAATAAACTGCAGCATGAGAAACAGTTGATAGGGAATGCTTGGCAGCCACTGGCCTAGCACCTTCTCGCCATGGGTCATGGCGAACAAGGACAGCGCCAGCAGATGCCCGCCGATATACAGCGGGTACTTGCGACTGGGCCACATAAAATAGAAGCAGAGAAACATAATGCCGCCAAGCAGATAGCTGAGTGTGCGGAATATATCGAAGCCGACCGTCACGAAGGAATAGTTATCCATCGCCAGCGGCGTACCCATCATAATCGGAGCTACAATGCCGCCCTTCTCGCCATAGTCCAGATTCTCGATCTGGATGACGAGTCGAACGACCTTCGAATCGACCGCAATATAGCTTCGGCTCGGATAATTCTCTGCACGAGCTTCCCCCACATCTGACAGCGTTCCACGCTGGTCAACCAGTTGGTTATTCACATAGAGCCTGTAGGCCATGCGGATCGATATGGTCTTAAGCGAGATCAACTGTTCGGCCTCTGCCAGTCGAATCTCCAGCGCGTAAGTGCCGCGTCCGAGCGAAGATCCCAGTGCTTCATCCCAGCCGCCTCCAGGTATGGTCAATGCCACAGGAGCCGCAGCATTCCAGTCCACCTGCTCCGGGGACAGGAACTGATGGGGATATAATCTCCACTCGCCCGTCAAGGGAACAACCTCCTGGTCATTCAGTGGCTCGCGCAGCTCCATCACACCATTCATGGCCTGCGGATGCTCGCTTGGGAAGGTAGGCTCAATCCAGAATTTCGTTGAATATACGAGTGTGACCAAAGAAATGAACAGGATAATAGCTGCAGCCAGCCACCATCGTCTGCGCTGATGCAAGAAGGCTGTCCATGTCATAGAACGCTTGCCCTGAACAGCCTGTCGTCGGAAGGCTTGCAAGCAGCAAGGGTCTGCAACGCAGGTTTACAATTCTTATGTATTATCGTCTTGATATAGGCGTAGGCGTGCAACAAGTGGGCCTCCTTTTTGTTCCTGCGATCCGTTTATTCTCATCATAGTACAGTTGCTTTTGTTCGACAAGCGCCAAACACAGACGGTGTGCGCTGTCTTGCTGTCGCAGAATTCCCCCTGCATCCCTGTACAAAAACTCCCTGGTTCAACAGAACCAGGGAGTAGATGTATTGCTAGAAATGGTACAGAGCCTTTATTCAGCCGGAGGCGTGAACGAACGTTGCGAAAACTCAGTATCCAGCATGAAGAAGGCGTTGCTGTCCTTGTCAATTCGCTTCAGCTTATTAATGATCGAATCAAACAAGGCTTCCTCTTCCACCTGCTCGTCAATAAACCATTTCAAAAATTGAATGGTCGCATGCTCGCGGTCGTTCATGGCCAGGTCAGATAAATGATAGATGCGCTTGGTCACTTCCAATTCGTGCTTATAGCCATGCTCGAATACTTCCAGGACGGAATTGTAGTCGTTATTCGGTGTATCCATGCCAATCAAGGTGGCGCGCTTGCCACGATTGTTCAGGAACTGATAGATTTTCATCGCATGGAAGCGTTCCTCTTCAGCCTGCACAATGAAGAAGTTGGCAAAGCCGTCGAGACTCTCGCCTGACAGGTAAGCCGCCATCGCCAGATATACATGAGAGGAATAGAACTCATAGTTCATCTGATCATTCAAGGCCTGGTGCAAAGCATCATTCATCATCAATCACTCCTGTAGGTTGCGTGGTATGTTATTGTAATATCATATAATAGTTACCCTGAATGTTCAATTTTTAATTGGGATCTTAGCCAATCAATTCCCTCAGCCGCTTGTACAGCTTCTTCGCCGAAGGCTCACATACGACCTTGGATTTGCCCACCTGCACAAAAAACTCCCTTGAGCACATTTTGCAATTGCCCAGACAGTCCTTCTTTTTGTGCTTCAGCTCTGGAAATTTGCTTTTCATGGCTTTATATACCGGCTTGGAGCCTAATTTCAGGTTTCTGCAGCAATAAGTAATCTTCTTCATCCCATATCACCGACACCTTCCAGGTTCAATCACTTCATATGATAATGGTTCTCATTATCGTATGTCAATCCTTTTTTCACCCTCGGTTCCAGAGGTGTCGTTACGTTAGTATATTCAATACGGGAGGAATCATACTTCATGGGCAACGATCAGCAAAACAGCCGGGCCAGGCGGCAGTGTACAACCTGCTCGCCTACCCGGCTATCTTGAACTGCTTTGATGTCATTGCTGGTTCTCTTCGATAATCCTTACGCCCCACCGCTCCAGCAGAACCTCGCTCCCCGGAGCAATGCTGGCGCCCTCCAGCAGCTCCATGCCACCCGGCCCGGCATACGTAAAGCGCTGCAACTCATCCGAATAATTGAAGTAATAACGAATCGTTCGCCCTGCTTCATTCACCCCAGACTTGACAATCAGCGGATAAGCGAGCTGCTGATCCACGCCCCATAGCCCCGCCAGCTTGACCTCCTGCTCCAGCAGATGCCGCATGACGGCTGCGCTGACCAGACAGCCGATGTAAGTGGCTTGACCTTGCCCGTAGCGGTTGCGCGTAATCGCCGCATAAGCGCCCCAATGCGGATGGTCATAACGAGCCACGATCTCAGCCGTCGTCGCGGTTAGCAGCTCCATCCATGCCTCCACCTGATTATCTTCTTCCTCGACGCCGAACGGATTATCCAGCAAACCAACCTGCTTAGGCTCTACAAATTGATTATATACGACACCGCAAGCGTCATGAATGATGCCCGGCTGCTGCGCCGAGCGCACCTGAAGATGCTCGTTGGTGAAGCCGCTCTTAAACGTATAGACGATGTGTCCGCCCTGCTCGACATACCGGTTCAGACGCTCCAGCAGCTCGTCGCTAGCTGTATAGAGTGCAGGAACGATTAACAGCCGATACCTCTCCAACTGCTCGCTGCCTGGGTAGACGAAGTCGCACCCGACATTCATCCGGTATAGCTGGTCGTACATCCGGCGTACAATATCATTATATTTGTACTTACTGTCCACGCCTGGCGGCGACAGTGGGAACCATTCCAGCGAAGTGAGCGCCTCATTGCTGACCAGGATAGCGACCTGGTTCTGCTTCCTCAGGTTCACCAGCTTGGACGATAATCTGGCAAAATCCCGGCCGACTGTCCCTGCCTCTTCATATGTCGGATTGGAAGCCAGGTCATGACTGAGCAGTCCCTTCCAATAGGTCTCAAACGAGTTGTGAATGGAATGCCAGTGCCAATAGGCGACCATATTCGCCCCGGAGGCGAGGTGGCTGAAGGCGAGCTGGCGAAGCTGACCCGGATAGGGCGTCCAGTGAGGGAATGCCTGTGCCTGTGTCTCCAGCACCAGATAATTGCTCTGCTTCAGGCTGCGTACCACATCTCCACCGAAGGAAATCTCGGTGCCTGTCAGCTCGCTTTGCGAGGGGTGGTAGATGTCCACGCCAGCAATATCGAAGGGACGCGAGGCTTCGAAATGGTTCACATCGGGCTGGATGCCATAGGAGTATCCCCGCCACTCGAAGTCGAAGTTCTGCGTAACAAATTGATCCGGTCGCTTGTATTCGTTCACCAGCGATACCTGCCAGGCGAGAAATTCATTCACCAGCTCCCGTTGAAAGCGAGCAAATGCCGCCCCCAAGCTGCCGTTAATTGTACCGACGACCGAAGGGAAATCCTCCCAGCTATTAATCCGGTTGCTCCAATAGCTCAGACCGTAGGC
Organism: Paenibacillus sp. J5; assembly: GCF_054955055.1. NCBI lineage: Bacteria > Bacillati > Bacillota > Bacilli > Caryophanales > Paenibacillaceae > Paenibacillus > Paenibacillus sp. J5. The sequence goes on along the minus strand of NZ_JBUEDD010000004.1, from coordinate 275,453 downwards.
GGCATTCATTGCCTCGACTGTGCCGAATTGTGATTTCATATACTTGATGAAGCGCTGCTGCACATTGGGGCCTGCCGTATGGTAATGCTTGGTCTCATTATCCGTCTGGTAGCCGATGACAGCAGGATGATCCTTCACCCTGCTGATCAGCTTGCGGATGATGCGCTCTGCATAGAACAGATAAGCCGGGCTTGTAATATCCATAATCTGTCTTGCTCCATATCGACCGGGGCCCTTGGGGGTCTCGGCCAGTACCTCCGGGTGCTCCTTCACGAGCCAGGTCGGCACAGCATAGGTTGGCGTGCCAACAATGACGGCAATGCCCGCTTGATGCATCGCATCCAGCACCCGGTCGACAGAGGTGAAATCAAACACGCCGTTGTGCGGCTCATGCGTGCTCCAGGTCGATTCGGCAATCCGCACGACATTGATGCCTGCCGCTTTCATCATCTCAATATCTTTGTCCAGCCTGTCATAAGGCATATATTCGTCATAGTAGGCGACACCGTAATATAATTTCTCCACTATTGCTTGCTCCCTTCAATTGCAGGCGTCAGGCTGCTTGCTTAACCCTTTACCGCCCCTTCTGTGATGCCTTCCATAATGAAGCGCTGGAAGAAGGCATAGATCAACACGACAGGAACCGCCGTGAGCACCAGCGCCGCCAGAATAAGCGGCCACTCCTTGTTGTATTCGCCGAACAGCATGTTGGTCGACAGAATGAGCGTATATTTATTGACATCTGTCAGCATGAGCAATGGAAGCAGGAAGTCATTCCATATCCATAGGAAATCGAGTATCGCAATCGTTACCGTAATCGGCATCAGCAGCGGCAGGATGATCTTGAAGAAGGTCTGGAACTCTCCGCAACCATCCATATGCGCCGACTCCTCCAGCTCTCTAGGAATCGACTTGACGAACCCGTGGTAGAGGAATATCGCCATATTGACGCCCAGACCGATATAGATTAATGCAAGGCCATAGGTGCTGCCCTGAACGGACAGAGTTTTCGCCACGCGCGACAGCGAGATCATAATGGAATGAAACGGCACGAGCATCGAGGCAATGAACAGGAAGAATATAAATCCCGACAGCTTGCCCGGCGTCCGTGACAGCTTATAGCCCGCCATCGAGGCGAATAGCAGTATGCCCCCTATGCCCAGTGCGGAGACGATGACAGAGTTTTTTGCGCTATTGAGCAGCCGTATCTTTCCGAAGGCCTCTACATAATTGTCAAAGTTAATCTGCGTAGGCAGCGACAAGATTGAACTGAATATTTCGCCTTGTGTCTTAAAGGAATTCACAATCGCCATGTAGATGGGAAAAAAGGATAGCGCCGCTCCGACAGCGAGCACCACCAATATAATAGTACTGGAAAGCTTGCGTGTCATTAGGCCTCCACCTCTTTTCTTTTCATCACCTGAATCTGAATCAGGGTCAGCACCAAAATAATGATGAACAGAATGACCGATTTGGCGCTTGCATACCCATACCGGAAGTTGTTAGAGAAGGCTTCCTCATAAATATTCATCGTAATAACCTGGGTGCTGCGACCTGGTCCGCCTCCCGTCAGTCCGTACACCACCTCGAACACCTTGAACGCCCCATTAAGCGTCAGGAAGAAGCAGATTGTAATGGCATGCGAGATCATCGGCAATGTAATATGGCGCAGACTCTGCCAGGCATTCGCCCCATCAATAATCGCTGCCTCCTTCAAGCTTTGCGGCACCCCTTGCAAGCCTGCCAGATAGATAATCATCATGTATCCGACTCCGTTCCAGAGCGATACGACGATGATCGAGATGAAGGAGAAGCGCGGATCGCCAATCCAGGACTGGTCAAGGAAGGTCATCATCGTCTTCTCTGCCAGTTGCGGCATCACTTGGGTGAAGATGAACGTCCACATGAACGCCGAGATAATAATACTAATCATATTGGGCATAAAGAAGATGGTGCGGAAAAATCCCTTAGACCGCTTACGCGTCTCAATCAGCAGCGCCAGCAGCAACGCCAGACCATTTTGCAGAAACACCATGACCAGCACATATTTGAGTGTAAACCATAAGGAGTTGATGAAATCCGGATCCTCGCCCAGCGCCTCCGCGAAGTTAGCCAGGCCGATAAAGTCATAGGTGCGATTCAGCCCGTTCCAGTCGGTGAAGCTGTAGAACATGCCGCCAAGGGTCGGACCGAGCAAGAATACGGCATATATAACAAAGGCCGGCGCTACAAAGTAGAGCAAGGACAACGATTTTCGATAGCTTTTAAACATGATGTACCCCCTCGCAGCTTGTAATCAAGCAGGGGAGAGCTGCGCACGGCAGAACCGTTCGTGCCTCTCCCCATCTGTTTATTATTTGTTCACCTTGTTGTAGTCCTTCCAGGCCTTGTCGAGCGCCTTGAGCACCTCATCCTGATTCATCTGCTTGGAGAAGTAGCTTTGCAGCCCTTTGCCTACCTCATCCTTGACCGATTGCGGGATCGACGGGTCCTGATAGGACTTACCAGCCTTCACATATTCCATCGCATCCGTCACCCATGGATAGCTCTCATACGTATGAACGGTCGCCACCGGGTTGAACTTGAGGCTCTGGAACAGCTCGTTCGAATCCTTGTCATCCAGCACATAATTGATGAAATCAAGCGCCACTTCCTTGTTCTTGCTAGTTGGGGATACAACGAGCGAGGTCGAGGCGCTCAGATTAATCAGGGTCGCGTTCGGATCGTCATTGATCGGCAGCGCAGCGACGCCGAATTCGACATCCGGGTTGTTCTTCAGGATCGTCTCGGCATACCACGGGCCTTGTACCCACATGGCTGCTTTGCCATTAGCGAAGGCGGCTGCACCATCATCCGGGCTCGTCTCCAGCGCCTTTGGTGTGCCGTTGGAGTTGACCAGGTCAACAATATCGAACATCGATTTCATCTCGGTGAAGGAGCCTTCATTTTTATTCATGCTCTCCGTGAAGTCCTTATTGCCTGTATTCATCAGTCCGCCCACCACAAGCGGCAGGAATAGCTGCGGCACCCATGCTTCCTTATAGGACAGCTCAAATGGTGTAATGTTGTTCTTGTTCAGTGTCTCCACCACTTGCTTCATCTCGGACAATGTGGTTGGCGGAGTCAGCTTCATATCAGCGAAAATTTTCTTGTTGTACAGGTAGCCCCATGACAGGGTTTCCAGCGGCAAGGCCAGCACTTTGCCGTCCAGGGTCACCGAAGGCTTCACGCTATCCAGCAGCTTGGAAGCGAATGGCTGATTGGACAGATCCTCGACATATCCAGCCTTGTAGAAGGATGGCAGCTCGTTGATCGCATGGAGGGCGAAGATGTCTGGCGCATCATTGGATGCCAGTCTTGTCTTCAATATTTGCGACGCATTGTCCGGATTCGGCATCTCCATCTGTACCTTGACGTCAATGTTCTTCTCTGCCTTCTCCTTGGCCACGAACTTCGCGATATAGCTATCGTACTGCTCCTTGAAGCGAGGCTGGGCGATAAACATTTTCAGGTTAACCGTCTTCGCTGTACCCGTGCTCTCCCCACCTGTCTGCCCCGCAGTATTATTGCCCGGCGTACTGCTATTCGCTCCACATCCCGCCAGCAAGGTCACGGCCATTACAGCGCTGCATGTCACTTTCCATCGGTTCTTCATTCTGTTATTACCCCCTAATCAATATGTTGGACGAATTGCTATTTCTTAATTTGTTTTTGTTGACGCTTTCATTATACAAAAAAAATGAAAGCGGTTAATTGGATGCATTTAACCCCTTTCATTGTACTTTTTTAAACCTTATGCTCTCCTTTGCGCATCTCGCCTGGAGATTGTCCATAATGCTTTTTGAATACGCGATAGAAATATCCCAGCTCCTCATAGCCGCACAGCTCGGCGACTGACTTGATCGACAGCCCCTCCTCCGTCAGCAGCCTGCGGGCATGCTCCATCCTCAGTCGGGTCAAATAATCGGTCAGATTGACACCGTACTCCTGCTTGAACGCCTTGCTCAGATATTCCTTGCTGACAAAGAATGTCTTCGCGAGCGCGTCCAGCTTCATATTCTCCGCCCAGCGCTCGTCGAGGATACGCCGAATCTCCTCCAGATTAATTCGATTCTTGTTACGGCGCTGAGCCGTTAGCTGCTCCAGCGAGGCGGCATAGAGCTGCAGCGCCTGCTGAAGCAGTTGGCTCCAGGTAGACGCCTGCTGAAGCTGTGGATGCTCGCTCCCTGCCTCCGGCTGGGAATTGAGCTGCCGCAGCTCGTCCAGCAGCAGCTCCAGCTCTTGTGCAATACGATGGAGCTCCTCCGGCGCAGCGCCAAGCTCTGCGATCTGCCTCTCCAGCTCCATTAGACTCTCCTGCACGCCGGCTGCGTTCAGATCATTGTAATGAGCGGCCAGCACCGGCTTGATCGCTTGCAGCGCATGCAGTAGCTCCAATCTCGGCGCAGCCGTCAATATACGCTCCTCCTGCAGCGAGGCGATTACCTTGTCACGGCACTGGAGCAGCACCGCATTCAACTCCTGCGGATCAACCGGCTTGAGCAGATATTCATCCGCCTTCGAGCGAATAGCCTGACGGGTATAATGAAAATCATCATAGCCGCTAATGACGATGATCCGCACAGCAGGATAATACTCATTCAGATACTGCAGCAGACCGATGCCATCGATGCCAGGCATATTCATATCTGTCATGATGATGTGCACCTCTTGCTCGTGCAGCAGCCGGATGGCCTCCTCGCCATCCTCCGCTTCACCCACCAGATGGATGCCGTGCGTATCCCACGCGCCAAAGGTTTTAATCATTTCCCGATTCCATTGCTCATCATCCACAATGATCGCATGGACTACCATAGAATGACCGCAGCTTGCACTAATGTCGCTGCTCTCCAGTCTGTTGTTGTCACTGTTGCTGGTTAAATGACTGCTGTTCTGCGTCATGTGCCTCCCCCTTCTTACGAATAGGAATGTAGATACTTACCGTTGTTCCCGCTCCCAGACTAGAATCAATAGTTAAGCCATAAGCGCCACCGAAGTGCAGGCGAATGCGAGCCGCCACGTTATACAACCCGATGGAGCTGCCGCTTGTCCACAGCAGACCAGATGGGCTGCCCACTCGTGCACGCACCTCGTCCAGCCTTGCGGCACTCATGCCTAGCCCATTGTCCGTGATGCGGATGCACAGACCCTCCTCATTGGGAACAAGCTGTACTCGCAGCTCCCAATTCCCCTTCTTCCGGTCAAAGCCGTGCATGAAGGCATTCTCCACAATCGGCTGCAAGGACAGCTTCGGAAGCAGACAGTCTGCGTACTCTCCAGCCTCCTCGACCTCATAGCTCAGCTTGTTGCTGTAGCGCTGGCCTTGTATATGCATATAGTTGCTCAGATGCTTGAGCTCCATCCGAATCGTCGCCAGCTCGTCCGGCTCGCGAATAACATAACGGAACATCTCGCTCAGCGACTGGATGATGCGATAGATGTCGCTCGGCGCCTTCGAGAAGGACATGCTGCCGATTAACTGTAGCGTATTTTGCAGAAAGTGCGGATTGATCTGCGCCTGCAGCGCCTTCAGTTGGGCAGTCTGCTTCTCCAGATTAATGCTGTACTCATTGCGGATATGCTCACGGATGCGGCTCGACATCGTGTGGAAGCGCAGCTCCAGCAGCCCAATCTCATCATAGCGGTTCGGAGAAGGCCCCTCCTCCTCGCGCAGCCAGTTCATACCGCGCATCGAGCGGGCCAATCGAATAATCGGGCGGGATACGGTATACGCGAGCAATGCTGCCAACAAGGCAGCCGACGCAGCGGACACAACCCCCACGATCAAGCCATATTTCTGTGTGGTCGCTACGCTCTGGTCAATGTAGCTGACCGGCAGCGCCTTGACGACCGTAAGCCCCCAGCCGTCGGGCTGGTAGTAGAACAGATAGTAGTCAGGCAATCGCTCATAGCCTGCCCCGCTCTGCTTCAGATGTAAGCCCTGAAGCTCAGGCAAGCTGCCTGAGGTAGGCTGGTACATCACCTGACCGGCTTCATCCAGCAGGAATACGCCCGCTTCACTCTCGGAGCGAAGCAGATCGAGACCATTATCCATCATCCTCCACTTCACCTTGAGCGAGATGGAACCGAAGCGGCTCTTGTTCTCGAACTTGTTCAGGCTCCGTGTCAGCGTGAACTCCTCCGGCACGCCGGGTCTGCTCTGGATGAGGTAATCGGCATTGCGCTTCACAAGCTCCCTCCAGACAGCCGGCTCAGAGGGCGGAGACTGAATGTTGTCACGCTCGCTAACCGTCAGCAGCCGATTCTTCTCCTTGAAGTACAGTTCAATCTCCACCAGGCTGCTATGGCTGGAGTAATAGATGGCTGTCGCTGTATTGATCAGGTTGCGCTGCGCTGTGAACTGGGCGGACAGACTCTGTCCTTCCTCACCGGCTGTGTATTCGCCAAAGGCGGGGCTGATCATAAGGGTATAGATTAAATTATTCAACTGAGTAAGATGGCTCCCTACTGCCTCCCCGGCCCACGCGATGCGCGACAGGTTCGACTGAATGACCTCCTGCTCCAGCGCCCGGCGCGTGTTGCCGGCTGCAAGCCATGTCACCGTGATTGCCGGAATGACCGCGATGCATACCATAATGAATATCAACCTGCTGCGAATCGTTCTGCGGAACGGCTCCGTCATCCGCCGTAGCCAAGCGCTCAGCCTGTTCAATCCCTGCTCCCTCCCCTAAACTTGATGCACTCTGTTCTCCCTGTACGTCTGCCCAAAGGACGCTAGCGCTGTGTATATCAATCTACACAAAAAAGAAGACGGTTTCAATCCATTTTTCAGGTGAGCGTAATGATGCCGTTAAATGGACGCTAGACAATATCATCATCAACCGCTACAATAAAACTAATACCATTAGTTTTTGACGAAGGGATGATAACAATGAAGATGACACAAGAAGGCGCCTTGTATCAACTGAGCTTTATGCCCCGCCTGTTTCCAGTCAACTGCTATCTGATCGAGGAGCAGGACGAGCTGACACTGATCGACTGCGCGCTCCCATACAGTGCCCAGGGCATTCTGAGAGCGGCGAAGCAGATCGGCAAGCCGATTCGGTCAATTGTGCTCACCCACGCTCACAACGATCATGTCGGCGCACTGGATGCGCTCAAGCAGGCGCTACCAGACGTGCGTGTCTACCTGTCTGCCAGGGATACGCGGCTGCTTGCGGGGGACTTATCTCTGCAACCGCATGAGCCGCAGTCCCCTATTCGTGGCGGCATCCCATCCAAGCTGCGCACTCGGCCCGATGTACAGCTACAGGATGGCGATCGGATCGGATCACTGCAAGCGGTAGCGGCTCCGGGACATACCCCCGGTTCCATGGCCTTCCTCGATCTGCGCTCGCGGGCGCTTATCGCAGGCGATGCCTTTCAATTGCGGGGCGGGATCGCCGTATCCGGCAAGGTCATGCCCTGGTTCCCCTTCCCGGCGCTGGCTACCTGGCAGCCCGGCGTAGCGCTGGAGAGCGCAATCAGACTAGCAGCGTTCCATCCCTCCCTGCTGGCGGTCGGACACGGCTCGTTCCTGAAGCAGCCGCTGCAAGCGATGAAGCAAGCGATTGCGGAGGCGGAGGCGAGCCTGAAGAAGATCGATGCGCAAGGGGGCGGCAGCCATATCTCCTAGAATCGGACTTGATCTGCCTACGCTCGTTCGGGCCACTGCGCAGTTAGCTGATGAGCAGGGGCTGCGCGAGGTCACTCTCGCCAATGTCGCCAAGCAACTCAATATGCGTTCGCCCTCGCTCTATAATCATATCGACGGTTTATCGGGACTGCGCAATGAGCTGGCGGTGTACGGGCTGGAGCAGCTCTATCTGCGGCTCGAAGCGGCGTCACAATCTCTCCCGCCAGGCAAGGAGGCCATCATGGCTCTTGCCCTTGCCTACGTCTCCTATGCACGTTCGCATCCCGGCGTCTATGAGGCTACGCTGCAAGCGCCCGACCCGGGCAACAGCCGACTGCAGGAATGGAGCGAGCGGCTCGTCCTACTCGTACTGAAGCTGCTTGCTCCCTACCAGTTGGAGGAGACGGCCGCGATTCATGCTGTTCGGGGGCTGCGTAGCCTGATGCACGGCTTCGTCGCTCTCAAGCAAGCCGGAGGATTTGGCCTGCCGATCGACACGGATGCCTCCTTCCGCACGATTATCGAGGTGTACCTGGCTGGTCTGGAGCAGCTTCGCCAGCCGCAATGATCGTTTTGACACGGCCGACCTGTCCGCTCTGGAGCCGTACTTTTATCCCGTGAGGATGCTGGGGGGAATTCGTCAGTATATCCTTGACGATTCCTCTGGTCAGCTTGCCAGTCCGCTGATCCTGCTTCAATACAATATCGACCGTTAAGCCTGGCCGCACACTTGCGCGAACATTTCCATTCATTAATTCACTCGCCTCTTTCATTCCTTTGATTTCTATCTGTTGCTGCTACGGCCTGCCATTTGGGTACACCCCTCCCCGTATGATAGAATGGACAGGAAGGATTTACATATCCTGCATCGATCCAACATCTATCCATAGCAAAGAGGAGGTAATGTCGACATGGCCAGTCAGACCGGAGCAATCGTACAACAATCTCTCAACAAGCTGCTTGGCAGCCCAGCTTTCCTGCATCATCTGCAAGGTGCGGAGCGCACCCAAGCGTTCACGTCGCTAGGAGCTATTTTATCCACCCCGAATAAAATCCACAAGTCCTTTCTGCGCATAACGCTGGACAAGGGTGAGGTGGTGCGCATCCCGGCGTTCCGAATTCAGCATAATGATACATTAGGCCCGTATAAGGGCGGCATCCGCTTCCATGAATCGGTTAACGAGGAGGAGGTCACGAATCTGGCGGCGCTTATGACGCTCAAGAACGCGCTCCATGAGGTGCCCTTCGGCGGCGCCAAGGGTGGAGTCGCGATCAGCCCGCGCGAGTTCACTGACCGCGAGCTCTATCTGATCTGCAAAAAATACGTCCAATACTTTGCCGATGTCCTCGGACCCGATAAGGACATTCCTGCCCCCGATGTAGGCACAGGAGAGCGAGAGATGGACTGGATGACCGCCGAATATAAGAGCATCCATCCGGGTCAGCCTTATCTGGGCAGCTTCACCGGCAAGAGCGTCACCAACGGTGGCTCGCTTGGACGGCGCGAGGCGACAGGCAAGGGCGTCTATATGACGATGAGCTATCTGCTATCCGGCTTTCTCAAGGAGCACAGCACCCTGATGACAGGCAGCAGCAGCCGCTTTGCCGCTACAGCCGTCGAGCTGTCTAGCAAGGAGCTGCGCGTGGCTGTACAAGGCTTCGGCAATGTCGGCTCCGTCGCTGCGCTGCAGGCTGCAAGCTGTCAGGAGCTGCGCAATAAAGTCGTGGCCGTCAGCGATCGCAATACGACACTCTATCACCCGGACGGACTGGATATTCCGGCGCTGATTGAATGGGCGCGGCATAATCGCGGCGATCTGCCTGCAAGCTCGGAGCAGCTTGCTGCAGCAGGCATCCAGGGCGAGGCGCTGGGACGTGAAGAGATTCTGTATCTGGACGTTGATGTACTGATTCTTGCCGCATTGGAGGATCAGATTCGGGAGGACAATGTGAAGCGTGTGCAGGCGCGACTTATTGTGGAGGGAGCCAATGCGCCCGTGACAGGCGAGGCCGATCGCATACTAAGCGATCGTGGCGTGATCATTATCCCGGACATTCTTGCTAATGCCGGGGGCGTTATTGTCTCCTATCTGGAATGGCTTCAAGGACGCGAGACACAGTTCTACTCCCATGAAGAGATCGATCGCAGACTAGCGATCAAGATGAAGTCCACCATGAGCACAATTTTGCCCTTGTATTTTGAAGAGGAGAGCATGACGCTGCGCGAATGCTGCTACATGCAGGCGGTCGGCAAGCTCGCTACGATGCTCTATTTGCAAGGCAAGCTTTATTAGATAACCGGCTATAAGATATGCTCTTCGCACCGCGCGCAGCTCCTTGGCGCGCGGTGCTTCGCTTCACGCATACTCGCTATGACCTTCCAATATGTAGTACAGCAATTCCTGGAAGGCCAGCGAGCTGCGGAAGCGCTGCAAGCCGCTGCTGCTAAGCCAGTAATCATGTACAGCTCCGCATAGCTCGCTGACATCAACAGCCGGTGGCACAGGCAGACAGCCGCGATCCGTCCGCAGCTCGCCCTCCATTACCATCTGCATTCTTTTGCGGCTGCGATCTGTCTCGCTAAAGATATCGAAACGAAACATATACAGCTCCAATATGTTGCCGCTGGCCGATTCCAGACCGAATCGCTGGCCTGGCTTGCACACATATACTGTATCTGGCCTCAGGCTGTGCTCCACGCCATCGATCGTTATCGCACCGTGGCCGTCCTTAATGGCCAGCAACACATGAGAGATCATCAGCCTTGGCTGAGCCCGGAAGCTCTGTCCATGCCGTAGCAATGCCGCATCGCGCAGCTTGAACAGCATGCCGTCCAGTTCGGTTGCTGTACTCTCTGGTGATTTCAGTTCGTAAGGAATCATCGCCTATACACCTCGCACTCGTATAGTTAGGGGTAAAACCCGTGTCGATCGTCGCTGTGTCCTTGCAACTATAATATAACTGATAATAATTATCATTATTAATTAAATTATATCAAAAAGCAATCCCTTTTAAAACCCCCATCTCCAAATCATGTCCGATATAACACAAGCAGCCCCCTCACACGGCTTCATAAACACTGTGAGGGGGCTGAACAGCCTGTCGATTATAATTTGAAGGTTTGCACTGCGCGTTGAAGATCATCGGCTAGCTGTGCCAGTGATTGCGCCGTCGCAGCCGTCTCTTCGCTGCTGGCTGCCGCTTCCTCTGTAGCAGCAGATATATTCTCGACAGCGGTCAGCACTTCGTTGGCTTGGCTGGCTTGCTCCTCGCTTGCTGCCGCAACCTCTCCCACCCGTGCCCCAGTCTGGTTCACCATCTCGGATATCGTATGGAAGGCCTCCCCTGTCTTGCGGGAAAGCTCCGCGCTCTGTTGTACAGCGCCTACGCTGCGCCGTGTATTCTCCTGCATCCCCTTAATAATGGAGGCAATCTGCTTGGTCGCTTCGCCACTGCGCTCTGCCAGCTTCCGCACCTCATCCGCTACAACCGCGAAGCCGCGTCCCTGTTCGCCTGCGCGCGCTGCCTCGATCGCTGCATTGAGCGCCAGCAGATTCGTCTGATCGGAGATGTCCTCGATGACTTCGATGATGCCGCCAATCTTCGCAGAATCCTCCTCCAGCCGTGACACCTGCGTGCTTACCGTCTGCATGCTGTCAATCGAAGACTGTACCACCTCGCCGCCTTCCTTGGCGATATGCATCGTCTTCTCCGACAGCTCGGAGGCCTGCTCCGTATTGCCAACGACGGTTCGAATGGCAGAGGACAGCTCGGCAAACATTTCATTAATGGCTTGGGCCGCGCCAGCCTGGTTGGTCGTGGAGCCCGCAATCTCCTGCGTGCTGGCGGAGATCTGCTCCGCCGCGGCCGCTACACTATGCGAGGAGGAGGTGATGCTGCCGACGATGCCGCGCAAATTATCGGTCATCTGATCCACCGATGTCGCCAATTGCCCGATCTCATCCCTGGTTCTAATATTGGCTGACTGACGCAGGTCACCCTGGGCCACCTCGGACACAATGTTGACGATTTTGGACAGTGGGCGGGATATAATCTGCGAGATGACGATGCCTAGCACAATACAGAGAAGGACGGCAACAACAATGATAGTGATTGTCGCTGTTCTTGAAGTCGAGAACAATTGGGCGCCATTATCAAGCTCTTTTCTGGCATCGCGCATGGTCGCTTCGATATTCTGGTCAATTACGCTGATCAGTTCATCGCCGCTATCCTTGGCCTTTGTGTTGATTAGATCCAACATCTGATCATATTGTCCATTTGCACCAAGCTCAATAATTTGATCCGACAGCTTCTCATGCGCCTCCCAGGCAGGAGGGAGCAGCTCGAATACCTTTCTCGCCTCATCACTCATCCATGAGTTGCGGAAATCGTCAAGCGCCTTCTCCATCTCCGACTTCGACTGCGCGTAACGCGCTTGAAACTGACTGACGCTCATCACGTCTTTATTCATATTCATATCGCGATAAACCAGCCGCATCTCCAGCACCTTCGACTTCACGATACTCACATTGGACACGGGTACTAGATTGTCCGAATACATCCGGTTGAGGCTGTCATTCATAATCCCCAGATTATTCAGCCCATATATACCCACGAATCCAAGAATACAAGCAAGAATAAGGAAAGCAGACACCAGCTTGACACTGGTCTTCAGATTGAGATACCAACTCATGACGAAGTCACTCCTTAGAAGTTTGATGGTTCAATTATGGGGTTAGAGAGACTTCCATTCGGACAGCTTGATCAAGCCGCCGATGTCCAATATGAGAGCTACCCGCCCATTGCCCATAATGGTCGCTCCCGCAACACCGCCGATCTTGCCGACGTATGCGCCCAGCGACTTGATGACAATATCCTGATTGCCAGCCAATTCATCGACCGCCAGCGCAACCCGTTTGTCCCCGCGACCGATAATGACGACAGGGATATTGCGCATCTCCCATTCCGGCGCAGGATACCCAAGCGTAGCATCCAGTCTCAATACAGGCAGCACCTGATTGCGGAATTGCAGCACCGGTCTTCCCTGCATCAGATGAAATTCGCCCGGCGCGCAGCGAATGATCTCGATGACGTTATTCATAGGCAATATAAATGTTCGACCAGCCGACCGGACGACCAAGCCCGTAATGATCGCCAGTGTCAGCGGGATTCGGATGCGGAATATCGTTCCCTTTCCCCGCTCTGTCTCAATATCGATTAAGCCGTTCAGCCGCTCGATCTGCGTTCTTACAATATCCATACCGACTCCACGACCAGATACCTCGCTGACTGTCGCCGCCATCGAGAAACCAGGGTGAAAGATCAACGCGATGGCCTGCTTGTCGGACATGACAGCGGCATCCTCCTCAGTAATCAGCCCCTTCCGCACAGCCGATGCCGTAATGGCCGCGGCATCGATGCCCGCTCCGTCATCGGCGACTGTAATTAATACCTGGTTATCCTCATGCGCTGCGCTGATCACAAGCCGACCAAATGCTGCTTTGCCCGCATGACTTCTCTTCCCTGGAGCCTCGATGCCATGATCGACAGCATTGCGGATCAAATGAATGAGCGGATCGCCAATCTCCTCAATCAGTGTCCGGTCCAGCTCTGTCTCCTGTCCTTCAATGATCAGCTCCACTTGCTTCCCCAATGTTTTGGCCAGATCCCGTACCATGCGAGGGAAGCGATTGAACAGTTGCTCCATCGGCAGCATGCGGATTTTCATGACGCTATCCTGCAGCTCGCTGATGGTCCGGGTCAGATGATCCGCCAGATCACTCATTGTGCTGACTGCCTCATCTCCCCCGAACTTCTGCTTTAACCGTTTGTCCGCCTCAGCCAGTCCGGTCTGATCAATGACCAGTTCGCCGACGAGATTCATTAATTGCTCCAGCCTATCCACATGGACGCGTATGGTCTGCGACCGATGCTTCTCCGGCATCGCTGGCCCCCCATAGCCCTCCGGAGCTGCCAACGCCTCAGGTGCTGCCGTACACTCTTGCTCTTGCTCTTGCTCCTTCCCCTGCTCCTCATCCTCTGCCAACCATTCCGGCATTGTGGCCGCTTTCAGTTCGATCCGTTCAACATCTGTATGCTGCCGCACCCGGCCTGCGAGCTCCTCCGCCGTTCTGCTGCTGGCAAGCAGCCACGTAAACTCCCGAACCGTGTCGTTCTCCATCTGCTCAGGGTTAAAGTCGGTATGGATGACCGCCTCCTCCGCGCGCAGCTCGACATCGATCAGGCAGGCGCGTACAACCTTCATCGGGCAGCTTTCGCTGAGCACAAGTCGCAAAGAGTATACCGTGCGGGAGCCGGCAGCGCTCTGCCGCAGCAGCTCCCGCTCTTGCGGGTTCAGTTGCATCGTCTCCAGCAGCCCGGAATCTGCCGTGACCACTGGGGTCACGTTAGCCTTGCCCGTGACGCCCTCATCGACGCTGCCAGCAGCTTGCCCATAATCACGTAGCCGTTGCACCAGACCTGTAATCTCCCATGACTCCCGGTCATGGGTCTGAATATCGCTCTGCAGTGCCTTGAGCCCATCCAGACAAGCCAGCAGCAGGTCGGTCAGTGCAGCACTTATCTTCATCTGTCCATTGCGCACCTTATCAAGCAGATGCTCCATCTCATGCGTCAACTGCTTGATGCGCTCATATCCCATGGCGGCGGAGGAGCCCTTCAAGGTATGTGCTGCGCGGAACAATCGGCTGACTCCCTCCGCCGACGTGCCCGACCTTTCAAGCTGAAGCACCTCCTCCTCAATGCATTGCAATTGCTCCTCCAGCTCCTCCAGATAGACCGCCCGGAATTCCGACATATCATGCATACGGCTGGCTCCCTTGCTCCGCAATGAGTAGCTCATCCAGCTTGAGGATGCCGACCAGCCCTGCATCTGTAACGCCTATTCCTGTAAAGAAAGCGCCGTGGAGGCTGCCCAGCCTCTCTGGCGGCGGCTGAATATCTGCAAACGAGGTGACCTGCTTGACGTAATCGACCATGATGCCGATCGATTCTTCCTTATGCTTCACAACGACGATACGAACAGCCTTGTCAGGTACCTTCTCGCCCATATCGAACAAGCTGCGCAGGCTGACAACCGGAACGATGCTTCCCCGCAGATTGATCACCCCAATAATATAGGAACGCCCATGAGGAATATCTGTAATATGTTGCATACGTATAATCTCATGCACTTCGGCGATCGGAATGGCATAGTACTCATTGCCAATTCCGAACTCTACGTACTGCTCCCGGTTGGAATTCATCCACCGCGCCCCCTTATTGACTTTATTTTTTTGAATTTTCAAATATCTCCAACAATAATAAGCTGCTGTCTGTTCAGATTGGCTGCTCTGCCATACACTGCGCCTCTCTCTTGTGTTCCCTGACCGTCTGTCATTGGCATGCGCGCATGATGGCTCCGGCAATTGCAGGCAGCGGCACGATCTTATCCACTTCTCCCGCCTCTATGGCTGCGCGCGGCATTCCGTAGACGACACAGGTATCCTTCGCTTCCGCGATTGTAGTCGCAGCGGCTCCTGACGCCTTCGCCTCCCCCATTGCTGCTGCGCCGTCCCTGCCCATGCCTGTCAACAATACAAAATGCCGCTTCAGGCTATGCAGTGCCGCCACTGATGCGAACAGCTCATCTACCGATGGTCGATGTCTGCTGCCGTTCTCCCTCTGGTGCAGCCGGATTTTGTAGCCGCCCTGCACCGGAACGACATTCAGATGATAGTCTCCGGGGGCAATGTAGACGCGGCCGTTCTCTAGCCACTCATCATGCACAGCCTCCGATACATGAAGGGGTGACAACAGATTAAGACGCGCTGCCAGCGAAGCGGTGAAGGATGGCGGCATATGCTGGGCAATCACTACAGGGTGGCGAAAGGCACCGCCCAGCTCCGACAATATTTTGGTTAGTGCCTGTGGCCCTCCGGTAGAAGCTCCGATCGCTACAATCTGGCTGACTCCTGCCCGGGTAGGCTGTGGCTTCATCGAATGCTGCCGTTCCTTGGAGAGCTGGCCTGGTTGTCTGAGCAGCGCGGAGCGCAATCTGCCCACATCCACTTTGGAGGCGGCTTTGATCGTGTCTTGTATCTCCTGCTGAATCTTGATCAGATCGATCGACAGCGCCCCCGATGGCTTATGTATGAAGTCTACGGCACCATATTGCAGTGCCTTAATCGTTTCCATTGCCCCGGACTCGGTTAGCGAACTGAGCATGACCACCGGAACGGGACAGTCGCGCATAATCTCCTTCAGCGCGTCTAATCCGCCTAATACAGGCATTTCCACATCCAGTGTTACAACCTGTGGCCGCAGCGCCTTGATTTGCCGGATGGCCTCCATACCGTCGGCTGCTGTTCCTACAACCTTCAGGTTTGGATCAGCATCTACAATCTTGGCAATCATCCTGCGCATGAAGCTCGAATCGTCCACTATTAATACTGTTATCGGCATAAGCCCCCCAATAAATTTGATATTTTTTCATCCGAATAAAAAAAGTCGAAATCTGTCGATATAAGTAAAAAATTGCCGATTCTTTTTTCTATTAAACGATGGCTAACAAGTTTTGTCAATGACTAACTTCATTGCGTAACAGGGCTTCGAGAGTATGAAGCCTGACCGTAAAAAAGACATCGCCCTCCCCCAATTGGGGTCGCGATGCCTCATACGCCTCTATTTATAACCCGCGTCTCCTCTGCTCCTTCTCTCTTCTACTGCGTTGGTTCCTCAGCCGCTTGACATTCAGACCGTGAAGCATGGGCGGCAGAGGAGCGACATGGCATGTCCATCCCTGCGGCACTGCATGACTAACACAGCTTACCGAAAATCGGGCGGTGTCCGTCTGGACTCTCCTGTCTGAATGGCGGCTTCAATGACCGCTCTTCTCACATTGGCGACGACCTGATCATTGAACAGACTCGGAATAATGTAATGCTCATTCAACTCGGCATCGGTTACCACATCGGCGATCGCCCGAGCCGCCGCCAGCTTCATCGGCTCATTGATCATGCGTGCGCGACAATCGAGCGCGCCGCGGAAGATGCCAGGAAAGACAAGCACGTTATTGATCTGGTTCGGGTAGTCGCTGCGTCCAGTCGCAAACACGCGCACGAGTGGCAGCGCCTCAAGCGGATCAATCTCCGGCGTTGGATTCGCCATCGCAAATACGATTCGATCTTGCGCCATCGTCTCCACCTCGGCTCCACTCAGTACGCCCCCACGCGATACCCCAATGAACACATCCGCACCGACGATAACCTCCTTCAGACTGCCGGGCTTGTCCTCCACTTGCGGCTGCTCCGCCAGCCATTGCCACATCGGATGCGTATACGCCCCCCCGCGCACGATCGCCCCTTCGCGATCGACGGGGATCAGATGCTGCACGCCTGCAGCAAGCAGCATCTTGCAGATGGACACTCCGGCTGCTCCAATGCCATTGACGATCACCCGAATATGGCCAATCGGCTTGCCCACTACCTTGAGTGCATTGAGCAGCCCGGCAAGGACGACAACGGCTGTCCCATGCTGGTCATCATGGAAGATCGGAATGTCCAGCTCGGACGATAGCCGCTGCTCGATCTCAAAGCACCGCGGAGAGCTGATGTCCTCCAGATTAATGCCGCCGAAGATCGGGCTGATCGCTTTAATGGTGCGAATGATCTCCTCGGTATCCTTCGTATCCAGGCAGATCGGGAACGCATCGACATCGGCTAATTGCTTGAACAGCATCGCCTTGCCCTCCATAACCGGGGCCGCGGCTGCCGGGCCGATGTCTCCCAGCCCCAGCACGGCTGTACCATCGGTAACCACCGCGACTGTATTGCGCTTGATCGTTAGTGAATAGGCCTTCTCCGGGCTCTCATGGATAGCGGTACAGACGCGGGCTACGCCAGGGGTGTATACTCGCGAGAGATCATCGCGATTTTTAACCGGCAGCTTGGGCTTAATGGAGATCTTCCCGCCCAGATGCGCCAGGAAGGTGCGGTCCGATACGTTGACGATCTGCACGCCCTCCAGGCTTTTCAGCGCTTCTACAATTCGGCTCTCCGCTGCTTCGATTACCTGTACGGTTATATCCCGTACCGATTGCTCCGGCCCTGGACGAATGACGTCAATGGAGACAATATCTCCTCCCGCATTGCTGATTGCCGTGGCCACATCTCCGAAATTCACATGCCGATGATCCAATTCAAGCCGCAAAATAATGCTGTTGAATGCCATATTCATCCCCCCGAGTCAGATGATAGTGCTGCATGCTATTCTTTCCTATTATAGCAATTTACATTTCCAATATTCCACTCTGCGTCTCAGGGTGTCCAGGCTTTCGACGGCGGCTTCCTCAGTTGTCAGCCGCCGTCGACAGACAGCCCATCGGCAGATAGCCCATCATCTGCCCGCTGCTTCCATGCGTACTCGCTGTCTATAGCCTTCTTGCTGAGCGTGCCTCCACGCTAACGTGCTGACGTCTCTCACCATAACAGCAAGGCCGCAATCGTGGAGATGATTAGTCCCGTCATCACAGGGATGAAGTTTCGTCGAGCGAGCTCAATCACCGAAACACCTGCGAAGCCTGCCACAGCCACAAGCGAGGACCAGGCCACCAGTGTACCTCCGCCTGCCCAGATCGCACCCATCTGCCCGACCGCTGCCAATGTCTCCGGCTCCAGCCCGACTGTCGACGCTAGCGCGCCAGACAACGAGCCCGTTAGCGGCAGCCCGGAGAAGCCCGAACCGTCCAAGCCGGTAATGATGCCGATCAGCAGCATGCAAAATGCAGCCAGATAGCCGCTGGACGGTAGTATATGTTGGATCGAAGCGACCAGATCGAACAGGAAGGCCGGCGCGGACAGCCCATCCTTCACCGGAAGAATACTGCCGGAGAAATCCGAGCTGCCGAGGAAGAAGAAGCCTGCGATCGGAATGACCGGCCCCATCGCCCGGAACGCGAACAGAAACCCTTCGATAATATAATCGCTAATGCGGTCCAGCGCCTTGCGCGGATTGGAGACGACACAGGAAATGATAAGCAGCAGCGTCGCCACGCCGCCGATGAAGGCGGCGCCGTCTCCGCCCTCGAAGCTTCCCAGTCCGCTCTCTCCCAGCTTGCTCATTGTCATCACTGCCATAATGGCGAGCAGCGACAGCGGCACCAGCACGGCGAGCAGCTTCGACCAGCGCATGCGCCATCGGTGGCGCGCCATCTCCTCAGGCGGCAATCCAACGGCAACAGCTCCATCATCGACGCCTTCTATCGGCACATGCCGCCTCATCGATTGCGACTCCGAGACAGCGCCCTCCCTCCCATGCGTGGAGGCGGGTAGCGCTGCCCGCCTGGACTTCAGAGATCGGCAGTACATCATATAAGCCAGCGTGATGGCGACCCCGCCGGTAATGAGCGACAACACCAGCGCCCGGTCGGCGATGACTGTTGTCGAAGCCCCTGCGGCAACTGCACTTAGCATCGGCGCTACCTGCATAATATAGTCGGAGGACAGCGCCATGCCCTGGCCCGCCAGCGCGATCGCGACAGCGGCTGCCATCGGACTAAGCCCGGCCTTGACTGCCGCGGGCAGCAGCAGCGCCCCGACGAGCGGAGCGGCAGGTGTCGGCCAGAAGAACAACGACAAGACGTAGGTCACCAGCACCAGCACGATATAAGCCACATGCCCATTGACCATCATCCGTTGAATCGGGATAATCATCCTCCGGTCTGCGCCAATATCACGCAGGGAAGCCAACAGCGCCGTCATTAAGGCAATAATCAGAAAGATCGTGAATAGCTCCTTGGCCGCCGACAGATTGGACAGATAGACCGCCTTGAAGCCACTAATTGCGTCACCCGCATACACCCAGCCGATGATGAAGGTGCCCAGCAAAGTGGGGATGACTACCCCCTTGCGGAAAAACATCACTACAATAACACTTATCGTAACCAGCGCATACAGCAGATGCGATGCAGTCAACATAGGCCTCCCCCGCTTCCCACTGTACAAGCTCCAGCCTATACAGTCGTGTCCTTATACCCTATGCGGAAGATTAGGATATTGATTAGCCCAGACAAGCATATAGTTAGATGTACAAGGTCTAAGCTTCTGGCCGATCCACTCCAGACCCTTGTATGGGGTGAGAAGGGCAAGCAATAGGAGCAAGAGAGGACGAGTGGAAAGCGGGGAATCGATAAGATGGACATCCATTACGCACTCATTGGCTGCTTTGTCGGCATGATGGTTGGCATGACTGGTGTAGGCGGCGCTTCGCTGCTGACGCCATTGCTGATTGCAACCGGGATCCAGCCGACAATGGCCGTCGCAACCGATCTGTTCTACAATTCGATTACAAAGCTGTTCGGCAGCATCCAGCATATAAGGCAGCGGACGGTAAATGGACTGCTGGTGCTGCACTTTACTGCTGGCAGTGTGCCGGCTGCCATAATTACAATTATGGCGCTCAAATATTATCCGCCGCTGCATGCCTATCAGGACAGAATCATTACCCATGCGCTCGGGGTTATGCTGATCGGCATCTCATTGCTGCAGCTCGCCAAGCTGTGGATGACGGACGGACAGCCGAACGCGTGGCAGCAGAAGCCGCTCTATCAGAAAAAATGGCTAACCATCGGCATCGGCGCCACGCTTGGCTGTATCGTCGCTCTCACCTCGATCGGCTCCGGCTCGCTGTTTGCGCTGGCGATGATGATGTTCTATCGGCTCAAGGCCTCCGAGCTGGTCGGGACAGACATCGTGCATGCGTTCCTGCTCGTCACCGCAGCCGGGCTGATGCACGCCGGGATGGGGCATGTCAACTATGCGCTGACGCTCCAACTGCTAGTCGGCTCTATTCCCGGCGTCATGCTGGGCAGCAGACTGGCGACGCTCATTCCTGGGAAGCCGCTGCAGACGGCGATGGCGGGCATCATTCTCGTCAGCGGGCTCAAGCTGCTGTAGCCCCTGACAGGCAGAGCCCATGCTGTCTCCCATGCTGATTGACGGCCAAGCTCTTGCCTGTACAGGGAGCAGCTTGATCGCACTGTGATGGTTGCGGTCAAGCCGAAGGCCACGGCGGCCATGGCAGACTGAATTCATCCTTCGTGGACAGCTCTCCCTTATAGTAATTGAACTGGCCGATTAACGGAGAGTAAGTCCGTACATGGAGCTGTCCGCTCTGCTCATCAAACAATAGCAGACGCATATAGCCTTCTCCACCAAGCCGACCCTTCTGGTAGTCCGCAAGCAGTTGATAGACCGTGCGATCCCGTGTTCCATCATGATTATCATCCATATAGTTAACTAGCAGTGCTGCATTATGCTCATGTCCGCACAATACAGCAGCTACATTAGGATGACGGACAACGATGCGCTCATAGACCACTTCACCGACAGCCGACCGTTCTCCGGCAGCATTCATATAATGATGCAGACATAATATAGCACGATAGCCCGCATGGCGCTTCAGGATGCGCTCCATCCATCGCAGCTCATTCTCCCCGATCTCCCAGCCCATGTAGACAAACAGCAGCTTTTGCTTGCCTGCCTGCACCAGATCATAGTGCCCGCGATTATCCAGATAGCTCCCCCCGTAGGTGGCCTGCCTGCTAAATCGTTGTTCGCCAAAATAGCGGCTGAACTGGACATAGGAGGGCTGCGAGGTATTCACATCATGATTGCCCGCCAGTACCCCGTAGGGAATACCCGCCCGATCCAGCACAGCCATGCTATCGCTTGCTCGCCTCCATTGCCGCCTTGCCTGATCACGATTGACAATATCCCCTGTATGTACGACATACCGGATATTCAGCTCCCGATGATGATTCGCAATGAAGCGCGTCATCTGTCGGAAAATTCGCGGGTAGCTCTGTGCATAGTATTGCGTATCGGACAGCCATGCCACAGCATAATCATAGGGCGGAAGCTTCCTGCGCAGCGACGTCCTGGCATCGCGCCAGGCGGAGGACTGAGCGCCCTTGCCCTGTGTAGTGATTATAGCTGTAGCGCTTGCAGACTCTTCCCGTAAATGCTCCAGGCTCCCGGCAGCCCCCCGCAGCGCCGCAAGCACGGAGGAGGGGGACCACCGATGCGGAACGATCGCAAGTGTCGACGTCCATGCTACGATCAGCCCTGCGAGTCCGGCGATGCATAGCGCAGCAGCCGCCTTGAACCGTATACGTGGATACGTTCCTTGCCTCGCCAATCTTCTCCTGTTGCCCGCCATCTAACCGCCCCTTCCTCCTAGAATACATGTGCAACGTATGCTTTCTACCATTTCAAGCGCTCACGGCTTAGCCGTTCTTGAAGAGCCAAAGCCCGTGCCGTGAAACAACCGCAATCGGCTGTCGCCGTCCTTGGCG
Organism: Paenibacillus sp. J5; assembly: GCF_054955055.1. Classification (NCBI taxonomy): domain Bacteria; kingdom Bacillati; phylum Bacillota; class Bacilli; order Caryophanales; family Paenibacillaceae; genus Paenibacillus; species Paenibacillus sp. J5. The sequence continues at coordinate 253,425 of NZ_JBUEDD010000004.1, read as the reverse complement.
CCAAGGTTCGTGTCACGAAACAAGAAAAACCCTCCTTCGATTAGGATGGCTCGAAGGAGGGTTTCTCATGTATATTTATCGCTATTATGCATCACTTAGAAGCGTTCATTCCTATTCGGCAGCTCCTGCAGCGCCCAGCGCAGCTACCAATTCATCATGCACCAGCCCATTCGAGGCGGTGACATGACGAACACCCAGATGGTAAGGCGAGCCTGCGGTGTCGGTCACCTTGCCGCCAGACTCCTGGATGAGGAGCGCGCCAGCCGCCAGATCCCAGCTATTAAGTCCGATCTCCCAGAAGCCGCTAAGCCGACCTGCAGCTACATAAGCCATATGGAGCGCAGCCGACCCGGCAACTCTCAGGTTGCGCACCTGCGGAGCGATCGCCTGCACGCCCTTCATATTGACAGGCAGCGCATAGCGATGATCAGCCGGGAAGCCTGTCGCAATCAGCGATTCGCGCAGCGTCGCCTCCTTGCTTACTTGCATCCGCTTCCCATGAACGTAAGCTCCCTTGCCCTTCTCGGCCAAAAACAGCTCGTCCCGGCACGGATCATAGACGACGCCTACGATGACCTCCCCGCGATAGGCCAGTGCTATCGATACCGCAAAATAAGGGAAGCCATGCACAAAATTGGTTGTTCCGTCTATCGGGTCAACAATCCATAAATATTCCTCATCACGCAATTGTGCAATCGCTTGCGCCGAAGCCTCCGGCCCCGCCTCCACCCCTTCTTCCCCAAGAAAGGAATGGGATGGGAAGTGGGTTCGAATCAGACTGCGAATCATCTTCTCGGAGCCCTTGTCCACTTCAGTTACAAGATCATGGGATGAATATTTCAAATCCAGATTGGAGTAGGCTCCGAGCTTCGTTTTGATCCATTCTCCGGCTTTGGCCGCACAGTTGATCGCGACGGCAGTGAAGCTCTTGCTGCCCACTACCGATTCGTTCCGCTGCTCACTCACTGTACATCACTTCGCTTTCCAGTCAAGGCACATGGCGTTTGCAATAAGGCAACCCCGCGCAGCGAATACACTGCAGCCTTGTGCTGCTTGACGTAGTATCATTGTTCTATTATACGCAGAGGCTTGTCTGAAAGTTTCAACTAACAGACGCTTGTCCCTGCCCAAATTACGGCCTGGTTCAGCCTGATCCGGCCGTGGCTCACCGATCGTGGCACATGCCAAGCTAACACAGGTGCTATAGATCGTTAGAGTGTCCTCACACCTTGCAGGGGTGGGGATACGCCCAGGAGCCACAACCATCTTGGCTGCAGCCCATCTTAAAGCTTGCATGTACTGTTCTTAGCTATGACAGCTCGATGCTGGCTCCATCCACAATGCGGTAACCGCCAGCATGCTCGTGCTGTCGCAGCTCATCCATGAGCGCGAACAGCGCGGCATCCTTGTGCTTCGCCTCCAGCATCACATCCAGCCGCGGCGTCGAGCCTGCGACATCCCGCAGAAATTGCAGCAGCGGCCCTGGCTCCAGCAGATCCGCATGGCTGCGGACATCCTTGGTGCTGCGTGGACTGGAGGCGTGAATCTTGGGCGGCAGCCCATCGCCGTGCTGCGCCCAGGTGCGGACGATGCGCGGCCAGAGCGTGCTGGCCGCCTGCTCCATGCTGACTCCGCCATCATTGACTGCGTGATGGTGAATATCCAGCACCATTGGCACCCCGCTCTGCTCGGCGATGCGCAGCGTCTCCTCTGCAGTGAACGTCTTGTCGTCGTTCTCCAGCGTTATCCGCCGCTTATATCGATCGCTCAGCGGGGCGAACTGCTCCAGGAATCGCTCCCCTGCCCGCTCCTTGTCCCCGTAGGCGCCGCCGACATGAATATTGCATTTGGCCTGCTCGCCCAACCCCATTGCCTCCAGCATGCGAATATGATGCTCCAGATCGCGCACCGAGCTTTCCAGCACATCCGGGCGCGGCGTGTTGAGCACACAGAAATGGTCCGGGTGAAACGATACACGCATCTCCTGTCGGCGCGCATAATCTCCGACCGCAGCAAATGCCTCCTGCAACGCAGGGAACGGGTTCCAATCTGCCAGCTCGCCGTGTGTAGCGAGCGGAATGAGCTTGGAGGAAAAGCGATAGATTCGAATATCATGTGCGGCGCAATGCCGCAGAAGCCGCAGCGTATGCTGCAGATTCTCCTCCGCAATTCGCTCCAGCTTGCGCACGGCTGCTCCCCGATCAGCCAGCCTGGAGAAATTGCGGTAGGTCATCGTGCGCGAGACGGATGCATTGTCCAGCATCATGCTCATCGCCACGAAGCCGAAGCGGACAATCATTCGCGCTCGCCGAAGTACATCTCATGCGCCAGAGCCGTCTGAATACGCGACTCCTCCTCTGTCAGCTTGCGCACGAGTTCCATTTCAACCTGGGTAATTTCCTCTCCCTGGAAATTAATCTCTGCAATCGACACCAATATCTTCACGATGCCAATCGCCTTGTTGTCTGGCGTGTAAGCAATCACCTTCTGCCCTGTCGGGTAGATTCGAAAGCCGCTCTTCACCATCTTGCCCCGGCCATATTCGAGCAGCTCGTACAACTCCTGCTCAGATTTGAATTTGCATACTGAGTTATATTCTGCCTCAAAGCCCATGCATCGCACCCCACCATCAAATTTAATTGCTGTATTCCAGTTTCTGCTTGGCCTCATGACGATCCAGCGCCAGCGTGATCAACGTATCGAGCAGCTCACGATACGAGATGCCGCTCTCCTTCCACATGAGCGGGTACATACTGAACGGCGTGAAGCCCGGCATCGTGTTCACCTCGTTGATGAACAGCTTGCCATCCTCCTTGCGCATGAAGAAGTCCATGCGCGACAGGCCCGTGCCATCGATCGCCAGGTAAGCGCGCAGGGCCATGCTGCGTAACGCCTCAGCCGTCTCCTCCGGCAGCTCCGCCGGAATCTGCATAACCGACTTGCCGTCGACATACTTGGCCTGATAATCGTAGAATTCACCGGAGCTGATAATCTCGCCCACCACAGAGACACGCGGCTCCTCATTGCCCAGCACGCTCACTTCGATCTCGCGCGCATGGACAAACTCCTCGACGACGACCTTGCGGTCATAGCGCAGCGCATAAGCAACAGCCGCCTGCAGCTCATCGCGATTGCGAGCCTTGGAGATGCCGACGCTGGAACCGAGGTTCGCCGGCTTCACAAAGCATGGATAGCCGAGCGAAACCTCAATCTCCATAATGAAGAACGCCGGGTCCTTCTCCCATTGGGTACGGTTGAAGTAACGATAGACGCACTGGGGCAATCCCTCCTGCGCGAAGATTTTCTTCATCATAATCTTGTCCATGCCCACTGCAGACGTCATGACACCCGCACCGACATACGGCATGTTCGCCATCTCCAGCAAGCCCTGGATGGTTCCATCCTCCCCGAAGGTGCCATGCAGCAGTGGAAACACAACATCAAGCTTCCGTGACTGGCTATCGCTTCCCAATCCCTCGAACAGCGATGCAATCGCTGCTTGCGAGCCGGCTGTCCCCAAGTGGCTGAACTTCAATTCCTCCACCGACGCTGGCATCGATGACAGAAATCCGTCCGTCAGCCACTCCCCTTGCTTCGTTATATAAAAGGGCTGAATATCATAGCGATTGAAGTCGAATGCCTGCAGCACGGATAACGCCGTCTGCAGCGATACTTCATGCTCCCCCGATCTGCCCCCATAAATTAAGCCAACTCGCACTTTCTTCCCCATTGGTTTTCCTCCGCTACCCTATAATTTCCCTTGCTTGAAGCAAACCCATACCCGCAGAACGACAACTCCCACCTTCTGGCACATTTCCTGTGTTATCCTCGCGGGGAATGCTGAATCTGCGTCAGCAGGCCATGTGTCTCCAATTACAATTGATCAGCGATATGAAAAAAACGGTACTGTGTCTGCTCCGTCCACGCATAAGAGTCGCGATAGTCCCAATAACGATGGCGGCTGGCAACCGTATTCGCATTGACGAGCGGCATCCCGTCCACATCAAAAGCGGTTACAATCGTGCTATGCTGGAACCTGCCGTCACCATTCCAATCGTAGACAATCACATCCCCCAGGCGTAGCTGCTCTGGCGCGGCTACGGTCTCTGCCCGCAGGCCGCTTGCGCGCTTGCCTGACAAGAAGCTGTACAGCGCATTGGATACCGCCCAGCTATAGCTCCACCACTCCTTGCCGTTGTCGCGGCCCTTATACCACCAGCCCGTTTCCCTTCTACCAGTATAGTCCATCGGGGCGCGCCCTGCAAAGAGACACTGGGAAATGTAATTGGTACAATTGACTTCAAATTCCTCATATTCGGGATTCGCTTCCTTCCACCACTTGTCGGCGTAAGCTACGGCCATATCCCGGTGATAGATAGCTTGCTTGGGACGAGGAGTAAAATTCCGAAAAATGTCCACATTTAAATAAGGCACACCTGGCCCGCGCTCCTCAAGCGCCTGCTCATACAGCCTGTCATCTTGCAGCGGCGAGTGAAGGGTGCTGCCGTACTTGGGCCGCCGCTCAGCGATGACTGGCTCGATCCGAACGATCTGCCAGCGGCCACCCTGGTTCTGCACCCATACGCGCTCATAATCGCGGCGCTGCTCCACGTAGACGCTGCCCTGCTGATTCAGCGTCCGCTCATGCTCGCAGCACAGCAGAACTGCCGCCTCATTGCCCGCTTCGCTGGCGCGGAGCAGCCGCCCCTTCGTCTCATGCTTCACCGATGCTGCCAGCCGCTGCTTCTCTCGCTGCCCGGTGCGAACGAGCCTGCGGCAGGCTCGCTCCAGATGACCAGCATCTGTCAGCGCTTGTGCAAGTGGCGTGCCATCATGCTCAATTTCAGCCTGGTTCACCTGGCGGATGTACTCATCAATCACCGCCCTCCAGCCGCTCAAGCGCTGGGGAGCGCGCTTTGTTCCCTTGGATTGCGCCACCGCGATACCTCCTTGACATTGGCTTGACTGGAGAAACCCGATTCTCAATGTGAATTGGCATATACTGGTTCATTATATGAGATAAATGATGGTCTCATGATGAAAACCCTCTTTACGCAAGCCCCAAATTAACGATATACTATAGGTAGCATCAAACATGAAATCTTGTTTCACAGAATGAAACAGATGAACTGCGCTTAAGGAGGAACTCTACGATGTCGAAACAAAATCAGTACTCCGTCCGCACGACGCTTGATGTGGGCGGCAAATCGTATGCCTACTACCGGCTGGGCGGCTTGGAGGAGCAAGGTCTGGGCGATATTTCCAAGCTTCCTTTCTCCATCAAGGTATTGCTGGAAGCTGCTGTCCGCCAATTCGACGGACGGGCGATTACGGCTGAGCATGTCAAGCAACTGACCAATTGGGCGAACGGCCGTGAAGACAAGGAAATTCCTTTCATCCCGGCACGTATCGTGCTGCAGGACTTCACTGGCGTACCTGTCGTTGTCGATCTGGCTGCTATGCGCGATACCGTGAAGAAAGCTGGCGGAGATCCTAAACAGATCAACCCGCTCGTACCGGTTGACCTTGTTATTGACCACTCGGTAATGGTTGACGCGTTCGGCACGCCGGATGCGCTGGAGTTTAATGAAACGATCGAATTCAAACGCAATGAAGAGCGTTACCGCTTCCTGCGCTGGGCGCAAACAGCGTTCGATAATTTCCGTGCTGTACCTCCGGCAACGGGTATCGTTCACCAGGTCAACCTGGAGTATCTGGCGTCTGTAGCGGCTACCAAAACCGTGGACGGCGAGACGGTAGTCTACCCGGATTCCCTGGTTGGTACGGACTCGCATACGACGATGATCAATGGTCTGGGCGTTGTAGGCTGGGGTGTTGGCGGGATTGAGGCGGAAGCAGGCATGCTGGGGCAGCCGCTCTACTTCGTAACCCCTGAGGTTATTGGCTTCAAGCTGACCGGAAGCCTGGCAGAGGGCGCAACCGCAACAGACTTGGCGCTGACGGTTACACAGATTTTGCGTAAAAAAGGTGTCGTAGGCAAATTCGTGGAATTCTTCGGCCCTGGCCTGTCCAACATCAGCCTGGCTGACCGCGCAACCGTGGCGAACATGGCTCCGGAATACGGCGCTACTGTCGGTTTCTTCCCGGTCGACGGCGAGACACTGGACTTCCTGCGCAGCACTGGACGCGAGGAAGAGCAGATCGCGCTGGTGGAGGCGTATTACAAGGCGCAAGACATGTTCCGCACCGATGAGACGCCAGACCCTGTCTTCTCCGACGTGGTTGAGCTGGATCTGTCCACGATCGTTCCATCCCTGGCTGGTCCGAAGCGTCCACAAGACCGTGTCGAGCTGACCGCGATGAAGGATGCGTTCAACAGCATCCTGCGCACACCGATCGACAAAGGCGGCTACGGCTTGTCCGAAGAGAAAATCAGCGAAGTGGTGGAAGTGAATCACAAGGACGGCCAAGTGAGCAAGATGAGCACAGGCGCTGTCGTTATTGCAGCCATCACATCATGTACCAATACATCGAACCCGAGCGTTATGCTGGGCGCAGGTCTCGTGGCGAAGAAGGCGGTAGAGCGTGGTCTCGTGAAGCCTGCTTATGTGAAGAGCTCCCTGACTCCAGGCTCGCTGGTCGTTACCGAATACCTGAAGAAAGCCGGCTTGCTTGAGTCGCTCGAAGCGCTGGGCTTCCACGTTGCAGGCTATGGCTGCGCAACCTGTATCGGCAACTCCGGTCCGCTGCCGGATGAAGTAAGCGAAGCGATCGCTGACAACGATATGACGGTAGCTGCCGTACTGTCCGGCAACCGGAACTTCGAGGGCCGCGTTCATGCGCAAGTGAAAGCGAACTATCTGGCCTCGCCGCCGCTTGTTGTAGCTTATGCGCTGGCTGGCAATGTCAACATCGACCTGTCCAAGGACCCGATCGGCTACGGCAAGGACAATGAGCCTGTCTACCTGAAGGACATCTGGCCAACCTCCAAGGAAATTGCGGATGCGATCTCCGTAGCGATGAGCCCTGAGCTGTTCCGCGAGAAATACGCGAATGTATTTACGCAGAACGAGCGTTGGAACAACATTCCAGTACCGCAAGGCGAGCTGTATGAGTGGGATGAGAACTCGACCTACATCGCCAACCCGCCGTTCTTCACCGATCTGGGCGCAGAAGCGGGCGACATCAACAACATCGAGCGTGCGAGCGTACTGGCTCTGCTGGGCGATTCCGTAACGACCGACCATATCTCTCCTGCGGGCAACATCAAGGTAGACAGCCCAGCCGGACAATTCCTGATCTCGCATGGCGTAGCGCGTGAGGACTTCAACTCCTACGGCTCCCGCCGCGGTAACCATGATGTGATGATGCGCGGTACATTCGCGAACATCCGCATCCGCAACCAGGTAGCTCCTGGCACCGAGGGTGGCGTAACCACCTATCTGCCGACCGATGAAGTGATGTCCATCTATGATGCTTCCATGAAGTATCAGGCAGAGGATAAAAACCTCGTCGTTATCGCAGGTAAAGAGTACGGAACAGGCAGCTCCCGTGACTGGGCAGCGAAGGGCACCTTCCTGCTGGGCGTCAAGGCGGTCATCGCTGAGAGCTTCGAGCGGATTCACCGCTCCAACCTGGTTGGCATGGGCGTCCTGCCGCTCCAGTTCCAAGCGGGCCAAAGCTGGTCTTCGCTGGGCATCACTGGCCGCGAAACGTTCGACATCCAAGGTCTGTCCAATGATGTGCAGCCAGGCCAGGAAGTGACCGTAACGGCAACCCGCGAGGACGGCTCGACCTTCGACTTCAAAGTCATTGCTCGTCTGGACTCGATGGTTGACGTCGATTACTACCGCAATGGCGGCATTCTGCAAACTGTGCTGCGCCAGATGATCGCAGCTATGTAATTCAAACCCCGGATTCGGCCTGCACGCCGAGTCCGGTTTTTTTACATTTGTCTATGCAGCCAATTGAGGCCGTGAGCGCAGAGGGAGCCGCCATTCTTATTTATCATCTCGATAATGAGAATCATTTTCAGATATAGAATACACTATCTTGCCTCGCATTACAAGTGCCTTCCTTGCATCCAGGCCAGATGCTCCTTAGCAGCTAGCCGATTCTAGGAGAGATTCAACCGACCGCTCACATGCAGCGAAGCACCGCATCTTAATAACGCTTCTTAATCATGAATAAATAGACAGTACCTACCACGACACTCAAAGCGAACATCGTCATCACAAGCCTCTGATACTCCATGCCGCTCAATTGCCTGCCCCATCCCGCTCCGCCTGCTAATAGAATCTGAGCCGCCAATGCATAGAACATGCAACTGCTCACACGGTATGAGATCACATAAGCCCGTTCATCCTTGTCCATAGGCCGCGTCACCAGGATCATGACGAGCAGACAAATCAGCACTGCAAAAATACCAAGTGCATTGCTATAGAACAGTAGCTGCTCAACATCTATATCCACCCTTGATTTCACCACCTATATTTGTTAATTTAAGTAAAATTGTATTATATCCCTCCTGATGTGTAAAGTGAATTATACACGGCGGCACCACCATTGGATGCGCCGCCGCAAGCCTCCCGCAAGCTAGTAATTATCTACACCGGCTGCACTCTCTGACGCTCGTCAAGCTGCTGTCTCAATCTGTCCCCGTACTCGCCGTGTGAATGAAGCAGCAGGGTCTCTGTCTGGATTGTGCTATGGGCGATGCCGTATGCTTCCTTCAGCAGCTCATTGATTGCCAGCACCGCGCAGTAGGGCTGAATATCCTCGCGCACCAGAACATGCGCCGTCAGCGAGTAATGTCCCGTGGCGATCGTCCACAGATGCAGCTCATGCACATCCTCGACCCCCTCTACGCCGCGAATCGCTTGGCGCAGCTCGTCGAGATTGAACTGCTCCGGCACCGACTCCATAATAATCAGATACGATTCCCGAATGATTCTGGCCCCGCCTGCAAAGATAATGAAGCCAATCACGATGCTAATGAGCGGATCAAGCACGGTGAAGCCGGTGAAATAGATCAGCACTGCCGATACGATCACACCAATGGAACTGAGCAGATCACCGATAAAGTGCCAGAGCGCGCTGCGTACATTCAGATTATCCTCTTCCTTCATACTGCGGCTCAGCACGATCGTCAGGGTCACATTGACCAGCAGGCCAATAATTGCGATGACGAGCATGAAGCCTAGCTCCACCTCCTGCGGATTGAACATCCGCCGGATGCCCTCATAGAATATGCCGAGCGCGATCACCGCCAGCGCCAGACCATTCAGCAGAGAGGCGATCACTTCAAAACGCAGAAAGCCAAATGTAAACCTGCGGTTGGGCTGTCGGGATGCCAGGTAGATCGCGGTCATGCTTAATCCCAGCGCCACAACATCGGAGAACATATGCATCGAGTCCGACAACAGCGCCAGCGAACGGGATAGAAGACCGCCCACCACCTCCACAATTGCGAAGAACAAGGTCAGCAACAGCGTAATCCATAGCGTTTTTTTCGAGGCGGTCTGTTCCTTCACATGCTCCAAATGGTGAAAATCATAAGGCACCGTGTGCATCTTCTTCATTGTCCATTCCTCCCTGCTCTAGGTTGAGAATCGAAATCATCCCCCATATAGCACGAAAGCTGCCAGCAAAGTGGCAGCTCTCTTCTACGTTGAAATTGATTCTCAAGATAGAAATAATTATTTATTTAAAATAATTATAATATTGTAAACAGAGCAAAGTCAATGACATTTGTTACAGGCGAGTCAGAAATTCGCTGCACGCTGCTGCCTGAGTCGAGCAAGATGCCAATCTAGCTAATGTCCAAGCCTCAGCACTGTATGCAAGCCGGGGTGTTCCATGTCTGTTGCTATGACGAACAGGGGCGCCTCAGCTTGAGCCAAGGCACCCCTGTAGGTTAACTATTACATATCTAGGATAACCATGTCATCCAGCTTGCTCTCTGCGAGGTCATAGGCAGATATTACTGTGCTGGCAGCCAGGCGTTTACTTTATCCGCGTTCGCTTCCACCCAAGCCTTGGCGGCCTCCTCAGGCGACTTGCCCTCGATGACCTCGACCATTACAGCCGCCATATCATCCGGTGTCCAGTTGAACGCATCCAGCAGCGCGTAAGCATCCGCTTTGTCCGCATCCAGCCCCTTACGAACGAGCGTATGAATCTGCTCATCGCCGCCGTAGACATTTTTCGGATCTTCCAGGTACTTCAGCTCCATCTTGGCGAACATCCAGTGTGGCGTCCAGCCTGTAACAACAATCGGCTGCTGGTTTTTATACGCCTTGTCAAGCTCCTGCGCCATCGCTGCCGAAGAGCTCTCCACAAGCGTCCATTGGTCGCGCAGGCTGTACTCATCCAGCGCCTTCTCTGTCGCCATCATCAGGCCGGCTCCCGGCTCGATGCCGATCAGCTTATAATCGAGCGCTGCACCTGTCTCCGCGTTCGTCAAATCTTCAATGCTGTTGATATCCATATAAGTCGGCACGACCAGACCAATCTTGGTGCCATCCAGGTTCGGTCCCAGATCCACCAGCTTGTCGCCATACTTCTCGATATAGGATTGATGCGTCGAAGGCAGCCAGCCAGCTACCATCGCATCCGCGCTGCCATCGGCAATACCCGCAAACATCGGGCCTGCGTCCACCTGCAGCATCTCTACCTTATAGCCAAGCTTCGTCTCCAGCACTTCCTTGACGACATAGGTGCTGGCAATCTCCGAATCCCATGCCACGTAAGCCAGCTTGATCTCTTTTTTACTATCTCCCTTTGTCGTCTCTCCTGAGGATGAACACCCTGCCAATACCGAGACGAGCATCACGGCCGCCAACAGCAAACTGAATTTTTTCAATGTATTTCCCCCTTGTTTGGTTTCAGGATTTTTTGCGTTTCACTATATTTTGCGAGATGCGGTCAAGCAAGATGGCAATAATGACGATCGCCAGACCCGCCTCAAAGCCAATGCCTGTCTTCGTCTGCTGCACAGCTCGCAGCACATCTGCGCCCACGCCCTGCGCTCCGATCATCGAGGCGATCACCACCATAGAGAGCGACAGCATAATGGTCTGGTTCACGCCCGCCATAATGGTCGGCATCGCAATCGGCAGTTGCAGCTTGAACAGCTTCTGCATCGGTGTCGAGCCGAAGGCATCCGCTGCCTCCACCAGCTCGGCTGGAACCTGTCGAATGCCCAGATTGGTCAGCCGGATCGTCGGCGGTATCGCGAAGATGATCGAGGCGATGACGCCTGGCGCTGTCCCGAGCGAGAAGAACGTAATGGCCGGCAGCAGGTAGACGAAGGCCGGCATCGTCTGCATGAAGTCGAGGATCGGTGTCACGATATTTTGCACCGCTCTCTTGCGGGCACACAGGATGCCGAGCGGAACGCCCAGCACCACGGAGATCAGCGCCGAGGTCAGTACGAGCGCAAGTGTCTGCATCGTATGATCCCAATAGCCCAGATTGTCGATGAGCAGCAGCCCAACGAGGGCGAATAGTCCCATCCTCCAGCGTGCCATATACCAGGTCAGAGCCGCCAGGAGGAGGATCAGCACCAGAGATGGCGTGCCCCGCAGCACGAACTCCAGCGCGCCTACGATTTCGTTGATGACATATTTGATTGAACCGAATACAGGGTTCAGATTGGCTCCAAGCCAGTCCTCGGCGGCTTCAATCCAGCTACCGAGCGGAATTTTGGGCAGATTCATGCGCCTTCACCTGCCCCCAGATCAGCATTGCCTGCGAGTGCAGCCAATACCGCCCCTTTAATTACAATCCCCTTCAATCTGCCCGCGCTGTCCACGACAGCAACCGGCAGCCTGATGCCCCCCATGAGCTCAAACAGATCGTTAAGCAATGTATCGGGAGCCACGGAGGGCAGCTCGCGCTGAATGATGCTCTCAAGCTGAAGTCCTTCCTTAATCGCACCGGATGCGTCCTCCGCTGTAATGACGCCGATCAGCTTCATGCCTTTATCGACAACATACAGACTGGATACGCCTCGCTCGCGCATCAGCTGTAGAGCAACCCTCGGCCCTCTCTCTGCCGTGATTGTCTCCGGTTTGCGCATCACATGGGATGCAGTCAATACCTTGGACAGATCGACATCCTCCACAAAACGTTCCACATACTTATTGGCCGGCTGCATCAGTATCTCCTCCGGCGTACCGATCTGGACGATGCTGCCGTCCTTCATCAAGGCGATCTGATCTCCGATACGCAACGCCTCATCCAGGTCATGCGTGATGAAGACGATCGTCTTCTTCATCTTGGATTGCAGCTCCAGCAGCTCATCTTGCATATCCTTGCGAATGAGCGGATCCAGGGCGCTGAATGCCTCATCCATAAGCAGTACATCCGGGTCATTAGCCAGTCCTCTGGCCAAGCCAACCCGTTGCTGCATACCGCCGCTTAATTGATCCGGGTAGCTGTTCTCCCAGCCCTTCAGACCGACAAGCTCCAGTGACTGCATCGCCATATCCCGTCGTTTGGATTTCTCTACACCCTGTACCTCCAGCCCGTATTCTGCATTTTGCAGAACCGTCCGATGTGGGAACAGGGCGAACTTCTGGAATACCATGCCCATGTTTTTGCGTCTGAACTGTCGCAACTGCTCTGAATTCATCTTGAGTACATCCGTGCCGTTGAAGAGCACCTCGCCGCCTGTCGGCTCGATCAGCCGATTCAGCAGACGGACCAGCGTCGATTTGCCGCTTCCCGACAAGCCCATAATGACAAAGATCTGCCCGGCCTCGATGCTGAAGCTGGCGCGGTTCACCCCGACAGTCAGCTTCGTTTCTTTATGAATCTTCTCCTTGCTCCACCCTTCCTTCAGCAACGGAAGCGCACGCTTCGGATCATTTCCAAAAATTTTCGTCAGTTGCTTAACTTCGATGATTGGCATGTTATCCCCCCTTTAACAAATGTGTTTGTCTACTGTTGCCCGACTGGTAACAGTTTAGTGGGAAATGGCTAATTTCGTCAAAAGGCAAATACCTTCATATACTTTGTACAGTTTTAACTTTATAAACTTATCGTACTGTATACTCTGCATTTCTCCCATTTCCGATAGCAAGACCTTCTTTACATTTCATACCCGCTATGCTTCAATACATGTTATACACCGCAATAGGCGGCCTGAAACAGACGATCCGATGAATGAAACCGTAAAAGCTGCTGCATGATGGAGCCAATGAGAACATGCGCTTTTTAAGTGGAATGATAGTGAAGCCCTGTGGAAGGAAAGGAATGAATATTGTACTCTGGAGGGTACCATGAAATACATGGAAGCATTGACAGACGAGCAACAACGCAGAATAGGAACAGCCCGCCAACGGGTCATCGAATCCATCGGGAAGAACATGGACTTATACGGAATCACCTTATCGATTGGGCATCTGTATGGCAATATGTATTTTAACGGTGCGCCTGTGACGCTGGATGAGATGAGCGAGACGATGGGCATGAGCAAGACATCCATGAGCACCGGTATGCGGACGCTGCTGGATCTGAAGATGATTAACAAGGTCTGGGGAAAGGGCAGTCGCAAGGATCTGTACGAGGTTGTGCCGGATTGGCACCAGAACTTCACCGATTACTTCTCCATCCGTTGGCGCAAGGCTGTGGAGGCCAACTCGAATGCTCTGCGCAAGTCGTTGAAGGAAATTCACGACATGCGTGCGGACTACGCCGAAGACGAGCAGCTTCTGGCCGTGCTGGAGCAGGATGAGAGCAAGATTCATGATGCACTGAGCTATTACAAATGGCTGCTGAGATTCATCGACTCCCTGGAATCAGGTAAAATTTATGACCTCGTTCCGCTAGAGGATAGCGACTCACAGCGTTAGCCTAAGCGCAGCACAGGCAGCCTGACGCCTCAGGCATCTCACTGCCCTGTTGTCAGGCTGCCTTGCCCCTCGATCGATGTCAAAAAGACCTTCATCCCCGCTTCACTCGCGAAAAGACCCCTTCGTTACCCAGTTATCTGTAACTGTCGGCAACGAAGGGGTCTTGCACAATCGGGATGAACCTTATTCTTAAGGACTTATTTGACCATCGTCCCCATCAGCCGCGCTGAATTCATCATGACGGGGATATATTCGCTCATCTTCTCCAGCGTCAGACGCGACGCGGGGCCCGACACAGACAGCGCTGCAGCAAGCCGCCCGGAGCGATGGAAGATCGGCGCGGCGACTGCGGCCGCTCCACTCTCCCGCTCCTCCACACTCGTAGCATAGCCGAGACGACGAATTTCCTCTAATTGCTCCATGAATTGCTTGCGGCTCACCGAAGCCGGCCACGACTTGGCTGCCATGACCGCCTCCCTCTCTGCCTCAGCCGCAAAGGCGAGCAGCACCTTGCTGGATGCGCCGACATATAGCGGCATTCGCGCGCCTACAGGTGCAACCCGGCGGATCGCCTGACCGCTCTGCACCGCCTGAATGCGCAGCCGATCCTCGCCATCCCGCACATACAGGCTGACCGTCTCATCCAACTGATCACGCAGCCGCTCCATCTCTGGCAGCAGCAGAATCGCCGGATCATCATAGTTCGACAGATGCGTGGACAGCTCCCATATGCGCATCCCGAGTCGATAACGATCCGAAGCGCTGTCCCGTGCGATGAACCCCTTCTCCTCAAGCGTAGCCAGCATCCGGTGCACGGTGCTCTTATGCAGGCCGACTCGCTCAGCAATCTCGCTCATGGCCAGATCCGTCCCCGCAGTGAAGCATAGCAATATATCAAGCGCCCGCTCTACGGAGCGCACGGTAGTCTTGTGCTCTTCCATAATTAAGAGCCTCCCCTGTTTCACACAATGAAACTTAATTACACCTAGTATAACATAACGGGTAGGTCAGGGGTAGTCATCCCGCGAAAGGTTTTTCCGTGAAATCAGCCGCAGCGCTGATTGATCACGGGAGAAGGTTGCCTCTCTTGCCCTCTTGTGAACTCCCTCTAGTACACTACACCTGAGAGGGTTTGAAGTGATTTTATGTGGGTAATGTGTGGGTAATCCACTATCAAGGTATTCATTCCCTTTTGGGGGACTGATAGCTCGACGTTATGATTGGCGCAGCTCTACAATCCGACTAGCAATATACTCGATCATGGCAGCCTGGTTGTGATCCAACAGCTCATACCGGGTCTCAACTGCAGCCTGTAACAGCGCAAGGCCGAGCTCGCGATCACCCCCCAGATCGGCGAGCACCCCGCGGCTCAATGCAAGAAAGGATTCCCCATAATATGGCGTAACACTAAGCATCAGTTGCCTGTCACTCTCACTTAGCTTTCCATAGCAAGCATAAGTCAGCAAGCCTCTATAGATATGGAGCACCGTTGCAGCGATCTGCTGCTGCTCCCCGCTGCCTAGCGCATCAGCGCTGACTTGAAGCGAATGAATAGCCTGCCCATCCTGCTTGTTGCGACAATAATAGGCAGCCTCCAATAACCCAACATAATAGATGCTATCAGCAGACTTCAACGTGTAAGCCTGTTGCTTCCATTCCGCAAGCTTCGATTCATCAGCGGCTGCTGCGCCATGATAATACAGGTTGCGTATGCGAAATAAGAGCAAGGTCTCTGCATCCATCTTATACAGCTTCAGACATTGCCAAGCATCTGTAGATTGAATGAACGGAAGTCCCGTTGCCACCACAAGGATCGTGTTGAATATGACCATATAACTCAGCCAATCACTGCTGCTCCCTACCCCGTATTTCAACACCGCACAGAGCAGAGCCGCCGCTGCATTCGCGATGATGCCACCTAACAGATAGGGAATCAATCGATTTCGCAATGTTGTATCTGTATCCCGGGAATCATCCATATACATGCTCGTCAGACCGAAGGAAAGCGACCATGCTTGATTCACTCGAAGCCGAAGCGTATTCGTCTGATCGGATAGCGGGGTCAACAAGAGAAAGCCAGCCGACATAAAGTGCAGCTTCATGCCCATGAAGCGGCCGGCTATAACATGCCCCAGCTCATGGATCGTTACGGTGGCCAGCGCCACCCAGATACAGATCTGAATGACAATAAAAATGGTATCGTTCACTATCCAATACAGGAGCAATAAAGACAATTGAACGAGGAGAATCAGCGGCAGAGGCTGACTAAGCCAGGCTTTCATTTGGCTTCTCTTCACACTTTCACCTTCTTATCCATCGTAAACATTTAACATCGAGATGTTCAAGCGCAGTGTAGATTTCACCTTACAGCATACAATAACTACTATTTTACAACAGATCATCCAGTATGTCTTTTTGAGAGTGTCCATATATGCATCCTTTGTTACCAAGATAATCAAAATCTGCTACAATTAATTTATCTTTTTATCAGGAGGGTTCACGTTGTCTATCTTGATTAAATTTCTCGGCGTTCTCAGTGCCATAGCCGGACTGGTGCTAGGTATTGTCGTGGAGGAGCTCCCCTTCTTGTTCACGGTGCTAGCCGGGCTGTTCTGGGGTTTTCTGATCTATGCCTTTGGTGTAGCCTTCCACTACGTTGAGAGCATCTATCATGCTCTATTCGCCCAATCCATAGAGACGGATCGTATCCAGTCCAGCGAGCTGCGCAAGGCGCCGCCGACCCGCAGCCTGAGCAAGCTTGAAGGCTACAAGATGAATCCCCCCGACAAGAAATAGTATAGAGGACGGCTAGCATAGTGTGATCCGTGGCACGACATGCAGCCAGACCCGGACACTTGTCTTCCGCGGCATACAGGCCTATACTTCAACACCGCGTGCAGCTTCCAGCACGCGGTGCTTTGCTATATGGCGGCGGTGGTTGAATCACAGCCCCCTACGTCATCGACTCGCTGCAAGCCAGGGATATCCTTTACCTCGGTCCACTTGATTGGTTTTTTTCACGCTCCAATACGGAAGCCCTTTTCGACCAGTCGTTTTCGCAAATTTCGCACCGTGCTTTTACTGGTATGATAGTATTCCGCGATTCGGGTATCCGTTCACGCCGCTCCGAACTCGTCTTCATCGGCTTTAAGAATTCGGTATTTATTGTGGAAATATCTAAAAAATAGTAATTATTATAAAGTCATCTTCAATGTGGTTGTGCAACAATATCTTTTTTATAATATAACTCATAATAATACCCATTAAGGTTCATTAATTCTTCATGGCTTCCGCTTTCTACTATTTCTCCATTATGGAGAAACAGAATTTTGTCCACATCCTTAATGGTGTGCAGTCGATGGGCTAATATTAATTTTGTGCTTTCTTGTCGATAAATACTATCTTTAATTGACTTTTCTGTAATATTATCCAAACTGCTTGTAGCTTCATCCAACAGCAATATATCAGGTGAAGAAACTACAGCTCTTGCAAGCAATATACGTTGCCGCTGACCACCAGAAAAGTTGCCGCCAGACTCAGTAACAATGGTTTCAAAGCCAAGTGGTGTGCTCATAATATCATTATAAATATGCGCTTTATGTGCCGCGGATATCATTTCTTCTTCTGATACGTTAGCATTCATTTTTATGTTTTCAGCAATTGTCCCGTTAAATAGCTGTGCTTCCTGAAGAACGGCTCCTATTAATGACCTTAAGCTGCTTAAATCATATTGTTCTATCGAAATGTCATCGATGAGGATTTCCCCTTGAGTAGGCTTGTTCAAGCCAAGCAGCAATTTTACAACCGTGCTCTTTCCCGAACCAGAATATCCCACCATCGCCACACTTTCCTTAGGATAGATAGTGAACGATACATTGCGAAGAACTTCACTGTTGAATCGGTTATAGCGAAAGGATACATTGCGAAATTCAATTTTCCCAACAAGCTTCTTGGGTTGAATTAGCTTCTCCCTTACTGGTTGTTCTGCTTTTGTTCGTAATACATCAATTATCCGATTGAAGTAAACTCTCAAGGATACCAACTGGGTATAGTTATTGCTAATAGATACAACCGGTGCAATATAAGAGCCTGCAATAGAGCTAAATGCCACCAGCGTACCAATAGACAGTTCTCCTCTTATTACTATAATTCCACCTAACCATAGAATAAAAATCGGGAGGATCACTTGTACAGCAGACGTTGTAGTCTGAATAACTGATTCCCAAATATTCATTTTCTGAGTACTCTTCAATTGCTTTTCATATTTTTGCTTCCATTTACTTAATAACCGCTGCTCGATTCCTAGTACCTTGACATCCAGAATATTATAGATCATCTCTGCTGATAAGGATTGCACCTTCACCCTGTCACGAATAGCATCATCAACCAATTTTCTAATTATTTTGGCATTTAAGTACATCATCATACCCAACAGAAGACTGGATACAAGCAAAACAATACTTAAAGGAATCGAATAATTGATCATAATGATTGTATACACGACAATGAGTATCAAATCGACAAATAAAGCAATTAAATTAGAGGATAATATTTCTCTTATATACACATTGGAGTTTGCCCGAAATAATATATCGCCACTGCTCCGATTATCAAAGAACGAGTAAGGCAAACTCAATAGTGTTTCCATAAAATCATGCATAATGTCATGATCTAATCGAGTCTGAATAAGTGAAATTAATACTCCTCTGGCTCCTGTAACAATAAAAAAAGCCGTCAACATGCCTGCAATCATTAACCCTGAAGCGCCCATTCCATCTATGTCTGTGATCAGTAACACATGATCGACCAACCATTTCGTAAATAATGGAATACTCACCATAATTGCTTGCACGACTAGGGTTAAAAACAGTACCATACACAAGGATTTATAATGTTTCTTCAAATAATGTTTTAAGACATGATTTTTTCTTCGAGAGCGAAGCTCGAAAAGAACGGATGGTGTTCCATTCATTAAGTAGCCTGTATATTTACGTGATAATTCTTCGGCCGATACCCTTCTACGTCCATTTGCAGGATCTAAGATTACATATGAGCCCTTGCCTATTCTCTCCAATACAACAAAATGCTTGCCTTCCCAATGGAGAATCGCGGGAAGTTCCACTTCGCTTAGGTTTTCCTTGTTACAGTAAAAGGCACCAGTATCTAAATGCTTAGCAGCGGCAATCTCCATCAAATTTGTGAGAGAATACCCTCCCCTTGGAGTTGGATACTCCTCTCTTAACTCATTCAAATCCACATGATGACCATAATAATTAAGTAGCATGGCAAGGCAAGCAAGGCCACATTCACTATATTCCATTTGTTGAATAAAATTAATTTTTTTACTTTTCATACCGATTTCATCTCACTTTTAATCCGTCCTACAATATACTCAATCAAATCCTCCTGATTGTAATCCATCATTTCATGCTTACTCGTTAGCGCATCTTCTAATAATGCTAGTCCGAGCTGCTTATCACCTTCCTGACACGCCATAACCCCACGACTCAGTAAATAAAAGATTTTCCCATAGATTAGCGATATACTGGAAATAATTTTAAAATCACTCTCATTCATTTCTCGTTGACACGCCGAAGCCAGCATAATTCTATAAAAATGGAGAACGGTAGCAGGAATCTGTTGAGATCCATCTTCAAGAATATCAGCACTAATCTGAAGTGAATGAATAGCTTGCAAATCATGTTTGTTACGAACTTGATTCGTTGCCTCCAACAGTCCCAAATAATATATACTTTCAGTAGACATCATCTCACATGCTTTCTGCTTCCATTCTCTTAGCTCCGAATCTTCAATGATTCTGTCGGGATGAAAATACAGATTGCGTACGCGAAAGGAAAATAAAGATTCCTTATTCATTTTGTACAACTGCAGACATGCCCAAGCATCTGTAAATCTAATAAATGGAAGAGCGCTTGCCACACCTAGGATCGCATTGAATGTAATCAAATAATTCAGCCATTCTAGTAGGAAATCCTTGCCCGCGACCATGTACTTCAACAGCACACAGAGTAAAACAACCAAAACATTGGCAGCGATACCGCCTAAAACATAAGGAATAAGCCGATTCCTCATCCTTCTTTCATTTTCCGAAGAGTCATTCATGTACATACTTGTCAAGCCAAAAGATAGCGGTAACGCTCGATTTAGTCTAATCCGAAGGTTACTATTCTTTTGAGATGCTGGTACTAGTAATACAAATCCGGCCGACATAAAGTGGAGCTCCATTCCCATGAAGCGACCAACAATTAAATGTCCTAGTTCATGAATCGTTACCGCCACAATCGAAACCCAGATACACTGTTGTATGACCATAAACGTATCATCTGCAAAGACATGATAAAGCACAAATAAAGTGGTTTGAATCAAAAGGAGCACCGGTAAGGGCTGACTAAACCAATACTTAATTTTTGACATAGCGATTCAACAGCTCATTATAGGAATTGAATTCAAAAAAATTATTTTCTTTCCAATATTTATACTCAAAATGATCTTTCGGATATTCTTTTAATATCATTTTCAACGTTTGAAAGGTCAACTCTTGGCTACTGGCTGCCCTAAACTCATAATTGCTATCACACAGCTTTAAAATAGCCTCAACAGCTTCCTTAATATAATGCTCTGCTAGGTCATCCTCCGAGTTAACAAAATCAACTTTATGTTCTACCTTGACCCCCATATATGTCAGAACTTTATCTAAATACCCGGAGACATAGCTGGCTCCGTTACTTTCTGCCGTAGCAATGACTACACCAGGCTTACCCGCAAGTTTGAACAGATGTGCCCAGTACGAAAGTCGATCAATCAGCAGTTTCATATCAGAGGAGACATTATGCGAATATACAGGACTAGCCAAAATGATAATATCCGCGTTTTCCATTGTTTGTTTTATTATTACCCCTTCATCCTTCTCCAGCTCTTCATTGGGGCAGATACCCTTTTGAAAACAACTCTTGCATCCGGTAGACGGCATTAAAAAAGAATTAAGCGGCGTGAAAACCTCTATTTTCACGTTTTCACTCTGAATAACTTTCAACTGCTCCACTATTTTCATCGTATATTTGAATACCCTTGAATCAATATTTCTAGAGCCGATATAAACAAAAACGTTTTTCATGCTACTCACCTTCTTATATATTTAAAATTGAAGGAATAGTGGATGGATTATGGAGCCTCAGAAACTGATATCCAATACCCGCCATCCCAGTGAATAGAGTGATATCTGGAAAATGCGAAGCATCCATAAGTTTGTAACGCCCATTCAACCCTTTCAGTTTAACTACATGCTGTCCGACCCTTTGAGCGAGATGATAGCTGAATTCATCGTCGTAATGTAACGAATATTCCAATAAAAATTCCGCAATTCCCATGTTGCCATGACAAATACAATCATTATCCAGTAATGAAGAACTAAGCAGTCTCTTATATATTTCGGTGATAATGACATCCTTCTCACACGGATAACCCCTTGTTTTTTCCCAGTTCAATCTTGCTATCCCATCTCCTATGATTCCATTACACCAACTTAATTTGTTGACCAATTCATTATAATGCTTATTCTCAAAAACCAGCAGTGATTGTGAGCTTTGTAAATAGTGTTCAATTTGTGTGATTTCGCCTAGTCTGTGCAATGTCAAGGCATAGCCCATTGCTCCATGCGCCATTCCAGGTCGCCATTCGCTTACAGCCAATTGCTTTTCCAAATGGTTCGCTAATTTCATAGCCAATTCAAGAAATTTGATATCTTTTCTTTTGGAGTACAATCGGATAAGTACATTGATGAATCCTGAAATGCCATTTACATAATCCGTCTCCAATTGATCATTCAGCTTTTGCTTCTCAATAACTTCATAATGTGCGTTGATGATTTTCAAAAGCTTGAATTTGTGATCACCATCCTCATTAATAATGGAAGCGGCATACAACATTCCAGGATAACCCGATAACCCCAATTCTGGACTTGCGCTCATGTTGATTTCATACTGTTCCAACAACATATCTGCATATTCCTTATATCGCTTAATTTCTGTCTCACGATATAAAGTTAAGAGGAATAAATATAAACCGCTTGAGCCATTATATAAATCCTGTTGAATCGGAATGGTAGACCACAATTCACCAGAATGATTATAAGGGATAATCCAGCTTAGTTTTTCATCTTTAATAGCTTGATGGATAATTTGATCGGCAATTGCCTTGGCCTCCTCCAGCCAATCCACTGGTTCTTCATGTAATTCCTGTATACTTTCTTTGTATTGAATCAATTTTTCGTTTTCTAATCTCTGAGAAGAAGAAAAATCTCCAAAATGCAGCTTGATGATCGTTACTTGCTTCTCCAACTCCTGCGTATCAAGCCTATATAGCGTGTCACGTAAATAATGATAGGAGTCTGTGCGATAGAAATTAGAAATTTCTCTATAAGAGCTATCCAATATATGAGGCGTATCTGTCGAATTAAAAAAGATAGGAATATCATTGACCAACATATCCCGAGCTTCAGATTGTATCAACTGCTTATCGGAGAAAGGGTAGGCCCACATATTTTCTATCGCCTTCTCGCGGTCCAACATATCTGTTAACATCTCAGGGTGCTGCATATGGGCAATAATATTCGCATACGTGTTGGTATCTCTAAACAGGCAACGAACCCGAACTCCATTAAATGGCTTCAGTACTCCATTATCATGCACTAATTCTTCTTTGTATTCTAAAAATACGTTATACACATCCCTATAGCCTTGAATTATAGTGTCTTTGTAGTTTTTATAATCAATAGTGACTTCTTCATTCTTCATGAATGGAATATTATTGGATGCCTTAATTTCATAATCTGCGAAGTCATATTTCATCTGGTCTGTGCCTGCATTAACTGGCTGCAGCACTTTTTGTTGCATTTTCTGTTCTCGTCCGTTCAGAGCACTCAGATCAACTTGAATTGGATCTGCTAGCTTTACCCCATTCGTAGGTAAAAACAGCGTTCTGGTGACATGGTGAAACAAAGAATTCGTCACACTTTCCATCGTTTTACCTAATCTATGCTCCATGGGCATTGGTTGCTGAATCAAAGTTTCCAGGTCAACGACTACAGGATATTCACCATAGGAGATTAAGTTTTCCATATGAATATCTGTACCATTTAGCAATTGTACAATTGCCATTAGCTGTCCAAACCTTCTGTAGTAATTTGCTACCTGATCCCAACTCTCACAGGGCTTGTATTCTATGAATTGTTGGTAGCCATATTCTTGGTAGACTAATGTCTTGACCTGACCGTTATCCAACAGTTGACTATGTGTGTTGAGCCAGGATAACAAATTATTATAAGCGATATCAATTTCCATACTTTTAGGTTTGTAAATTATCTTGGTACCATTTATAAATGTAAGCAATGATACTGTATTGCCCTTCTGGTGTGTATCTCCCTCACCAGTCGTAATGTTCTGAACAATGAATGAATCTATTTCAAAATATTTTTTTAGTTCTGTCTGATCTTGTACGATCCTATGGATCATTTTTTTTATATATTCAATGTAATATAGCGAACATGTCGATAGCAAACGAGCTAACACTACATATTTGTTGTAGAATTGCTCTATTTTTGCGACATTTCTGAATGTTCGAACAAAATAAATGAAGCGCTCCTCAGAATTCTCCCCTACAAGCTCACCATTCTCTCTTTGCAGATTCAGTTCCAGCACCAAGCACTTATTAGCAATCTCCATCAACTGTCGAGTTAGCTGTTGCATCAAACTTTTTACAGCTACATCATGAATATAAGCATATAAATTCATTTCCTTGATATACTGAACTATTGTTTTTTCGGAATACAAGCTAAAATTCCGTATTATGTATTCCATTGTATTATCTTGAAACCCCTCTTCATTTGCTTCATCATTCAGACATCGTAAGGACGCATCAAAAAATTCATACCACTCCGAACTTAACGCCATTTCTTCAAATTGCGGGATATGTTCTTGCAAGGGATAGTAACGTACTGCATTTGAAAAAATGTCTTTTCTATAATTATTAATATTTAGCATGGTCTCAAATGTTTCATTAGAGATGATACTCATATCATTACGCCAAATATGTACTGCATGGTGGTCCTCAACGAGATTAGTTCCAGCCAGCATCTCATAACGTTCAGCAATTGTAAGGGATTTATAGATCTCTTTTATTCTGCTCATTAACTCAACTCCAGAGGAATATTTGAAAGAGCGATAAATAATGATTATCGCTCTCTCGCTTATCATTTACTTGTTATCTTTTCCACACTTAAGTGCAGCTGACCCCAAATATGAAGCTATAAATGAAATGCCCGCACTACAGAGGAGGGTTGACATAGGCTTAATGCTCCCGTCACCGCCGCCGTAAATATGATTCATTTCCTCAGGTGTCATTCGCTTCAAGCTCTGTCCAACTGGTGAGTTATTCTTCTCCATCGCTTTCACTTCCTATCCAAGACAATTTTTGTTGTTCGATACAATTCCGCTGATTGCACTGCCAATCGCACTAATGCAAACTTTGCTGCTGCGGATGATACTATTGGAAATGATGGATATGGCAGGTGTCCATTGAGGGCTTATGTCTGAGGCACCATAAAT
The DNA here is from genome assembly GCF_054955055.1 of Paenibacillus sp. J5. Classification (NCBI taxonomy): domain Bacteria; kingdom Bacillati; phylum Bacillota; class Bacilli; order Caryophanales; family Paenibacillaceae; genus Paenibacillus; species Paenibacillus sp. J5. The sequence goes on along the minus strand of NZ_JBUEDD010000004.1, from coordinate 228,983 downwards.
GTTCTCCATTTCCTCTACCGAAAGCGACCGTAGCCCTGTACCACAGCTTGCATTCATTAATTGAATCTCTTTTTCAGTCACAACTATCATCTCCCTTTATTTTTTTGCTTGTTGAAAAATACCTAAAAATTTAAATTCCATATTGACCATTTATTTCTTTTTTTTAAAAAAAATGATATTTAATGAAATATTTTTCAACAAGCTCATATAGAATGATAGCATATCTGATCCAGTACTTGTCAAGAACTAATAGGAACTTCGCCCAAAAAATCCTCTATTTTTCATTCATACTTCTACTTTCTCAGTGCCTAGCCGGACTGTTCTGGGGTTTTCTGATCTATGTCTTTGGCGTAGCCTTCCACTACGTTAAGAGCATCTATCATGCTCTATTCGCCCAATCCATAGAGACGGATCGCATCCAGTCCAGCGAGCTGCGCAAGGCGCCGCCGACCCGAACCACAACCCCCTATGCCATCGGCTCACCAGTCTCCTGCCCCCTCTTCTCCTCAATGCGATTTACGTTCAGTCATCCTATGTGCGTTCAGCAGCACAGCTCCTCAAATGGCACGATGCTCGCCAATTCCGACCTTATTTCGCCCTTATTTTACAAGCAGATTACAACTGATTAACATTACGTCTACATCGATTGACACCATGGGACAAAAGTCATACGATGAAATCAACAGCAATAATAAACCGTTTTCATAGACAAGTTCCATCGCCCCATTGCTTGTCCTGTAGCACTCCGCGCTACATCTCATCTTCAGCCAGGAGGGATCTGCATGAACACCACGATTCTGTCCCCTGTGCCGCTGGATGGAGGCTTCTCCCCGGTTCCCCAGCCGGTGCTGCAGCCTCATCCGGGAAGGCGGCCTGAGCCTGCCTCTGAGCTGGCGCGCACTAGGCACATCGCCATAGCCGTCGTGTCGTCTTTTGTCGTATTTATACTGTTTGCGCTGGTTGCCTTTCACGGGTATGTCGCCTGGATGCTGGCCTATCCATATGTGGCTCCGCTCACCTCCAATCCGATGCTTGCCAAAAATTTACCTTATCATGATGTGCAGTTCAGCAGTGCCAGCGGCAAGACGACTGTCGATGGCTGGTATATTCCTGCTGCGGACGCTTCCGCAAAGACCGTTATTTTCAGCCATGGCTACGGTGCGAACCGGGAGGAAACCTGGGTGCCGATGTATGAGCTGGCCGAGCTGCTGCATCGCTTGAAGTATAACGTGCTTATGTTCGATTACGGCTACGCCTCCGCTGCTCACAAGTCCCCTGCTACAGGAGGGCAGGAGGAATCCCAGCAGCTACTGGCAGCTATTCAATATGCACGCAGTGCGGGCGCCCAAGAGGTTGTCGTCTGGGGCTTCTCGATGGGGGCCGGGACAGCGCTACAGACAGCACTGCAGACTAACCAGATCGATGCGATGATTCTGGACAGCACCTTCCTGCCTGATCCAGACACATTGTTCTATAATGTTCAGCAGATCATTGACCTGCCACGCTACCCCTCCCTGGCGCTGATCAACAAGCTGCTGCCGCTGTGGACCAACACGAGTCTCGATGCGATACCAGCCGCACAGGTCAAGCAGAATGCTTACTCGATTCCGATCTATATGATTCATGGCACAGCAGATTCCAAAGCTCCAGTAGCTGTCGCAGAGCAGATATTCGGCGCGCAGCGCAATCCGTTATCTCGCTCCTGGATTGTGCAGGAAGGGCAGCATGAGCTGTTATATCGGGCGCATCCGAAGGAATATATTCAGCGGGCAGCAGTTTTTCTCAGCCAGGTCGAATCGGAAGCTGCCCGTTCAACCCAGCAACCTGGCTGATCATACAGGATTAAATTTCCAATAGCACGACATAGGCTTCGATGATACCGAATACATCTGTAAAGATGCTATACGATCAGAAGGGAGCGTAAGTCGTGCTATATATTTATGGAAAGCAGATGCCGTTGCGCTGGCTGGAGGAAATTGTACGTTGGAAGACCGAGGAGGCTGGACATACCGATCTTATCAGGCAGGCTACGGATGGCCTAGAGCCGGAATATAACCAGTTGATGCAGGAATGGCAGCATGTATTCACGGCAACCGAGCAGGGAGCTGCACAGTGGCTCAGCCAGTTGTCTCAGGCACAGCACACCCAACCGTTGCCAGCCGAGTCTCTGGAACGGATTCAAGAGCTGGTTCACGCCTCGATGGCTCAGACACGACAATTTGCCTTGCATCTGGATGCCATCCTTCAACAGAGCGCAGCGAACCGTTATTCCCCTGTGGCAGTAGCCCTTCTCCGGCATATTAGCGATACATCTTATCGGTACCTCCAGAAATTAGACAGCGGGAAGCTCCTGCTCGATGACTGGCGAACCGACATTGCGCCTGGTGCCGATGCCGTTCCGATCGGCGGACATACACTGCCCCCTCTTCCCTACGCCTACAATGCGCTGGAGCCTTATATTGATGAAGAGACGATGCGTATCCATCATGATATTCTCCATCAAAATTATGTCACGAACCTGAACAAGGCAGAGAAGGAGCTGGAGAAGGCACGCAAGACAGGGAATTTTGATCTGGTCAAGCATTGGGAGCGGGAGCTTGCATTTAACGGGGCCGGGCATTATCTGCATACCCTGTTCTGGGAGACGATGTCGCCCCAAGGCGGCGGAGCTGCTACGGGAGCGATCGGTGAGCAGATCATTCGGGATTTTGGCAGCTATGAAGGGTTCAAGAAGCAATTCAGCCAAGCTGCAGAGAAGGTCGAGGGCGGCGGGTGGACCATCCTTGTCTGGAGTCCGCGCAGCCACCGTCTGGAAATACTCCAGGCAGAGAAGCATCAGAATCTGTCCCAGTGGGATGTCATTCCGCTGCTGCCGCTGGATGTGTGGGAGCATGCCTACTTTCTCAAGCATCAGAGCAAACGAGCCGACTACATTAAGGACTGGTGGAATGTGGTCAACTGGCCGTATGTTAACGAGAGGTTTCTGCAAGCCAGTCAACTGCGGTGGACGCCCTACTAAGGACACTGTACAGAATTTAGCACTTATACAGCTACGACAGCGGCAACGAACAACAAGGCTGCTTCACAGCCAGCACAGCGCCGGCAGAAGCAGCCTTGTTACGCGGGCGATTGCCCTACTCTCTCTCGTCTTATTGCTTCAGCAGCGACATGAATTCAGAGCGCAGCGCAGCGTTCGTGCGGAATTCGCCACGTACCGCCGACGTAATCGTCATGCTGCCTGACTTCTTCACACCGCGTGAACACATGCACAGATGCTCCCCCTCCACGACGACCATCACGCCGTGCGGATGGAGTACCTCCTCCATAATATCAGCGAGCTGAGACGTAATGCGCTCTTGCACCTGCAGCCGTCGGGTGATCGCATCCACCAGGCGCGCCAGCTTGCTCAGACCCGCAATCTTGCCGCTCGGGATATAACCGATATGAGCCTTGCCGAAGAACGGCGCCATGTGGTGCTCGCATTGGCTATAGTAGACAATGTCCTTGACGATGACAAGCTCCTCATGCTGCTCATCAAAGGTTACACCGAGCACCTCGCGCGGATCAACGTCATAGCCCGCGAAGATTTCCTCATACATTCGGGTCACGCGGGCAGGTGTTTCCAGCAGCCCTTCGCGTTCGACATCCTCGCCAACCAGCTTCAAAATCTCTTTCACATGATATTCCAGCTTGTCCCGGTTAGCGGCAACATTGGAATTAAGATAATCTTTCTTACCAGCCAACTTCGTGACCTCCTAATGAGCAGACACTATTTGCGGCGCTGTTGATTTTTCATCATTTGCTGGGCACGCTGCATCTGCTGCTTGTTCATATTATATCCCATCTGCTTGGCCATCTTCTGCAGCATCTCCGGATCGCTCTGCATCTTCTCCAATTGCTTGCGGAGATAGAAGACACCGATGAAGAAGCCGCCTACAAGGCCCAATATGAGCGTTACAATCGGAATTGCAATATTCCAAAACATGCGTGAAATCAACCTCCGTCTATAATGAATGCACCTTATCATACCATGCATCGGCAGGTAGTTTCCAGTTGCATGCCCATAATAATGACAATCAGGCGTGCCCCTCCCCCTGCGCAGCATCCTCTGGTGCACTGTTATCCTGCTGCAGTGCGCGGCGAATCATTGCCAGCGCCTCTTCATCCATCTCCCTGCCCGCGGCCTGCTCAAGCGCCCTTAGCGCCTCTGGGGTTCCGATTCGTCCGAGCGCCCAGCCCGCTGTACCTCGCAGCACAGGCCTTGGATCTTGCAGCAGCACGCTAATCAGATCCGGTACAGCGCTCTCCTCGCGGAAATTGCCGAGGGCGATCACCGCATTGCGCTGGATCGGCTTTTTGCCCCGCCATGCGGAGGAGGTGTGTCCATACTGATGCTTGAACTCCTTATTGCCAATCGTGAGGAGCGGGACAAGCAGCGGCTTGACGACCTCTGGATCAGGCTGGAGCTCAGGCTGATGCGTCCAATTTTTGCCCTTGTTCACCGGGCAGACAATCTGACAGGTATCGCAGCCGTAGAGACGATTGCCGATCTTGCGCATGACCTGTTCTTCCACAAAGCCTTTGGTTTGGGTAATAAATGAAATGCACAAGCTGCTGTTGAGCTGCCCGGGACCTACTAACGCCCCTGTTGGACAAGCATCGATACATTTGGTACAACTACCGCACTGATCCGTTATCGGAGTATCCGGCGGCAGCGGCAGATTCGTCAGCATCTCTCCCAGATAGACCCAGGAACCGAATTCCGGGGTAATAATGCAGCAATTTTTGGCGCTCCAGCCGATGCCGGCACGCTCCGCGACGGCCCTGTCGGATAGCGCCCCCGTATCGACCATGTTCTCGGTGCGCACCTCTGGCACACGCTCGCGCAGCCAGCGCTCCAGCCGTTCCATCCGGTCGCGCAGCACCTTATGGTAATCCTCGCCCCACGAGGCCCGCGCTAATATCCCACGCCGTGCTCCCGGCTCTGACTTGGGTGCATTGCTCAGCTTGGAAGGATAGGCGATCGCAATCGAGATCATAGATTGCGGCCTGTCGAACAACAAGGACGGATCGGTACGCTTATCCAGATCCGGCTCCTCGAAGCCTGACTCGTAGCCCAGCTCCCGATGGCGCAGCAACCGATCCTTGAGCGCAACGAACGGTTCACAGGAAGCAATACCCAGTTTGTCAATGCCCAACTCCGGCAGCGCCGCAAGCAGCTCACGCTTCAGTTCGGCATAAAACCGACTATCCCTTGCTGTATCCACGTCCATCTTGTCCTCCTTATCTGTACCGGCCTAGAGCCGCTTCATATCCGTGATCGGCCATAATATGAAATCTGCGCGGCCCTTGATCATGCCCTCCGGCACGGTGCCAAACGCACGGCTGTCCCGGCTCGCTCCGGCATGCCGATTATCGCCCATAATGAAGTAGCTCCCCGGCTCCACCGTTAACGGGCCATAATCGTTGTCCTCAATATCCAGGTCTGTGTACGGCTCCACGAGCTGCTCGCCATTCAAGTACAGCCGCTTGCCGCGAATTTCAATCCTGTCGCCAGGCACAGCGATCACCCGTTTGACCAAAAATTCAGACTTTTTCAATTCATGCTCCGGGTCTTCGACAATGACGACATCCCCCCGCTCAGGCGAACCAAGAAGGTAGACCACTTTGTTCACAAACAACCACTCGGCATCCTGAAGCGTAGGCTCCATCGATTGTCCCTTGACTGTGGACAGATTGAATACGAAGGTATGAAGTAAAAATACAATCACCAGTGCAATCGCAAATGTTTTCAACCAGTCCAGCAGTTCCTTTGCCCAGGGTGGACGACTCATACTATCCCTCTTCTTCCCTGTTTTTCCATTCATCAAAATAACGATACACCAGCTCATCCTGAAATGGCGCTTTCTGCCCCCGTACCCTTCCAATCAGGCGTGACAGGCCTTCAGATACCTTATCCTGCACGATGCCTGGATAATGGTACAGGAGCTTATGTGCTTCGTACTCCTCACGATCGACGACATGCATCGAGCCATCCCAGGTGCGGATGACATCCAGATCATAGTCAATATACGTCAGCACCCCTTCATACAGATAGGGCGGAGAGGCGACATTGCAATAATAGCGGATGCCAGCGTCCTCGATGAGCGCAACCACATTGAACCATTGCCCCGGAATAAAGAAGGAGACCGCTGGCACCTTGCTTACCCACACCTTACGATCCGACTCCTGGATCGGCGTCTGCTGATTAATGAGCACAATCATGGATTCAGAGACATGTGCCGCATCTAGTCGGGATGGAGGCACCAGCCAATTTTGGAGCCACATCCGATGCAGATGGCCGTCATGCTTGAAGCTTTTTATAATACACGGCTGATAGGTCATATCCATATGAGGCTCCTAGTTCGATTTCGATTACAAGCGCAGATGGCTATGCCTGCACGAAGGGCTGCTCCAAAAGAAGGAGAAACGGCTGGCGCTGTGCTAGATCCGTGAGCGCCACCCGTTTCATGTTAGAAAGAAGCTTCATCTTCGCACCGCATTCGTATCCGCTCAGCAGCTTGTTAGCAGCTTAGCCGCAGCCAAGGCAACTCTGCCCGTTGAGCTTGTACAAGCCTGATTAGCCTGCAACGATGCTTAGCTTTTGAATGGAACGCAAAAAATCCTTCGCGGCAAAGCCCATCGACTCATACCAAGACAAAATCGGCTCGTTATGCTCGTCCGCCGTAATCATGATCTTGGTCACGTTGCGCTGTGCAAAGCGCTGGCGCAGACCCGCGATCAATTCCTTGCCAATCCCTTGACGCTGGTATTCCCGATGTACCGCAACACGGTAGTAATAGCCCTTATTATTGTCAATTGTGCCAATAATCATGCCGACAATCTGATCATTCATGCTGGCTACGAGTACAAGCTCGCTGTCCCAGGACAATTGTCTGGCAAAGGCCTCCATCGTTTGTTCGTAACATTCCTCAGTAAGTACAGACTCAAGCAACTGGGTGACTGGCCGATAATCGGATAGTTGAAAAGAACGAACGTGCATCATAAGATCCCCTCTAACGTAAGACTTTTGAAGCATGAATTGTTGCCTGGCAGCATGCATTGCAACCTGCGCTACAATGCTCCGGCTCCTCGGACAGTCTCAGGCAGCCTGTCCTCCCTGACTCTCCCACAATAACGGCCTGACCCCTTCACTGCGCACTACCATGCAGTCTGGCAGCGCGAGCTCCCTTAAGGCCAGCGCAAATGGCTGCCCTCCGTCTTAGCCGTGGCAGCGGTACTTGCTTACACTACAAAACCTACACATACCCTTAGAATTTAAAAAATACGACATAAGTTTACGAAATCCTTCTTTTTTCGTAACAAAAATTGATGATTTCTCATTTTTCCTCGTATTGCTATTATAGTCGCTTTTATTCGCTTTGTATATTGCAGCTTATTGCCATATTATAGCGGTTTGCGATAGCATTGCATAGTTCTTCCTGCTTCATGGCACACTATGGCGGGTACATGGTTTCATGACACCAACCTCTGATTTGTAAAGCTGCAGTTTACTTTATAAACATAATTGTTGCTTTATTATCAAATGAAGAGGTATAATTGGGATTGAATAACTACATAATTGATTGGGAGGTTTTAATAATCATGGCACATCAATTACCTGCACTTCCTTATGCAACTGACGCTCTTGAACCACATATTGACGCAACAACGATGGAAATTCATCATGGGCGTCACCATAACGCATATGTAACCAACCTCAACGCAGCACTGGAATCCGCTCCTGAGCTGCAAGGCAAATCCATTAACGAGCTGATCGCTGATCTGGCGAGCGTTCCTGAGGCGATCCGTACAGCGGTTCGCAACAATGGCGGCGGACATGCGAACCATTCCCTGTTCTGGGAAACAATCGGCCCCAATGGTGGCGGCGCTCCTGAAGGCGCACTGGCAGCAGCAATCGACAGCGAGCTGGGCGGCCTCGACAAGTTCAAGGAAGACTTCGCCAAAGCAGCAGCAACTCGCTTCGGCAGCGGCTGGGCATTCCTGGCGGTATCCAAGGACGGCAAGCTGAAAGTATACAGCCTGCCGAACCAAGACAGCCCGATTATGGAAGGCGAGACCCCAATCCTCGGCCTGGACGTATGGGAGCATGCCTACTACTTGAAATATCAAAACAAACGCCCGGATTATATCGCTGCATTCTGGAATGTAGTGAACTGGGCTGAAGTGGGCAAGCGCTACGAAGCTGCTGTGAAGTAAGCTGGCGTTGACCACAGATATAGTACAAGCCCCCGCGAGGCAGCTTTTGCATAGAGCTGCCTCGCGGGGGCTTTCTTCATGGCAGATCAGGCGGTACCCGCATAGGAATCATTCTCCCCCACGCACCTGTCATCTAACGTTATGACTGCTGCTCCCAATAGCTGTTCAGAATGCGCAGGAATACATTGGGGAAGGCCAGCTCATTCATGTCCTCCCTGCTAATCCAGCGGTAGCCCTCCGGCAACTGCTGCTGGCGCTCCTCCTGCAGCTCCTCGGCCTCTACTTCGGTCCATGTCCCTGCTGCAATCCCCGCAGCAGCCGTTAGCGCTTCGTCTGGGAGCCCAGAAGCCCTTCCAGTGTACGCCCAGCTACCTGCATCCTCCGTGCCTGGATACTCTCCGTCAAGCCGGTGCAGCGTATAGCTGGATGGCGCCTCGCTCGCCAGCATCTCACCGCGAGCGGTTACCTCATAGCTATGCTCAAGCCGTTGCCGTTCTTCCTCCTCCAGCACAAAGCCGAACTCACAGCGGTATATATCGAGCTTCCATATGATATGGCTGAACACATGCTCTGCCTCCATCCAGTGTGCCAGCGGCCTTGCAAGCAGCCGCGACTCCACAGCCAGCGCCAGACCAAGCCGCTCCATCCGCAGCACCTCTTGCTCTGGCAGTGCATCCGTGTGCTCCTGCGGACGATTCGTCCGCACCGTGCGCTTGCGGCCGCGAGCCGGCTTGCTCTCTGCACCGGCCGCTCCATCCAGCACATGAGGCAGCTCCCACATCCGTGCCAGCAGCCCGCTTTCGGGTCGCTGCCTGACGAGCACCTTGCCTGTCTGGCTGCCGCTCCCCTCCACGATCGCCGCCAGCCGTCGCTCCTCTCGCGGAGGCTTGGCCTTCGTCTTGATCGGCAGCACCAGCTCCTTGCCGGCAAGACGCCCCGCACAATGCTCCATAACCGGGCAGGTCAGGCAGCCTGGCGACTTGGGCGTGCAGACGAGTGCGCCCAGCTCCATGAGCGCCTGATTGAAGTCGCCCGCGTGACCGTCGGGAATGAGCGATACCGCCAGCTTCTCGAGCTGGATGCGCGTCTTGTTCTTCGCAATGTCATCCTCCAGGCAGAAGTATCGGGACAGCACCCGCATCACATTGCCATCTACAGCAGGCTCTGCCCTATTGAACGCAATGCTCATAACGGCTCCGCGCGTATAAGGTCCGATCCCCTTGAGGCCAGCCACTGCCTCCGCATCATCCGGGATGACGCCGCCATAGCGCTCCACAACCTCCTGCGCTCCAGCCTGCAGATTGCGAGCACGCGAATAGTAGCCTAGTCCCTCCCAGCATTTGAGCACCTCTTCCTCAGGCGCCGCTGCCAGTGCAGCGACAGTCGGGAAGCGCGCCATGAACCGCTCATAATATGGAATGACAGTATCCACTCTCGTCTGCTGCAGCATAATCTCTGATACCCACACGCGATAGGGGTCACGGTTTTGCCGCCATGGCAGCGTGCGCTTGTGGATATGAAACCAGGACAGCAGCTCCTTGCTAAAAAATTTTTTGGCATCCATCATACAACATTCCTTTTTTGTGATTGAGGCGTTCAGACATCTTTAATCGGTATTCTTTCTGTACAGCTTGCGGTAGCGGCTAGGTGTCAAGCCCGTCTGCTGCTTGAACAGACGGGACAGATAATGATTTTGCAAGCCTACCTGCTTGGCAATATCGGCAACCTGCACATCCGAGTCCTTCAGCAATGCCTTGGCCCGCTCCAGTCGGCGATTATTAACATATTGGATCGGGGAAACACCTATATTGGCTCGGAAAAAATCAATAAAATAATTCGGATGGAGACAAGCAATCCGTGCCAGCTCCTCGATATGAATCGACTGGTCAAGCTGAGCTTCAATGTAATCAAGCACCAGATTCAGTTGACCCGCCTCCGATCCATAACCCAGCTCATCCATGTTCATATCCGGGCTTTCCAGGTAGCAGGCCAGCAGTTCTAGCAGAGCGCTTCTCACCCTCAGCAGATTGGGGACTTTAGTGGATTGCTGAGCTTGAATCATTTTCTGAAACAGCTCGATTGCCTGGCCACTGTCCTGCAGCCGGACGCGATAGGGCATGTTCATCGTCTTAAAAAAAAGCTCGTTGCCCACAAAGCCGCGAAGGTTGCCGATAAATAGCTGCAGATCGCCTGTAGTAGAGACCGCTTTCTGTTGCATCCCGGCAGGCACAAGCATTAATTGTCCTGGTCTGATGACGTGGCTCACCTTACCCAGCACAATGGTCGCTTCCCCCTGTCCCACCAGAACAAAGCGGCAAAAATCAGGGCATCCCCAATCCTCCTCCCAGCCAGAAGAGGCTTGAATGCAGACAGCCGTTACATTGTCTACTTCAAACTGCTGGAATAAGCCCTTCATTATTTGTCTGTACGTTGTTGTCATTGAGCCTCCCCATAACGAGTATTTGGTGTACTGCTCAGCCGGCATCGCCCTAAGCAACATGGGATCAGTCGCACTCCTGCCGTTGCTCCACAATGGCGAAGGCAGAGGCCAGCGAACGTTCATGTGTAATGCTCACATGAAGACAGGTCGTCCGGGGCGAGAGTCCGAGCCGCTCCCATGCCCCTGCCGATAATTGAATGCACGGTTTCCCTTTATCATCGGGCCATACTTCTATATCTGTAAAGCTAATTATTTTACCAATTCCGCAGCCCAGCGCCTTGGCCACCGCCTCCTTGGCGGCGAAGCGTCCGGCGACAAATTCTGCAAGCCGCCCCTCCTTGCTGCGCGCATGCTCACGTTCGCGAGCGGTAAGGATGCGCTCCAGAAAGCGCTGTGCCTTGGAGCCTGCCAATACGGATCGAAAGCGATCCACCTCCGTCAAATCATGGCCGATCCCGCCAATCACTCAAGCTTCCCCCATTCTTCCCGCAGTGCATATCATTGCTGCGAAAGCTGCAACATCTTATTACATCTTATTAGTAAATAAGAGAACCCCTGGGGGCTCCCAGAGGTTTTAAATGCCTGGTATCGGCGCTCTCTTATGCTCAGTTCGCAAATAATGCTTCTCCAGCTTCTCACGAACGGCAGGATCAATCTCCTTCCCTTCGAGATAATCGCTGTTATCCTCGTAGCTGATACCCAGCTCATTCTCGTCGGTCTGACCTTCCCATAACCCGGCCGTAGGCGCCTTATACAGCACACTATCCGGCACCCCGAGGCGTGCAGCAAGCTGGCGCACCTGACGCTTGTTCAGTGAAGAGAGCGGCGTCACATCGACTGCGCCGTCGCCCCACTTCGTATAGAAGCCAGTGATCGCCTCCGAAGCATGGTCGGTTCCAACAACAATCAGATTATAGTCAAATGCAAGGGCATACTGCACAACCATCCGTGTACGGGCCTTCACATTGCCCTTGCCGCCACGGCTAATATGGCGCGGCGTTCCCAGCGTCTTGAAGCCATGCTCCACTTCCAGCACGATTTCAGTGACGGCATCCTCAATATTGGTTTCCACGACATGCTTCAGATCGAATGCCTTGGCAACAGCGTAGCTGTCATGAATGTCCTCCTGTGTGCCGTAAGGCTGGAACACACCCAACGTCATGTACTCCTTACCGTACTCCGCAGACAGCTCATCGGTCGCCAGCTTGCACAAGCCGGCGGCAACTGCGCTATCGATTCCTCCGCTGATTGCAATGAGCAGGCCGGTCGCCCCCGCATCGCGCACGTAGCTCTTCAGGAAATCGACCCGTCTGCGAATCTCGTCATCCGCATCGATCTGCGGCTTCACACCAAGCCGCTTAATAATCTCTTGTTGTAAGCTCATAAGCGGCCTCTTAATTGCAGTAGCGATCGAAGGCCGCAGTCAAGTCCTCTGCAATCTCCGATGCCGAACGATTCTCAATTTGGTGACGTTCAATAAAGTGGACAAGCTGTCCATCCTTCATCAAGGCAATGGATGGCGACGAAGGCGGATATGGAGCAAAATACTCGCGCGCTTGCGCAGTCGCTTCCTTATCCTGCCCGGCGAACACAGTGAACAGATGATCCGGCTTATTCTCATGCTGCAGCGCAGCAGCAACGCCCGGACGGCATTGCCCAGCCGCACAGCCGCATACGGAATTGACGACCACTAATGCTGTTCCTTCTGCCTGCGGAAGCTTCTGTTCTACCTCCTCGGCTGTGCGAAGCTCTGTAATTCCAAGACGTGTCAGCTCATCCCTCATCGGCTGAACCATATCCAACATATATCGCTCAAAAGACATCGACATATCCCACACTCCCTGCTATAGTTTTAAAAATTTTCCACAAATATGGATTTTAAATCATTCTTAGATTTTAATTATTATTATACTCTTCAACAAAGATGAAAGCAAAGCAAAAAACCGCCTGCCAGAATGGGCAAGCGGTCAGAGGATGCTACGTAGATGGACGGTTCGGTCCATCCAGCTTCTTGTCGAAGCCAGCCTGCTCCGGCTGTTTGCCGGCAGGGGCGGCCTTTTTCTCCTGAGCGAGCTCGTTAGGTCTGCCCGGATTAGATGTACGCAATTATATCGCCTCCCTTGCGCCTATTATGCGCCCTTGATGGGCAAGCTATGCTATTTGCTTTATCCCCTCCTTGCCATTTAGGACACATGGAAGGACACCGTAAATGTCGTGCCCTCTCCCTCCTGTGACGTCACATCAATCTGACCTTGATGACGCTCAACGATGCTCAGACATAATGGCAAGCCGAGCCCGGTTCCTCTCGTCTTCGTCGTGTAGAACGGCTCGAACAGCCGTTCCATCTTCTCCCGCGGAATGCCGCAGCCATTATCTGCCACCATCAGTTGCACCATATTCGGACGAGTGCGGGTGCGAAGACTTAGCAATCCATCATTGCCCATCGCCTCCATGGCGTTGCGTGCCAGATTCAATATCAACTGCTTAATTTCCTTGTCATTCAGCTCCAGCAGCGGAAGCCGCTCATCCAGCTCCACCTCGATGGTCTGCCCTCGCAGATTAGCATCCGCCCAGAGCAATTGCACCAGTTCATTCACAATATCATTAAGCGAGGTCTTCTCCTTATGGACGACCCGATTTTGTGCAAGAGATAGAAAATCACTAATAATCGCATTAGCCCGATCCAGCTCTTCCATTACGATGCGGAAATATTCCCGCTGATGCTCCGGGCTCCGCTCCTTCATCAATTGGATGAAGCCGCGGATGACCGCCATCGGATTGCGAATTTCATGCGTAATGCTCGCCGCCATCTGACCAACAAGACTAAGCCGCTCCATCCGTCCAAACTCATCCCTTAACTGGGATATTTCCGTTATGTCATGTGACAGCAGCGTAGCGCCGATGATCTCCTGGCTTTGCAGATCGCGGACACTAAAGCCTGTAATTATGTATGTTCTACTGCCGATCTCCACGACTTGAGAGGCTGCCTCGCCGCCATCCAGCGCATTAGACAGCAGCTTGCCCGGAGGCTCCTCCAAAAAGGTATCGCTGAGCTGGGCAATCGGCTGGCTGATCAGTTCCGACGGCTCCCTGGCATTCCGATTCCCACTCACAGCCTCCAGTGCCAGATCATTCAGATGAGTCACGATGCCCCTGGCATCGACGATGACGACTCCCATTGGAATCATGTCAATAAACTGTTGAAGCTTCTGCACCTCATTACGGTAATTGGTAGACATATGCCGCAATTGATACTGCAACTGCTGCTTCTCTATCACACTCTCGATCAAACCGACCGAAATCCATATCAGCAGCAGGAATCCGATACAGGATAGCAGCAGCAGCCCAATATACTGATCATCCCTAACTATCCCGCTCTGCACAACCTTGATGGAGTGCAGCCCCTGATAGATGATTAGCAGGACACTCCCAAGAGCCGTAACCAGCTTGAGCTTGTCCGCCTTTTCCTTATACTTAAACCTGGGGGTCGCGATCAGGATCAATGGGGTAGCTACAAACAACATGCCGATAAATCGCAAATAATCCCAATAATCAGAAATCAGTACTGCCAAAACTGCGAGGTTGGAGACTGTGATCGCCACCGCCACCGGAAACCCGCCGTACAGGGCACCCAATAGCAACGGTACCATATGAAAGCCTGTATGATACTCCTCAATGTCTTCCACGGAAACGAGCATACCCAGCAGCATGGCGACCAGACAGAACCCGCCTAGAAACATCGGAATGCCTCTCGACCTTTCCAGCCGATTGAACCACATTTGGAAAATGAAAACCGGCATTAACGCGATCATCACCTGCAACAGTACATCCTTCCACACGAAATAACGGTCTCCTCCTTTCAATTTGTAAAATCCTGCTAATACCGATTAAAGCATACGTAACGATATTTGACAATAATCGAAGCGTCGAGCGTTATCCGTTCTCATTTTATATAACCATGCCGCCCCGTGTCAGAATGTGTAGAAATGTGTTGCCAGCATAGCCTCTGCACAAGAAGAAGGCGGCACCGCCGTCATCCAGCAGCCCGCCTCTGCAGCCTTACTGTTCTGCCACTTGCTCCAGCCATTTCAGCAACGCGCCGAAGAGCTCCTCCTTGCGTTCGGAATGGTGGAGCTCATGCTGCGGGCAAGCAACGGAGATGAAGGTACAGCCCGGAGCCGTCTGTGCCATCATGTGGCTAGCCGCATGCGAGGTAATATAATCTTGATTCCCATGGACCAATAACAGCGGCACTTGAAGCTGCGCGGCATGGCGCAGCATCCATTCGCCCTCCTGATACAGCGAGAAGAACATGCGCGCCGAGATGCGATCATGTGACAGCTCATCCGCCATAATATTCTCCTTCAGACCTTGCGCGCGCGCTACCTCCCGCAGCCCTGTCGACAAGGAGAAGGAGGGCCACATCCGTGACATCAGCCCGCCCGCCCACAGCTTGGGAGCCGGCGGCTCGAATGCCAGACGCAGCCAAGGACTGGTCAATATTACCCCTGCAATCGCCGGCTGGCGCCTCAGTGCACAACTGAGTGCTACGTTTCCTCCCATGCTATGACCATACAAGAAGCGAGGTACATGAGGCTGCTGCTCCTCCGCCAGCTTGACCAGCGCCACAGCATCCTCTGTAAGCAGTGACACCTCGGCATGGCCGCGCTTGCCACCCGATCGCCCATGCCCGCGCTGATCATGCGCCATCACCATCCAGCCCGCCGCTGTCAATACCTCGGCAACACCATGGTAGCGCCCGCTATGCTCGCCCATACCATGTACGAGGCAGACGACTCCGCGTATGTCTATGCCCTGCGGCAGCCATTGCTGCGCATAGAGTCGCTGCCCGTCTGCCGTTGCCAGCTCCAACTCCTGATGCTGCATCTGCAGCTCACCTCCAACGTTCCTTCATGTAGCTCTCCAGCTCATCAAGACCGCGAATGACCGCCTCTGGCGTCACCTCGGCTGGCGGCAGCTCCTTGCCCCCGCGGTTAAACCAGATCGCCCGCATGCCGGCTGCGATCGGGCCAGCCACATCATTTTGCCAGGAATCCCCGACGAACAACACTTGATCTGGCTCACACGCCATTGAAGCCGCTGCATGCAGATAAGCTTCGCGCGCTGGCTTGGCTAATCCCATCTCCTCAGAGGTAAACACATTGTCCTCCTTGAACAGCGTTCCCAGCCCCATCCGATACAGCTTATCGTGCTGATCCCGGAACGTGCCATTCGTCAGAATCGCCAGGCTCCACTGCTTGCTCCACTGCTGCAGCCGCTCCACTAGATGGGGGTCATGAGGAATATATGCAGCACGGACTGTCCGAAACCACTGCTCGAACGCATCCGATTCCTCCGCGCCAACCGACAGACCGAATTCCCCCAGCGTTTTGACGAATCTCATCAGCCGGAATTCCTTGCCGTTAATGGTGCCATCCATCCACAGCTCATGAAGCTCCTGGTCGTACTTCATAAAGACAGGAAACAGCCGTTCCATCCCGATGTCCTTCGTAAGAGGAAAGGATGCGAACGCTTCATACATGCTCTTGCCCCAATAATCGTCCATATGCAACAACGTATCGTCCAGATCAAACAACAGCAATTTCACTTCATTCATCGCTTGCCCTCACCTATGTCTAGATAGTTTAGTTCCGTCCCCCTAAGCCGCCGCGCATTGCTCAAGCAGGCGCAGCCAGCGAAGGGCCGCTCAACACGGTATACTTAACGTTTACCACGAATGCCAAGCGGTGTAAACTAAAAGAATGAAAATGTGAAAGGCATAGGGATAACCATGAATTATGATGTCATCATTATCGGCGGCGGGCCTTCAGGACTGATGAGCGCGATCGCCGCCAGCGCGCAAGGCGCTAGGACGCTACTGCTCGACAAGGGCGACAAGCTGGGACGCAAGCTAGGCATATCAGGCGGAGGGCGGTGCAACGTCACGAACGCCAAGGAGCTGGATGAGCTGATTCGCCATATACCGGGCAATGGGCGGTTTCTGTACAGTTCGCTGGGTCAATTCGGGAATCGGGATATTATCGCTTTCTTTGAGGGACTGGGCATTAAGCTGAAGGAGGAGGATAATGGCCGGATGTTCCCTGTATCCGACAAGGCAAAGACGGTCGTCGACGCGCTCATCGGTCAGGTCAGGAAGCAGCAGGTCGACATCTGGGTGCGCTCACCGGTCGAGATGGTGCTATACGATCAGGGGGCTGTGAAAGGCGTGCGGCTGAAATCCGGCCAGATTGTCCATAGCACATGCGTTGTTATCGCCTCCGGGGGCAAGTCGGTGCCGCAGACCGGCTCAACCGGAGATGGCTATCCGTGGGCAGAGCAGGCGGGTCACACCATCACAGAGCTGTTCCCAACAGAGGTACCGCTCACCTCGAACGAGCCGTTCATACAGACCAAGGAGCTGCAGGGGCTGTCGCTGCGGGATGTGGAGCTGTCCGTCTGGAGCGCCAAGGGCAAGAAGATTGTCGGGCACCGTGGCGATATGCTGTTCACCCACTTCGGCCTGTCCGGGCCGATTGCTCTGCGTTGCAGCCAGTTCGTAGGGAAGGAATTGAAGAAGTCAGGGGAGAGGAACGTTATCGTCGCCATTGATCTGATGCCGGATTACAGCCGCGATGAGGTCGGGCAGGAAACACTGCGTATGATTCGGGAGGAACCGAAGAAGGCAGTGAAAAATGTGCTCAAAAACGCGCTGCCCGAGCGTCTGGTTCCGTTGTTGCTGGCTCGCGCCGGACTGGACGAGCAGTTGACTTATGACAATGTACCGCGTGCGAAATGGCAGGAGCTAGCAGGTCTGATCAAGCATTTCCCGGTGCGCGTCTATGGCACGCTGTCGATTGAGGATGCCTTTGTAACAGGGGGTGGCGTGAATCTGAAGGAGATTGATCCGAAGACGATGGCCTCCAGGCGAATGGACGGCTTGTACTTTTGCGGGGAGGTTCTGGACATTCACGGATATACCGGCGGCTACAATATTACGGCTGCCTTCTCGACTGGCTACACAGCCGGGAGGAGCGCCGCGCTCCGCTCTGCCAACGCCCATTGACAGTGACAAGGGAACGGGCTGCCGCCAGCGGCTTCTAAACCGCTGGAGACAGCCCGTTCTGGCAGTCACTATACTTCGAGTACACCGTTGCTCCCGCTCTCTTCCTCCGTCATGACCCAATCCTCATTGACCATATGTGCCGGGATCGAGATCGACACTTGATCCAGCTCATATGCGGTATCGTTCATTTCATAGGCATCGCCAGCCGTTCGCTCCAGCAGACGTCCGCCGTAGGACATAGCAATCTCCAACGCAGAGATCAGATCCCCGCTTTGCAGCGCCAACTGCACATGCCGCTCGCCCACCCGATCCGGCACATAGCCAAGCTCCCTGAGCATGCTCCAGGCAAGGCTCGCGCTATGCGGGTCAGAGAATTCAAATCCAATGCTACCCGATGGATGCAATGTCATCCCCTCTTCCTCTAATCATGAATAGCTATGAATCTAGTCTGCCCGTTTTAACGCTGTTCTATTACTGCTATACCATATCAGCAGCACGATTGCCGGCAGCCATACTACAGCGGCACCGCCCAGCCCCATACCCGCCACAATAGACCAGACCAGGGTAGCAGGAGCAATCATCCAGAATCTGGAGAGCGCTCGTCCTCTTCTGAGTGCCTGCTCCTCCCATTTGAACTGCTTCAGGAGCGGCTCCTCTGTCCAGACCTTCCAATGAAGCGACTGCCAGTACATGCCAAGCAGGATAAAACCCGGGACGACCAGGCAACGGAGCAGCGGCGGCAGCGCCAGCAATGCGAGGGAGGTTAAGCTGATAAACCCTACCCAAGTCCACAACTTGTCGCCGCTGCGAATAAATGCCTTTATCCGCAGCTCCGCCAGCACCGCCCCGCCGTCCTGCGACTTGAATAATCGCCCCGATCGTGGAAAGAACAATGGGCGCTTCATCTTGATCAGCGGCTTCCTGTTCTCTACGACCTGGCTCATGAGCAGGCTTGTGCTGAACAAGCGGGCGCTACGCTCGGCCAGCATGTCAAGCTCGAAGCTGCCCCGGGAACGAAGGCGCGAGCGGACAATAGCCGCTAGTAGAGTTACAACGACCGCCACGGCTCCTGCCAGCAACATCGGCTGGTACGCCAGGGCTGCAAGCGGCACAGCATAGATAGCTCCTAGCAGCGCCTGAACCATGAGTACGGCTAGCTTGCTCCGCCAGCCACGCCGTCCCTCCAGCCACTGACGCTGCGCCACCTTCACTAGCAGGGATACCAGCACCGTGTACAGCCAGCACCAGAGCAGCGATGCTGCTGACAGCTCCAGCACCCCAGTTAGGAACGGAAACAGAAGTCCAAGCACTAGCGCATAGAGGATCGCATCAGTCAGAGCGGTGTAGACCATGCCCCAGCCTCTCAGTCTATTGATCCAGCCCGGACGTTGCAGCAAAAATAGCTTGTCAGCCTCCTCGACAAAGGTCCGCAACGGACTAAGCAGCATATACAAGAACAGCAGTACTGGCAACAATGACCATGGAACCTGCAGCGACCAGGCTGGAGGCTCATCCAGCCATTCTATATACAGCCCGCCACCGATGACCAGCGCCGGCACGATCAGGTACAGGCATACCGTCCAGTCCAGTGCTTGCTTCCATACCTTGTACTGCTCGGCATAGTACCGCCTCAGCCGCAGCAGAGACAGCCGATCTGGCGTCAGCATCTCCTGTCTTCCTCCTGCTCCTGCCATCAGGTCAGCCTCCGAAAACACTCGAACAAACTCGCATCGCTGCTGCTGCCTGCCTGTACACGCACCTCATCCAGTCCCCCCTGCGCGACGACCGTCCCGTCATTAATTAAGATGAACCCCTGACAGATCCGCTCCGCCGTATCCAGTACATGCGTGCACATCAGCACCCCGGCTCCTCTCACCCGTTCCGCCTCCAGCAGCTCCAGAAAATCCCCGGTCGCCCGCGGGTCCAGGCCTACGAATGGCTCGTCCACAATATAGACATCCGGCTCCAGCAGGAAGCCGATAATCAACATCAGCTTCTGCTGCATGCCTTTTGAGAATTTGACCGGATAATGATGCCGCTCACCGGACAGCCGGAAGCGTTCGAGCAGCTCAAGCGCTCGCTCCTCGAATTGCTCCTCACGCATTCCGTATGCGGAGGCCGCTAATCTCAGATGCTCCCACAGTGTAAAATGTTCATACAACACCGGCTGCTCCGGCACATATGCATAGCGGCGGTTCGCGCCCCCCAACTCTATCTCGCCTTGGAGATAAGGCATCAAACCGAGGATCGACTTGATCGTTGTGCTCTTGCCCGCGCCATTGGGCCCGATCAGGCCGATCAGCTCTCCGCTCTGCACCTGGAGCTGGACATTGCGAATAACCGCCTTGCCCTGCTCATAGCCTGCCTCCCTAAGGTTCACCTTCAATACGTTGTTGTGCCTGGTTCTATCCATGCTCCCCCTCCTTCTGCTGGTTCAACGTTAGGCTGGTCATTAAACGTCATACTGCTGTCAGTAGCTTGCTTCACCTTGCAGCCTGTTGATGTGGCCATGCTCAGGCTAACGTTGTCCTCCAATGGAAGCAACGTACAACATGTTTCTGTTGTCTCATGGTTGTAAATTATTTCATAAAGTGATATCATATTTATATTACAAGAATATCATCAATTATGCAAAGGGGTGTTCAGATGAAAGAACGTAAAGCATGGCAGATCACTGGATACGGAGCCATTATACTGATACTGATCTTGTGGGGTGCCGCTGCCGCTCTGTTGGGAGCCAATATCGACACTTTGAATCCCGCCATTGTCGTGGCTGCTGCGCTGCTCATTGGTGCCGGCGCTCTCCTCTCCTCCGGTCTGACCATCATCCAGCCCAATGAAGCGCAGATCGTCACTTTCTTCGGCAAATATATCGGGACGCTATCACAGGATGGCTTCTGGCTCACTGTCCCGCTATCCAGCCGTAAGAAAATATCGTTGAAGGTCCGCAACTTCAACAGCCATACCTTGAAGGTGAATGATGCCGAAGGGAACCCGATCGAGATTGCCGCAGTGGTCGTCTTCCGAGTCGAGGATACAGCAAGAGCCACGTTTGATGTGGATAATTACGAGCGGTTCGTTGAGATTCAGAGCGAGACGGCCATTCGTCACATCGCCGCCCACTATCCATACGACCAATATTCGGAGGAAGTGAAGCTGACGCTTCGCGGCAACTCGGACGAGGTCGCTGCAGAGCTGCTGAACGAGCTGCAGCAACGACTCATCGTCGCAGGCGTCACGGTGCTGGAGACGAGACTGACACATCTGGCCTACTCGCCGGAGATTGCCAGCGCGATGCTGCAGCGCCAGCAAGCGATGGCGATCGTAGCCGCCAGGCAGAAGATTGTGGAGGGCGCAGTAACGATGGTTGACGCTGCGCTGCGCCAATTGAGGGATAAGGGCATTGATCTTGACGGCGAACGGCGTGCAGCCATGGTGAACAATCTGATGGTGGCTATCGTGTCCGAACGGGGCACCACGCCAGTCATCAATACCGGAACCTTGTACAACTAACCGGACGATAGCCAATGGCTAAGGAAAAAAAAGCATTCGCTCTGCGTCTTGACCCCGAGCTGCACCGGGCTATAGAGCAATGGGCAGGAGACGAGTTCCGCAGCGTCAACGCGCATATCGAGTTTCTGCTGCGCGAGGCCGCCCGCAAGGCGGGTCGGCTCAAGCAGCTCTATCCGCCCCCGCAGGAGGACAGTGAATAGAACAGGAGACCGATCAGGTGTCTTCAGACAGCGCAGCACGATGCACCACAGATCGCCGCGAGGCATGGGGCTCCGAGGCGTCTGGCTCCAGCGGATAATGCCCGATTGAAGCCATACTGCCGTAGATATCCAAGCGCTCATGGAGCCGCCACGTCTAGCCGATTCACGCAGATACAAAAAATGGGGATGTCCAGCCGTCAGCTTCCACTGACCTTCTGGACATCCCCTATTGATGTACATAGCCAGGACTGTAACGTACCTGCTATGCAGCCATAGCGCCTTGCATTCCTGCTAACCAATCGTTGATGCTGCGTGCCTATAGCATGAAGCTCCAGCCGGCTGAAAGACCACGGGATACTTCTGCTATGCGCTTGCAGACTATTTCCTGAACGCGCTCAGCGCCTCGTTCAGCCCGCGTGTCTGCGTGTATACCTGCTGATAGATCGGGAACAGCTTCGCGTAGGTGTCGGCTGCCTCAGACTGAGGCTCATACGCCGCTCCCTCCTTCACGAACTGAGACGCGCAGGATTCGAGGCTGTCGAACCAGCCGCAGCCATAGGCTGCCAGCATCGCCGCCCCCATGCCCGGTCCTTGCTCATTCTCGAGGGCGACAACTGTAGCGCCGAAGATATCAGCCTGCATTTGCAGCCAGACCGGATTCTGCGCACCTCCGCCGATGGAGATAATCTTGTCAATCTGTTTGCCTGCCTGGCGCAGCATGTCGACAGATTCATGCAATGAGAACGTAATGCCCTCCATCACTGCCCGCGCAAAATGATCCCGCTTATGCGACCCGTCCACCCCGATAAAGCTGCCGCGAATGACGGAATCCGCATGCGGTGTCCGCTCACCGACCAGATAAGGAGTGAAGAGCAGACCATTCGCACCTGGAGCAATATCGCCAACGCCTGCCAGCAGATCATTAAAGGATTCCCCGGCCGCGAACGTGTTGCGGAACCAGCTAAGCGAATAGCCAGCAGCCAGTGTCACGCCCATCGCGTAGTAGGCATCCTCCTTGCCATGATTGAAGAAGTGAACCTTGCCTTCATAGTTCTTCTCCTTATCCTGTTCAGAGGACAGGATTACCCCCGATGTGCCGATGCTCGCCATCGTCACGCCCTCCTGCAGAATACCTGCGCCGATTGCGCCACATGCATTGTCGGCGCCGCCGGCAAATACACGTGTAGAGGCCGGAAGTCCGGTACGCTCGGCAGCCTCTGGCACCAGTGTGCCGGTGCAGGCATGCGACTCTACCAGCGGCGGGCAGAGCGATTCATCCAGCGCAAAGGCTGCCAGCAGCTCGCTGCTCCAGCGTTTGCTGCCTACATCGAGCAGCAGCGTGCCCGCAGCGTCGGAGTAGTCCATATGAATCTCGCCCGTCAGACGGTAGCGCACATAATCCTTCGGCAGCACGAAGCATTGCCCCTTCGCGAACACCTCTGGCTCATGCTGGCGCACCCATAGCAGCTTGGGCAGCGTGAAGCCCTCAAGCGCCGGATTGCGGGCAATCTCCAGATGGCGGGTTCCCAATGTCCGCTCGATCTCGCGGCATTGCTCGGTTGTGCGCGTGTCATTCCATAGAATAGCTGGACGCACAGGTACGTTAGAGTCATCCAGCAGCACTAGACCATGCATTTGCCCGGAGAAGCTGATGCCTTCAATCTGCTGCGCCTCGGCTCCAAGTCCAGCAGCCAGCTCAGCAATTGCAGCAATCGTACCTTCCACCCAATCCTCCGGCCGTTGCTCGCTCCAGCCGGAATGCGGATGCTGCAGCTCGTAGGAGCGCGAAGCCTCCGCCTTCACATTTCCACTGCGGTCGACCAGCAGCGCCTTGACCGCGCTTGTCCCCAAGTCAATCCCAATTACATATGACATAGCCGACTACTCCTCTCATGTCCGCGATGGGCCTAGATTCGCCAACTGGGGCTGCTCCAAGCGAGCAGCCCCGGCGATGTATGTCAGCAGATGCTTGCCGCATCGTGCTGGTATATCCATTCAAATGTTGGTTCAATTAGCGATCTAATAATTAAACACTATAGATGATTTCATTGATCATCAGCTTGATGCGCTCTTGACGACCGGATTCATTGACGATTGGATTATTTTGCAGCGCGTACTCTTCCAGCGATTTCAATGTCGCTTTGCCCGACACCACGTCAGCGCCGATGCCTTCGGAGAAGGTGCGGTAGCGCTGGTTCAAGATGTTGTCGAAGAACTTGCTCTCGACCATCTTCGCCGCTGCCTTCAATCCCCAAGCATAGGTGTCCATACCTGCGATATGACCCAGGAACAAATCATCGTCCTCGAACGAGCCACGACGTACCTTCGCGTCGAAGTTGATACCGCCGCGTCCGATACCGCCAGCGCGGATAATCTCATACATCGTCAGTGTCGTCGAGTACAGGTCGGTAGGGAATTCATCGGTATCCCAGCCGATCAGCAGGTCGCCTTGGTTCGCATCCAGCGATCCCAGCATGCCGTTAATAGCAGCTACGCGGATCTCGTGCTCGAAGGTGTGACCAGCCAAGGTCGCATGGTTCGCTTCCAGGTTAAGCTTGAAATCGTTTTGCAGTCCGTATTTTTGCAGGAATGCAATCGTTGTTGCAGCATCAAAATCATATTGGTGCTTGGTAGGCTCCTTCGGCTTCGGCTCGATCAGGAATTGGGCGTCGAAGCCGATCTCCTTCGCATAGGCAAGCGCCATCTTGTACAGGCGCGCCAGGTTATCCAGCTCCAGCGCCATATCGGTATTCAGTAGCGTCTCATAGCCTTCGCGTCCGCCCCAGAATACGTAGTTTTCTGCGCCCAGCTCCTTGCCGACCTCAAGACCCTTCTTCACTTGTGCCGCAGCGTAAGCGTACACATCAGCATTTACTGTCGTACCTGCGCCATGTACAAAGCGCGGGTTGCTGAACATATTCGCCGTGTTCCACAGCAGCTTGGCTCCAGTATCCTTCATGCCTTGCTTCAGCAGGCCAACGATCACATCAAGATTCGCGTTCGTCTCTTGCAGTGTAGCGCCCTCTGGTGCAATATCACGGTCATGGAAGCAGTAGTAAGGTACGCCCAGCTTCTCCATAAATTCAAAGTTCGCTTCGACGCGAGCTTTCGCTTTATCCATCGGATCAAGGTTATCCCAAGCGCGGACAGCGGTTCCAACACCGAACGGATCGGAGCCGTTGGCTGTGAAGGTATGCCAGTATGCTACTGCAAAACGCAGATGCTCCTCCATTGTTTTGCCAAGCACAACTTCCTTCGGATTATAATGTTTATAGGCCAGTGGATTGTCAGAACCCTTGCCCTCATATTGAATCTTGCCAATGTTCTTAAAAAAAGTCATCGTCTCAATTCCTCCTCATCGTGAATATAAGCGTTGGCTTCATCACTTGCTGGCTCTATTGTAACATCAATCAACTTAGTTTGTCTATTAAACAAACGAAGATTATGCGAAAATATTTATAATTCGTGTCGATATGTGTTTTAATGAAATTAGCACGGTTCAGGCGGATGTGGCCGCCACCACTCTGTGAAATGTTAGTTGCTTGCGCCCCATTGCGGAATTTGTCTATTTGTTTGTTTATTAAACGAACGAAGTATTTTGTGGTATACTACCTCTACATAGGATACAGCGGCTTACATCAGCATGGGGTTCGCACCTCAGAGGTGATGGATAGAGAGCGTTGTACATGAACACGTTGGATATAAACTACAACTAAATTTCCATATAGCAATTATGTATTGCACAAGGACGGGGGCTTTATCAACACGATGCGAAAACGAACCGGCGACACCGCACTTATCAAACAAATCAATACTGCGCTTGTGCTGGATGCCGTTATCAAGCAGGCGCCGCTCTCCAGAGCAGCCATCTCCGAGCGGACAGGACTGAATAAGGCCACCGTGTCCAGCCTCGTTCAGGATCTGATGGACCGCCATCTGGTCATCGAGATCGGTACGGGGGAATCAAGCGGCGGACGCAAGCCCGTCATGCTGCTGTTCAACAGCACAGCCGGCTATGCCCTCGGCATCGATCTGGGTGTTAACTACATCCGCGGCGTACTGACCGATCTGGCAGGCGAGATTACGGCAGAGGCAGAGCGAACACTGGAATCGACCGTGCTCGACGCTGTTCTGCCAGAGCTGTACAGTTGCATAGAGGAATTGACTGCCCTCGCTCCTGCCAGCGATTACGGCATTGTAGGCATCGGGCTGGGTGTGCCCGGCATCGTCGACGGGTCGGGAACGATGCTGCTGGCGCCCAATCTCGAATGGGAGCAGGTCGAGCTGGGCCGATTGCTGGAGGAGCGTTACCAGTTGCCAGTTATTATCGATAATGAGGCCAATGCCGGTGCCAAGGGCGAACAGCGCTACGGCGCGGGCCGCGGCATCGCTAACCAGATCTATGTCAGTGTCGGCATCGGGATCGGTACAGGCATCATTCTGAACAAGGAGCTGTACAAGGGGGCATCAGGCTTCTCTGGGGAGCTGGGACATCTCTCGATTGATCAGGCGGGACGCCAGTGCCGCTGCGGCAACCGCGGCTGCTGGGAGCTGTATGCCTCGGAGAATGCACTGCTCGCTCAGGCGGCGGAGCTGGGATTAGGCTACACCCGCCTGTCAGCGCTCTTGCAGGCGGCGGATGAGGGGCATGAGGACGCCATCTCGCTGTTTGCGGGCATTGGCCGCTATCTCGGGATTGGCATCGCCAATATTATGAATGTCTTTAATCCTGATGTTGTGCTCATCGGCAACCGGATAAGCCGCGCCCGCCGCTGGATCGAACCCTCGCTAACTGAAACCGTGAATAACCGGGCGTTGCCTTATCACCGCCGCAATGCGCGCATTTTATTTGCCGAGCTGGGCGAGCAGTCCGCCGTCCGCGGTGCAGCCTACTTCGCGATCAGTGCTTTCCTGCACAAAATAAAAGAAGGGGAACAATAAAGCAGACGCTGCGCTGTTCCTCCTTCAGGTACTGATTTCATGGACTCTAGTTTGCTGTGCCTATCTCGCACCGCGCGCAGATCCCGGCGAGTGATGTAATCGCTGCATGACTGCGTCGATTGATCACAGGTGCTGTTTCTTGTTCCGTTTTTAATATTATCTCGATTCACTTCATCATTATTTTTTCACACAGCACATTGATGCTCTTCTGAAGAGATTCCCATTGCTTATTTCTCCAAGCCTTTAATTTTGCTTCTATTTTCTTGCCGCTTTGCCAGGGCGTAATATTCCAGATCGTTGCTGCCAACAGTACCCCTCCACCGAAATACAGCTCTTCATTACTGTTGTTAAGTTTTCCGGCGATCATTAGAAGAGAGGACAACAGAGCCAGAGCAACTGGAGCAAAACCATGCCGCTGGCGAGCATGGACTGCCATTAAAGCAACTGATATGATCATCATCAGCAGCATAAGCGGCAGCAGCCAGGGACGATCTGGTAGGTAGCTGAAGCTCAACCCAACCCACTCCATAAGCCCAATATATACAGAACCGCATATCGCGCATTTGGGAAGTATCATCAAGCCGATCGCTGGCAATACAGAAGTGGCTAAGTGGTACGATGTTCTCCTCTTTATCTTAGGCTCCGGACAATGGGACAATTCAGTGATTTTCTCACCAAGCAAAGAGGGGGAGGGATCCGGCATATTGTCAGCGAGCTTCCATACCATCACCCCGTTAATATATAACCCTTGTCGACCTCTTCTCTTAATGTAAGACGGCATTCTTCGGTCACCAACCATCCATTCTGACCAGTTGCTAAGCTTGTTTTGCTGCGCTAATACTTGCCTTAGGCACTGGCGTAGACTGTTCAGAGCATAATTGTCTGTGCCTCGAACAATATCGATGCGCATTACTTTTCCCAGCCCAGGTGGCGGATCGTGAAGCTTCGGGTAGCCATATGGGGGTTAGTAGCAAGAACGGTTTGCAGATCAGGTAATGCCGGACGATCTATGGGATAGCCAAGAGGCCTGCCATCTGGGTAACGATCCTGGGCATTGGCCACTCCGCAGAAGCTTATGGAGCCGCAGGTGCTCTCTTGTAGTTGATCTTCCTCCCAGTCTGTCAGCATGACCAGCATTTCAAATTCCATCCCCTCCTCATTGCCGCGGGGTAATAATAACGTATATGGCCAGCCGCACTGGCATTCACTTTTGTCCGCATTCCTGCTCTCTGAGGGCATTTCTACAGCTGGCTTTTTTACTACAGAGGACTCGCGTGCGTTCTGATAAAGGATATTTTTTCCCGGAGCAAGCGTTGCAACAAACTTATCCATCTCTATCCAAGAACGGTAGTCCGCTTTCGTCTGCTTCGGTGCAATGAAGATTCGGATTGCTGCCTTCAATTCCCTTGAGGACAGATTTTCCACCCGAATAAAATAGGCAAAGCCGCTATGGGTTAAATAGGTGACCTCCTGATATGATTTGTAGGATGTATGCAATTCGCAGGTTGTCGTAATGGAAGGTCCATTTGCTTGAAAAACCCCATCAGTAAATTGCGAATCCCAGTCTGCGAATGCAACCGTAGCAAGCTGCCGCAAATCCCCTTCACGCGGCAGCCCGTCTTCCCTACATAATATAATATGGTTCATTCTCACCTCAGGGCTGTCATTAAAGCGATGCGCAGGCAAGCGGCTTGCCAGTTTATGATAGAGTTGATCCACTTCTTTATGCCACCGCCAAAAAAAAGGATGTCGGCAAGCGGTCGCCGGGTGGCCCATAATTTCATCTTCAAGAGATAAATCTGCGACAGCCATATGTCCTTCTCCGTGAAAGTTAAGATTAGTATCCCTGTTTTCCGGTTCATTTGAACGTCTCGGCTCCGTGTCATTTCCCAACAAATCAATTGCCTTCTCAGGCTTTTTTAAGTAAAGTGGAAGTTTAGCAAGCAATGCATCTCTCCCGCGTGTTAAAAGATCGATTTGATCTCCTGTGAGCCTTCTCTTTCCTTCTCCGTCAGGATGCACAGTGTCCACAATTCCATTATAGTCGCTAAAGGGAACAACTTCTTCAAGACCTACAGACAGACGTTCGGCATTATAACGGGCGAGCATCTGGCGATGCATATACAAGAACATTTCTCCCCCCCGGTCAAGCACTCGATCATTAAGATAGACGGCATGCCAGTGCAGATGATGCTCATTCAGCAATACATCTTCTCGGAACTGCCTAATATCCCGCTCAGAAGTCTGGACTCCTGTCTCCAGTACCGTTCTCTCATCGGTACCGAACGTTTCTTGCTCCATTGGCTGTTGACGATGCTTGGTTTGAAATAAATGGGGGTACTGCTTCTCCAATACTGGCAGATTCAGCTTCAGCTCGGGATGGTGAATCAATAACAAGGTCATTCCATACAACGCGGCTGGTTTGTTGCTTTGGGAGCAATCTTGGGAGAAGGCTTGAACCATCTGTTGCTTTCCTTCTTCTTCCGAAAGAGCAGCGTTTATGATATTCTCATATTTTTTCAAAAATTGAACAGCGATGTCCATTTGATTCAGATTGAACGGCGAGAAATGCTCCATGGCAACTCTTCTGCTCTCAGCACGGCTCAAGCCTACTTGTTCTTCGTCAGGCATCAAAGACTCCGCTTCACCATCAGAAACATGCTGAACGACAGCAGCAGAATGCTCAAACAACTTCTCGAGTTGGCGGTTTAGTTCTTTAATTTTGATGTCAGACACACGAACACTCCTTTTTAGTGGCTTGTGAAACCAGTTTCGCTCGAATTTAAGTGTATACAAGCGTCTTTTTTATAATTTACATATATGTAAAATATTATTATTAAAATAATAAATACTTCTTAACAACAAAAAAAAATCCCTCAACCCTTGAAGCCGAAGGATAACTTGTATTTATATTGAATTACATAGATGCATACTTCTTCCGGTATTGCAGAGGCGGGTAGCCCGATTGCTCGGAGAAGGTGCGCGAGAAATGCGGTGTCTGCTTGAAGCCGGTCTCGGCGGCAATCCGCGCTATCGTCCAGTCGGTCTTGATCAGCATCAGCTTGGCCTGGTCAACACGATAATGGAGCAAATATTGCTGCGGCGTGCTTCCATACACCTCAAGCATGCAACGGGCAATATAGTTGGGGTGCAAGCCCAGCTCCTCCCCCAGCGACTTGTTCGTCACCTGCTGCTGGTAATTGCGCTTCAGATAGGCTGCCGCCCGCTCAGCGACGTTCACGGCAGTGGGCGCTGCCGCTGCACGCCACTCCTGCTCGATCAACTGGAGCAGTTGCAGGAACAGCTTCTGACATTGCCAGAAGGATTCGGCGATCGGACTTCCTCCAGCCTGCCGCAACGCATCAAGCAGCCTGTCCGCCTCCTCCGGGCGGGTCAGCTTCATGTGCTTGGGCAGTCGAATGGTATATAGATAGTGATCGCCATGCAGCGTCGCAGCAGCGCCGCTGCGGCACTCCTCCCACACGCCCGGCGTCTGAAAATGAATCCAGTCGAACACCGTCTCCTCCGGGCAACCCGTATATCCGCGATGTGCCCTGTCGGGTCGCAGCAGTACGATCTGCCCTGGGCCAAGCGTCCAGACAGTGCCATCCTCCTCAATCGTTAGCTCCCCTTGCCTGATATACAGCAGGTCGAAGGTGCCCCGATTGGCTCGGCTGGGATGAAGCTGCCCTGCTTCGTAGCGGCGATGATCAGCCTCTATGAAGTAGGGCAGCGGTGGAGCCAAAAAATGTAGTAGAGGCATAGCTGTTGTCGTGCTCATGATGTTCCTTGCTCCTTCTTGTAATATACGCGAATAACAATGTCTTGCTCGTAATTCCCGAATGACTTGCCAAACAGCGTCAAGCCGCCAACATGTGCCGCATCATCTGCCACCTCGAAGCGGATCGTCCAGAAGCTCCCTGCCGCATTGACCTGCTCCACCGTCGTATCCGACATGCGGCCTCCATCCAGAAATGTGCCGTCTGCTCCAATGCGGATAATCTTGAGCATGCCGTATTGGTTCGTATTATCATGCCACCAGGCAGGGGTTAAGCGCCCGCGAGCGTGACCGAAGTCGCCTGGGCTCGTCCATTGACCCAGCGGCATCCCGTTCAGTGTGAAGGAGATGTCCGATGGCCATCTTTCATTAATTCCCGGTGCCTCCGAGCCGATCTCCATCGAGATTTCAATCTCCTCTAGCTGTTGACCCGCCAGCAAATAGTTCGGAAATTTATATTCCAAAAACCCTTTGCCAAACCATACGATCTCGGCATTCATTCGCTCCGGCGACATGAAATATCGCGGATCGTCATACTGACCGATAATGCTGGAGTGAGTCGCCAGGCCACAGGTCGGATAGACGTTATAATCGGTGAAATGGCCCACGGGAATCGTAATTTCATACTTCTCCCGTGGCACGGCCTCGACCTGGGGAAATTCGATATGGATATGATTGGTCGTTGGATAGCATAATTTATAGGTAGCTCCGTTATGCCGTTCCATCTTGCAATGAATGAGTCCCGCCTTCTCCAGCTTGCCCACATGCATCGTCATAATCGCGGCACTAAGACCAAGCGTCTCCGCCAGCTCCTTGTTATGCATGGGCTTCTCAGCGATTAGACGCAAAATATTCAATCGAACTTCACTTGCAAGCGCTTCATACACGGGCAAGGAAGCTTTGCTGATGTCAGCTTTCATGCGGAAACCTCGCTCCTCAATATCATTTGAAATCATCTAAGCACGGATTCGACTAGTCGCGCTCATTATATGCCCGCAGCATTGTATAACGAGCCCTGACATGATGCGCCTGCTGCAGGCTGCGCTGCGCAAGCTCCGGCTCAATGCCAAGCTGCTGCAGATTATCCGGCCCGCCTGCCGTGCGCAGCCACTGCTGTAGCTGCTCTGGCTGCGGAATCTGCGCTAGCCAGCTAGCGATCTCTTCCCAGCGGTCGCGCACGGCCTCACTGAAGCCTGTTGGCCCTTCTGCCGCGATACGGTGATAGAGTGCCGCGATCTGTGCACAGGCGACACCAACCTTGGCCCCGTGCAGCAGTTGCTTGCGCCCCTCCTTCAGAAATTCCATCTCCCAGTAATGGGACAGATGATGCTCTGCACCGGAGGCGGGATGAGACTGGCCGAAGATCAGCATCGCCAGCCCGGACTCGATGAGAGCCGTCATCAGAATTCGGATCCCCTCTTCATCTCCGGCAGCAATCTGCTCCACATGCTGTATACAGGAGCTCAGCGCCTGCTCGGTGATCTCGGCAACAAGCGGACTATACGGCTCACCTGCAACCGTACTGGAAAACCTCCAGTCGAACAGCGACGTATATTTGCCGAGCATATCGCCAAATCCCGCTGCCACCATCGCTCGGGGAGCCTTGACGAGTACAGCCAGGTCGGCGAAGATCGCAATTGGGGCCGAGGCGGCAACTGTAATCTTCTGTCCTTGTATCAGTATCGGCGCGCCCTTGGAATTAAAACCGTCCACCGAGGGGGCAGTAGGAATCGAGAGAAACGGCTTGTTCATCTTATAAGCGGCAAAACGAGTAATATCATGCAGCGTGCCCGCCCCTACCGCCACCAGCAGCTCGGTCTCCTTAGGGGAGACGTTCAGCATCAGATGGACGATGCTGCGTTCATCTGCGACGACATCCCCTTGATGATCAGGCGGGATTAGACAGATGCCCGGCGCAAGCCCGCACCCGCGCAGTTCGGCCTCCACTGTGCTCCCTGCCGCCTCATAAGTACGGCTGTCAGCAACAAACAGCACGTTCTTGAATCCTTGGTCAGCTATATACGCTGCAGCCTGTGCCAACGCTCCAGCCTCGATGATGATACGGTCGATCTCGATAGGGTGACGGGCTCCCTGCTCCGCAGCAGCGCGCTCATTCCAAGCGTTAATGTTATCCTGCATCTGGTCGGCTCCCTTCTTGGTATGTTCCTTCCTGTTAATTGAACGTTATGGTACGATGACGTGCAGTCCACTTCCTTCCCTGCACTTTCGGATGCTGCGCCTGAGGCACACCCTTTCGTGGCTCTCTATCACATCGACTGTTGAATTTAGTTATACCTAAACTAATATTAAAATATATTAAGGCAAACGTCCACGACTATCCTGCTCCATCCTTCGTCGCTCCGCCTTCCGCTATTCCTTGTTCGCATTAAATTCAATTAGATTGCCATCTGGATCAGTAACAAATACCTGATGCCAGCCTGTAATACTGTCCGGCTTGTTCTTATATGGAACGCCATGCTGCTCCAGCCGCTGCAGTACCTCTGCCATGCTCCTCACGCGAAGCGCAAAGTGACCATCCCGTGTGTCGATCGTCGTTGTTCCGCGCACAGTCAGTGCCGGCTCATGAACGATCAGATGAATCTGCATATTTCCTATATCATACCAGGCGCCAGGAAAATCAAAGTCCGGCCGCTCCGCGCTCTCATTCAGCCCCAGTATGCCGCCGTAAAAGGCTTGGGCCCGCGCCAAGTCCCGCACTACGACTGATGTATGATGAATGCCATCAATCTGCATTCCCCATTCCCCCTTTGCTTCTCGATTGGATAAGTATAGCACATTCAGGCAATCGACGCTCCGATAACCTATGGCTGCGGCTGCTGACCGCAGCATCTGTCTGAGCTTAGCTGATAGAGCGGGCGACAGCCCTCTGCGTGTGGTTTGACCGACCGTCGTCATGCAGCCATGCACCGCACACTGGAACTGCACGCGGTGCGAATTGCTGTTCGCGCCTACAAGAAAAAGCTGTGAAAGAGCGCCATCTGCACTCCTCCACAGCTAAGTGAATCCTTTATGTCCAATCATCCCTTGACCGCTCCGGCTGTGATGCCCTTGATGAAGGTTTTGGAGCCAGCCAGGAAGACGAGCAGCACAGGCAGCGTGGCAATCGCCAGCGCCGTCATGCGCGCCGCATAGTCTGTGCGATGCACGATGCCCAGATTGGATACAAATACAGGCACGGTGTACCATCTCGAATCATTGATCGTCACCAGCGGCAGCAGGTAATTATTCCATGACCATAGAAATACGAGCGTCGCGAGCGTCGCCAGACCTGGCTTGATCAATGGCAGCACGATGCGGAAGAAAATTCCCGGCTCTGAGCATCCATCGATGCGGGCGCATTCCAGCACCTCATTGGGCACCGTATCCTTAATGAACTGCACCATAAAGAACGCGCCGAACGGGAAGGCCGCCCAGACCAGGATGATTGGCAGCAGCGTATTGCCAAAGCCCAGATGCTTCATCTCGATAATATAGCCGATAATTCCCACCTGGGTAGGAACCATCATCGAGATAATAATGAAATAATTCAGCAGCCGCTTGAAGCGGAAATGAAACTTGGCCAGTGAATAGCCGATCAAGGTGCTCGTCAATCCTGCCAGCAGCACTGCGCTGACCGAGACGACCAGACTGTTCATGTACACCTGTATGAAGTTCGACTCGAACACCGTCCGCAGGTTGTCCAGCAGATAGCTGCCAGGCAGCAGCGGCAGTCCCTTGAAGATGTCCTCCGTGAAGTACGTAGACATCATAATCATAATATAGAACGGCACGAGCGAGATGACGGTAACGATTAGCAGCAATGTCCATACAACGTATCTCATCGTTCATCCCCCTTTCCTGCTGTCAGGCGATAGCTGGCAATCGAGAACAGGATGATGAGCAGGAACAGCGAGTAGGCAATAGCCGAGCCGTAGCCAAAGCGGGTTCCCGAGATGAAGGAATCGTCGACAAACTTCCAGATGACCGTCAGCGCCGAATTATCCGGGCCGCCCACCTGCACCGAGCCTGACCAGCCGCCATACAGCAGCTTCGGCTCGTCAAATAGCTGCAAGCCGGAGATGATTGAGGTGACGACCAGGAAGACGCTAATGTTGCGCAACAGCGGCAATGTAATCCGTGTAAAGGTATGCAGCCCGGTGGAGCCGTCCATCTTGGCCGCCTCGTACACATCCTGCGGGATAGCCGTCATCCCGGCCAGGTAGATCGCCAGAAAGTAGCCCAGATTGCGCCATAGCACCATCAATGCAATAATGATGCGGCTCGTCCATTCGCCCTGCAGCCAATAGATGCCCTCGTCCAGCACACCCAGCTTGAGCAGCAACTGATTCACTGTGCCCGTCTGCCAGTCGAACATGAACGAGAAGATGAAGCCGATCGCCACAGGCGTTGTAATATAGGGGAGGAAGTTGACGGTCTGGAACAACCGTCTCCCCCTCGTCAGATTAAAGATCGTATAGGCCAGGAACATGCCGATCAGAATAAGCAGCGGCACAGTCATCACCATAATGATCAGCGTGTTGTAGATTGATTTGATAAACAGCGGGTCCTTGGTAAACAGATCGATATAGTTTTTCAGACCGATAAAGGTTTTGGCGCCGACACCGTTCCAGTCGTTAAGACTGAGATAGAAGGAATACAGCACCGGATAGAGCTGGAATAAAGCATAGGCAAGCACGAAAGGCAACGCAAACAAGTACGGCCAGATGCGGATGGTTCGCTTCACGCGCGGTGCAGCCTGCGGTAAGGATGAGCCCGTCATTGGTGTTCCCTCGTTTCTGTTTATTTCACGGTTGCGTCAGTCGCCTTCGCCTGTACCTCGCTAATGAACTTCGCCATCGCTGCCTTCTCGTCGATGCTCGTATCCTTCGTCCACAGCGGATAGAGCGACATGAATGCGCCTTCTACGATCGAATCATATTTCGTCTGCTTCTCGCCCTTGACACCCGGAACGATCTCATCAATGAAGTATTTCATCAGATTTTGCCCGCCGAAGAAGGCATCATACTCCGAGCCGGCTTCAATCAGATCCTTGTTGTTCTCATAGAAAGCCTTAGTGCCCGGTGTGAACCCGAATTTCTCATAGGCCAGCTTCGTGCCCTCATCAGACAAATAGCAGAACTGGATGTACGCCCATGCCGCCTCCTTCACCTTGCTGTCCTTGTAGATGCTGACCGAGGTTCCGCCGCGTGTAAAGCTGCCGCCCGGCGCCTTCACCAGCCCCCAACGTCCGCTGCCATCCTTGTCATTGGCGGAGATATGCCATTTCGGCCCCCAAGGAGCCATCGGGTAGAACAGATTCTCACCGGTAGACATCGAGGTCGACCAAGCTGGCGTCCACAGCTCATGCTTGCCGAGGATACCGGCATCTCTCATCTTGAACAGCATCTGCAGCGGACCGGACATACGCGACGTCAGATCGATCTCGCCATTCTGAATGTAATTCATCCCGCTCTGCCCGCGCAGCACCAGGAATGCATCGCCAAGACCAGGGAACATCGTCACCTTGCCGCCGCTCTTCTCCGCCACCTGCTTGCCCTGCCCGATGAAGGCATTCCAATCGGACAGCAGCGCCTCCAGCTCCTTCGGATCATCTGTGCCAAGATATTGCTTGGCAATGTCGCGCCGGAAGGCCAGGCCAGCCGGAGCGATCTGCTGATCGACACCTACGAGCTCATCCGCTTCATTGGTCATGAGCGGCACCAAGTAATCCAGCAGCTCGGAGCGCTTGAGATTGTAAGGCGCCTGCTCCAGATTCTCCAGCACGCCCAGATCGAACAGCTTGCCGCGGTAGGCGGTCTCGCCGAGGATGACATCCGGCACATCGGAGCCGGAGGCAATGCCGCTCTGCAGCTTCTGCAGATAATCATTCGGATTGACAATGGTATATTCAACCTTAATGTTCGGATATTTCTTATTGAACTCCGGGATCATCTCTTTCAGATAGGTCTCGTCCCAATCCCATACGCGGATGGTCGTCGGTGTCTCGCCGCCACTGCCGCCAGTGCCCTCTGTAGCCGTGTTGCCGCCTGAAGCGCCACTTGTGCTGCTTGTACTGCCTGTGCCGCTGTTGCCGCTATTGCCGCCGCAGGCTGAGAGCAGCGATAGCATCATCATTGCTGCCAGTAGTGTGATGAGCCATTGTTTGTTCTGCCTATTCATGTGAATCCCCCTCTGGAATGGATGCTGTTAAGCGTTTGCACTACTAATATTAACAGCGCTTTCAGCAGCCAAAAAGAAGACAATACGGTTATTTTGTTCAAAATCCGGTCTCGACATCCGGTTTCGACACCCAATTATGCGCTTCCTGAACTTCATCTCCATCGTCCAGCGGGAGCACCAGAGACACCGCGGTGCCCTCCCCCCGGCTACTCTTGATCTCTACGCCATATCCATGGCCGTAATGGTATTGAATCCGGTCGCGAATGTTAAGCAGTCCGATGCCGCGAATCTGGTCAGCGTGAATGCCGCTATCGCGCCGGGTGAACAGCCCTGCGGCCGTCTCCTCATCCATTCCGCCTCCGTCATCCGCCACCGTGACCACCAGCCGCTGCTGTCCGTCCGCACGCGCGCGGATGGCGATGCTACCAGGCCGATCATAGGGGCAGATACCATGGAACAATGCATTTTCAACCAGCGGCTGAATCATCATACGCGGAATGACCGCCTGACACAGCTCATCTGGAATCTCCCAGTGAACGGTGAACTGCCCCGGGTAGCGGCAATGCTGAATATCGATATAGCGTCCAACAATTCCCTGCTCCTCCTGCAGCGTAGCAAAAAAAGCACCGTCCCCGGTCTTGACCGTATCCTGCAGGATGGCAATCAGCGACTCGGTAATCTGCGCTGCCTGACGGCTCTGCTCGGAATGGGACAGGTAGATGACCGTATTGAGCGTATTGTAGACGAAATGGGGGTTAATCTGCGACATCAGCAGACTCATCTGCATCGTTCGTTTCATCTTCTCATGATCAATCGATGCCTGCACATGCTCTCTAAGCTCCGTCACCATCTTATTGAAGCCCTGCCCGAGCAGCTCCATCTCATCGCCGCTGCGAATGACGACGCTCGTATTCAGATTGCCGACCGACACCCGCTTCATCGCCTGCACGAGCCGTGAGATCGGTCTGGTGAAGGTCAAGATCAGAGGTACAAACACGATCAAAATAAATGCTATGCTCGCCAAAATAATGAGCATATCGTATTGGAAGATTTTATTAATCTCCGCGAACAGACGCGCCTTGGACAGCACGGCTGCCTGATGCCAGCGATCGCCCATTGTGCTGCTGCTCATCACTATATAGCTGTCATTCTCGCTGTAGTCCTGCTGCTGTGCGATCGCCTCCGCAATCTCGATGCCGTCCGCCTCCGCGCCCTGAAACCCGCTGTCGAACAGCGGCTCGTCATAGCCGTTAAATAGCACCAACTGCTCAAAGTCGCCACGGCTCTGCTCATACGCACCCGTAATCTCGGAATGGGCAATGTCCAGCACCAGAAAATAATTAGGCTCCCGCGGCTGCTCCAGGTTGCGGTATTCGACCACATAGCTGAGCACCGCCTGGTGACGGCTGAGCGAGAAGAAGTTATGCGGAGCAGTGAAGCCTGTCCGCGCCCCGCGCGCGCGAAAGTTAGTAAACCAGTCCTGCTGCAGATAGTCCTGGAAGTAGTCCTCATACCCCGGATTGTTCGAGTATACCTCTCCATCCGCGCGGATAATCATGGCATTGAGCACATAGGCGTTCAGCGCGGCGAACCGCTTCAGCCGCTCCTGCACCTCCAGCTTGCGGTAGTAGTCCCGCTGCAGGTCAGGCGGACTCATCGGCACGATCATCCGGTTAATCTCCTCATCGGACACGATGTATTCCGCGGTCTTCACGATCTGCTTTTGCACCATATTAACCTGAGCCGAGATCTGGGCCAGCTTCGTCATGCTGTCGCGCACCGATTGCTTGCGGATGACGTCACTTGCGTATTCATAGGTAAAAAATCCGCTCAGCACTAGCGATATGCTCACAACGAGCACCGTGCTCGCTATAATTTTCGTCCGAATCTTCCACCGCATCCGCTCACCGCCTGCCGCCGCGCTCCGCATAGTCGTAGGGGCTCATCCCTGTCGCCTTGCGAAATACTTGGCTGAAATATTGGCTGCTCTTATAGCCGGTCAGCTCGGCAATCTCATACATCTTGTACGTGCCTTCCTCCAGCAGCCGCTTGGCTCGGCTGATCCGCAGCTCTGTCATGTAATCCAGCAGTGTACGCCCTGTCTCTTCCTTGAACAGATGGCGCAGCCGATCGCCACTAAGACCAAGCTGTAGCGCCAGGCTGTCCGCCGTCCAGTCCTCGCGGTAATGCTCCCGCATCCAGTCCATCGCCTGCCGCACCTTCTTCGAGTAGCCGCCCTGCCCGGCCGCCTGCTCTGCCATCTCGCGGCACAGCTCCTTGAACCAGCCGACAATCTGTGCGGCGGTCATCCAGTCGCGCTGCGGCACTAGCGCGCCGCTAGCGAGCAGCTCCGGCAGCGGCTCCAACTGCTGCCGCGCACGCTGCGCCTCGAGCACCCGCAGCAGCGTCGCCGCCAGTTGGCGGAAGCGCTCCGGCTCGGCCGCGGCCAGTTGCGGCGCGAATAGCTGCTCCAGCGCGGCATCCAGCGCGCTGGGCCGCTCGCCTGCGGCGCCTGCCGCGCTGCGCGAGCGGGCGCGGGCCTGCGCCGCCGCGCCAGCGCCGGTGCCAGGCGCTGCTGCTGGCGCAGCGCCAGCAGCTCCGCTGGCGGCGCCATCGGCGGCGGCGCGCGCAGCAGCGCCTGCGCCAGCAGCTCCGCTGGCATCTGCGCGCTGCGCGGCAGCGGCGGCGGCGGTCGCGGCTTGCAGCAACGCCGCGACCTCGTCGGCCGACGGCACAGGCACGGCAGCCGACGCGCCCGCCGCGCCAAGCGGCCCGTCCTCGACGAGCAGCCGCTTGTGCGTGCCGGCGAACAGCCGCTGTGCGAGCAGCCGCTGCGCGCTCTTGAAGCTGCGCGGCAGGCTGGCGACGTCCTCGACCTCCGCCGCGATTGCCAGCGAGACCGTGCCGCCGCACGCTGCCTTGCCCTCGCGCTGGATGCTCGCCGCAATCGCCAGACAGCGCTCGCGCAGCTCGCGGCGCCCATTGCAGCGCGGGCCAGCCAGCAGCACCGCATACTGCCCCGGCCGGATCGCTGCCGTCTCCATGAACGTATACGGCGCATCCGCTAGCTCTACCCCGCGGCGAATCCCCTCCTCCAGCCGCGGCTCAGAGTCAGGCACCGCCTCTGTCTCAAGGAGCGCAAGCGGCTGATCCGCCTCCACCAGCAGCAGAGATACAGTCTGACCGGGGAAGGTGAAATATTCCAGAGCCAGCGCTCTGCGCTCGCTGTCCAGGTATGGCTGATGCAGCAGCTCCGACAGCAGTTGCATGCGCAGCAGCCGCTCCTTGCGGTCGGCTACCCGCAGCTCCTCGCGAATCTGTCCCAGCTCGCTGGCAAGCAACTGCTCATTCACCTCATGCTTGAGCAGATAGCTGCGGATGCCCAGCTTGAGCGCGGCCTTGGCATACTCGAACTCCCGGTAGGAGGTCAGCAGCACTATGCGCGTCTGCGGGAGCAGTGCCAACGCATTCGTGCTGAACTCGATACCGTCCATGCCAGGCATTTTAATATCTGCAAAGATGAGATCAGGCTTGTACTCCGTCAACTCCTCTAGCGCACGGCGCGCATGGGTGTACTCCGCCACCACCTCGCACCCGAGCTGCTCGGCGCTAAGCAGCCTGCGTATATGCTGAATGGCCAATATTTCATCATCCACGATGATGACTCGAATCGTCTCCATTTTCCCCCGCCCCTTCGAACTTCATTAGACTCCTTGCCTACAGTAACCGCTTACTATAGGACTTAGCGAGATGACGGATTGGAGCCTGAGCCAAGGCGCCCATCATCCGGTCTGAACCTCAAGCGGCTACTCCGGCCAGTTCTGATTAGACCACCTGAGCCTCCGCCGAAGCAGCATACTTTTGATACACAGCATTGTATACAGGATTAATCGTTTGCACAAGTAGGATACGCTTGGGAGCAACGAGGAAAAGAATGGTAATTTGCAGGGTTAGTTGGATGAAATGGGAAGCTGAGTTGTGTTCCACTCACTCTTTACCAGGGCGGTACACATAGAAAATGAGCTGGGCTAGAGTTCGCAGGCGCCTTCCGTTGACTGTCCTCCAGTGGTGCGCCAAACCAGGTGTCTCCTCGAACCCCGACAGGATTCGCTGAATTTTCGTTCCAGGTGTGTCTTCAAACTCCGACGGTAGCAGATATCGCCGAATTTCCGTTCCGGGCAGGGCACGTTCTCACAGGCGTATCGGGGGCACGTCAACAGAACGTAACGCAGCACGGGGCGAGAAGGCGGTGAACGATGCCCTTGAGCGGGTTTGAAGACACGCCCCACCCGCCAAGCACTCAAGGCCTTACCCTCGGAAGAACAGGGCAAGGCCTTGAGGACGCCGTTCATAGTTGATGTGGGCTAATCACGCTTGCGAAGGTGAGCTCAGATTGCTCCACTGCGCTCTGAGAGCTGTTCCAGCACAGCGCATGTGCTGCGAATGCCTCCGAAGAAGCTGTCGAGCCGGATATTTTCATCAGGGGCATGATTGTTCTGATCATAATTCGCATATGGAACGATGATGGACGGCACCTGGAGCAACTGTGTCCAGATGTAGTCGGGCAGCGTTCCGCCCAGGCTCGGCAAAATGACCGGCTTACGCCCTGTAGAGCGTTCCAGCGCCTCAGCTACAGCCTGCACCGCCGGATGATCCGCCGAGGTTCGTGAGGGCGGCACAGAGCCGCGCCGCTGTAGACGGACATCTGGAGCGTACCGCTGCACATGGCGGGCCAACGTCTCATATACATGATCCGGCTCCTGTCCGGCGACAAGCCGAATATCGATTCGGGCCGTGGCGCGGGCCGGAATAATTGACTTCCCCCCTTCTCCGCCATATCCACTGAACAGGCCGCATACATTTAATGTCGGTTCAAACATCAGCTTATGATGATAGGTGTCGCTATCCATGTCCAGCTCCGCATATCCGCTCTTGCGGCGGATCGCCTCCAGATCATACGGAATATCGCGGATCGCCGCTATCTCTGCGGCGGTAGGCGGCTGGATGCCATCGTAAAACCCCTCGATCGTTACTCTGTCGCTGCTACGCAGTGTATGTAACAACTCGATCAGCCGCCAGACAGGGTTGGGGACAATATTGCCTGCATTACCTGAATGATTGTCCCATTGCGCCCCCTCGGCAACAAGCTCCACAAACAATGCGCCACGTACCCCTAGCACAATGGACTGCGCACCGGATTCATGCGAGGAGCCATCGCCTGTGTAGACCAGGTCGGCATGAAGCAGCTCCCGGTGCCGATGTACGAATTCCGCCAGATGCGGGCTGCCCATCTCCTCCTCTCCTTCAATCAGCAGCTTGACATTGACCGGGAGCTTCCCGCAAGCGTCCAGATAGGTCCGAATCGCCAGTACGCTCGCTACGAATTGGCCCTTATTATCACCGGCTCCCCTCGCATAGATTCTGCCATCACGAATGACCGGCTCGAACGGATCACTATGCCACTGCTCTAGCGGCTCGGGCGGTTGCACATCGTAATGACCATAGATTAAAATCGTTGTCTGATTGTCCGGGTGCACCCATTCGCCATAGATGATCGGATGACCAGCCGTCTCATATAGCCGATTGTGGATGCCGCAGTCGGACAAAAGCTCCTTTACGAGCTGGGCGCATTCCCTCATGCCGATATTTTGTGTGCTGATGCTCGGTTGGCGCAGCAGCCGGAACAGCCTGTCAAGATACAGTTGCCTGCGCGCTCTAATCAATTCCTCTAGCTTATGAAGCATACCGCTCTCCTCCTTGCAGACCTATCTGCCATGAGTCCGTTGGATCATCCATGGATAGTACAGTGCCCTATTTCCCCTAACCGGCAGCATACCCGTCTCTCCACCTAGTATTACAGCGGGTAATGGCAAGCGACGAAGCGCTCTGTGCTGATCGGCTGAAGCTGCGGCTGCTCCTCGCGGCACTTGGCTGTCGCAAGCGGACAGCGAGGATGGAAGCGGCAGCCTGACGGAGGACGGGCGGGTGATGGCAGCTCACCGTGCATCGCAAGCGGCTGACGTCTACGGCTTGGATCAGGCTGAGGAATCGACGCGATCAATGCCCGGGTATATGGGTGTGCCGGATGGAGAAACAGTTCCTCGCTGGGAGCCATCTCCACCAATTGCCCAAGATACATCACGCCAATTCGGTCGGAGATGTACCGTACCACCTGCAATCCGTGAGCAATGAACAGATAGGTGAGACCAAGCTGCTGCTGCAAGCTCTGCAGCAGCTTCACAATTTGTGCCTGTACCGAGACATCTAGTGCCGATACGGCCTCATCCGCCAATATAAATCGCGGATTCAGCGCAATCGCCCGGGCAATGGCAATCCGCTGCCGCTGCCCACCCGAGAACTCATGCGGGTAGCGGGACGCATAGGAGGAGTCGAGACCTACTGCGCTCAGCAGCTCTGCGACTCGCTGCAGCTTGTCCTTGCCTGCCAGCCCTTCATGCAGTGCAAGCGGCTCGCCGATGATGTCTCCGACCCTCCAGCGAGGATCAAGCGATCCATAGGGGTCTTGGAATATCATCTGCAGCTCGCGCCGGATGGGGCGCAGCTCGCCGACGCCCAGTCGAGTCAATTCCCGTCCGCCAAACCATACCTCACCAGATGTCGCCCGCTCCAACTGGAGCAGCATGCGGCCCAGCGTGGATTTGCCGCTCCCTGACTCGCCAACCAGGCCAAGCGTCTCCCCTGCCCGCAGCGTGAAGCTTACATCATCTACTGCGCGAATCAGCGTCCTGGGGCGACCTGTCCAGCCGCGGTTGACAGGATAATATTTGCGCAGCCCCCTCACTTCGAACAGCACTTGCTGCGGCGTCTGTCCAGATGGAGGAATCGTTGTACCCGCCGCGATAGCGTCAGACCTCCCGGCAAGCTTAGCAAGCCTGCTCTCCGTATCTGTCGTAGCTGCCTCCACAGCCACGGCTTCCAGCTCTGACATAACGGGGGAACCGACAGGTGGACTCTTCTCTATCGTGGCAGCTTCGAGAGAGGCAGGCACAGCCGAGGCAGGCATGTTACCCGGAAGCTCCGCCGGAGTCGTCATGTTAGGCGGAAGCCCCCGATCCGCTAAGCCGATTACTGAATCCATATGCCAGCACGCTACCTCACGACCCTCTATATTCGTCAGAGGAGGCTCCTCCATCCGGCACTGCTCCGTGGCATACGGACAGCGAGGATGGAACAGGCAGCCGCCCGGCAAGGCTCCAAGACTCGGGATAGCTCCTTCGATCGAATACAGGCCCTCGCCATGCGCCGCATCCAGTGAAGCCACAGAACGAAGCAGACCCTGCGTATACGGATGATAGGGACGAGCGAATAGTTCAGCGGCCCCCGCCTGCTCAACGACCTGCCCGGCATACATGACGACAACCCGATCCGCCAGCTCTGCTGCCACACCCAGATCATGTGTAATCAGCAAAATCGACATATTGAATTCTTCCTTGAGCTCCTGGAGCAGATTCAGTATCTGTGACTGAATCGTTACATCCAGCGCCGTTGTCGGTTCATCGGCTATAAGTAATTCGGGCGAGCAAGAGAGTGCCATAGCGATCATGGCGCGCTGCAGCATGCCGCCGGACAGCTCGCCCGGGTACTGCTTCATACGCAGTGCGGGCTCAGGAATACCGACACGCTCAAGCAGCCTCGTCCCTCTCTCCCAGGCAGACTTCCTCGTCAACCGCTCATGCTGTAAGATCGTCTCGACAATCTGATGTCCAATGGTATAGATCGGATCGAATGCCGACATCGGCTCTTGGAACACCATAGCGATTCGCTTCCCCCGAAGCGAGCGCAGCTCCTGTTGAGAGAGGGCGGTCAACTCCACACCGTCCAGTCGGATGCTGCCTGCCGTGACCTGGCCATGCTCGTAGTCGATAAGTCGCATCACTGCCTTGGAGGTCACCGTCTTTCCGCTGCCTGACTCGCCGACGAGACAGACCGTTTCCTTTCGTCCGATCGACAAGGAGACGCGGTTCAGTGCCTGCACGCTTCCCCTGCTATGGTGGAACGCGATGGACAAATTTTCAATTTCAAGCAGTTGCGTCATCTGCCTTCCTCCTCCTGTTGCGTGGGCACGGCTGCCTGCTGCTTGTGTCCTGCTAGCCGGGAGCCACGCGGCACTACTGGACTCCTTTTTTTGGATCAAGATGGTCGCGCAGCCGATCACCCAACAGGTTGACGGATAACACGAACAAGGTAATAATCAGCCCCGGACAGGTGCATATCCACCAAGCGACTGTCAGATACCCCCTCCCCTGAGACAGCAGCGTCCCCCAATCGGGTATCTCCTTCAGCACACCCAGTCCGAGAAAGCTAAGGCTAGCGCCTGCCAGAATGGAGCTGCCCAAGCCCAGCGTAGCCATAACGAGCAGCGGTGAATAGGTATTGGGCAGCACATGTACGGCAAATATGCGCAGAGCCGGCACTCCAATCGACCGTGATGCGGTAATAAACGGACGGTTCTTGATGCTAAGCACTTGCCCGCGCATGACCCGCGCATAGCCTGGAATAGCCGACACCGCGATAGCTAGCACAATGTTGCGCAAGCTTGGCCCGAGTGCGGCTGCAATGGCCAGAGCGAGCAGGA
The DNA here is from genome assembly GCF_054955055.1 of Paenibacillus sp. J5. Lineage (NCBI taxonomy): Bacteria > Bacillati > Bacillota > Bacilli > Caryophanales > Paenibacillaceae > Paenibacillus > Paenibacillus sp. J5. Next base: position 184,013 of record NZ_JBUEDD010000004.1, on the reverse strand, counting down.
TGCCGGGAATCGTCATTACAATATCGATCGCTCGCATGAGGAATGCATCAACAGCACCTCCAATGTAACCAGCTAATGCGCCGATCGTTCCGCCAGCTATCCCGCCGAGCAGGACGGACATGATGCCGATTAGCAGGGAATCGCGACTGCCGTAGACGACAAGGCTAAATACATCACGACCGAAGTAATCTGTGCCAAACCAATGCGCCGCGCCTGGTTCTTGCAAGATCCGATCCGCAAGCATTTCTGTCGGCGAATAGGGTGCTATCCACTGTGGGAACATGGCGCAGGCTACAACCGCCACGATATAGATGCCGGCCAAGACGGCGAACAAGCCAGATACCGAGAATTTCGGCAAGTGATGTATGGCAAGAGGCTTGCGTCTCCTCCTCTCCCGCCATATTGCGCTGTTAACCGTCGCTTCTTTCATTGTGCGGTCTCCTTTCTGCCTCATTGCTCACTGCCTGAGCGCACCATTCTCATCTCACTTACGGCCTCTTTTGGCATTACGTTTCCTACTGTCCCTGCTTATCACACCGAACGCCGCAGGCGCGGATCAATCACGGTGTAGGATATATCGACCAGCAGATTTACCGTCACATAGATAATCGCAGAGAAAAAGATTACGCCCTGCACAACAGGTATATCCTTCGCCATGATCGCATCCGCCATAATACGGCCGATGCCCTGCCGGGCAAATACCGTTTCGATAACTACCGCCCCAGTCAGCAACTCGCCAAGCAACGTCCCGATCAGCGTAACCGCGGGAATGAGCGCATTGCGAAGCGCATGCTTATACATGATCGACCGTTCCGTCAGGCCTTTGGAGCGAAGCGTAACAATGAACGGCTCATTCATTACCTCGAGCATGCTATTGCGTACCATCCGCACGATAAATCCCGCGCCGATCATACCCAACGCCAATGCCGGCAGCACAAGGGTTTGCCAGCCATCTGAGCCCATCGCCGGGAACCAGCCAAGCTGCACGGAGAAGATAAGCAACAGCAGGATGCCTGACCAAAAGGCCGGCATGGAGATGCCGAACAGCCCTATCACCCGCGCCAAGACATCGATCGGCCTGTCGCGGTGAATCGCCGATAGCACGCCAAGCACAAGACCCAGCACCGTGGCGATGGCGGCGCTCGCCAGTGTGAGCGCCAGCGTCGCTGGAAAATGCGTCATGATCTTGGGAAGCACAGGCTCGGAGTTAAGCAAGGATGTGCCAAAGTCCCCCCGTAGCATATCACCGAAATATCGCATCAACTGGATGTGAAAGGGTTGATCCACGCCAAGCTGATGCCGCAGATTGGCTACAGCCTCTGGTGTCGCCATTCCTATATCAATCATGGAATCCACCGGATCACCTGGCAACAGATATAGAATGAGGAAGACCAGCAACAATGAGCCAATAATAACCAGCAGGGACGTCAACACTTTATACATAATCGCTCTTGCCATGCAGTCCTGCTCCTCCTTTCGTCGCGTTCTCATTCCGTCCGGCTTCCCTCTTACTCAGCCGCTCCAAGAACATGAATCAGCTTTGAATATAGGCATCGTTGAAGATTGGATAGCTGAGATAATCGAATTTCAGCCCTTGCAGCGAGGAAGATGCCCCTACGGTGTACGGGAAGATATAGACGGGGATGATGATCGCTTGGTCATGAATGTACTGCTGCACCTTTTTGTACAGCTCTGCACGCTTCGCATCATCAAATTCTACTGCAGCCTGATCGAGCCACTCATCCACCTCGGCAGAGGACAGCTTCGACAATGTCTCCCGCGCGCCTGAAGCAGGGGTCCGGTAAAAGCTGACCAGTGCATTCGGGTCGCCATTCACCTGACTGTTGCCATATACATCATAGTCGCCATTAGTCAGCACAACGGTCACAACGTCTTTCGTTATCTCAACATTAACCTGGATGCCGATCTGCTTGAGCTGCTGCTGGACCATGACGGCAATGTCATTACGCTTCTCGCGATTTGGCGACCCATCAACATAATGCAAGGTCAGCTTCTGTCCGGCCTTCTCGCGGATGCCGTCCTCTCCCTTTACCCAGCCCAGCTCATCCAGCAGTTGTCCAGCCTTCACGGGATCGGGCTTCACCACATTTTCCAGCGAGGCATCGTAGCCGAAGATGGTCGGAGTGAGCGCTGACCATGCCTGCTCATAGGTGCCCAGATACAACGTCTTGACAATCGAGCCGACGTCGATGCCAAGCTGAAGCGCCTGACGCGCCTTCTGCTCATTCCATGGCGCCTTGTTCTGGTTAATGAACAGCGTATACGGCAATCCTGGGGAATTCACCTTTAACAGTTGGAATTTATCATCGCTTTGCAGTGACAGCACATTTTGCGGCGGTACCGTCTCTACGGCAGTGACCTGCCCGCTCTGCAGACTGCCGATTCTTGTCGCTTCCTCAGGCACGATCTTGAAGGTAATGCTGTTCAGATAAGGTGCGGACGGGTTCTCCACTGTCTCTGGCGCCCAGTTATAATCAGGGTTGCGCTCTACCCGCAGCTCGGCATTCTCTTCCCATTTTACAAATTTGAACGGTCCGGTACCGACCGGATGCTTGCCGAACTGTTCTCCGTGCTGCTCTGCCGCTGCCGGAGAGACGATGCTTAGCGCTGCCTGGCTCAGGTTGCCAAGAAATGCGCGCGAGGGGCGAGACAAATGGAGCTTAATCGTATGCTCATCGATAATTTCCGAGCTTGCATACGGGACGATCTGCGCCGCCGCATTGCTCGCCTTCGTATTCGGGTCCAGAATTCGGTCCAGACTGTACTTCACAGCCTCGGCGTTGAATGGCGTGCCGTCGTGGAAGGTGACGCCCTGACGCAGCTTGAACGTGTAGCTTAAATGGTCAGGCGACTCTGTCCATTCCGTAGCGAGCCAAGGCTTGATCGTGCCATCCTCTGTGCGGACAACCAGATTATCGTACAATGTCCTGTAGACACGAATGGCTACCGCCAGACCGCTGCGAGCCGGGTCCAGAGTGTCGGGTGATGTCGCTAGCCCATAGATCAGGTCGCCCCCTTTCTCCTCCACAGACGCTACGGCTTCCTCCTTAGCGGCTACACCGCCAGAGCGGCTCCCCTGGGCAGCCCCGTCTGTAGCACCGCGGCTAGCGGAGCAGGCCGACAGCACCAGAGCCATCGTCATCATCAATGCCATCCATTGCGTCCATCTGGCACGTCTATTCATGCTGTAATCACTCCATTTCTAGATTTGGTGAGCCACTGGCCGCTGCGTATAGCGATTCTCTGGAAATGGCAGCCCAAGATGACCTCGCAGTGTACTTGCCTCATATTCCGTGCGGAAAATGCCGCGTGCTTGCAAGATCGGAACGACGAGCGATGTAAAATCCTCCAGCCCTCCTGGCACGGAGGAGAGGATGATAAATCCATCCACGGCCTGCTGCTTGAACCATTGCTCTATCTTGTCAGCAATCTGCTCGGGTGTGCCGAAGAAGGCCGGCTTGGGATTCGCCGTTCGCAGCGCTGTCTCACGCAGCGTCAGTCCCTGCTCCTGCGCAGTCTTCTTAATGTGATCCGTCGTGCTGCGGAAGCCGTTGGCGCCGAAGTCGCCCAGGTCGGGGAACGGCTCATCAAGCGGGTATTGCGTGAAATCATGATAGTCAAAAAAACGGCTTAAATACTGGAGCGCATCCTCTACAGAGCCCAGTTCAACAATCTCCTGATATTTGCGCTCAGCATCCTCCTCTGTCACTGCAACGATCGGAGCAATGCCCGGCAGAATCAGAATCTCCTCCTGAGAACGTCCGTAGGCCGCCGCTCTCTGCTTCACATCCGCATAGAATTGCCGAGATTCCTCCAGCGTGCCATGATGTGTGAACACCGCATCCGCCGTCTTCGCCGCCAGCTCTCGACCAGAGTCAGATGAGCCCGCCTGAAAGACTACAGGCTGTCCCTGGCGGGAGCGCCCGATATTGAGCGGCCCGGCTACAGCGAAAAATTCTCCTTCATGGTTCAGCGGATGCAGCTTCGCAGGGTCGAAAAATACACCACTCTCCTTATCACGAATAAATGCATCGTCCTCCCATGAATCCCACAGCCCTTTGACGACCTCCAAATATTCGCCGGCAATTCTGTAACGTGTCTGGTGATCAGGATGAACGCCCTTGTTGAAATTCGCCGATGCTCCCTCTGATGGCGAGGTGACAACATTCCAGCCCGCCCTGCCGCGGCTGATATGGTCGAGCGAGGCAAATTGCCGAGCCACATTGAACGGCTCGCTGTAGGAGGTGGATAGGGTGCCGACGAGACCGATGTGCGATGTAACCGCCCCTAGCGCCGACAATATCGTCAGCGGCTCAAAACGGTTCAGGAAGTGAGGAATGGATTGCTCGGTGATATGCAGCCCGTCTGCGATAAATACAAAATCGAATTTGGCTTCCTCTGCTTTGCGAGCCTGATCCATATAAAAGTCAGGGTTAATGCTGGCATCGGACGGCAACGCGGGATGCTTCCAGGTAGACACACTCGAGCCTACACCATGAATGGCTGCACCCAGCTTTAACTGTTTAGGTTGTGTCATTCATCGATCTTCCTCTCTTTTAATTCATCTTATTTAAATTGGTTTACTTGGTATTCTAGTATAGAAAGCTAAGAATGTATAATTGAAATTATCTATTCATACGTCCAATATTAATAAAGTGTCTATGTGTAGGGAGAGAGGCCGTAGATAATGAGGGACGGTACAGCGAACGGGCGGCCCCCCTCAACACAGCAAGAGCCTTACCCTCCACTGGCGTTGTGGATGGGCAAGGCTCTTGCTCGAATCATTCAGGCTTATTGACCGGCACCGCATCGTAATATTCCTCCAGCGTAATATCACGCTCCTGAATATCGCGCGCGATGTCATCGCCGACATACCTCAGATGCCATGGCTCGTATTTATAGCCGGTAATATCGTCTTTTCCCTTGGGATAACGGATGATAAAGCCGTATTCATGGACATGCTTGGCGAGCCATTTCGCTTCCTTCGTGTCGGCGAAGCAGTCCTCTGCGGCACACTTGCCGTCGCTTGCGGATACGTCAATCGCCAGCCCTGTCTCATGCTCGCTGTGCCCAGGTACTGCACTGTACGTTTTCGCTTTTTCCTCGCCATCGCGCTTCACATAACGATTGAATAGTGCGGTCTGGGTAGAGTGCGAGCGATAGGCCGATACGCCGGCCAGATAGATGCCGTCCTGTTCGGCTGCGGCGAACATGCTCTCCAGAGCAGCAGCCGCTTCCTTACGGAGCATCCTCTTCTCAATCTTCTCCGTGAAGGTGAAGCGCACCTCGGGATAGACCAGATCGGTAGGCTCAAAATCTTCCGGCAGACTGAATTGCTTGTTCACCAGCACTGCGATACTCTCCGGGTCGGCCGCTGTCTCAACAGCCGGTTGGCCAGATGGCTCCTCTGTCTGCTCCGGCTTCCCGCCAGGCTGCTCTCCTCCGCCCTGTCCCTGCTCATCGTCAGAGCCCTTCGCCCCCTCTACCGGGCCGCCGTTTCCGCTGCTGTGGCTGTTCTGACCATCAGGGTGATCCGTTTCACTGACAGTTCCTGCTTGGGCAGGCTTATCGCTCGCACCGCTCTGTCCAGAGCCGGAATCGGTTGTTGTCGTGGCGCTGCCAGGCTTATCCGCAGCCGGTGGGCTGGAGCAGGCCGATAGCAGCAGGCCGCATAGAGCTACAATGGATAGTACAGATTGGAGCTTGTTCATTGGTTAACCTCCTAAGGTATCGCAGAAGCAATATCACGCAATAATATGAAATGTACCTAATGTATCTCAAGTATTTCTTGTATTTCATGTATCTCATATATCTCATGCATCATGGGCTGGAGCATCAGGGAAATCTTCTATTGAACCCGAATTAATTATACACCACCGGCTATAGCAGTTCTATGCTGAGCGAATAGCAACTTTCTCCTTCCGTATTCCCTCTGCAAGGCTCTCGCTGTTTAGAGAGGAAATGACCGTGCCCCTGTCGAACAGGTAGAGGACAAAAAGGAATAGGTGAGGTAAGCAGATGGATTTTATATTAGAGACGATAGGAACCAAAATTGAGTGCTTTGAAGCCTACGACTTGAAGACCTTGGAGAGACAGATCGACGAGCATATTCAGATGAACAAGGCACTTCTGCTGGATGTACATGCAGTGTCCCATCAAGTCGTCTTTGACCCGAACCGCAGCAAGCTGCACTATAGCGCTGTCGTTCATTTCAAGCAGAAGACCTGAAGGGCTTCTGTCTAACTCGCCTGGCCTATAGCCGAAAGCCCTTGGTTGTAGTAATCTTGCTCTCCCCTGAGCTTCCCGAGGCGATGCGACAAGCAGCGCCCGCTACCTCACCGTCATGCTCTGACGGTTGCGGAAGCGGGCGCTGCGCATCAATTATGGCATGTAATAAGAGCGGAGCGCTTCCTTGATGCCAAGTGGATTATTGCGCAGATCCTTCGCGCTGAAGTAGATGTCCCCTTTGACCTCTGGGTAACGCTTATTGTATTCGAGCTGGTTAATGATCTCCTGCGCGCTCTGCCAGCCCGCTTCCTTCGTCCCCAGCTTGTAAGGCGAATGCCCGATATACAGGTCAACGCCCGTTCCCTTGACCTCCTGCACCCACCAATCGACGAGCTTGTCATAGCGGGCGGCAGGGAATGATAGGCTCCAATACAACTGTGGATTAATATAATCAATCCAGCCCTGCTTGATCCAGGTACGAACATCTGCATACATGCTGTCATAAGTCGTCACGCCCGCCTTCGTATCTGAACCGCTCGGATCGACGGACTGATTGCGCCAGACACCGAACGGGCTGATGCCGAACCGGATCGTAGACTTCTCCTTATGTATCGCCTGTCCGAGATCTCGCACGAACGCATTGATATTGCCGCGGCGCCAGTCGGCCTTGGATGCTGTCTTGCCTGGATTATAGGTCTTGAATGTCTGGTCGTCCGCAAATTCGGTATTGGACGGATAGAAATAATCGTCCAGATGCACCCCATCAATATTATAGCCGCGCACGACCTCCATGATCGTGTCTATAATATGCTGGCGCGCCTGAGGAATGCCCGGATTAATGTACAGCTTGCCTCCTGCGTTGACGATCCAATCCGGCTGCTGTTTGGCGATATGGCTGGAAGTCAGTTGCTCCGTCTTCGTATCGACACTGGCACGGAACGGATTGAACCAGGCATGGAACTCCATCTTCCGCTTATGCGTCTCCTCAATCATGAAGGCCAGCGGGTCATAATCCGGCGCAAGTCCCTGCACACCGCTCACATATTTCGACCATGGAACGAGCAGGGAAGGATAGAGAGCATCCGCCGCGGGACGTACTTGAACAAATACAGCATTCATCCCAAGCGCCTGCAGCTCATCGAGCAAGGTGCGGTATTCGGCCATTTGCTGCAATGATTTCCCATAAGAAGCCTTCGAGGGCCAATCTAGATTGTACACGGTTGAGATCCATACGCCCCTAAGCTCCTGTGCCGATTGTCCCGTTTCTTCTTGAGCGCCTGTCTGGTCAGGCAAGGGGCCTGCTGGACTCCCCACCGAGCCGCCTGCTGATTGGCCAGCTCCCGTTTCTGACCCGCCGATGTGCTCACCCACTGCTTCAGTATCCGTGCCTTCAGTAGAGCTTCCGCTGCGAGTAGTCAGTGTAATACGCTGCTCCTTCTCACTCCATTGGACGCCAAGTCCTAGCTGCTCGCTTACGAAGCGCAGCGGCACCATCGTGCGTCCGTTCTTGAGCTCCACAGAGGCATCCAACGGAACGCTGCTGCCATTAACCAGCGCGCTGGGCGCTCCCCGCTTCATCACGATGACCTGGCCCGCGCTGCCGCGAATAGTGGCCTGCTCCTCCTTCTGCAACCATCCGACAGTTGCCCCCAGTTGCTCGCTAATGATGCGCAGCGGCACCATCGTAACGTATACCTTAGGGAGGATATACGGAGAGACATCGCTGTTAATCGCTTTCCCATCCAGCACAATTTCGATTGGCCGGGCATCGCTGGCCAATCCCGCGGCCTCCGTAACGGGCACAGTCAGCGCCATAAGAAGCGCCGACATTACAAGCCATACTGCCCATTTCCTTGCCTTCATTCTTCAGCTTCCTCCCGCTTCCATGAAATATAGTAAACCTTTCCTCCCAATATAGACGTTAGTCCGGTTTATTTGTTTCACTTCGCAGCAGGATTTTTAGTGAATTATCTGTCAGAAGCCTTCAGCTTGAACTTGCTCAGCTCGTCCTGGAGTAGCTGGGCACTCGCGCTGAGCATCTCGGAGGATGCCTGAACCTCCTCCATCGAAGATAATTGCTCCTCTGCTGAGGCCGATACAGCCTGCGTCTCATCCGCGGTTGACTTGGAGATTTGAGCCATTTCACTGACAGCCGCTGTAACCTCCTCCGTGCTCGCCGACACTTGCTCAGCGGCTGCAGATACCTCCTGGATATGCTGGGCAATCAGACCGATTGAGTTCAGAATAACACCGATCGCCTCCACCGCCTCCTTGCTCGTCTCCATCCCTTTGTTGGTCACCTCTGTCGATTCCTCCATCGCTGCTGTTACCTGAGCAACAAGCGTCCGAATGGTGCCGATCCGTGAGCCGATGGTCTGTGCCGACTGCGTGGCCTGCTCTGCCAGCTTCCGCACCTCTGTCGCCACAACCATGAAGCCGCGGCCATGCTCTCCGGCGCGCGCTGCCTCAATATTGGCATTCAGAGCCAACAGATGTGTCTGTGCCGAGATGTCCATAATTACCGAAGCGATGGACTCGATCTCTCCAGATTGCTCCTGTAGTTGTCTTGCCAGCTCACTGGAGCGGCCAACGGATGACTGAATATGATTCATCTGGACGAATGTCTCCTGCAGCTTCGCCTCGCCCATCATCGCGCCTTGCGTAACCTCTGAGGCAGAATCGGATGCTTCAGAGGCTGTCTCCGCTATCCGCGTAACTGCAGCCGCCACCTCATTCATGGCATGTGCATTCTCTCCAGAAGCCGCCTGCTGCATCTCGGCCCCGTCAGAAATGCTAGTGACAGATAGTGCGATCTGATGTGTCACCGATGTCGATTCAACAGACAGCGCTGACAGTTGCTGGGCAGCAGCAGCCACCTGTTCAGAAATTTCCTGATTGCGCAGCAACAGCTCGTTCATCGCATCCGCCATTTCATTGAACGAATCGCCGACGTACTTCAGTTCATCCCGCGTGTATAGCTCGAATCGCCCCGTCAGATCCCCCCTGGCCATCAGAGCCGCGCCCTCTCTCAATCTTTGAATCGACTGGCGGACATTGGTATAAAAACCGATATAGAACATCATCGCCAGCAGCAGCGAGGCGCCAATAATCACCAGCATCGTATTGCGCGCAGACTCCAGCATATCTTGCCGTTCCTCGAGCAAACTCATCAGCTCATCCGTCGCCTTCTGGAAAAAGGCCGTTGCGTCCTCAATCGTTTTCGTGCCTTCAGCAAAAAAATCCGCCGGCGTCATCGTCAGAGCACCACCCTGTAGAAGCTGCTTCTCCATCGAGGTCAGGAAACGCTGAATCGATTGGATGCTGTCTGCGCCGCTTTGCTCGATTTTTACTGCCGAGTCGGAGTTATACTCTTTAATTTTGGCCATAGCCTTTTCTATACCCTGCAATGCATCCTCAATTTGTCTTTGCATGATGACCATGTTGATGTGCTCGCTATCGGTCATCTGCTTCCTGGCCAATATGCCATTCCCTTGCCCGCGTACCTGCCCAGACAGCTCGATAAGCACGGGTAGACGATTCACCACGACATCCATGACGTAATAGGAATCCACATGCGCATCCAGCATCAGCCCCGTCTGATCGGCAGCGTGCTTGATCAGATCGATGAGGGATTGAATCAGGTCAGCATGGCGCTGGAAGCTTTCGACTGGCGTCAGGCTTTCGACAGAGGCTTGTAGCTCCTTCCACTGACGCTCCATTTCAACCAATTCATCATCAGCATGCGCCTTTGCCGCAACGCGGGACTGATCTTGAGACAAGCTTTCTATGGTGCTGTTCGCCTGCTGTCCCAATTCCTCAAGACGGGACTTCGAGTCCACATCGCCGTTCAGATAGCCGTTCGCCAACCCGCGATGCTGCTGCACCTGGAGTATAAATGGCATAATCGATCTGGCGAAGGCTACCCCTGCCTGCTCCTGACTAGCGAATGTAACTTCTTTTTGCAGCTCGGATAACCATATATTTATAAGGAGCAATGCCGGCGCTACCAATATCACGCTTAGCACTATAAATTTTTGAGCATATTTGAGTCGCGACATGACGTAGCTAAATGGCTTCAACAAAATCCCCATCATCTACCACCTTTAACGTTTTAGTTATTCATAGATTATCGGCATATCCAGACATTTATGTAATAGTAGTTCTTAATTCCTAGTTGAGATTATTTACATCATTGATTGGGGCGCCGTTGATTTACGAATCGTTTGCCTCAATTTATCTAACACTAGTCCCGGCTGCCATGTTACTTCTTGCGAAGATAGGAGAACAGATCAAAATAATACCAAAAGATAATAGGAAAAAGTGAAAGCGAGAAGTGCTTTACTGCATTATGATTTTCTAATTGGTTGCTATCAATTATAAAAAAGGAAAAATTAAATATTATGCCAAAGCAAGAAAGGCCAAGAAATGCAGCATACAAATATTTCATGCCCCCTGAAATTTCATACACGCTTATCCATTTGGTCAGCAGAAGCATAAATAACCCAAAAAACACAATTCCTCTCACATTTAAAGCTTCAAAATTAACCATAGGAGTTGATAGTCCTATTAAAAAAAACAGTAAATACTGCACTAATTTAATGAAGAATAGCTTTGGCCACCAAACGTTTGGATAAATATCCTTCTCTTCAACCAGATCCTGATACGTATCATCATCAATTGTAAAATCTGCACGCTTGAATTTATAATAGGTAACGATTAACCCCTTAGACAGCTTCATATAAATAATATATTGCAAAAAAGCCGCATGATAGAGGATGTACAGCGAAGACCCTTCTGTAAAAACTCCTAACTGTTGCGATATATTATGAGCCGCTAATATAATCAAAAGATACATTGAATAGTTAAGAAATCGAGTTTTAAGTGAGACTTTGCGATAGATAAGACCTCGCTTTGGCGCCCATATCTCCTCATCGATATAATAGTTTTCTTTAATTGGGTATCCCTTCATCCTTAGGATCATCATTATTCTCAAAAAACAGAAACCAGCCAACATGACCGTTATCCCTGCAGCAGCATTAAAGTCAGGCAAGTGCTTAACGTCCCATACCACGAAATACAATAAATAGAGATCTAACGAACATTTAAATAAATAAAAACAAGTCGCAACAGCTTGCATGTTCTGATGTCTAGTTGCTCTCTCTTTGGAGGAAAAGTAAACAGCAACACAGAAATGAACGATTAATAATAGGATGGACAATGTAATGATTACTTCGAAGAATGGACTGACAAGCCCCTCGTCGAGAGCCATGAAGCAAAGGCCCGTAATAATAAACCCGAATGAAAATGTCACCCATAAAACTGTCCTCATGGCATAAGGACGAAATTCAATGATATGGATAGGTATAAATTTCATAATTTCATCCCGTTGCTTCAAGCCCTCACCCCACTTCCAGAACATCTAAACCTGCATAAATCACTGCGCCAGCAACCGCGCTCATTGCAGGGCATAACACAAATGAATTCAAGTTTTCCTTAAGAATAGAATAACGTTGAAATGCCACAACCAAGCAACCGGAATCATAGCCATTATAAAAAACAAAAGCATGGCGGGTGTCTTTATTGGACCGCTATTAGAAAGAAACCCAGTAATCATCATCATAGACGAAAATATTAATGCTGAAAGCAAACCATTAATATAATACAGACCTATTGGAGATATACTGTATTGACTGATCCACTTGAGAAGCATGAATAGGCAGACGATTAGAAAAATAGTTTTCAACATGTCTATTGACTCTAAATCCACATCAATAAATAATGGAACTAAAAAAAACAACAGCAAATACTGAATAGGTTTAATCAGCAGTACATGTCCCCACTTGGCATTTTTAAATTTGTAAGTTACGTGTTGTTCCATTTGACTAAAATGATTAACTCCGCTAACGCTATTTTTTCCAAATTTCATATACGATACTGTCAGCATTATTGGCCACGTTGCGTAACTCGATATTTGAAATGTAAAGGCAAGAAATAAAATAATCAGCGAAAATTGATCTTCAAAATAGTTATTATATTGTGAGATACTCCAGACTAACAGGAAACACAGAAGATACGTACTCGGCTTTAATTTAAACTTGTTTATTCTATTGTTGAGAGAAATTCGTTTTTCTTGATCCACATATAACTTATTTTCATATAGAAAATAAATAAGCTTAATGATTTGATATAGAAATCCAATCAATAACACCAAAAAACCTATGACAAGATTGACTTGGGGTAACTGTTTAATTACATTTACAACATAGTAAAAGAAATAAAGATCGAACATTGATTTTACGCACATCATACACGCTATAATCATGTGTGATTTCGGATATTTTAATGCCCGCTTCTTAGATCCAAAAAAAACGAAGGATAGGAACTGCGTTCCGAGAATCATTAACATGAAAATGATGAGGACTACTAAAGAGTCCTCAACCCTACTCCTATTGTAATAAATCGCATCAGCAGCAATTCCAGTTGTAACCGCGCTCAAAACAGTCAAGTTGCATAAAAAACGGGATACTTGCTCTGGTTGAGAGTAACTCATACTTAATAAATTCTCCCCTAATGGTCTCAATAGGCTTCTCCCTCCGCAAAGTTGAATTATTATTCATCGACTCCAAAATTACAAAGCGATTAATGTTAATTCCTTCTAAAAAATTGAACAATATTATAACTCCAGAACCATACAATCATAATGAATCCGATCAACATCACTGAAAAAAACTCGGAAGTCTTCACCGATTCAACATTAGACAGAAACGCAACAAACATAAGGAGCAAAACAAAAGAAAATGCAGAGAGTATATTATTTATACAATAGAGATCAACGCCAGTTATTCGATACCGGCATATCCACTTGAGCAGGCTATACAAACACAATACATACACAAAAAACGTCAGTGTGCTTAGAGATTCAAACTCAATGATTGTAATTAACGGCATCAAAAAAAACAAAAGCAAATACTGAATGAGTTTGATTAAAATTAATTTCCACCACTTCGTATTTATCAAATTGTCATTTACAGCTATAGTTGTGTCATCATCACTATCAACCTTGCTAATAAAATTAGTTTTGAATTTATAATAGGTTGCAATCCCGATTCCTGGCCATACAGAAAAATTAAAGAGTTGCAATATAAAGGCTTGGTATAAGATGATTAAGGAGTATCCTTCATCGAAATAACCTGTTCCTTTCGCGAGAATCAAAACTGCAAAAAAAAGCACAAAATAAATCCTAGGCTTTATACCCTTACGACCGAATAGCTTATCCTCAATCTGAGCATCAGCATGGGTCACTGAGTTATTTTGGATATATATAGATGTAGCCCGCACTAATTGAATAACGAAACCAGCGATTAACGAAATGATGCCAATTGTAATATTTTCTTGAGGCAGCTCTTTGACGAGGTTCACAACATAATACAAAAAATAAAGATCGAAGGTTGATTTAAAGCCTGTAATACAAGCTATAACGATCTGTGCTCTCTGGTATTTGCGGGCTCTCTTTTCCGACAAAAAATAAATAGACGAGACAAATTGAAAGGCGAGAAAAATAAAAAAGACAGTAAGGGCTGTGTCCAATGAAGCTTCTACGACCCTCCGATTGAAATAGATAGCCCAAGCAGATATTCCAGTAGTAATTGAAGCCAGAACGGTCAAATGACATAATATATTTGATATTCTATCCAGTGTATATTTACTCAAATTCATAAATATATCCCCCTCGTCCCCCCCATCCACTGCTGTTCCCGAAGGAGGTTCGGTATGCACGCTAGTAAACATCTTTAAATTATTAGTTATTCATACATTATCGGTATTTTCATACATTGATGTAATAGTAGTTCTTAATTCCTATATAATTATTTACCCAATCGTTAACGGTACCCAGTTGACCCAACAACAAAACGCCGCATAGCAAGTAATGCCATGCGACGAGAGGTACAACGAACCATAACAATTCAGGTGGCGAGAGGCTCTTCATCACCAGACATTTCTTCTCCCAGCAGAAGACGGGTTAACAACTCCAACTGCGCCTCGATCGATATCGGATCAAAGTAAGAGATTCGCTCTTTCCCCAACTCATATACTCTGCGATGCCCCGTCGCCGCCAGCTCCCTCCAGGCTGGATGTGCAATCGCCTCGCGGAAGCCCGTCCCCTCGTTGACGATCAATACGATGTCAGCCACTGCCACATAATGCGACAGCAGATGGAGCGGGAGCTGCTGCGCGATCTGAACTCCGCTATCGACGAGATCACGCACGGCTGGCGGCGCCTGCAGGCGCAAGCCTCTATACACACTCCAACCGCCGCGGCCATAATTATCGCCAAACACTGAGAAGCGGCTGCCACGGCCATCGGGACGAATGATGACAGCCGTCATCTGCTCACAGTAGACGCCTGCAGCAGCGAGTCGACGGCGGGCATCGGCTGCTTTGTGCTGATAGCGAAGAATGAAACGCTCTGCCTCCAGTGGATTGCGGAACAGCTCGCCGAATATTCGCGCCTCCTGATATACGCTGCGATGCCCATCATAAGGGATAAATACAGTAGGAGCAATCTTCTGCAATTGATCATGGAGATGCTTGTTGTGGTCATTAAGCAGAATCAGATCAGGCTTCTGATCGGCAATCTCCTGCAGTGACGGCGTGATGCCGAGATTAACAATCCCCTGCTCTTGCTCGCGCAGATATACACTCCCGCCCCACCAGGTCAGATTAGCTGCTACAGGGGTAACGCCCATCTGCATCGCCATCCCGTTATAATAGAGCGCAACGACCCTCAGCTTGCGCCTAGTCTCATCAGCATACTGGCGCGGTGATAAACCTATGACCTGCTTGAACCGACGGCTGAAGTAGTACACGTCAGGATAGCCCGCCCGCTGAGCAATAACTGCAAGGCTCTCGCTGGTAGTCATCAGCTCGCGCTTGGCCTTGTTCATGCGGAGCCTTGCAATATAATCCAGCGGCGTCAAGCCAGTCACGTCCTTAAACCGTTGGGTGAACTGCCGGACACCGAGATTAGCGGTTGCTGCCAGCTCCTTAACCGCTACTGTCTGCTCTGGCTGAGCATGCAGACGATCAATGACCATGTCGATGACTGCGCTGGAGCCGTGCTTCTCCGACGGTGAATTCCAGTTCCATAGCCAATAGAGCAGTTGCTGTAACCGTAGATGCTGTTCATAGCGCTCCTTCCTGCTCGATTGATCGGAGTGTCGATGAAGCTCCTCCACCATCGCAAGCCACGTCTTCATCGCTCCAATATTCAGTCTATCGGGCAATGGGAGCGGCTCCGGGCGTACTGGCATCCGCCCCTTAGAGCAGGCGCCATCGTAGGGTAGAGCAGCTTCCTTAATGTCTAACACGATCAGATCATACGCCAATCCGCCCCTGCCAATAGCCTCCAGCTCCATCCAGCTACCTGGCGCCAACAGGAAGCAGCCTCCCTTCACAAGTCTGTACCGCTTGCCGTTGAACTGGCCGAAGCCGCTCCCACCTACAACAGCAACCAATGTATAATACCGGATGAGAATCTGCCTTCCTTCAGCGCTCTCAGCCATGCGCACCCGTCTCAGTTGCTTCAGCGTGTACAGCCATGCCTCATAATGCGGAAGCTCCCACTCGCTCTCCATGCGCCCTCGCCGCTCCCTCCATCGTTCTATCTGAGAATCATAATCAATTGTTATTGTAGCGAAATCAACGCATGTATTCAAAGATTATTTAAATAAAAAAAGAGAGGCCGCACAGCAGCCCCCCCTCCCCGTATTCAATGTAACTCTAGCAGCTTATTCGCAATCGAATCCAATTGTCCTTCAATTGAGATCGGATCGAAGTAGAAATAGCTCGCCTTCTCCAATTCGATGACTTGGCCATTCTTCACAGCAGGCAAGCTGTTCCAGAGCGGGTTATCCTTGATCGTCTCCAGACTCTCCCCTTCATCCGACACGAAGATATAATCGGCATCCCCTACATATTCAGGTAGCAGCTCGAACGACAGCTCCTGCAACAAACCCTTCCCCTGCTTCTCCATCTCTTCCTTGATCTTCGGCACCATCTGCAGCTTCAGACCCTCATAGATCGGCCAGCCGCCTCGCCCGTAATTCGCGCCAAATGCTCCGAACTGTCCGCCTTTACCCTCGATACGTATGATGGCTGCCTTAGCCCCTGGCTTAACAACGCCCTCCATGCTGGCTCGCGCAGCGGCTGATTTTTCCTCGAACGTTGCTAGCAGCGTGTCCGCAATATCCGACTTGCCGATGATGTCGGCAACCAGCTTCGCATCCTCGTACACATTGCGCTGTGGATCATATGGAATGAATACAGCAGGGGCGATCTTCGACCATTGCTCGTAATCCTCACTGTTGTTATCATTCATAATGATCAGATCCGGCTTCAGCGCGGACACCGCCTCCAACGATGGGGGTCCTCCTACATCGACGATACCCTGTTCCTGTTCAGTCAGATAGGGGCTGCCTCCCCACCAGGTCAGATTGGCTCCCACCGGCTTCAAGCCGAGCGCCAACAACTGATGATGATAATATAGCGCCACCACACGCTGCGGATGCACAGGAATCTCCACTTCCCCCTTGACCGTGCTGATCTTGCGCGTTGCCTCTTGCAGAGGCTGCGTCTGCTCCTTCTCCGGCTCCGCTGTCTGCGCATTCCCTGCGTCTGCCCCTTGACTCGTCCCTGTTCCTGCTGTGCCGCCTGTCGTATTCCCGGTCGCCTGTCCTCCGCATGCTGTCACCAATAGCAACAGACACGTTATCATGACGAACCATATCCCTCTTTTCCTATCCCGAGCGATCATTCTCTTACACCCTCCATTTTGATAACAATTCTCATTTACTGCAAGTATACGAGAACCAAGCCCATGTAGACAATGGACATTTACGATCAAAAAAGGCGGATCTGTGCCGCTGGCTTGCCGAATCATACAAAGACTCAGTCAAAAGCTTTATTTTACTGCCCCATCTAGTGATAGCCAATTCAATAACGATAACTATAATATTGTGAGCTCGATCTATCATTTAAGAATCGTTAAAGGTTGGGGATCTACAATAAGGAGAGTGAATAGATAGCAAGCCATATAGCTCTCGTGGCTATAAATACAAAGGAAAGGTGATGAAAATCTTGTATAGAAAGCACCATTTTTTAATCAGCTTCTTGCTTGTCTTGGCAGTAGCATGGATGATGACGGGATGTTCGACCCTTATATCCAATAGCAATCGCGAAGTCTCCACATCCGTATCTGCATCCGCCAATAAGGATTCTGGCAGCGGAACGCAAAATACAGCGCCTGAATATGCCGATGAGATCGACAAAACACAAATCATGACCTTTGAAATCTCGGTGGACACGGTTCAATGGCAGACGATGCTGGACAATGCGGAGGCGGAGAACTATATTCCGGCGGACATCACGATTAATGGTACAACGATCAAAAATGTCGGCATCCGTCCAAAGGGGAATTCCAGCCTTTCCTCGATTGTGCGGGACGACACGACAGACCGCTACAGCTTCAAGATCAAGTTTGACGAGTATGTAGATGGCCAAACCTGGCTCGGGCTGGATAAGATCGTGCTAAATAACAATTTCTCCGATGCGACCAGCCTGAAGGAGTACCTGTCCTATGACATTATGTCCTATATCGGAGTAGATGCGCCGCTGTTCGCCTTCGCGGATATCTCACTCAATGGCAAGACCTGGGGCTTTTATCTGGCTGTCGAGGATTTGGACAACGGTTATCTTGATCGCGTCTATAACGATCAGGGAGAGTTGTATAAGCCCGAATCGGAGATGGGCGCAGGAGGAAGGGCAGGTGCACCAATGCCCGGGGGCGCGAATAGCGGGCAAATGATGCCCGGGGGCGAAAGTGGCGAACGGCCGGTTCTTGAACCTGCAGACGGGGAGCAGGAGAGGCCTGCGCGGCCCGAAGGAAATGGCCGAGGGATGAGAGGCATGGCGAATAACGGTGTCTCTCTCCAATACACGGACGATGAGCTCACCAGCTATTCGGCCATCTTCGACAATGCGAAAACTAAAACGAACGAAGCCGATGAACAACGAGTGATTGAAGCTCTGAAGAATCTCTCCGAGGGTAATGAGCTTGAAACCTATGTGAATGTGGATGCTGTGCTCAGATATTTTGCCGCCCATACGGTAGTGGTCAACCTTGACAGCTATATTTCCAACATGGGACATAATTATTATCTCTATGAGAAGGACGGACAACTCAGCATTCTACCCTGGGATTACAACCTCGCGTTCGGCGGCTTCCAATCGGGAAGCGCATCGGATGTTGTCAACTTTCCCATCGACACGCCAGTTTCAGGCATTAATATGGAAGAACGCCCGTTGCTTGCCAAGCTGCTTGAAGTACCCGAATATCTGGAAACGTACCACCAGTATTTGCAAGAGATCGTCGACGGTTATTTTGCTAACGGTCAATTCGAGCAGACCGTCGATAATCTGACGTCAATGATTTCTGACTACGTGAAGAACGATCCCACGGCGTTCTATAGCTATGACGAGTTTGCAGCGGGGGTTGCGGAACTGAAGAAATTGGGCGCACTCCGCGCCGATAGCATTCAGGGTCAGCTTAAGGGAACCATTCCATCGACAACGGAAGGGCAGCAAGAGGACTCAAGCGCACTTGTTGATTCCTCCTCAGTAAATTTGCAATCGCTCGGCTCTCAAGGTGGCGGTAAGGATCGCGGCGGGCCTCGGTGATGTCCAACAGTCATGCAAAGCAAAAGCAACCCCCAAGAATGCCGAATACCAGCCTTCTTGGGGGTTGCTTTTTTTGAATTGTCGAGCTGGCATACCGCCTTCGGACAGCAGCTAGCCTGCCCTTATACCTTATACGCCTTCATAGCCTTGCGCAGCTCCTTGAAACTTGGCCGCTTGCCGTACATGAGGACGCCTGTGCGATAGATTTTCGCGGAGATCCAGCCAAGAACAAGAATCGTGACCACCAGCAGCCCCAGCGACAGCCCAATCTCCCACCAGGCCGGATCAGTCAACCCGATGCGCAGAAACATGGCATACGGCGTAAAGAACGGGATGAAGGAGGCCACCTGCACCAGCGTCGAATCCGGCGAGGACATGCCGAAGATTCCGATGTAGAAGCCCGCCATAGACAGAATCGTAATCGGCGTCATGGCCTGTGCCAAATCCTCGGTGCGGCTGACGATCGACCCAACCGCCGCGCATAGCGTCGAGTAGAGGAAGTAGCCCGTCAGATAGAAGATCAGACCGAAGATATACAGTCGCGGATCTATATCCGCCAGATTCAGATTCCAGCCACTCAGCAGTGACTTGTTGTGCGGCATCGATACATTCACGACAAATACGATGACATAAACCGTGATCTGCAACAGCCCGACCAGGAACATCCCGGTAATCTTGCCGAACATCTGCTTCAATGGCGCCACGCTGGTGACGAGTATCTCCATCACACGCGAGCTTTTCTCAGCCGTAATCTCCGTTGCGATCAGTTGGCTGGTAACGAAAATGCCGATGAATAGCAAGATGATCATCACATATACAAAGCCAAGCGCCAGCCCCTGCTGCTCTGCCGTCTTACCGGCTCCTTCATCCGTTACAGAGATTTGTGCCGACTCAATCTTGACTGGCGCCAGCAGCAGCGCTTTTTGCTGCTCGGTAAGCCCGGCATTCGAGATGACCTGCTCCTGCTTGACGGCTTGCAGTGCAGTGCGAAGAGCACCTGTAATGCTAGAGTCGAACATACTCTCCGATTTGTATGCAACTGATGGGAAGTCATCCGCGGCCGCTTCACTCACCAGAATGTAGCCCTTAATCTCCTTGCTGCCGATCGCTGCCTTGAGCGACTGCTCATTCGCCTCAGGGGAGCCCTGGTCTGCATAGCCGACCAGCTCCAGCTCCGCCTCCCCCCCATCAACGGGAGCCGCAAGGTAGGCCTTCAGTGGCTCCGTTACACTCGCCACATTACCCTGGATGTAGCCGATCTTGTCCGGGCCGCTATCGCTGTTGAATTTCGAGATGATGTAAGGAAGATTCACACCGATGCATAGCAGTGCCGCGATGATAATCGTAGTGACCACAAAGGACTTGGCGCGCAGCTTGTTGCGCATCGTGAAGCTGACTACAGTGAAGAAATTATTCATTGGACTCACCCACCGTTCTGATAAAGATTTCATTCAAGGTTGGCTCTAGCAACTCAAAGCGGGTCAGCGTCGTCTGCTCCATCGCATGCCTTAGCAGCAGTTGAGCCGTGTCCTCGCGTTGAATCCACACCTGATACCCATTCTCTAGCCGCTCGACTCTTACTACGCCTGCGACTGTCTCCAGCCCCTGAATTGGCTGCTCGCTGCCAAGAACGACCCGCTCGCGTGGGAACTGCTTCTTAATATCCTTCAGTTCACCCTGAATAACCGGGTTCGAGCGGTGCATAATAGTAATGTTACGGCACAGCTCCTCGACATGCTCCATGCGGTGAGTAGAGAACAGGATACACTTGCCATTGTCCCGCAGCTCCTTCACTGTCTTCTTCAGCAGCTCGACATTGACCGGGTCCAGTCCGCTGAATGCTTCATCCAGAATGAGAATCTGCGGATCATGAATGACAGCAGCGATGAACTGAATCTTCTGCTGGTTGCCCTTCGACAGCTCCTCTACCTTCATATTGTAGTATTCTGTAATGTTGAACCTCTCCAGCCAGCTTCTAAGGCTGCGATCTGCATCCTTGCGCGTCATGCCACGAAGCTGCGCGAGATAGATCACTTGATCGCTAATCTTCACCTTAGGATACATCCCCCGCTCCTCCGGCAGGTAGCCGAGCATACGGAGTTGTTCCTGACTGTACGGCTTGCCGTGGTAGCGAATGGAACCGGAGTCTGGATAGATAAGACCAAGCACCATCCGCATCGTCGTCGTCTTGCCCGCTCCGTTCGCTCCCAGCAGACCATAGATTTCACCAGCCTCTACCTCCAGATTCATCCGGTTGACGGCCGTCTTCTCCCCATATTGCTTTGACACCTGCTCCAGCACTAGTGGCTTCATCTTATACACTTCCTTTAGTTATAGATTATCGCCCAAGCTTCCTCTGCCATGGCAGCGCTGCTTAGATTGTATTACGGGCTTAACCGCTTATCGCCATCAGAACCTCTAAGATGTCGTCCATCTCCAGCGGCTGCTGACCGTTAATGCTCCAGCCCTCCGCGATCAACCACTGCTCGGCCGCTCTGGCCTCGCTCGATATGACTCGCAGGAAGCCGCCGCCTACTGCCTCCAGCCTCTCCATCCCAGGCAGTTGCCTAAGTCTGAGCTCACTTGCATCCTGCTCCTTGAGGAAGAAGGCATGCCAATTGCCCAGCAGCTCATCCTTCTCATAGACGCCCAGCAAGCGCCCGTTCGCCATAAATATAATGTAATCTGCCAGCCGCTTGACCTCATCCATAATGTGGGTCGCCATCACAATCGTCCGATTGTCCTCCTCCATATACTGCTGCAGCACATGGAGCATTTTCTTCCAGGAGATCGGGTCAAGACCCGAGGAGGGCTCATCCAGCAGCAGCAGCTCTGGACTGTGCGCCAGTGTAATCGCCAGATCCAGCTTGCGGCGCAAGCCCTTGGATAGCTTGCCAAGCTTCATATTGTCATTGACCTCGAACAGACGCAGCAGCTCGTTGTAACGATTTACATTCCAGCTCGGATACCAGTAGCGGACAAAGTCAGCCTTATCCTTGCCGCGCATCCAGTTCTCCTGGCTGCTGGCCTCCTCCGGCAGATAACCGATTTTCTTCTTCGCTGCAAGCTCGCCTCTCTCATCGTCCACACGCTCACCGAGCAGCGTAATCGTACCGCTATCTGGCATGATCTGACGCAGCAGCAACTGGAAGGTCGAGCTTTTGCCCGAACCATTGGGCCCCACTATTGCTGAGATATACCCCTTGGGAATCTCCAACTGGAGCGGTCCCAGCCGGAAGTGCTCCCGCTCCAGTACAACTTGCTCCAACTGAATAATCGTATCCGTCATCTATCCGCTTCCCTCCCCTCTGTCGGCTTGCTCTGCCGCGCTGCAATGACCTCTCGCAATATCGTTTCCATCTCCTCCGATGTGCATTGCACACGCAGCGCAGCATCTACCGCCGCTTCGAATGCCGTCACGACAGATTGCAGCCTATGCCTGCTTCGCTCCTGCTCATCTACTCGGGCAACATAAGTGCCAGTGCCTTGCCGGGTGCGCAGCAGCCCCTGTACCTCCAGATCCTGATAGACGCGGCGGATCGTAATGATGCTGCACTTGAGCTGCTGTGCCAGCTCCCGGATCGATGGCAGCAAGGTGCCTTCCTCCAGTTGCCCGCTGACAATTAATGCGCGGAGCTGCACCGTAATCTGGTGGTAGAGCGGTTCCGCGCTCATCTCATTAATCTGAATAGGAATCCACACAGCATCACCTCGTCTCCTTCCTCATCGAACGGGCCGCTTCTTGAGCTTCGCCGTCATTAAGGCAGCCCCGCTTACGATAGCAGCAGCGGCCACCACTACTGAAGCCAGCAGCATGATCCACCACCCGCTTCCGTTCATCTGCCCCATTATAAAGGTGTTTACATCTATCCCCATCCTCTGCAGCATCACTGCTATGCCCACAAAGATTAACGTATATACAAAAGAGATGATGACAAAGGTTTTGCCAGAATAACAGATCTCCCAGTATACAAGCGTAACACCCATAGCGAGCGCATAAGCATACCATACGATGACCTGTCCCATGTAAACTACAGGATGGGGTACCGTATTCCATAGCTGATCCAGCGCCACATAGTGCAAGCCGAAGTAGTAGAGGATGCCTATACCCGTCATCAACTTCAGATGAAGCAGTCTTGCCCATACAATCTCCCCGATTGCAATCGGCATCGTTCGCCACATGGCCACCTTACGGCTATAGAGGTCATCCTGCCAGTAGCGGAATATCGTGCGATTCAACGCGAAGCCCATACAAGGAAGCAGCGACAGATAAAGAAAATTGACCATCCAGCTCAATCGTTGATAATAGACCGTTGACTCATCTACGAACGGTGTAAGGATAATCGCCAGATAGGTGTAGAATAGAATGTTGAATATAAAGGACGGCCAATCGCGCTTCAACTCAAAGCGCAACAGATGTATTGCCCCGCGCCAATGTTTCATAGACCCTCCTGGATTCAGTGTTATACTGTATATATTGATATACACAGTATAATGACTATGTCTCCCCCGTGTCAACTATTTGTTGCAGAATGTCCTGCAGCACAAGCCACACGGCCGAAAAAGCAAAAAATCTCCCCAGAGGGAGATTTCATGAACAAGCTATTCTCATCTATATGTAGGCAATAGAAATCAACCTAGCGCCTTATGTACGGCCTCGAGCACCCTGTCCTTTTGGAATGGCTTCACGATAAAATCGGCTGCCCCTGCCTGAATAGCACTCACAACCATCTGCTGTTGCCCCATTGCCGAACACATAATAATTTTGGCCTTGGAATGGACTTGGCGGATTTCTTTTACTGCTTCTACACCGTCTAGCTCCGGCATCGTAATATCCATCGTCACAATATCAGGCATATTTTCCTTATACTTTTGAATAGCCTCCAGACCATTCACTGCCTCGGCAACGACCTCATGCCCGGATTCCGTCAATATTTGCTTAATCATCATCCGCATAAAAGCAGCGTCATCCACGACCATTACTCTTGCCATCCTGAGTTGACCTCTCCTATTCTAAGCTGATTTGATTACAAGTTTTGAATAAATATCAATCACACCATACTCGCTCTCCAGCGGCGTCACAACAAAGTGATCCAGGGACGCCTTCTCCTGCTGCTGGTCAACGCTCGGATGCGAAATATTCACATCCAACCCTTGATTAGAGAACTCGGTTGCGATTCCACTCACAAACCAATTGCCGAATTCCATAATAGCGCTCCAGCCCATCTCGTCCAACTGCTGAATCTCCATTCCACCAAACATACGCCCGACGATCTGCTTGGCCGTCTCTTCATTCATGGCGCAGATGATGCGGCCATCCAGTTGCCCCAACATCTCGATCTTCACCGAGACATCAGGATCTGTGCTAAGCTGAACCTGCTCTCGCAGCTCCAAGGTCGAGACGGACATCCCCAGATAGCCTGATAACACATTGGAACCTACCCTTGATACTGCCTGATAATACTCCATACTTAAAGCCATGCGTTCTACACATCCCCTAATAAGACTAATTTACCAATCATGCACGAACAGAAATGAACGCCTTCTTGCACAACATAAACCGAAATGGAAAAATACAAAAAGGCCCTACTTTACGCAAGGGCAAACAGTACGCATAGGAGATATGCATCACTTGTGCAACCCGGCTGCCGTAGTAATATCATACTTTAGGCCCGTGGCTTTGCGCCCTTAATTTTCACTAAGTTTGCCCTATTAATAGTTCTTAAACACTATTTATTTTATACTATATATTGGTTCAATATGTCAATAGATTTAATTAAATGTCGTAAGATGTCGTTTAATGCACTTTTTGATCCAAAGTGTAACTCACCCTTCAGCACTCAATTTCATCGCATAGATACAAAAAAGCCGCCCAAGTGACGGCTATTTTGCAAACTATGCCTTTCATACCCCTGACTGGACCTAGCTGCCCGCCGGTTCAGGAGTCGGCACATCATCATTGGAATCGGAATGCTCGCGACGGTACCAATGATAGAACACGTAAGCCAGAATAATACCGTACATAAATTCCTGCACAAATTTCATCACAATGCCCCCGAGCTGCTGATCCTCCAGCGCAGGCATAAAATTAAAAAACTCTGGTCCTTGGAATTGCGCCAGCAGCAGACTGGTGTCGCCCGACACACAGTAGCCCATCGCATTGGCCCATATTTCAGGATCATTGTACATGGCAAATAAAGGCGAACCGGAGAAGATAATCAAGGCGCAGGCTGGTGTCAGCAGAACACCATTCGCAAACACATAGCCCATCTTCTTCACATCCGTAAGACGTGCCCATTCCTTTACCGGACATACAATTTGCCACCACATCATAAAGGCAGCGATCAACATGCCCAAGTAATAGATTCGATGTATGGTGAAATGAACCATTACATAATCATGCACAACCGGTACATGATAGATCGAGAACAACATGTTGAACAGCACCAGCGTCAGCAAGGGGTGCATCATCCATCTAAAAGGCCTCCAGAAGCTTGCAGAGAACACGTGCCTCCAGACAAATGCCGGAATACCCAGCAAAATGAGCGGAGGTACAATCAGATACGTAATCGACATATTCGTCATATGGAAGGTAAAGGTCAAATGACCCAGCAGCTCCAATGGCCCGCCCTGGCACAGATAATACAAGGTGATCCCCAACACGAACCACATTTTCGACTTTGCGGATACCTTCGCCTCGAGCGGATAATGTCTCTCCCTCCACGGGCCGATGATATAAAAGTACAGGATCGTTAGCGCGGCGCATACGAAGAGCACCACTGGACTCCACAAGTCTTCAAAGGAAAAGTACTGCAACCCCAGCACTTCGGATTACCTCCTCCATGTTAAAAATGAAGAAAGAGCGGTCACTACATCGCGACCGCCCATCTCCGCCTAATCAGGCTCGATATTACCACCAAACCCAATATTCAGCCATAACTACCATCGTAAATACAACAAACACACCTGTTAAAATTCCCACTGTAGCATACATATGGCCACGGTCCTTCATGTGCATCCAGAATGCCATCTGGATATAGACCTGAATGCCAGCCATAACTAGCAGCAAAATGTACGTGAACATAGTATTGATCTCGCCTGCTGCTACCATTGTGAATGCAAGGAGAGTCAACACCAGGGAGAATATATAAGCAATAATATGCTTCTGAGGGCCTTCGACTTTATGCCGTCCGCCCTGATGCTCGGAAGTAGAGTGGTTTCCCGCCATGAGTTACGCCACCTTTCCCATCAGGTAAACTACGGTGAAGATGAATACCCATACGACGTCGATAAAGTGCCAGTACATGCCGGCAACATATAGCTTCGGAGCCGTTACGGTATTCAAACCCTTCTTCAAAACCTGGAAGATCAGAATCGTAATCCAGGTTACACCGAATGCAACGTGAGCGCCGTGGAAACCAACGAGCGTATAGAACGAGGAACTGAATGCGCTCGTTGTATATCCATGCCCCATATGCACATAATGGAAAAATTCATAAATTTCAAGACCGAGGAAGCTTGCGCCCAGCAGTACGGTAACCGCCAGCCAGATCAGCATGGGCTTCACTTGATTTTTGTGCATCGCCTGAATGGAGAATACGCTCGTCAAGCTCGATGTAAGCAGGATGAAAGTTGCCAATCCGACGAGCCCAAGATCGAACAATTCTTGCGATGTCGGGTTGCCGTCGCCTACCTGATTGCGCAGCGCCAGAAACGCTGCGAACAGGGTGCCGAACAACACCGTCTCTCCGCCAAGGAATAGCCAGAAGCCAAGAACTTTATTGCGTCCTTCAAGGGTGGCTTTCTCCGGCTCATGCGGAAGCTGACCGTCTACATGCGTATGTGCACTCATGCTTTTACCCCCTTGTCTTGCAGTTCTTCCGGCTCAATATGGAACCCGTGATCATCAAACACCGATCTGAGGAACATACATCCGAATGTAATGAGCAAGCCAATGCCTGCAAATACAAAATTGTACATTAAGCCAAGTCCGGTAACGAACAGACCCAGCGACATCACAAAAGGCAGAATCGATGGCGATGGCATATGAATCGGACCAATCGGTTCAGCAGGCGTCATGCCCTTGTTACCGTCCATTTTTTCTTTCCACAGTGCGTCATAGCCGCGTACAAGCGGGGTTTGCACGAAGTTGTACTCTGGAGCCGGCGAAGGAATCGACCACTCCAATGTACGTCCGTCTTCCCATGGATCATTAGCCGCATTCTTAGGCTTAGCCCAAGTAACAACAACGTTGACCAGGAACACAATTGTTCCAATTCCCATCAAGATCGCGCCAACTGTACTGATCAGGTTCATCAGGTTCAAATCCAGGCCGTCCTGATACGTATAGATACGACGCGGCATCCCCAGCAAGCCCAGGAAATGCTGTACGAAGAAGGTCAGATGGAAGCCGATAAAGAAGGTCCAGAACGTCAGTTTGCCGAGTCCTTCATTCAGCATGCGTCCAAACATCTTAGGCCACCAGTAGTGCAGACCCGCGAAAATACCCAATACCAGACCACCTACGATGACGTAGTGGAAGTGAGCAACGACGAAGTACGAGTCATGGTACTGGAAGTCAGCAGGCGCAGCAGCAAGCATAACGCCTGTTACGCCGCCCATTACGAACGTCGGAACAAAGCCGACGGCGAACAGGTTGGCTGCCGTGAAGCGGATCGAGCCGCCCCACATGGTGAAGAGCCAGTTAAAAATCTTGATGCCTGTAGGCACGGCGATCAGCATCGTCGCAATCGAGAACAACGAGTTGGCGATTGGACCAAGGCCAGTGGTGAACATGTGGTGAGCCCACACCATGAAGCCCAGGAAGCCAATCAGCATCGTTGCAAACACCATCGAGCTGTAACCAAACAGCCGCTTGCGAGCGAACGTGCTGATTACTTCCGAGATAATGCCGAACGCAGGCAAGATCAGAATGTAAACCTCAGGATGTCCGAAGATCCAGAAAATATGCTCCCACAGAACGACGTTACCGCCATTCGCCACTTCAAAGAAGTTGGCGCTGAACAGACGGTCGAACATCAGTGCCGCCAAACCGACAGTCAGAGCCGGGAAAGCGAACAGGATGAGCGCAGATGTAATAAATGCAGTCCATGTAAACATCGGCATCCGCATGAAGCTCATACCTGGCGCGCGCATGTTGATGATGGTAACCAGGAAGTTGATTCCACCGATCAGCGAGCCGATACCGGAAATCTGCAAGCCGAGCACGTAGTAGTCTACACCATGATTCTGGCTATACGTCGTCGATGCCAGCGGCACATAGGATGTCCAGCCGGCATCAGGCGCTCCACCTGTGAACCAGCTCACATTCAGCAGCACGCCGCCGAAGAAGAAGGTCCAAAAGCCCAGTGCATTCACAAAAGGGAATGCAACGTCGCGCGCACCGATCTGCAAAGGTACGATCGCATTCATCAGAGCAAATAACAACGGCATTGCTGCCAGGAAGATCATCGTGGTGCCATGCATCGTAAGCAATTCATTATAAGTATCCGGGCTTACAAAGTCATTGAGCGGCTTCCACAACTGAAGCCGGATCAGGATCGCCTCAAGACCGCCGAGCAGGAAAAAGAAGCCCCCTGCAATCAGGTATAAAATCCCGATTTTTTTGTGGTCAACCGTTGTCAGCCAATCCATCAGGCCGCTATAACGCTTAACCGTATGTCCATGAGCCAAGGTTGGTACCCCCCTTAAAGTACTGTTATATTAATAGTCCAGCTTTTGCTCGGACAAATATTTGGCGATGGCATCAATTTCCTGTTCCGTCAGGTTGACTTTAGGCATGCTATTGCCTGGCTTAACCTCTTGAGGATCAGCAATCCAACGCTTCAGGTTCTCATAGGCGCTGCCTTCGTTCGCGTATAGCGGATTGTCGGTATTGATCAAGAAGCCCGCTACAGCAACCTTGTCGCCCATACCTGTCAGGTTCGGATACAACTGTCCGCCCTTGTCACCAATGGCATGGCAAGTCAAGCATTCGTTGACGAACTTCTCGGCAATCGCCGGGTCTGCTGGAAGCTCCGCAGGCGCCTTCATCGCTGTTACCCAGCGCTGGAAGGATGCCTCGTCCACTGCCTTTACCTTGAAGTCCATATACGCATGGGAAGGTCCGCACAGCTCGGCACACTTGCCATAGTAGACCCCAGGCTTGTTCGCCTCAAAATACATTCTGTTCACATTGCCGCCAGGGTTGGTGTCAATCTTGCCAGCCAGAGCCGGAATCCAGAAGGAGTGCAACACGTCCGCTGTCTTCGCCTCGATCGAGATGACCGCATTCGCAGGCACAACCATCTCCTGAGCCGTCTTGACGCCGTAACCAGGGTATTCAAACTCCCACCAGTATTGGTGAGCTGTTACTTTAACCTGGATGGCGTTCTCGTCATTGCTGTAGTCCTTAGCCAGTCCAAATACGGTCTTAACTGTAGGCACACCCAAAATAACAAGCAAAATAAGCGGAATAACTGTCCAAATGATCTCCAGCTTGTGGTTGCCCTCCACCTGTACCGGTATGCGGTTATCGCCTGGCTTCCTGCGGAACCGGATCAGTACATAAATGGCAATGACAAACACGACTACGACCACCAGAACCATGATCGAGATCGACAATTTCATAAGTCCGAACTGCTGCTCTGCCACAGGTCCCTGTGGATTCAGCGTGGACAAGTCCTCCCGTCCGCATGCCGCCAGCAGCAGCGACATCATGGCAAGAAGCGGCATAAGCCGTTTCATTACATGCCACCGATTCATCATTGATCTACCCCACTTTTGACTTTTTCTACAGTTGCCTCACATCTTGCCTCCGCCGCCAGTCCATAACGCAGACCGTTACTCAAGCAGAAATATAAGCGCTCTGTCGACAATCCTATACACAAGTGCCCATATTTCTTTTGAGCGTGCTGTCTGAAAATCATAGATACCGCTTGCACCGACAGACAGAGGTATAGCCTTCCAATTTCGAACTTTTCTGCGCCAGCATTCCGAAGGATGTCAAGGGCAAGGTTGTACCGAAAATGGCAGGTCAAGACAGGCAACTGTGCGGTTTTTACTCCATTTCACACACACTTCTGCAACTTGAATTACTTATTAAATATAAAGTTGTAACAACTTTTTGTCAATGTTCCACAAAGAGTTCACAAATTGTTCTTAAAACTGAAACAAAAGACGGTTTGGAATTATTCTCTACCATTTTCACCAAAGCTATGGTCGATTATGTATCGTCTCGCGACGTATATTTCATTCGCCTCCGCAGAAGCTAACACTAAATGAACTCAAGGAGGCTAGCCAACCATGCTATATGGCACATATCGCACCCGAAGGCATCGCTGCCGCCGCGCGGCGCTGCTTGCGCTCTTGTCCTGTCTTCTCTGCATTTCCATAACCGGGTGCAATTATACGCGGCGCGTTCAAGACAGCGACTATGATTACGGCTCTCAGCAAAAGGGGGACCCGAAGATGGTCGGTCCACGGCTGTACGGGTCTCAGACAGGTCGATCTAACCAGCACAGCAACCGTTATTTCGAATACAGCTCGATGCTATCGCGCGAGGTTGGAGCAATTAATGGCGTCGCCACTGCGATCGTCATGCTGACGGACAAGAATGCCTATGCCGGCATTGCGCTCGACTGGACGGCTGTCGGAACCAAGAGAAGTGGAGGCGCCGCCTCACGCGAGCAGGACAATACGGGGACGAACGAAGGGGTATACAATGCCCGCGACGGCACGCCCTATTACAATAACCAGAAGCTGATCACACCGTATAACTCTTATTTCTCAGTCAATGATCTCAATGAGCTGTCAGGTGAACTCAAGCAGACGATCGCCGCTCGAATCCGGCAGTTTGTGCCGAAGGTCGAGGAAGTGCATATCTCAGCGAATCAGGAATTCGTGAACGAAATGGTGGACTATGCCAAGATTGCCTGGGCTGGCAAGCCGCTGGAGCCATGGACAGGCGCTTTCAATACCTTTGTGAACTATCAGTTTGGCAACGGCAAGAAGCTTCCCATCTCGATTAATGAGCTCCGAAGAGCGCCAGCCCCTCCGTCTCCCATTCATTAGTCACTTCGCGCCAGCGACTCAAGCCAGATAAGGGAGGCGCTGGCGCTTCCTCTATCTGGCTGATACGCAGCAATTGCTACGCTATGTCACAAGGGTCGCATTAACGTTGGCGAGTCAGAATGAGGGGCATGCCCTTCGTAATGGCAATCGTGTGCTCGTACTGAGCTGTACGGCTTCCATCAAGTGTCGTGACCGTCCACCCATCGCTATGTGTGAAGGTCGATGGATCGCCAGCCGTCAGGATCGGCTCGATCGTGATCACCATTCCCTCCTCCAGCCTCTCGCCCCTTCCTTGTGAAGCTGTATGGAACACCTCGGGCTTTTCATGGATCGCCCGACCGATGCCATGCCCGATAAAGTCGGGGATGACAGACAGGCCTTGCCGCTGTGCACAGCGCTCGATGGCTGCCCCGATGTCGCCGATATAGTTGCCAGCCTGCGCTACTCGAATACCGGCGTAGAGCGCTTGTCTGGCTGCGTCCAGCAGCAGCGCATCTGCTGGCTTCGGCTTGCCGATCGCGTAGGTCCAGGCCGAATCAGCCAGCCAGCCGTCCAGCTCTGCGACCATGTCGATCGTTACGAGGTCTCCAAGGCTAAGCGGATGGTCATCAGGAAAGCCATGGCATACTGTATCGTTGACGGACGCACAGGTGGCATACGGAAACCCTTTGTAGCCCTTCTGAGCCGCTCTGGCGCCGTGGCGGCGGAGATAGCGCTCGACAAACTGGTCGATCCGAGCTGTTGTCATCCCTGGACGCAGTCGACTGCGCAGCTCCTGGTGACATGCAGCAACAACTGCGCCAGCACGTCCGATGCGCGCAATCTGCTCTGGCGTGCGAATCCTTCGTGCATTGCCCATCGTTCTATTCCCCCTGGCATATTACGGCTTTACCAGCACCATATGTCCTCCGCAGGGCAATCATTCCACATTATTCCACTGCCTGCCATCCAGCCGGCAACACAAAAAACCTTGCCCACAGAGGGCAAGGCTCGTCATATACGTCATTTGACCAATGCATCCGGCTTAGCTGACCGAATTGATCTTCCCAAGTTCATGCTCGACCACAGAAGTCAACTCATCCTCATATCCGCCCGTAATCCTGTACTTGCGAATGTAGTCACGAACGAACTTTCTCGGGTCTTTCGGTTGGAAAATTCTCGTCAGTTCCTTGAGACTGTCTTTGACTTCATTATGGCTTCTCTTGGCCATGAAATCCCCTCCCATATAGTGGTTGGTCGTCCTAATTCATTACGAGAGCCATCGTGCGCTATCGTAATCTTCCTTAGCTCAAGCAATCCATTCGGTTCAGGCTTATCATGGTCAGCCGGATATTTGATTCCTTTATATTATAACATTATGATACGCATTAGAAAAGCAAGAGCTACTCCCTCTTTTCTTTTCCTGGTGATTTGGGAAATGGACGTTCGGAAGAGGTTGGCGACACCATGCGGATATATGCAATCACTCCGACGATCGCCACCAGTACGCCGAATACGACGAGCGCCCATGTTATCCAATCTCCTGCCATCGCTCATCCTCCTTCCTTGTCCTACTAGCTGGTATAGGGCTAATTATATCTAAAACCCACCTCCGTTTCAAATGCGTTCCATCCAAGCGGCTTGCCAATACTTCTCCTCCTCTTCTTAGCCAGGCACAAAGCGCAGAAGGCTCGCGGAATACGCGCCGACACGATTCGCGGTATTCGCCACTAAAGTGTAGATTATAACTTTATATCCAATATTTTGTAATGTGTCAAGCTGTTTTCGGCCCTTTTCCCGAATTGTCATGCAAATTTCACGAGTATACTGGTTCTGTTTCTTCTATTAATAATGGCTTTCATGACGATAATGTCAGCTCCCTCCGGCTCCAAATACAAAGCCCCGGTCTTGCAGCCAGAAGCAACTCCGCTTCGTCTGCAAAACCGGGGCGATCCCCATCGATATTAAGCTTCGCCTTGCTCTTCGATCCACTGGTAGTGGAACTTGCCAGGCTTATCTACTCTCTCGAACGTATGTGCACCAAAATAGTCACGCTGTGCCTGAAGCAGATTGGCTGGGAGACGCTCGGTGCGATAGCTGTCGTAGTAGGCCAGTGCAGATGCAAAGGCCGGCACCGGAATGCCACGTGTGACCGCAATAGCAACAACCTCTCTCCATGCCGACTGATAGCGCTGAACGATGCCGCCGAAGTAGTCATCAAGGAACAGGTTCGCCAGTTGCGGATTCCGGTCATACGCATCCTTGATATTTTGCAGGAAGCGGGCACGGATAATGCAGCCGCCACGGAAGATCATTGCGATGCTGCCATAGTTCAGATCCCATCCATACGCCTCCGAGGCAGCTCGCATCTGTGCGAAGCCCTGAGCGTAGGAAGCGATCTTGCTCGCATACAGCGCCTGGCGCACTGCCTCTATAAACTGCTGGCGGTCGCCGTCAAATGCAGTAGCCGCAGGGCCGCTCAGCTTCTGGCTCGCAGCGACGCGCTCTTCCTTCAGAGCCGAGATGAAGCGAGCAAATACCGATTCCGTAATGATGGATAGCGGCACACCCAGATCGAGTGCGCTCTGGCTTGTCCACTTGCCCGTCCCCTTCTGGCCGGCAGAGTCCAGAATCACATCTACCATCGGCTTGCCGGTGTCCGGGTCTGTCTTCGTGAAGATGTCGGCTGTAATCTCAATCAGATAGCTGTCCAGCTCGCCATTGTTCCACTCGCTGAAGATGTTCGCCAGCTCCTCTGTGCTTACACCAAGCACATCCTTGAGCAGATGATAGGCTTCGCCGATCAGTTGCATATCGCCATATTCAATGCCGTTATGCACCATCTTGACGTAATGTCCAGCGCCATCCGGCCCGATATAGGTGCAGCAAGGGTCGCCGTTCACCTTGGCGGAGATCGCGGTCAGGATCGGCTCCACCAGCTCATAGGCGTCCTGCTGTCCGCCCGGCATAATCGCCGGCCCCTTGAGGGCGCCCTCCTCGCCGCCGGACACGCCTGCACCGATGAAGCGGAAGCCCTGTGCGGACAGCTCCTTGTTGCGGCGCTGTGTGTCCGGGAAATAGGCGTTGCCGCCGTCGATGAGGATATCGCCAGGACTAAGCAGCGGAACCAACTGATTAATGGTCGCATCCGTCGCCTGACCGGCCTGTACCATAATCAAGATTTTGCGCGGTGTCTCCAGCGCCCCGACAAACTCCTCCATGCTGTAGGTGCCGACGAAGTTTCTGCCCGGCGCTTCCTTCAGGAGATCGTCCGTTTTCTCCGGCGAACGGTTGTACAATGCAACAGAGAAGCCGCGGCTCTCAATATTCATGGCCAGATTTTTGCCCATTACCGCCAGGCCGATGACTCCGATTTGTTGTTTGCTCACTTGCTTGACCCTCCTGTCATTTTAATCGAGCGCTTATTAACAGCCTCTTACTGAACAGCCTTCTTCCAGTCTGCAGCGAATTTCTCCATGCCCTGATCCGTGAGCGGATGCTTCGAGAGCTGCTCGATCACACTGAATGGAATGGTGGCAATATGCGCGCCCGCCAGCGCTACACGAGTGACATGATCCGGGTGACGCACGGATGCAGCGATGATCTGCGTATCCAGGTTATGGACGCGGAACAGCTCGGCTACTCTGGCAACCAGTTGCACGCCATCCTCGGAGATGTCGTCCAGACGACCCAGGAACGGCGATACGTAGGTCGCGCCTGCACGGGAAGCCAGCAGCGCCTGGTTCACAGTAAAGATGAGCGTCACGTTGGTTTTCACGCCTTTTTGGGACAAGTAGCGGCATGCTTCCAGACCTGCCAGCGTCATAGGCAGCTTGATCGTAATATTTTTGTCGTTATTGTTAATCTTGATGAGCTCATTGGCTTGCGCAATCATCTCTTCTGCTGTAACAGCATCTGGCGTTACCTCGGCGGATACCGACTCCACCTCAGGCACCTCGCGCAAAATCTCCTCAATGCGATCCTCGAACTTTACGCCTTCCTTGGCCACCAGAGACGGGTTAGTGGTGACGCCGGACAGGACACCGATTTTATAGGCTTTCTTAATGTCTTCCAGGTTTGCTGTGTCGATAAAAAATTTCATTTCCATTACCTCCGCTTATTGTTAGTTTGGTTATGCAAGCAATTCCTTAGCCAATCGTACCACATGTTCGGTCGAGAAGCCGAAATATTCCATCACCTGCGGCCCTGAGCCCGATGCGCCGAACGTATCGATCGATAGCACCTTGCCCCCTGGTCCAGCATACCGCTCCCAGCCAAGGGCAATGCCCGCCTCGAGTGTAATCCGGCGCGATGCCGCATCTGGCAGCACGCTCTGCCGGTAGGCCGCAGGCTGACGGTCGAACAGCTCCCGGCATGGCATAGCTACGACCCGCACAGAGACCTGCTCCTTCTCCAGCTCAGCTTTCGCCGCCGCAGCCAGCGAGACCTCAGAGCCTGTCGCAATCAACACGACATCCGGGTTGCTGTTCGTCTCCGTCAGAACGTAGCCGCCCTTGGCAACACGGTCGATGTTCCCGCGGGTCTCCTCGAATACCGGCAGGTTCTGCCTGCTGAGGACGAGCGCGACCGGACCATCCTGCTGCTGCAGCGCCCAGGCCCATGCACTCGCGGTCTCATTGGCATCCGACGGACGGATGACCGTCAGACCCGGAATCGTCCGCAGCGCGGCCAGATGCTCCACAGGCTCATGGGTCGGGCCGTCCTCCCCGACAGCAATCGAGTCATGCGTGAACACATAGATGACCGGCAGCTTCTGCAGCGCAGCCAGACGAATCGACGGCCGCAGATAATCGCTGAACACGAAGAACGTGCTGACGAACGGCTTCACGCCGCCGTGCAGCGCCATGCCGTTGCCTGCCGCGCCCATCGCATGCTCGCGCACACCGAAGTAGACGTTGCGACCAGCATAAGACTGGATGGCAAAGGTTTGCTCGCCCTTGATGTCCGTCATCGTCGAATGGGACAGGTCGGCGCTGCCGCCGAAGATCGACGGCTCCAGGCGGACATAATGATTGATGGCCTCGCCGCTCGCTACGCGAGTTGAGATCGCCTTCGAGGAATCAAAGGTCAATAGCTGCTCAGCACTCAGCGATACTTTGCCCTCGATGATCCGCTCCAGCTCCTCTCCCTGAGCCGGATACTGCGCGCGATAGGCGGCTACCAGCCGATTCCATTCATCCTCCTGCGCTTGGCCCTGGCTCTTCAACTGCTCGAAGTGAGCGCGAACCTCCTGAGGAACGGTGAACTCCTCCTCATAGGGCCAGCCATACACTTCCTTGGTCGCCTTCGCCTCTTCCTTGCCGAGCGGATTGCCGTGAACCTTGTTCGTGCCTTGCACCTTGCTGCCATAGCCGATAATCGTCCGCACCTCGATCAGGGTTGGCTGCGAATCGTGCTGCTTGGCTGCGGCGATCGCCGCAGCGATCTGACCGATGTCGTTGCCGTCCTCGACGCGCAGATACTGCCAGTTCGCCGATTCCGCACGCTTCTGAATGTTTTCCCCAAAGGACAGGCTCAGCTCTCCATCCAGCGATATATCATTGGAATCATACAGCACGATTAGCTTGCCCAGCTTCATATGCCCGGCCATCGACATCGCCTCATACGAGATGCCCTCCATAAGGCAGCCGTCGCCAACCAGCGCATACGTATAATGATCCACGACCGGATAGCTCTCCTGGTTGAACCTCGCAGCCAGATGCGCCTCGGCCATCGCCATGCCCACTGCCATCGCGATCCCTTGTCCGAGAGGGCCGGTCGTCGCATCGACGCCATCGGTATGCCCGAATTCAGGATGGCCTGGCGTCTTGCTGTTCAGCTTGCGGAACTGCTTCAGATCCTCCAGCGATACCTGATAGCCGGACAGATGCAGCAGGCTGTACAGCAGCGCCGAGCCGTGACCTGCCGACAGAACAAATCGATCCCGGTTGAACCACTTGGAATGCGCCGGGTTATGCTGCAAGAACTGCGCCCATAGCGTGTACGCCATCGGAGCCGCCCCCATCGGCAGACCCGGATGACCGGAATTGGCACTGTTGATTGCATCGATGGATAAGGTACGAATTGTATCAATTGCTAATTGTTCAACGGTTGATGTTGTAGGCATAGTGTTCCCCTTCCTTTGCTTCGGATTGCTGCACAGACCTTGCGTCTGTCTCCTGCCCGTTAGCAGAGCTGCTCGCCTCCGGCTTGTCAAACCACCAGTGGAAGCCATCGCGCTCCAGTAGCTGACTGGACTGCACGGGGCCGTAAGACCCTGCTGCATAGTGATGCAGCGGCACTTCATTCTCACGGAAAGCGTCCAGGATCGGCTGTACCCAAGCCCATGACAGCTCTACCTCATCCCAGTGGGCGAAGAAGGTCGAGTCGCCGCGCAGCGCATCATGGATCAGATTCTCGTAAGCCTCCGGCTGCTCGCCATAGTTCGGGTGCAGATCGATATGAATCGGCGAGAACTGGCCGGTATCATTATCCTTCGTATTCATCCGCAGCGTGATGCTCTCGCCAGGGCTCATCTCGACAATGAGCAGGTTCGGCAGCACATGCTGCTCCTCAGGCGGCAGCGAATGCTTGAGCGGCTCCTTGAACTCCACCACGATCCGGGTCGATTTCTCATGCATCCTCTTCCCTGTGCGGATATAGAACGGCACGCCGCGCCAGAAGTAATCATCGATCTCCAGCTTGGCCGCAATGAACGTATCGTTCATCGAATCGGAGGAGATGCCCGGCTCGGAGCGGTATGGATCGACCTGCTTGCCTTGAATGCTGCCCGCCCCGTATTGACCGCGCACAACATATGTCCCGACATCCTGACGCTGGAGCGGCTCCAGCGCCTCCATCACCCGCTTCTTCTTCTCGCGCACCTGCTCGGAATGGCTCTTATGCGGCAGTTGGATCGCAACCATCATGAGCAACTGGAGCATATGATTCTGGAACATATCGCGCACAGCGCCAACATGATCATAGTAACCGGCGCGTTCCTCCACACCAACAGTCTCGTTAGCGGTAATCTGCACATTGGCGATGTAACGGTTGTTCCAGAGTGCCTGAATGACGGGATTCGTCTGCTGCAGCGCTTCAAGCCGCTGTACCATCGGCTTGCCCAAGTAATGGTCGATGCGGAATATCTCATCCTCCGCGAATGCCTTGCTCAGCTTCTCATTCAGCTCGCGTGCGGATTGCAGATCATGCCCGAATGGCTTCTCAATGACCAGACGCTTCCACCCGGCAGCCGATCCGAGTCCGCTCTCCTGGATGTTAGCAGCGATCGTACCGAAGAACTCCGGCCCTACCGATAGATAGAATAGCCGGTTCGGAGACATCTGCAGTTGCTGCTCGCGATGCTCAACCATGCCGAGCAGCTTGCGGTAATCCTCCTGATGCCCGATGTTGAATACGCAATATTGGAAAGCTTGCAGAAACTGCTCCACCTGAGCAGCATCCTCAGCCTGTCTTCTGGAAAATTGTTGCAGCGATTGCGCCACATGCGCACGGAACGAGGCATCGGTATGCTCTCTGCGCCCAAGACCAATCAAGGAGAAGGCTTGAGGCAACTTCCGGTCGATGAACAGATTGAACAAGGCCGGATAGATCTTCCGCTTAGCCAAATCCCCCGTCGCGCCAAACAATACATATGTTACTGGCTCCATCTCCTTACCCCTTTCATCAGAGCGTAGGCGTCCCTATGCAGCGAATGCCGCATGCGCCTGCCAACCACCTGCTCTGGCTTCTTTGTTATACATCTACTATAATATGTTTAGCAGCCATATAAGTAATTAATATATTTAACAGGAGCTATAGACCATGTCTATGACTAACAATTACGAGCTGTACAAGGTGTTCTACTGGGCCGCCAAGACAGGCAGCCTGACGCAAGCAGCCAAGGCACTCTACCTGACCCAGCCCAGCGTCAGCCACGCGATCAAGCAATTGGAGGATAGCTTCGGACTCACGCTGTTTCAACGTACCGCTAAGGGCGTAACGCTGACGCCAGAGGGGACGATGCTGTATTCCTATATTGAACAGTCTCACATTCTGATTACATTAGCCGAGGAGAAGATGGCCGCACTCAAAAGTCTGGAGAGCGGCGAGCTGCGAGTCGGCGGCAGCGATTCCTTATTCAAGCATTACCTGCTCCCTTATCTGGAGCTGTTCCACCAGCTATATCCAGACATCCGGCTCCATCTGAACCATGGCACAACACCAGAGGTCATCTCCTTTCTCAAGGAAGGCAAGATCGATCTGGGGGTTGTGCGCATGCCGATCGTCGATCCACAGTTGGAGGTACGGGAAACCATCCAGCTACAGGATTGCTTTGTGGCGGGCGAGACTTACTCTCAGCTCATAAATGAGGTGCTTACGCTGGAGCAGCTTCAGCGCTACCCCATCATTCTATTCTCCCGCAACAGTCGGGCCCGAATGGCGATTACCGAGCTGTTCCAGAGCTATGGCTATACGCTGCGTCCCGAGATCGAGGTGGGCAGCGTGGATCTGCTCATCCAGTTCGCCCGTCGGGGACTGGGCATCTCCTTCGTAACGCGGGAGTTCGTGTCCAAGGAGCTGGAGGAGGGCTCGTTATTCGAGGTACAGCTCAATGTGCCGCTGCCCCCCTCCAATGTGGGCATAATGACGATGCGCAATATGCCGCTGACGGTAACTGCAACCACCTTCATGGATCTGGTCAAGTAACCGGGCAGCCGCTACGCAAGCAAGCCTCCCGTCCGATGTTTGCAGCGTTTGCCGCAGATACGGACGGGAGGCTCGAAGGGTACACTGTCATACTGTCATGTAGCTGGCTGGAGCCCAGCTCTATAGCGCACGATACACACTGCGGTATTCGCCTGGCGGAATATCCAGCACTTTCTTGAATGCGCGATAGAAGGAAATCACATTAGGATAGCCGCTCTGCTCAGCGATCGCCTGAATCGGCTCATCTGTCTCCGCCAGCATTCGTCTGGCATGATCCAGCCGAATTCGAATGACATAATCCACAAATTTGATCCCGAGCTCCTCCTTGAAAATTTGACTCAAGGCGCTAGGACGCAAATTCAGCATCGCGCTTACCGAAGCCAGCGACAGGGAGGGCTCGGTGAAGTGCAGATCAATATAGTTTTTGGCTTGCAGCGCAAGATGATGATGACGGCGCAGCTCACGCTCCTGCTCGATTACACGGGCGAAGGCCGTCAACTCCTTCGCAAGCTGCTTCTCCAGCTCATCCAGCGTCTCTACACACTCCTTCAAATCGGCAAAACGGTGTATAAACTCCTCTTTCCATTGCTGTTGAATGTTCGGGTGCAAGACGAGAAGCTCCTTCTCTACTTGCAGCACCACACTATGTACAAGCATATTCAGCTCTTGCTTCGTTATCCTCCTGTCTCGCAGCTCTGTGATCCACTGCATCAGCTTGTCTTGCCAATCTTCATCCTGCAGACGCAAGGAGCGCACCACACTCTCCAGAGCTTGCAGATAGGCATAGCTGTCCAGACTGCTCTTGGATGCGCCTAGCTTGTTGTCAATCCATGCCCCGACCCCGAATACCGGCTTCAGCGACAGATTATCCTGTGCATTGCGGTAGGATTCAGCAATCGTCTCGATGCTGTTCGAATCGGCCCCGACGCCGATCGATAGGGTGAGCTGCAGATACTGCCTGATCCACTTCTGCCAGGCCGCCGCCAGCTCCCCCGCCGTCATGAGCGGCGCGGGCTCCTGCCTGAATTGGTGAACAACGCAGGCCAGACGATACGGCTCCATCCACACCTGCCAGGCAAACAGCCCATGCTGCTCGGCTAGCTCGCGCAGGGATTGCTCGACCACATATTTGAGCAGTTGCCGGTCCTGTGCAGAATAATGCTCTGTAAAGGGGGATATCTTATCGATCTCTGCGGCGAATACTCCCATCCGGTCAAAAGCATACGGAAGCTGCAACTGCGACATACGACAGATGAACTGATCATCGGTCAGTATGACATGTCCCGCCAGCAAGTCATGAAATAGCCGCTGGCTGCGCAACTGAACCTCCTCCTCATCGATCACAAGTGCCACGAATGGCTCTGCTGCCTGCAATCCCGCCACTTCCGCCAGACGAGCTTCTTCATCTGTACAGCTCCCCGCTGGCTTACGCATGGAATCGGTCGACTTGCGCGTCTGTGCCAAGAGAGTGTAGCCCTCCTCTTCCTCTGCACGCTTCAGCGCTGCGTACTCCGTCGGCTTCTGACCTTCAGCGGCACTTATCCCATACTCAGCCACGCCGCTCTTGATCCTGCTCGTACCCGCCCCCGTCTGCCCTCGCGGCCAGACGGCAATCCGGCTGGCGACAAGCGCCGTCAATTGTTCTGGGCGTCTATGCACAACAAGGGTAAATCCGACAAGCGATGCTGCCGCGATCAGTATCGCCAGCCCCAACCAGAGGCGTGCCGCCAGCGACAACGTTTCATAGCTTGTGCCTTGTCCGATCTCCCATCGATATCCCCATCCCGTATACTCGGAGGGAGCTACACTGTACGATATGGCCTCTGTGCCTCCGCGCCTTGAAGCCGCCTGATCCATCTCGTCTCCATACATCAGTCTTATCGGACTGGTAACGCTTTCACTAAAACTGTTCACATACTCCAATATCGAGTCCGTATATACATTAATAACGATGGCCCCTCGTCTGACTCCGCCCTCCTCGTAATATTTCATAAGCGACACAACCTGACTTGTGCTACCGTCATAGGCAAGCAGCGAACGGGGCGCTGACCATTGTGCCGGGACAGCCTGTGCATCATTCGTCTGGACAAAGGAGCGATCCGCAAATTCCGTCAGCTCATATGCCCCCCCCTCGGACATAATGCGCTGCTCCTCCTGATTGAAGACATAGACCGAGCTGTGGAAGGGCAGAGCAGCCTTCAATTCAATGAGCGATTGCTGAATATGAAGATGATCATAGGCGGTCTTGGGTTGGTTCGAGAAAAACTGCTGCAGCTCCTTATCTGTCAACAGTCGGCTGATGACATTGCGTTCAATGAGCAACAGATTCGCATCAGCCTGATAAGCAATGCGGTCCAGTATCGCTTGGTTGGTCTCGATATAGTCATGTTCAGAGGCGGCAGTAAGTGCCATAAAGGAGAAGAAAATAAGGGAAGAAATGATGATAAACAACATGGGGATATACGAAAGCAGCGCGCGGCAATACCACTTCATCATCATTGCTCCAGCTCCGTTCACATGGTTGAATTAGCATATTATTCCTTTCAACCAAGTATATAGGCTGTCCACAGCAGGAACAAGATTATAGACTATACATTGTTCTTCACAAACTATAGAACTTTAATTGAGGGACGCCCTCCGATACAGAGGACGCCGCCCTTATCCTTGCTCTTCCTCCCGGGTCTCATTGCGACTCAGCCTCATTCTCGCCGCTACACGATCGCGGTTCGGCGACACGCCGTAGTAACGCTTGTAGATGGAGCCAAATTGCGAGCTAGAGACATAGCCGAGAGAAAGCGCGATTTCTTTAATCTTCATCTTGGTACTGCGAACGTATACACTGGCCTTGCTCATTCGAATCTGTTGCAAGTGCTGCATCGGAGATACCTGGTACACACGTGAATACATATTGCTCAGATAGACAGGGTGACATCCGGCCAGATGAGACAGCTCCTGCAGCGTAAGCGGCTTCTCGCAATGAGTCAGCATATAGTGATAGACAGAGGCTACACGCTGTTCCACCTGCTCCTGCGGTCTGTAAGACACCTCTCTACCACTCCATGGCTGTAGAGGACAAGCGGCAACAATTCGCTGCAGCCCTCGCTCAGCCACTGCAATCTCCTGCTCGGATTGCAGCGGTGCTTCGAGCAGTCGCTCCGCTTTGCTGCGGGCT
This sequence comes from Paenibacillus sp. J5, assembly GCF_054955055.1. Classification (NCBI taxonomy): domain Bacteria; kingdom Bacillati; phylum Bacillota; class Bacilli; order Caryophanales; family Paenibacillaceae; genus Paenibacillus; species Paenibacillus sp. J5. The sequence continues at coordinate 141,097 of NZ_JBUEDD010000004.1, read as the reverse complement.
TCCGTCTCTGTAATCGGCCTTGCCCAGCTTGCCTGCTCCGCCGATGGCGACTCCATCACGTCGAAGATCATCGCCCGGAAGCTAACCGGGTGATTCGCTTGCGGGGTGATGTCGAGCGGGCCTGCGGCCAGCATCACGTCGCCCTTGGCCATCTCCATTGCGCGCGGCCCCTGCAGCAAGCTTAACGGATGAAGAGCCTGCAGCAGAATGTGTTGATTCTGCTGGATCAGTTGAAGCGGTCGTATAGATTTCCTGTTCACCGTCAACGACTGTTGGGATATGAAGGAATACAATTGAATCTTCATTACGGTCTGGCTTCCCTTCTGTTGCGGGCATGGCTCCGACACGTCGATGCATTATGGCAACTGCATGATCTGCGCCACGATAGCTTCCAGCGGGGTCTGCCCGTCATTATCGACTACAAGATCTGGCTGCAGCGGCTCCTCAAAGGCCTGGTCGAGCCCGACCACATTCCGCGCCTGCTTCTGTCCTTCGCCTGTTGCCGCATACAGCCCCTTCTGATTGCGTTCCATTAGCGTGGCCGCAGATACTCGCACATAGACTTCACAGTAATCCGCAATGCTCTTACGATTCCAGGCACGGCAATCGTGGAACATCGAGATCGTGGCACACACGACATCCAGCCCCTGCTCCGACAGCATGCGGCAAAGCCTTGCATAACGCATCGCATTCGTATAACGGTCAGCTCTCGAATAGCCCAGATCATGTCCGAATGCCTCGCGCAGCATATCGCCATCCAGCAGAACAACGCCATCGCGCTGTTCCCTCAGCTTCGCATAGAGCAGCTTGCTGATGGAGGTCTTGCCTGCGCCAGCAAGACCCGTAATCCAATATACTCTCCCCTGGCTGCTCAACTGGCCTCCACTCCTGCCCGCTCCAGAGCTGCCAACAGTTGCAATAGCAGCTCACGCTCCTTCAGACAGCCCTCCAGGTAAGGCTCCATCTCCGCAGCATAGTCCTGGACAGACGGACGCTCCGGCTTGATGTAATATTGTATCAGCTTGGTACGAATCAGCCCCCACGCATTGCACAGCTCCTGGAATCCGCGATGAAGCTCCTCTTGCTCCCGATTGCTCAAGATGCCCTTGCCACCCAGATAGCCGACAAGCATCAGATTGCGCTGCTGGTAGAACAGCGGATAGGATAAGCGCAGATTAGCGTGAACATCCTGACCGCTCATCGCAAGCGCCGCTTCAGCGAAGTGCTCGCGATAATACTCCACGGCCGCAAGCCCATGCAGCAGTATCTGCTGCTCCGTCTCCACCGGCTCCCCGTAGAGCTGTCTGTGAATATTGTTGCGAATCACGCCGCAAGGTGCACCCTTGTCCATCCGCTCCTGCAGCACGCGCAGTGACAAGCCGAACAGCTCCGTCTCCGCCACGGAATTATAGGAGCCTTGAAGACTCTCATAGCTCAACTCATATACATTCATCTTGCCAGGAGGGATGCAATCCTCGACCGCATATACAACTTGCCGTTCATCATCATAGCCGAACACCAGCACCGGATGAACCAGGCTTCGCTGCAACGACTCCGGGCAGAACGGGAAATGGTAGCGGTCCAGACGCACAACGCAATAGTATCCGCCGCGCACATACTGCCTCACCAGCTCCACAATATCCGTGTCGCGGCCTAGCGACAGCTCGGTACGTTCTATATAGCGATCACACAGCTCGTCAGGCAGCTCTCTTGTAAGATAGGGCAGCAGCAAGCCGTTCCGCTGCCTATCGGTGAACTCTGCTGCCGAGATGATCTCCCGTTTGGGGACAGGGATGACATATTGCGACGCCACGAGCGGAACCAGCGCCTCAAACTCCTCATGCCTGGTCATCAGTATAGCGACAACATTATTCCAGTAGCAGTCAATCCGGTTTGCATTGTACGGCTCAAACGCGAGCTTCACCACGTAGGCCGCCTCCTTCCAGGTTATAATACATCCTTGTACCTCTGTTCATATAGACGCAGATCCGATTCCTGATCCACCTCCAGCCACAGCCCCTCATAGGGAAGTGCAGCGATTGCGCCGCCCTCGCGCAGGAGTGCCGCAAGTAGCTTCGTTACATCCATCTGCGCTCTCTCTTGGGCGCTGCGACCAGCCAGATAGGTACGGATGGCCTCCCAGCCCGCAGGCGTCACGCGCAGCAAGCCCATGAACTGCCCCTCTACCTCCTCCATAGTTGCCGGCACGCCGCCAATCTCCGCTAGACGTCCATCCGCCCCCAGCCTGAAGGTCTCGGCATCGCTTAATGGATGCTCGAAGCGCGCTTCCCATAAGGAGCGCCATTGCGTGCTATAGGGAATCGCAATATCCTCCTCGGCTTGCAGGAGCTGCTCTATCGCGGAAGGGCTGTATACAATATCCGTATAGCTTACGATGCATGGCCCTTGCTCCAGCCAGGAGGCCGCGCAGCATAGACTGGACACCATATTGGTATGCTCCCATTGCTCATTGTCGAAGCAAGTAGCGCCATCGACCTGAATTTGCTCTGCCCTGTAGCCGCGCACGATCGCAATCTCGCTGATGCCCGCCGCCCGGAGCGCCTCCAGTTGACGGTCAAGCAGACGCTTGCCCAGCAGCACCGTATGGCATTTGGGCTCCTGCCTCGTCAGCTCTCCCAGGCGGCTGCCGCGACCGGCGGCAAGTAGAATCGCTCTCATCCTTCCTCCCCCTACCTGGCCTGAACCGTCCAGGCTCGCGTCTTGTACGGCACACGGATCGTTTCCGCATCGCCAAGCACGCGATCGATCTCGCCTACAATTCGCTCGAACAGCTCCGGCCCGGCCTGAACCTGAATGTCATTGACCGACCGCCAGGCATTCAGGTAGCGCTCCTTGGTCATGTCGACATGATGCGGCGCCTCCACAAACAGCAGGTCGCCAAAATGCCCGGTGGACTGCAGCGCTTCCTCCAGTCCGTTCATATGGCTGTGCGACCCGGACGAGACCCGCTTCAGATCCGGCACGTAATGGCGGATGAGCGCCTCAATCTCCTCATGCAGCGCATTCCCTTCGATGTTCCGCGGATTCCATAGTGCTGTGAAATGTCCGCCCTCCCGCAAGATGCGGTGGAACTCTGCCAGCGCCCGCGGCTTGTCGGTCCAATGGAAGGAGGACGCCATAAATACCCAGTCGGCACAAGCATCCGCCAGCCCTGTCTCCTCCGCGAACCCTTTGCGCCACTCGAATAGCTGTCCGCCCGCTTGCAGGCGCATGCCCTCCTCGCGCATCGCATCATTCGGCTCAACCGCCATTCCCTTCATGCCAAGCTCCCCCAGAATTTCGGTCAGCTTCCCTGTGCCTGCTCCGACATCCGCCACTGTGAACGGGGACTTGTCCGCTCCAGTGTGGGACATCAGCACGCGAAGCACTCTCTCCGAGTAACCAGGACGATGTATATATTGTTTGGCCAGCAATGTAAAGTCACCATGTTTCATATGCGTTCTCTCCTTCGAAAAATTGTTGGATCATGCTTATATCTGTCGTGTCAAATGGGTATTCCCGCTCTGGATGCCACATGATGCCCCGAATTGGAAACTCACGGTGAGCCACGGCCTCGATCACTCCATCCTGCGATCGGGCCGTCACCTCCAGTTCATCTACAGTCGTGCGCGCGCCGAAGCGGTGATAACTGTTGCGGGAGGCGCTGCCGTCGCCACTATGCACGATATGACGAGCAGCTACATGACCTTCGACTCGCTCCAGCGGCACCTTCCAATAATCCTGTATAAGCTGCATGCCGCGGCACACGCCGAGCAGCGGCTTGCCGCTGCTGCACGCATAACGGAGCAGCCAGCGCTCGCTCTCCTCGCGCTCCGGGGAGTCTCCGCCATACTTGGACAGATCATTGCCCCCGGTAATTAAGAAGCCACGGATCGTCAACTGGCTGAGTATCATCTTCACCGTTGGCAGATGGTTAGGCAGCAACACAGGCATACAGCCGCAGGCTACCAGCAGCTTGATCCACCGCTGATCGATCGCATCGCGCCGCTCCACTCGCTCACTCCAATCATCTACGCGCAACGTTACGCCAATCATGATCATCGAATAATCCTCATTTGCTTGCCTGCACAATCAATCGTGAGCAGCTCAGCCTGGCTGCATCGCTGGTACAGCACCTCGCCCGCCCCGATTACAGCCGGAATCGACAGCTCGCCTGCACGAATCGCCATATGCGAATTGGCGCCTCCGTACATGGTGACGAAGCCCGCAATCCCGGTGGAGAATATCCAGTCATACCCTGGATCAGCGCTTGGCAGCAGCAGGATGCTTCCCTTGAAGCGGTCGCGCTCATCCTCCGGGAAGACGACTCGTCCCGTCGCCTCACGAAGCGTAATATAGTTCGGTTCACATTCGGGATAGCTGAAGCGCCACACATCAGCAGGCTCGGTAATCAGAGGCGGCAGCTCCAACTGCAATGTCGCCTTGTGCCGTCGCTTGCCCTCCTCGATGCTGCTATGCAGCAGGCTGCGCAGATCCCCATCCGACTCATAGGCTCGCTTAATGACGAGTATGTTTGCATAAGCAGCCTCCTCCTTCGAGATGCCGTATTCAGCCGCTACTTCCCCGAACAGACGCAGTGCCTCGCTCAAGCTTTTGGTGAACACGAATTTGGAGTATTCCCGCCCCTCAATCGCCGTCTTGAGAAAATCGAACAGTTGCAGCACATCGCCGCCAAGCAAGCCGTGCTCCAGCAGCAGCGCCTGGATGCGCCGGTACTGCGCGAGAGACAGTGAGAAGGACGGCTTATCCGGCTTGTCACTGCTATTTTGCGACAGCTCGAACGCGAAATATTGCTCCGGAGCCTCATCATAGCGTGGTGAGCACAGCTCATAGGTGCCAGGACGAAGATGCCCATATTTATCCAGGAATGATTGCTTATCCAATTCACTGTAGTCCTGGCTGATTCGCGAGCTGACCGTCTCCAGACTGCTCATATAGTGCTGATAGTCTGTATCAGAGAGAATATCGATCGCAACGAGCGAGCGCAGCAACTGCACCGCGATGAACCCTCCCCTGGCCAGCCCGGCAAATGGCAGCGTGCCGTAGCGCTTGCAATCCTCCAGCAGCCAGTAGATCTGGGATACCTTATCCAGCGAGCTGTCCATGATGATTGCCCGCCGAGCCTCCAGCTCATCGATTCGCTCCAGATCACTGCGCAGCAGACCATTGTCCGGTCCAATGATGTGATTGGTCAGCTCCTTGAGGCATTGCGCCAACTGCTCCAGCTCGGCAGGGTCAAAGCCATGCTCCAGCAAGCCCGACAACTGCCGATCCAGGTCGAAGGTGAAGCAGGAGAAGATGATCTCGAACTCGACCTTATCATGATGCTTCGGATTGGCAATCAGACGCTCCATATAGTAATTGAGCAGCTTCTCGCTTAATGCCGCATCCAGCTCTCTCGGCAAAAAGGAATTGAAGCTGACACGCACATCAATGTACGGAACGCCCCCAAGATCGATTAGCAGCGGAAAGCTGCGTACATTCTGATACCCGTATCGGCTGCGCTGGTACGCCCAGATACTGTCGGTTACCAGCTCCTTGTACAGTGACAGCGCGAGCGGGCGTGGGCGAACGCCGATAATCTCGGCCGGATTCCAATCCGGCATGACACCGTACACCGTCTTGCTGCCGAACAGATATGGCTGCCGCTGCTGCCCCTGCTCCACCTTGTCATGGATGCGCTGGAGCAGCTCGGTCTGTTCTCTCATATCTGCCGGCTCACAGACGGCTGCCAGCGGGCGGGCCTGGAACAGATAGAGACGGCCAGCCGTATCGAATGCGAACTCAATATCGAGCCGTGAGGTCATCAGGATCGCCTCCAGCTCTCTGATCAGGGCAATCACTCTGTCCAGCGGCTCGGCTGGCGGCTCGGGAGAGCCTTTAAAGTAATAGTAGGTTTTCAGCCCCCCACCTGTCCCGGCCGTCACCGAATCGGAGGCTCCACTGCTGTCATCGTAATTAATGACGATGTAGTGTCCGCCGTTATTCGGGTTGGCGCTGAAGGCGACGCCGCTGGATGCGATATCCGCTAGCATCGGCTGGATGAATACGTGATGGAGCGCCCCGTCCTGCTGGGGGTACGAGACAATCACGCTATGGACTGCGAGGATGACCTCGCCCTCGCCATGCACATCCAGCACCGAATCATATCGTCCAGCGAGCGAGGCCTCCGCCCCATCCTCACCGGCGGCGCTGCTGCGGACAATTAGCGGCTGCCCCGACCAGGGCAGCTTCCGCAAGCGTTCCAATACGCCGGCTTGGTTCATTCGCCACTCTTCCACGGCAAATTGAAGCTGCGGAAGCACGATCGCCTGGGTTACCCGCTCCTTCAACCGCTCCAGCGTCTCCGATTTCGTACCGAACACCATCACGACACACTCCCTCCGCTCCCTTGCCTGGCTATGCCGGAGAGCAGCAGCGCCTTATATTCCACACGCTCCGATTCCTCCATCTGCAGCTCTGCTGCAAGCAATTTCATGCAGAGCCGGTAGATCACAGCCCGAACTGCTCCAGACTGTCCGGCCGCCGCCTCATATGCCTGCTCGAACCGGAAGGGCTCCTTCAACTGCTCCTCCAGCTCTGCATAGCCGCTGATCCCTTCGCTCTGGCCTCCTACTGCTCCGCCATGACGACTTGTCGCCTCCACGCTATCGGCATCGGCTGCGCTGCCCGCTCCCTCCTCGCCTGCGCGCTCCGCCTCGACCTTCTGCTTCATGTCGCCAGGCTCGCAATCATAGCCCCAGGCCCGATACTTGACCAGCAGCATGCGGGCCAGCCTGGACTTATCCAGAGGAGATAGCAGCTCGTCATAGGTTTTGGAGACCGTGCGGTCTGTGAACCCGGACAACAGCTCGGAGGTCAACGAATTCCACCATTTCATCCCGCCGAACGTGCTGCGCAGCAGGCTATCCTCCCACCTCATGCCCAGGTAGGCACAGAGCAGCCGCAGTGTAGCCTCAGGCTGCGCATGCACATCGTCCAGCCTGACCACATAGGTCTGCTCCGCCCATTCCGGCTTGGCAGGCACACCATGGAACAGCGATTGTAGCTGAAAACACAGATTGTATAATGTCGCTTGCCCTGCCTTGAGCTGGTAATTCATCGCTGAACCAAAGGCGATGACCGGATTGCGCACCATATACAGCAGCCTGGTCCAGGGGAATAGCGCAAGCAGACGTTCTGTATCCGCGACATTCGTCCCGAAATGGATGCCCCCCTCCACGATAAGCGGCAATTCTCCCGCCTCCGGCTTATAGCTTCCGCCCAGCGCAACGAATGCCGCCAGATGTACAGACTGATAGAATAGCTTCAGGTCCAGCTCTTCTGCTGTCTCTACAATCTCCAGCCATTCCTGCCGGAAGCGGACACGATCGATCGTAAAGAGCTGATCCCGCTCCTCGCCGAGCGCGCACATGCCATTCATACGCGGCTCCTCCAGCACGCGCCCCTCATTGAACTCACCGGGGAAGGCAGCGAATATCGCCTCTACCAGCGCCTCCAAGTCCGGCCGCCCGTCAGCCATCCCTACCTGCGTCTGCCACAGCTTGAACAGCTCCGGCCCGCTCAGCATGGTCACGATCACCTGGGGGTGTCCGTCCAGCAAGCTCTTGAGCAGGTGGGTGCCGCTTCGTCCATAGCAATAGATGCTGACCACCTTGTTAAGCGCCGCTGCATAGTCGCGCTTCGTCAGCCTCATGCCGCCGACCAGCCCGCGCAGCCGCTCGCATTCACGCGCCAGCATCGCCCCCGCTCCAGAGGAGGCAGCAAGCCGCTCCGCCCGCGCATACAGATCCAGCGCCTCCAGCAGCTTGCCCTGCTGCTCGCAGAGGGCGCCCAGCTCCTGCAGCACGGGCAGCTCCTCAGGCTCGCGAAGCAGGCGCCGCTGCAGCCGCTCCGCCTCCTTCTCCAGCAGATGCGGGTGGATTCGCAGCAGCTTGCCAGTCGATGTTCGCGGCAGTCGGGGGGTCCAGCAGAAGCGGCGCGGCAGCTTGTAGTCTGCCATCTGCTCCTGGCACCATGCCAGCAGCTCCGCCTCCTGCAGCCCCGCCTCCCGCTCGATATGAGCTTCAATTCGTTGATTGTCCTCAGAGAGACAGACCAGTACCTCACGCACCTGCGGATGCTGCTTCAGCTTGGCTTCTACCTCCTGCAGATTCACCTTCAGTCCGCCGATAATTTTGATGCTGTCCGACCGCCCCTGGACATGCACATAGCCATCGTGATCTACATAGCCGCTGTCTCCCATATTGAACCAGCCTTCATGCCAGCGCTCCAATCCCGCAGGAGGCAGATACGGACTCTCCGGCAGCGCAGCCTGCAGCTCGCCCTGCTCGGCGCGAAGCTGAACGCCTGGAAGCGGACGGCCGACACTCTCCGGGCAACGCCCCTCCCAGTCCATCGTCAGCACCCCCGTCTCGCTTGTGCCATATTGCTGCCCGATCGATACGCGGTATCGGCAGTAGAACGCCTGATGCGTCTCCAGCGACAGCGCCTCCCCTGCGGAGATGGCGTGCTTCAGATGCTCCAGCGGCGCGGCTGCTGGGGCTTGCGCCAGCAACTGGTAATGGAACGGAACACCGTACATGATCGTAATCCGTTCCTCGCGCAGCGTCTCCAGCAGGTGCGCGCTCTGATTATTCCTCGGGAAATAAAGCGTTGCGCCAACGTATAACGTCTGCAACAGACCATTCAGCAAACCATAGGTATGCGTCAGCGGAGAGAGCGTCAGCACTCTGTCGCCAGGCTTCATCAGCGGCTCGGCAGTCAGCTTGTACATATCATGTATAATCGCCTCCCGCCTCCTGCCGATCGCCTTCGGCCTGCCCGTAGAGCCGGAGGTGAACAGGATGAGCGCATGATCCGGGTTGTGAAGCCGCTGCGGACTTGGCAGCTTGATCATCTCCACCTCTACCCGATCCTCAAATGCCGCCAGCGGATTCTGCCTGCCGATCGACCGGATATAGTAATGGGGCTGATACTGCTGCAGCAGCGCTTCACTCTCCGCCTGCTTCAGCCTGCTGTCCAGCAGCATCACCTGCGCCCCCTGCCGCCAGACCGCGTACAGCAGCGTAATGAAGGTCAGCGAGCTTTTGACATGCAGCGCCACCAGATCACCGGCTTGAACGCCGGCATCTGACAGGCTGCACCGCTGCTCCTCAATCTCCTGCTCCAGCCGCGCATAAGTGACAGCAGATGCGCATTTCAGCGCCAAGTCATCTGGCGCCGCCGCATGGGCAAGGAGCATGTGCCCAAATGCTTGCCTATCGATTGAGTGTAACTGCATAGCCTCCCCCTCCAAATCGATCATCATAGACCACAGCCGGCCCCGTCATCTCCCCTCGGCTCATTCGCTCTGCGGCGATGGCCACCTCTGCCAGGCCCTGATTGCCTGAGAGCGGACGCGCACGTCGAACACCATCGGTATTCTCCGACCGCCGCGATTCAATCTCGCTTATGCAGACCATGGCCATATCTCCGGAACCATAGGCATCCACGCAGCCGTGCTCATCCTCTTGGTCGGCTGACCTATCCGGGGGCGCATCCACATTCGCGCTTCGCTCCAGCAGCAGCGAGACGGCGTGGTCGCAGGAGCGCATTGCTGTGGCATCCCCTGACAGCTCAGCCAGCAGCTCATCCGCTCGGGTCGAGTGCAGCTCTACACCAATGACCAGCACCTGCCCGACATCTGGCAGCTCGCTATACAGCGTGGCAATCTCCAGCAACGCAGACAGCCCGTCCCCTTGGTGGGCAAGCGCCGTCATACGTCCGGTGAAGCCGAATTGTCTGGAAGCGTATCCAAGGATCGAATTGGGCACCGATTGGTAGAACAGCAGCGGATTATGAACCTGTCCTGCCAGCAGATTGCGGCTGGCGCAGTCAGCCGTTGCCGTATCCCCCATCGCGCTTGCCAGGATGATGGCCAGCTTCTCGGGCTGGTGGATGTTCCCTGATTCCAGATGCATCTGAATGATCCGGTAGACGAGCGGATTGAAGGTGGACTCGATGAAGCCCGGCACCGGAGCCAGCTCGGCTGTCAGAGGCAGCTCCATGTCTGCCGACGTTGCGGCAGAGGCGGCCGATGCTTGCTGCGACCACGACTCGATGTAATTGGCCATCCCTTCTACTGTCTCTCCCCAGGGTCCTACACAAGTCGAAGCGATAACTCGCAGACATCCTCTGCTCATCTCGCCACCTCCTCGGGATGCTGAAGCACCAGCGCCGTATTATTGCCGCCGAACGAGGCATTGAGATTGACCACTCGTCGCAGTCTGGCGCTTCGCGGCTCATTCGGGACATAATCCAGATCGCAGCTCTCATCCGGCTGCTCGAACCCGACAGTCGGCGGGAGGATGCCCTCCTTCATCGCCAGCACCGATAGCGCGGTCTCCAGCGCTCCCGTGCCTTCGAGCAGATGTCCTGTCACCGTCTTCGTCGAGGAGACGGGGGTTCGATAAGCCGCCGCCCCCAGCGCCTGCTTGATGGCCGCCGTCTCGCTGCGGTCATTCAGCGGCGTACCTGTGCCATGCGCATGAATGTAATCGATCTGATCCGCAGGCAAGCCGGATGCCTGCAGCGCGCGCTCGATCGCCAGCGCCATCCCCGCGCCGTGCGGATGCGGCTGACAGACATGGAAGGCGTCGCAGGACAGCCCCCATCCGAGCAGCTCCGCATGGATCGTTGCTCCGCGGCGAACAGCTTGCTCCAGACTTTCCAGCACCAGCATGGCGCCGCCGTCTCCGAGCAGCATGCCTGAACGGTTGGCAGAGAACGCCCGCACTCGGCCATCCTTGGCAAAGGCACGGCCCGAATCGAATTTGGCGAACATCTCCTCAGTGACGAGCGAATAGCCGCCACATAGCACACTATTCGCCCTCCCCTGCCGAATCAGCTCATAGGCGACCCCGATCGCATTGCTTGAGGCGATACAGGCATTATTCAGGCACAGCCTTGTGCCCAGCGGGCTCATCCCGTAGCGCTCTGCTATCGTCTGCATATGGAACGCCGGCAGAAATTCCACGGCCGGGACAGCCGCTGGCGCCATGTGCTCGGATTGCAATCGTTCAGGACGCCCGCCCTCTGGCTCTGCTCCCTCAGACTCGCTCTCCCAGGCTGCACTGCGGCTGCTGGAAGCCGCAGTGGCAGCTTGCCCAGCCGCCACCTGCGGAGTCCCCATGTCTATACGCTCGCGCCAGTAGTGCTGCAGGCCGTTATAATCGCCCTGTATGCCTAGCACCAGTGCTGAGCTGGACAGATCGGCAAGCCCCGCCGAGGTCAGAGCATCGGCTGCCAGGCGCAGTCCCAGCTCCAGCAGGCTGCCCGTAAAGGCCGACTCGGCGGCTATCCCTGCCCGGAACGGCGAAGTATCGAAACGAGTGATCGGCCGGAACTGATGCACGCCTGCCAGCACGCTGCTCCGCGCCGCCTCCTCTCCGAAGCCGCTGGGCACCATCATCCCGATACCCGAAATAACGACGCGATTCATCCTTGTTCACTCCTCTCTCCCGAGCCGCCAGCCATGCCGCATGCAGCGGCGGCACGTTCCGAAATGAGCTGCTGGATGGACTGGATGGAATCAAAACGCTCATAGTCCTGCTCCTGCAGCTCCAGACGCAACTGCAGGCGCTGCTCCAGCTTCTCCAGAAACCAGAGCAGAGACAGTGAATCCATCACGATGCGCGAATCATAGCGAAGCTCCTCAGATAGCGCGACATACAACTGATTTTCCAACAGCAGTTGCCGAATCTCCTCCAGCGTAATCAGCGGCTCCTTCATACCGCATCAGCCCGCGTCTGCAGGGTGGTCAACAGCTCGCCTACCGTATACCCCCCCACATCCAGCAGCTCGCTGTCCGACAGCTTCACCCCTAGCTGCGCTTCAATACGAGCAGCCAGCTCGATAATCTGGATCGAATCCAGCGCCAGTCCCGCCTCCCCCAGCGGCAGCTCCTCGGCGATCGCCTGTGGATCGATAGGGAGATTCATATGACCTGTAATCATCTGAACAATAGCCTCATAGATATGTTCTCTCGTCATTTATACCAACTCTCCTTCCTTTACAGTGAATTGCAGTGCCGATTCCATCGTCCTTCGCAGCATATCCGGGTTAAAATATTCGAGAATATGCGCCCCGCATTGCTCATAAGGCGGGAATATCAGCTTGTACTCCTTGAACGGTATCCAGCCAGCCTCCTCAAAGCTCAGTTGATACGGCTGACCGAAGAGATCAACAATCTCCTCTGCCCGCCGCCAGCCATTGCGAATCATCTGCCGCTGATCGCTTGTGCCGCTTGCACGCAGCACGTGGCCGATGCCTTCTCCCTCATGCACGATTCGCCCCAGCAGCGCAGGCGGCACGTAATTCGGGTTGATCCTTACGATGTTTTGTGATACATAGCGCTGATCCTTCTCCGTCATGAGGAAGGACTCACGCCATATTACCCCTCCGGCCAATTCCGATTGACCCGCCACGATAGGCAAAAGCCGATCCATGACGATCAGCTCCAGCAGATCGGTTGTACGGCTATTCGAGGTGACGAGCAGTTGAAATATGATCCATTCCAAGCGATTGGTGTCGCCCAATGGGTATTCACCTCCTTTCATCAGCAGTACGGGGAAGCGGGGCAGCCTAAAATAACAAAAATCACATAATGTATCCACTTTTTAATTTTTTATTGTAGGGAGCAGCAGAACATGGTATTTTTTAGAAAACGGTATCATCACCTTGAATTTCATAGGAGCGATCGAACATGATGCACAAGCTCAAGCAACTGATGTCGGCATCCGACTTTTTTGGCAACAAATTTATCCGCGTCATACTGCTGTCCAGTCTGTTCCTGCAGACCGGCGTCTGGGTGCGCAACTTCGCCGTGCTCCTATTCGTCATGGAGATGACGAACAACGATACGATGGCTGTATCGCTGCTGTACGTTGCCGAATATGCTCCGATCTTCATCTTCTCCGTCATCGGCGGAACGTTCGCGGACCGCTGGCGGCCGAAGCGGACGATGATCTGGTGCGACATCCTCAGCGCTCTATCGCTGCTAGCGATTCTAGCTGCTCTGACAGCCGGTTCATGGCAGGCTGTCTTCTTCACAACGCTGCTGTCCGCCATCCTATCCCAATTCTCGCAGCCCTCTGGAATGAAGCTATTCAAGCAGCATGTACCCGAGGAGCATATACAGACCGGCATGGCGATGTATCAGACGCTGATCAGCACCTTCATGATCATCGGCCCGGTCATCGGAACCTACGTATACAGCGCATACGGCATCCAGGTCTCATTAGGTCTGGTGGCAGTGGCCTTCATCCTGTCCGCTGTCACGCTCGTTATGCTGCCAACAGACAAACCACGCAGCGCTGCCACAGCGCAAGAGCCCTTCTGGATCGAGCTGCGCGGCGGCTTTCGCTATGTGCTGCAGCATCCGGTGCTGCGCCTGCTGGGCATTGCCTTCGGACTCGGCGGGCTCGCTGTAGGCATCATCCAGCCGCTGAGCATCTTCATCGTCGTGAAGCAGCTTTCATTAGACAAGGAATACTACCAATGGTTCGCCAGCACGAACGTTGTCGCCACCGTAGCCGGGGGCTTGCTCGTCGTCGGCATCTCCAAGCGGGTATCCTCTCAGAAGATCCTCGCCATCGGCAATATCGTGAGCGCCTTCTCTGTCATCGGCATCGGCATATCCACCTATCTGTACCTATCCTTGCTGATGCAGTTCATCCGTGGGTTTGTCCTGCCCTTCATTCAAGTCGGGATTAATTCGATCGTCATGAAGACGACGCATGAATCCTATGTGGGCAGAGTCAATGGCGCGTTCGGCCCTGTGTTTATGGGGTCGATGGTACTGATGACGATGCTCTCCGGCTGGCTCAGCTCCTACGTGCCGCTGGCGGTTATGTTTGTCATCTCTGGCCTGATGTTTATTATCTCGACGGTCGTCATCTCGCTGATGTTCCGGCTGACGCTCGCCGTCAGTGGGACTTCGAGCGACAGCACGGTTGGCGCCGATTCCAAAGCCATGTAATGACTATACAGGAAGCAGATTCATCAAGAAATTATCATTTTTTCCTGTATTCACTTTTTTTCGGAAACGATGAGACGCATCAATTCTGGCAGACGAAGCCTGTACAAAGTGTATTGCCCATAACAAAATCACCCCATCACCGAAGGGTACATTCGGTGATGGGGTGATTCTGCATCTGTTCATTTGAAATGCTATTATCTTAGAATAATTTCTAGTCTAGAAATCTCATAGCTGCTGGAGAATTGCTTCGTATAGAATTTATTTTAGAAGTCAGAGGGTAATAATCTCCTTCGGCGGCCTAATCTTGAGCACTGCCAGAAATAATCCAATCTGCAGTAGAATGACAAGGATTGCAATATCCCATCGATTAAGGATAAAGAACAATGTCGGCGAAAGCATCAGGATGATTATCGCTATCCATCGATCGACCAGTGTAGACTACAGCCGCAGCTCATAAAAGTATTGCACGCTGGGATGCTTGGCCTTCATCTTGTCGGCCATGTTCAACAATCGTTTCTTGCCCACTCGTCTGTCCACCAGGGCTAGGATATTCAGGACGATCTCCTTGCTCTCCAAGCAATCCTCTATGGAAGTGGACAAAAACCTCGTCGCGACCGTCATAAAATCAGATTTGCTTAGGGCAGTCTGTGCCAGCATAATCTCCTTGGCATAGACAGAAGTTTTCCTGCCTCTCGCGATAACCTGCAGACGATCCTCTGGAACTTGCCCTTTGGTCTCTATTCTGATCGCCTCTATTTCTTCCTCGCTGATCGGAATCTGGATCGTGGCATCATTCTTAATCTCCAGCTCTGTCTGGTACCATCTGATGGGGCTTGCTGGATCGCCCATATGGAGAATATTCTTCTTATCTACTGTAATATAGCATTGCCCTGCTTTGTCCGGCAGATAACGATAGCTGGTTGCCCGGTACTCTACCCTCCCCTGTAATGCAGGACTGAGAAAACTCTCCAGTTGTTGCTTCACTTTGCTCCAGGACATGTATCCTCCCATATTACCTATGATACATACCATCATACACCAATTATTGAACAGGTGCGAATACAGGAGACGCTTGGCGCTTCCCCCGAGTATGTTATAACTCGCATGCCGGAAGCTGCTTTGGGAGCCACTTTCTCTCGCGGAAGCATCCAGCTTTATTTGACGTTGTTTCGGACATTTCTCTCATATTCGGCTTCTTGTTCAGCAGTGGCTTTAGGAATATTCATGTCTTTTTCCCAAATGGTAATCCGGTCGTTTTGATTTTTTCCTTCGTAATAAATGGCTGTTATTTCTTTGTTCGTGCTCGGATGGATTGTGGGAATCCAGTTCTCGGGAAGTGAAACGACGCTTTTGGTTGAACTCGATGAGAAGCGCCTGTGCTCATAGAGTCGAAGAATTTGTGTGCTTCCGCTGCCGATCTGGGTGGCGTTGCTTATATAACTTTCCACATTAGCAGAGATTCGGTAATGGATGGAGCCATCCTTCATTTGGTACACATCGCTAATCTTCACTTCACTGCTTGAGACGGGAAATTGTCTCTGAACAATGAAGTAAAACACGGCGAAAAAGATCATTAGGGCGGCAAATACGCTAATCGCGGCCGTCATCCATTGCCGCCTTTTGATTTTTTTTAGAAAATTGATCTGTTTTTGCGGAGCCGTATCCAGCTCTTTCACTTCTTTTGTCATCGCCGACCGTATTTTCTCGCATTCGCTGCATGAAGCAAGGTGTTCCTCCAGAGACTTGTTCGTAACTTCGCTTGTCAGACCTTCAATATAGCTCGGCAGAAGATCTTGTACAATTTTACAGTTTAATTTATCCATTCTGCTCTCGCTCCTTCACCATTTTTTGTTTGCCGCGGTAAAATGTCACCCGGGCCCACGTTTCGCTTTGACCCAGAATATCCCCGATTTCGGAAAAGCTTAGTTCGCCTGAAAGGCGTAAATACATCACTTCTTTTGTTTTCTCATCCAGCCGATGCAGCATTCGAAACATCGCCAGCTTGTCTTCATTTTGCAAAACGCTGTTTTCCAAATTATGTCCAGGATGTACAAGGGATTCCGACTCATCCATGGAGCGGGTTTGCATTTTTTTACTTTTACTTAACTCTTTATACCAGGCCCGCTTGGCGATTTGGCATAACCAGACGGAAATTTTACAATCGCCGCGAAAATGATGAATGGTTTTTGTGGCTTGGTAGAACGTTTCCTGCGTAAGCTCTTCGGACAGGTCAGCATTTTGCGTGATGCTGAATAAGTATTTGTAAACGGTTTGAGCATACATTGCATAGAGATGCTCAATGCTTTCCATTTCTTCACCTCCTGCTTTATAAGTGCGCACATCCGTCATTTCGTTACAGGTCATTTAAATATTTTTCGTTATACTACAGGCTCAAACCAGAAATCAGTGCTTGACTTGGGCCGAGATGAGACGCTACGGGACAGAGGGTTCTTCCGATCGCTGTTAAAGCCCGATTCCTTTTATTTATATGAAGACTATGGTGGGAATCGGTCTTTAAAGGCGAACACTGACGTTTCTCCAGAATCCCTTTCTGTCAAGCACTGATTATTAGGTTGAGCCAGAATACATAAATCAGGTTTACACATCAACTTTCACAGAGTGAGAATCAGTTCAACAGCATGTGTAGCACAGGCTTGAAATCTATTGGGGAGCCATCTTGACGAACATAGAAAAACACCTCTTCGTTTGGTAAAGTGAGAGTGTCGAGCTCCACTGCCACACTGAAGAGGTGCCTTCTCTAGGATAGATCAATAACCGTCATGTGATCAACTGCCAAACGAAATTCAATCGGGCTTTCAAGCCCTCCCCCTATTCCTCCTACACCAACTGGCGAACAATCGACAGCAGCAGCAGTACCGCCAGCCCGAAGCATAGACGCATCAGCCAGCGATCCTGCCGATCGAACAGATTCATGACAGCTCCCCCTTTACATAACGGACATTGAACAGAAACAGACGCATTAGCAGCACGAGCGAGGGCACCAGTAGCGCGAAGCCTGCGACGAAGACAGCAACCAGCGCACGCCCAGACGCCGGATTCGTTACGCTGCCGTAGATGGTCAGATGCGGGTACAGCAGGTACGGAAGATGGGAGATACCGTAGCCGTAGAAGGCAAATGCGAATTGCAGCATGACCAGTACAAACGCCAGTCCATACTGCTGACGCCGCCAGATGAGCCAGGCCGCCCCGAGGAAGCTGATCAGCGACAATCCGAACATCCACCAAATGTCCAGCGTCCGCTCGAAATGCTCCAGATTGTGATTGCGCAGGGCGATGAACACGAACAGACTGGAGATGATCGTCGGCACTCCGCCCCATAGCGCGAACTGCCGCATCAGCTCCAGTGCCCGCTCATCGCGGGCGCGAGCAGCATAATACGCCAGGAAGGCCGAGCTGATGAACAGCACGCTCGACATCGCCAGCAGTACGACCGCCCAGGAGTACGTGCTGTAGAACAGCTCCGCCATGAGCAGCTCAATTCTTGCACCATGTACGGCAATAAATCCACCCTCAGAGATGGTGAAGACGGTCGCCAGGGAAGCAGGGATCAGCAGCCCCGTCATGCCGTAGGCGAATAAATAGAAGCTGTTCTTCTTCGCGCCGTAATTGGCGAAGGCGTAGAAGGAGCCGCGGATGGACAGCAGCACCAGCGCAATGCTGCCAGGAATTAGAAGCGCTGTTCCATAATAATGGGCCGTCTCCGGGAAGAAGCCGACCAGGCCGACGAAGAAGAAGACGAGGAAGACATTCGTCACCTCCCAGACCGGAGACAGATAACGCGAGATGACAGGGGCGATGATCGATTCCTGACCGATCAAGCGACCATAGTAGGCGTAGAAGCCTGCTCCAAAATCGATAGAGGCGACGATCAGATAGCCGTATAAGAAGCTCCACAGTACCCCGATGCCCAGTTGTTCAATCGACATCCTCCCATTCCTCCCTATAATATAATCCGCCGCGCCTCCAGCTCCAGCTCGGCTGGCTTATTGCGGAACAGCCTCGCCAGCACGACCAGGCAGACTATGCCCAGTAAGGCATACAAGGCCGCAAACATCCAGAACGCTGCGCCGACATGCGGATTTGTCGTCGCCGCCTCCGATACGCGCATATAGCCGCGCAATATCCAGGGCTGACGTCCCACCTCGGCATAGAACCAGCCCAGCTCAATCGCGAACAGTGACAAGGGGCCGCCTGCGACGATGGCCGCCAGCATCCAGCGATTATACGCCCCCTCTCGCCTGGAACGCAGCAGCAGCAGGAAGAGTACAGGCACAGCAAGCAGGTAGAAGCCGATCGTGACCATCGCGTCGAACAGATAATGGACATAGAGCGGCGGCCAATCCTCCTGCGGGTAGTCATTCAGGCCGATGACCACGCCATCCGGGTTATGAGTCGCCAGCAGACTTAGTCCCCACGGAAGCTCCAGCGCCCCTCTCACCTGCTGCGTGTCCGGGTCAAGCACACCGCCAACGATGAGCGGCGCTCGCCCGCCCGTCTCGAAGTGCCACTCCGCTGCCGCCAGCTTCTCTGGCTGATGTGCCGCGAGAAATTGCGCAGACATGTCGCCGATGAGAATCGTCAGCACCGCCAGTACGAGGCCAACCGTCATATTCAATCGAATCGACTTGCGGTAATACTCATCCTTGCGCCCCTTGAGCATCGAGAAGGCAGCGATCATCGCCAGCACGAAGGCAGAGGTGAGATAAGCCGAGGACAGGACATGCGCCACCTTGGATGGGGCAGCCGGATTGAACATCGCAGCGAGCGGGTCGACATCAACCAGGCTGCCATTCTCGAATGTAAAGCCCTGGGGCGTATTCATAAACGAGTTCACAGTCGTAATAAACAGTGCGGAGGCGGAGGCCCCCAGCACGATCGGCAGCGTGAGCAGCCAATGGGTATAAGGGTTTTTGAACCGATTCCATGTATAGAGATAGATGCCGAGGAAGATCGCCTCAAAGAAGAACGCGAACGTCTCCATGAACAGCGGCAGTCCGACGACATTGCCGGCCAGACTCATAAATTCCGGCCACAGCAGGTTGAGCTGCAAGCCGATGCACGTGCCAGTAACGACACCGACGGCAACCGTGATAACGAATCCCCGTGCCCATCTGCGCGCCATAAGCGAATAATGCGGGTCCTTCCTGTAGATGCCGAGCCATTCAGCGATGGAGATCAGCACCGGCACCCCTACCCCAATCGTGGCGAACAAAATATGAAAAGCCAGCGTCATCTCCGTCAGACCGCGGCTCCAATCCACTGTACTCATATTACAATGCCTCCCCCAAACCTTATGATGCGCCAGCCCGCTTCGCCCTATCGGGCACAGCACAAGACTCTTGCTGACAGCGTATGATCCCTGATGGCTCATGGATCGGCTAGCACACTCCCCAGCTCCATCCTAAGCTTCTGGAATTCATGAACATGGTTATCATAACCAGTCCACGATCTGCCTATGCGCGAAGCCTCGTGATCAGAGTCGTCCCCAGGGCTTTGTTCACCTGTCTGAATCGCCAGGCTGTGCCTTATAGCACCCTTCGGCTTGACACTAGCTCTGCCCTAAGGTGTATTCTAATGGATAAGGAATGTGGAAGGGCGGCAGGAAGGATGAAGAAGGAGATTACGATTAGTGAGTTGGCGCGCCTGATGAAGGTGTCTGTGCATCAGATCCGCTATTTTGAGGACAAAGGGGTGCTCCCCCCAGCATTCATCGATGATAACCAATACCGTAAATACGGGCTGGAGGAAATTTATCGGCTCGCCCATATTCTTCTGCTGCGCAAGCTCGGGGTGTCTGTGCCGACGATCAAGGAGTGCTTCACATCCTTCGGCAGCGTGCAATACGAGGAGCTGCTGGAGCAATCGCTTCATGACACTGCAAGCGAGATCGCTCGGCTTCAGGAGCTGCAGCGGCACACGCTTCATATTCTGGAGGAGCACCGCAGCTTCGCCGCAAGCAAGGGACGCTGTATGCTCAAGCAACGTGCAGGCGTCCATCTGCTCCGCTGGCTGGAGCTCGGCCAGCATGATACGCTCCATGCCGCACTGCTGGTCGCCCAGCCGCGGCAGGTGCCGGAGCTGTTCGAGGCCGATATTCACTATATCCGGGATGATCGGGGAAGAGTCGGGCTCTATATCGAGAGTGAACAGCCCGCTGATCTGGAGCTACCGACGGGCTCCTATCTATCTATCCAGACCCTCGCCTCCGACGAGGAGGAGCTGGAGCTGCCCATTCAGCTCCTCCAGGACTATGCCGCCGAGCATGCACTGGTCGCTTGTGGCCCGCTAGTTGTAGTGGAGAAGTCATATCTCTCCCTGTTCACCCCCGACCAGTTGCACTATGAGCTGCTCCTGCCAGTCGCGTGCCTGCTTGAGCGGGCGTGAAGCAGCCCCCGGCGTAGACGGCTGCCGCCGTTAAGAGTCAAGCCTCGTTTCGCGTAGGAATGGAAGATCAGTATACGTTGGATAATCACTTTCTTGTATGTCGAGCAAAGACAGCACCCGGACGATACGCCCGGGTGCTGTTCATAGCGGTTATTCATTTGTTCTGGGTATCATCCGGCATCCAGCACGCCTGACCGCTCGATCTCCAGACAGGCCAGCACGAACGGAGCGAAGCCCTTGGGATCATCACGGCGCGTCGGCTCGCTGATGTAATAGTCGAACGAGCCGTCGCGGTATGGCGTGTTGCCCAGCCCCGCAACGCTGCATATGCCGTTCAGATGCAGGGAGCCATCTGCATCCTGCTCCACATAATGCTTCAAGAGCCCGTGGTAGCCGCGTGCCGCCGATTCCAACGCCCAGCCGTCCAGATAGCCCTCGTTGGCTCCCTTTGCCAGTGCATAGGTGAACATCGCCGACCCGGACGCCTCCAGATAGTTGCCTTGGCGCTCCGCTTGATCCAGCACCTGATACCACAGTCCGCTCCCCTCATCCTGCACGCGCACCACTGCCTTGGCTAGACGGTAGAAGATACCGACAATCTGACCACGCTGCGGATGGGACAGCGGCAGATGATCCAATACATCGACGATCGCCATCATATACCAGCCGACAGCCCGTCCCCAGAAATGCGGCGAGCAGCCTGTCTGCGGATTCGACCACCGCTCCTCACGACTCTCGTCCCATCCATGATAGAGCAATCCTGTCTTGGGATCACGCGAGACGCGCTCCATCAGCAGAATTTCGCTTGCCAAATCATCATACCACTGCGCCTCATCAAACACCGCCGCATATTGCGCCAGAAATGGCGAGGTCATATACACCCCGTCCAGCCACATCTGGAACGGATAAATCTTCTTATGCCACAGCCCGCCCTCTGTGGTGCGAGGATGTCCCTTCAACTGTGCGGCCAGCAGCTCTGCTGCCTTGTGGTAGCGCTGCTCTCCGGTCTGCTCCAGCAGCACGAAGAGCGCCTTGCCCTGATTGATCATGTCTACATTGTACTCGTTAAGCGAATACGTATCGATGGAGCCGTCCTCACGGATGAACAAATCCATGTTGTCGCGGATATAGGTGAGGTATCTCTCGTCTCCCGTCGTTCGCCATACCTGTTCAAATGCGGTTAAAATGCAACCGTTCTCATAATTCCAGCATCTGCTCTTCTGAAAGGGCATGTCCGATACGAGAGGATATTGCTTCATAAATGATTCGGACATCGCCAGCGACCATAGCTTGCTCAGGTGCTCCGCCTCCTTTGATGAATGATCCTTCACTTCTTCTCTCTCCATCTCTCGAATTCCTGCCATGTCTTCCATATCGACACGAGTAACAGCTCTCACACACTGACTGCGGAGCGTCTGCGCCCACCCACATGCTTGTTCTCCCGGCTTGTGCTGCACATTGGACTCCGCTGGAGCAACACCTCGCCTATTCGCTGCCTTCCAGCGGCCTCCAGCCATCCGAGCCGCCGAGCATCCTCTCCGGCTCATACTGTCGCAGCTCCGACTCCGCGAGCTGCCGCGACCACCTGACACGCTGCGCCCCCATCGCTCCCGGCCCGTAGCTGCCGTGCTCCGCATACCGCACCGTGTGCTCGCTCTCCGGCTTGTCCCAATTATCCCAGCCCTCCGGGCGAATATGCGCACCAAGCCAGCAATCGATGAACACCGTATGCGCGTGATTGCGCCATGGGCGTCCCAGATAGACACTGCCTGGCGGCGCATCTCCACTCAGTCGGCAACGACGGAATACATACCCGTACTTCGCATGCTCGGGTGTCGATGCCGCCGTCACCCAGCCATGGGTGGCAGCGGGCTGCCGCAACGAGCGTGAATGAATCGAGCAATGGTAGAAGAGCGCCGCTGCCGAGCCGAAGATGAAGTCGATGTCTCCCTCGATGTAGCAGCGCTCGTATAGCTGTCTTCCCTGTATACGAGGAGCGCGCCCTCGCGGGCCGCCGAAGTACGGCTGATTCGGATCGATCGGCCGATCGGGCAGCGGCCCGGTACAGAGCGTGTCCTGATAGCCGAGCAAGCGGCAATCGCGGAATACAGCGCGGTCTGCATCCACATAGGCCGCCACCGCTTGCCCTACCTGCTCGCCCGGCCCGGCGCTATTCTCGATCGTCAGCCGCTCTGCTGTGAAGCCGACCGCTCCGACAAACAGCGTATACGAATGGAAGGTCTCATAACGCTCTCCGTCCGGGAATGTCTTCCATGCAGAGTCATCATAGGTAATGACCGTATCCTCCGCATCCTTACTCTCCCCCATCAGGGTTACATATGACTTCTCAATAACCAGCTTCTCGCGGTACACCCCCGGCTTGATGTAGATGACGACCTGCTCGCGATTGTCTGCAGGCACCTGGTCGATGGCCTCTTGAATTCGGGTGAATTCCCCACTCCCATCCCAAGCGACAACCATCCTCTTCTTCCTGCTCATCCTTTGACTGCCCCCGCTGCTACCCCGCTAATAATATATTTTTGCAGCGAGATATACAGGATGACGATCGGCAGCGAGGAGAGAATCAGGCTCGCCGTAATAATATCCCAATCGCTGCCGAACTTGCCGAACAGCTTATAGATGTTGATCGTGAGCGTCGCAGCCTCCTTGTCCGTCAGCACGAGAAACGGCAGCAGGAAATCATTCCATGTCCAGAGCGCATACAATATAGCGACACTGCTTACCGCCGGCTTCAGCAGCGGAAAGATGATCTTGAAGAAGAAGCCCATCTCCGAGCAGCCATCCATGTAGGCCGATTCATCGATCTCACGCGGGATGCTTTTGACGAAGGCATGGAACAGAAAGACGGCGAAGCTGCCTGTGGACATGTAGATCAGCGACAGCCCCAGCGGATTGTTCGTAATATGCAGCGTCTTGGACAACTGAACCAGCGGAATCATATACGTGTAGAACGGAATCAGGAACGGGAACGTGCATAGCAAGTAAATGAACCAGCCCAACCGCCCGCGATCACGCGACAGCTTGTAGCCCGCCAGCGCAGCCACGATAATCACTCCGATGACAGAGGCGACAGAAATGATCGCATTATTCATAAACGCCTTGGCAAAGTTGGTCGACGACCACGCCCGAACATAATTGTCCAGATAGAGCGTTTGCGGAAGCGCCAGGAACGAATCAAAGATTTCCCGGAAGGACTTGAAGGAATTGAGCGCGATCAGATACACCGGGAACAGATAGACGATAACCATGAGCAGCAGCACGATGCCCAGCAGAGGCGATGTTTTGAATGGACTGCGCATTAAGCCTCCACCTCCCTGGATTTGAAAAATTTCAACTGGAAGTAGGAAATGATCAGCACGATGATGCCGAGCACGACCGACTTCGCCATGCCGTAGCCAAAACGGTTCGCCGAGCCGAACGCCTCATAATAGATGTTCAGCGCTATCGACTCTGTTGCATAGCCCGGGCCTCCGCCCGTCAGCACGAAGATCGCATCGAATATTTTGAGCGAGCTCGTGATGCTCGTAAACACACAGATCGAGATGGACGGCATCAGGAGCGGCACCGTCATCATGCGAAACCGCGCCCACCCTGTCGCGCCATCGATTGACGCTGCTTCCATGACACTGGAGTCGATCGTCTGGATGCCTGCAAGGTAGATGATCAGATAGTAGCCGATGCCAAACCAGATATTCATCACGATCACCGCATACAGCGCAAGCTGCGGGTTCCCGATATAGTCCAAATTCAGAAATTCGAGCAAGGGGCTCAGCTTCGCAATGTCGGGGATAATCTCGATGTACATAATTTTCCAGGTAAACCCAACGACGACGAGACTGAATACATAAGGAAGAAAAAATAACGTCCGTAGCGTATTTTTGAAGCGAGCGCCACTCTCAATCAGCACGGCCAGCACGAGCGACACAAAGTTCGATGCGATGACTGTGAGCGCAGTGAATACAAATGTAATCCAGAGCGAGTGCAAAAACCTTGAATCGTCGGTAAATAATTCGATATAATTGTCCAGCCCGTTGAATGGAGCGCTACGTTCAATGCCATTCCAATCCGTGAACGACAGCACAACGCCGCGCGCGAGCGGATACAGGAAAAACACAGCGAACACGATCAGAAATGGGGCCGTAAACATAAGCAGGGAGGCAGTGTTCTTGCCGCGACGCTGCAGGATGCTGTTCATATGATCTCTCTCCTCCTCCAGTCCACTTGCGGCCAGGTGCGTGCATAAGCTCTGCACCTGGCCGCCGGGACGGCTGTTGCCTTCTTCTCTATATGGGAACTCTTATGATCTTATATGGGAACGCTTATGCGCGTCCTGCAGATTATGGCTTATATAGCTTCTTCCACGAAGCGTCGATGTTGTCGAAGAGCTGGTCGCGCGTCTTCTTCTTCGCAATATAGTCTTGCATTTCCTTGCCGATAATGTCGGCCAGACCGCTCGGCCAGAAATTGATCACAAATCCGCGCGTCTTGCCGCCCTCCTCGATATACTTGGCCACATCGGCGCTCAGCGCGTTCAGCTCGGACTTCGGATTGCTCGCCGAGGTGGATTGCTGCTTCAGGATGCTGCCAACTGTTGCCTCAGCACCTTCCTTCGACACCATCCACTCCAGGAACTGCTTCGCCTCCTGCGGATGCTTGCTGTCCTTGGAGATGTAGATGAAGCCATCGCCGTCCGCGAGCATCGTCGCTTCCTGCGGATCTTCGGATACCGGGATCGGCGCAAGGCCAAGCTCCACGTTGGGGTCGAGCTTCACCATCTCCTCATACGACCAGACGCCCTGGATCGCCATCGCAGCCTGCTTCGTGCCGACGAGATGGCTCATGTTGGCGAAGTCGCTGGACAGCGGGTTCTGCCCATCATTCGCATTGTATAGATCGAACAGCTCGAACGCCTTATCCAGCCGATCCGTCTTGGTCTTCGCCTTCCCGGCATTCATA
The DNA here is from genome assembly GCF_054955055.1 of Paenibacillus sp. J5. Taxonomy (NCBI): domain Bacteria; kingdom Bacillati; phylum Bacillota; class Bacilli; order Caryophanales; family Paenibacillaceae; genus Paenibacillus; species Paenibacillus sp. J5. The sequence goes on along the minus strand of NZ_JBUEDD010000004.1, from coordinate 115,674 downwards.
TCGTCGTAGAATTGCTGAAAGTCATCCAGCGTTGCGCCCTGCATCGCCCAGAACATATGATAGCTGAGCCACACATCCTTGAAGCCGGAGGCAAACGGTGTAATACCGACGTTATTCAGCTTGTCCACCGCAGTCTTCAGCTCGCTTAGCGTCTTGGGCGGCGCATCGATGCCAGCTTCCTTGAACGCCTGCTTGTTGTAGATCAGGCCATAGCCCAGCACCTGAGTGGACACTGCATAGGTCTTGCCATTGTACTTGCCACCCTCGCGGAAGTTCGGCAGGATGCCCTCCTCAATCTTGTCCTCCGTCAGATCCAGCAGTTGATCGGCATCCACGAACGGCTTCATCGCCAGATAGCCGGCGTAATTGAAGAGGTCGGGCGCATCCTTCGTGGCAATCTTCGTCTTGAGCACCGAGTCGTAGTTGTCAAATACATGGTCGAACTCGACCGTAATGTTCGGATACGTCTTATGCAGCGCTTCATTAATTTCATCCTGGTACTTGGGATAATCGACGACTTGGGTCAAGAACTTCAGCTTGACTGGCTCTGCGGGGGGCGTCTCCGTCGTCCCAGAGCCGTTATTTTTCTCCGCGGTGCCGCAGGCCGACAGCAATAATAGGCAAGCAACCGATGCAAGCAGTGCAGGCTTTAATCTCTTTCTCATGACATAACCCCTCTCCATATTGTCCGAAACCCGCCGCGATTGAAGCGGGGAGGCCACTGAGCGAACCTCATACTCGTATTGTACGCGTTTCCATTTTGAATAAACATGTATTTGCTTGTTCTCCATTTGTATTGTATTGAACAGATTCATCTGTTAAGAGTGACCGTGGTCCAACTATTCTCTCCAGCAGAGAGCGTGCAGGGCGTCCCGGCATACAAGCGTACACAGCTATCGCCGTCCTTGACGGGCTAGGCAAAAAAGACCCCGCAAAGCGGAGCCGTGAACTGTGGCCCATGAGAAGGACACTATGAAAAGAGTGACCCACTTATGGGTCACAGTTCACCTGGAGTTGGAAGCCCCTAGAAGAGTCTGAATTGATCGCGGTATGATCGTGGAGAATAGCCAGTATGCTTTTTGAAGGTTTTGCTGAAGTGGCTTTCGTCGTTAAATCCCAGCTCATCGACAATCTGCCGCAGCTTGACCTCGCTGCCAGTGAGCAGCCGCTTCGCTCTCTCGATCTTCAGCTCCGCCAGATAGACGAACAGGTTGGCCCCGAACTCCTCCTTGAACATCTTGGAGATGTATTCCTTGCTCAAGTAGAAGCGGTCGGACAGCTCCTTGAGCGAATGCTTGCGCGCATATTCCTGCTCCAGATAGTCGCGAATATCGTAGATGACCTTGCGCTCCTTGCGCTGCTTGATCTCCAGCCGCGAGACCGATTCCAGAAACTTGAGCACACAGCGCCGCACAAACGGGACATTCAATTCGCTGCCCACCGCGAGCCTAAGCGCCGCCAGCTCGGCAAGATACGCCCGTTGATCCTCCATCTGGTCAACGAGCCGCTCCAACTGGTAGAGCAGATCGGCATTCAGCTTACGGATGCTCGCCAGACTCATGCCAGCCGCTCCCCCGGCCTCATCGTATACCTCCTCCACCGTCTGGCGGATGAAGGCGAGGCTGCCCGAATCGATGGCAGATGACAGCCTTCGCTCAATGCTCCCAGCCTGGTGATGCGTCGCTCGCGCTGTCGGCTGGAGCAACGCATAGAACGCCGTTCGATTCTCCAACTGTCCGGCATGCAGCCAGGACAGCGCCGCCCGCGCTTCCTTAAGCGAATCACGGGTCTGATGCGGACGTGTTCGACTTTCACCTACGCCGATCAGCACGGTAATGCCGAGCAGCTCCTTCAGCTCACCCCCAAGCCTGTCGAGCAGCTCGCCAAGCTCCTGATGTCCTAGCCCGCGATACATAATGAGGATCAGCTCACTGTCTTGCTGGCGGCTGCGGAAGCACCGTCCCAGGCCGGCCAGCAGCTCGTTCACCATATTGACTAGCGCATATAGCAGCAGATGAGGATTGGCGTGGAAGCGGTTATCAGCCACCTCTGCAAAGTTGTCCATTACACAGGCAACCGCGGTATATTCCGCCTCCTGTGGGCGATCCGGCAGACCGAGGCTGCGCAGCAGCCCCTCCTCACTGGTCGTGGAGCCGACCATCCACTGATGGAACAGATCCTCGCTAAGCAGCGGCAGGCTCTCATTAAGCCGCTGTTGCACATGGAGCGAGCGCTCCTGCTCCTGCCGCCTGGCATTCAGCTCCCGCACCGCCTCTGCCAACGCATCATGCAGCGCTTCCGGCCGAATCGGCTTAAGCAGGTAATCGACAATCCGCGAGGTAATCGCCTGCTTCATATAAGCAAAATCATCATAGCCGCTAATGATGATGAGTTGTATATGCGGGTATCTCTCCCGCAGCGTGCGGATCAGCTCTGCGCCATGCAAGCCCGGCATTCGCATATCGCTCAGCACCAGATCAGGCCGCTCGCGCTCGACCGCCTCCAGCAGCTCATCGCCATTTTGAGCCTCTGCGATGAGCTCAATGCCGTGACGCTCCCATTCCGCTTGCTTCACAATCGCGCTGCGAGCCCGCCGCTCATCATCTGCCACGATCGCTCTATATCTCATCGGTCTTCCCCCTCTCTTGCTCGTGAGGCTCTGACTGCTCCGACAGTGGCGGCAGCCACAGCTCGACCTGCGTGCCCTGTCCCGGCGCGCTGCTCAGTTGCAGGCGCGCTTCCTGTCCGTACATTAACTGTAGCCGCTGGGACACATTGAGCAGCCCGATCCGCTCATGACCGCTCTGCTCCAGCATATCAGGCGCATCCAATGCCGCCTGTAGACGGCTTAACCTCTCGGGCGCTATGCCCACCCCATTGTCCATAATTACGATGAGCAGTCCCCCGTCCTCCAAGCGGCATTGCAGCTCCACCTCGCCGCGATGCTTCGACGGCTCCAGGCCGTGGATGATCGCATTCTCCACGAGCGGCTGCAGGAACAGCTTGGGCACCACCCACTGCAGCGCCTCCTTGGGCACATCGATGCGCGAGGCCAGTCTGTCCTCGAATCGACAGGTCTGAATCCATAGATAATCCTCGACATTGCGAAGCTCGTCCTGCAGCATGGCGCGCTCCCCCGGCTTCAAGCTATAGCGGAGCATATCAGAGAGTGCATGCGTCATGCGAACCAGCTCGTCAATCCCCTCATCCAGGGCCACACTGCCGATCGTCTGCAACGTGTTGTACATAAAATGCGGATTAATCTGAGCCTGCAGCGCCTTCCATTGTGATTCACGGGTAGCCAGCCTCATCTTGTACTTCTCCGTAATCAGCGTATCAATCTGCTGGATCATCCGGTTATAGGCATGGGAGATTTGCCCGATCTCATCCGTCTGCGTTACGGTAACAGGCAATTGGAAGTTGCCCTCCCCGGCACGCACCATATGACGCTTCAGCTTGAGCAGCGGCCCGGTCAGCCGGATCGAGATATACGCAGTCGTCGCAATAACAATGCATACGATGCTTAATGCAATCAACAGGTTAATCGTCCGCGTCTTGTCGGCCTGAGCGATAATAACATGCACCGGAATCAGCTTCGCCACCAGTTGGCCATTGTGAGCCGAGCGGGCATAGACAAGCCGCTTCGTTTCCGCGCTGCCCGCTTCGGTATATTGGAAGCTCCCCGCCTCCTCCTCGCCCGCCATCGTAGAGAGCCATTCGGCTGGCAATGACGACATCGCCGGATCAGAGCTGTACAGCAGCTCCCCCTTAGCCGTCCACACTCCGATCTCCTCATCGGGACTTAGAAGCCCCTCCTCACCGATCCGCTGGAGCTGTGTCAACGTGTAATTCATCGTCAGGACGCCAACCTCGGGGGTATAGCCCTTGATTAGCCGAGTCAGCGAGAACACGGGCACACCGGATTGTATCCGGTATTCAGCGGGATAGTTGCTTAGCTTATGCTGCGGCTCAATAATCAGCTTGTCCGGCTCCGCCACTGCATGAGCGTACCAATCCCGCTCCTCCATAGCTTTCGCGTCTGAAAAGGAGGTGTTCAACGCTTTATTAATGACATACAGCTCTTGATTGAGCGGAGTATAGAACAGCACGGAATGGGTCTCCTTGCGAGCCAGATACAGGCTCATCAGCTTGCGCAGCTTGAGATTATGCTGAATGAACTCCGTGTCGGCAAGCTGATATTCCGGTGAAAACAACAGATCCGAATAAAAGGCAAGCCCCACGTTCTCAAGCTGTATAAAGTAATCATCCAGCCTGCTAATAAGCTGCTGCAGAATGGCTTTATTATTAACAATATAGCTCTGCTCCAATTCGGCAGCGAAGTTGCGGTACGAAATGTAGATCGATAACAGCAGCGGCAGCATGATGACGCCGACAAAGCTCAATATCATCTTTTTGCGTATACTTTGCATAATGGCCTGGATCACGCTGCCGCCCCTCTCGAAATCTGTCTTATTTTGTCGTATAGCATGTGTTCCAAGTATAAGGTTGGACACCCGATTAGACAAGAGCCGTGTCGCAGTATCTTGTTACTCATGGATAACCGTCTCAAAGATGGAACTCTCCTAGGCGGTTTTAAATCCGCAAGCGTGGAAGTTAATTACGAGCTGATCTTTGGACCTCTGCTATTATCACCGAAAAACGACTATAAATCCCAAATAGGATTCATAGTCGTTTATATAGGTTATCTAGCTCAACGCTCCACAATGTTTTTGGGAGATCGCTGAATTACAAGTGCTCTTTCCCGAGTCTATTTCACTGCATATTTAGCAAGAATCTTTTGATGAAGATCAAAAAATTCACTGATCAAACCTAAACTTTGTTTGTTGGACTCTTGCAGAGCAACTTTCCCCTGGTCTCTACCTATTATCATGTACGGTCCATCTTCATGTTGTTTTAAGAAAACAATGTAATTTTCCGAGTTATTCATTTTGGTATAATATTCAGGTACGATTTCAAGTTTACCAATAACTTTATTCGAGCCAGTTGCATAAGGTTCATAGATTACTATACTTTCATTTTCTTTAACATCCCCTGAAAACACCTTGTTTACGATAAGTTCACTCTCAGTCCAATACCACAACGGAAGCCCTTGATCATCATATTCCATATGATTTTTTTGGTTTCCTGTAGGAGTAACGATAGCAATGACATCAGCTTCTTCTTCTAATTGTTCAACTTGACTATACATCGGCAACTCGGCTTTTGTATGAATTTTATTTACAATCGTTTGATCTAAATAATAATATACGCTACCTAACAGTAGAACCGCTATTAACAGTCCGGTTATAATTTTTTTATTTTTATTTATTACTACCATTGAACGTTCCCTCCAATCATGATTAGTTCCCATATATCGCCTTTATACCCTTCTTATCGTCTGTTTGTGGCACTTTATAGTTATTCCAGCCGGGGACCATAACAGCAGGAGTTATATCACCATGGTCCAGCCCCAGTGAATGCCCAAATTCATGCGTAAGGGCCTTGTATTGATAATCAAGCACATATGTACTTATAACAGGATCATTTATTCGAATTCTGGAAAGTTCATATGTGCAATCCCAACAAGCAATGTAATTTCCCCAGAAATTAGTTTTATAATTCAACGCATCTGCTAGAGCAGTATCTTTAATATCTCCAGCAAACACTTTAATATGGACATAACCCGAGGTGACATTTGTCAGTTTTACTTTTGATGAGACTCCGTTCCACTGTGAAGCACCAAAGTCGACACGCCCTCCATATCCATAAGAATCTACAGAACTATCTTTCCAATATTTTAAGTCGGCTGCGCTAGAGGCCCCCCACTTCCCATCAGGTCCATTTCTTACATAGGCATATGCTTGAGAAGTAAAAATAGCGACCATCAGCAACAACAGGGATACAACTATCATTAATTTCTTTTTGTGTTTCATAATCAGGCTCCTTTATTTTTTATAATTCAAAAAATGTAAAGAAATTAATAAAAAGATTCGACCCAAACTCCCTTCATTTATATAAAATTAATTTTTTTACAAAATTACCAATTAATTAAATTTATAGTTTACATTAAATAACATGAATGGGATATAGGTCTAACGTATTGTTATTATGTCGATTCAAGTCGCTAGAAGGAAATTCCAAGTAGCCCATTGGAGGTCGGGTGCCTCATCATGCGTTGTTAAACAAGGACTTGCTTCGATTAGGCAAAGCTCGTAATCATTCTACTCCAGCCCTTTGAAAATCCGCTTGCCGCTAGCTCGGCAAGCATACTATGGCGTCTGCTAACTTCTCACAGCAAGCTTTTCTCCATGCTTCGGAATTTTTCCTACTCTCGCGTCTGTGAGACCTACCCGGGTAAGGGCGATAACTTCCCCCTCATCCATCTGTCAGATTCGGGCAGTATTGGACTTTTCTTTGTACAGCAAGCTTGTCCGTCTTACCATGCCTTGTATATGATTGCTGCTGGTCAAATCGAGGGGTTGCTCCGGCTTCCTTCAGATTTGGGATCGCCACAGACACAAAAAATGGCGGTGCAGTTCGGCTGCACCGCCATTTTTGTTCTGTATTTATATACTCAGAGCGAATAAAGGATATCACTGCATTCATGCCCCGCGAGGATGAACAGCCGGGAAGAACCACGAAGCCGTTCGGTAATCTTGCAGGAAGAAAGGAGACACTGCCCCTACTGCTGTCAACCTAGAGCTCCACTATGTACTCACTTCGTCACTCCGAAGCCGTCATCGCTGCAAAGGCTTCATCTGTAGCCACCCGACGCGCCGTGACATATCTTTTGGCGTAATACCCCTCGGTCAAGCTGCTGATAATAACCCCCTTGCTTGAGGAGGAATGCGCGAATTGGCCGTCCCCTACATAAATTCCTGCATGAGAAACGCCCTTGCCACTCGTATTGAAGAAGACCAGATCGCCTATACGCAGATCCTCCGTCTGAACCTCGGTGCCTTCCTCCGCCTGAGACTGCGAGGTTCGCGGCAGCTCGACATCATATTGACTGAGAATATGAAGAATAAAGCCCGAACAATCAAATCCGCCTGTCGTTGTTCCTCCATATAGATATGGAGTGCCCAGCACCTCGTCAATCGATTGCTGCAGCGCCGTGCCCGACGGACTCGCGAAGACACTCCCTCCGCCGATCAGAAGCATCAAGCAGGATAATACTGCCGCTACACGTTTCCTCAAGATCGAATCCTCCCTTTCAGTTTAGCGCGCGCCCGTATCACACCGTGTATCGACCGCACCGATCCAAACTATAGAGTCATTGATTCTCAACTTATTATTTGTAGTATAATTCGGCGCAGGCAAGTTTTATCCTCTGTCAGCAACATTAAAAAAAATTCATTTTATTGAGGATTCACACAAAATACAAACCCATTCCTAAAAACAATGCTCGATCTGCTCCTCAATAATTCAGTAGCAACATTACTACAGCATGATGCCACTATACACCCAGCAGCTTGTCCCACATCAGATCAAGACAAAGAGCCCGCTCTGCAGCAGAAGCAGGACGGGCAGCGAATACATCATTTAAGCTTCCTCTCCTGCAGCCGCTCCTCCAGCTTACGGATAAGGGACGGGTCAATATCATCCAACTGCTCAATGAAATGATTGACAACTAGCGGGCCAAAATCCTTGATCAGTCCTTCGGTTACCGCTCGGGTCTGCTCCACAATGAACTGCTCCTTCGTCTGCACCGGATAGAAGAGCGTTAGCCGATTGCGGCCGCCCCCCGTAGATTCCTTATGCAGAATGCCTTTATCGGCCAGGCGGATCATGACCGTCATAACCGCGTTCAAAGAAATGGCCGTTTCCTTGCTCAACTGTTCATGTGTCTGCTTGATCGTCAGCTTGCCTCTCTCCCAGAGCAGCTCCATGATTTTTGCCTCCAGCGAGCCGAAGAAACGGTTGAGTCCTCCTTCATTAAGGTTCAGCCTCTTAATCGTCATTTATGCTTTCTCCTTGGATTGCTAGTTATATGGTTATTGTAGCATTTTTCCGACAGGAGACAAAGGACCGACCATGCGGGCATAGCCTGCAACGTAGAAGCGGAGCACCTGCATGGCGGACGTACTTGGGGCATAGGATGAACATAGCAAGCCGACCGCCATACCGCAGCATGGCAGCCAGTTGCCAAGGCTTGCATACACACCCTAGGGGGGATGTCATGAAAGCAAGCTGGGGAATCGCGCTATTAATAGGGGTGCTAGCGGTCAGCTTCACGCTGCGCTATGGCGGAATTGTGGACAGTCGAAGCGATCAATCGGTCTATACCCATCAAGAGATGCGGATGGAGCTTGAGATGGAAACCGATGCAGCGTCGATCCAATCGATGGAGGAGGTGGTCTTCCTGCTGCGAGCCGCCCGGCCCTCAGGGGAGCCGATAAGTGGCGCAACGGTACACATTCGTGTGTCCATGCCGGATATGCTGTGCGGTATTCTTCCTGGCGATGCGGTGGAAACCGCTCCAGGCCATTACCGGATTACCGTCCTTCCGGTCATGCCGGGTCGCTGGCAAGCGGAGACACAGCTTAGCTGGCAGGGGAATGTCGGCAGCATGACCGCTTCATTTGACGCCCACTAAGCTTCGGTTCCCCACTCCACCTCGCAGCAGGCTCACCATAGCCAGGGGTGAACGGCTGGAATCCAGCCGCTGACGCTCATTCCCTTGAGCAGAGCGAGCATCCCCATCAGAATCGCCAGCGTCAATCCCGCTCGGCGCAGCGCATGTCGCCAGCGGCGACCGAGCTTGCCTGCCAGCAGTGCCGTCAACAGCATCGCCGGGAAGGTAGACAGTCCGAAGGCAAGCAGTAACAGCGCCCCCTGCACCCATGATCCGGTAGAGGCCGCATTCATCTGCATCGCATAGGTCAGGCCGCAAGGCAACAAGCCGAGTAGCAGTCCAGATGCCAATGGAGCTAACAACTCATGGCGTGTGCCAAGCCAGGCTAGCCTTCGTTGCAGCGGCTCCTGTCCCAGCAGACGATGGCCGGGATAGATCGGGAGTGTATAGCGCCGCCAGGCCCATAATAGAATAAGCAGGCCGCCAAGCATGCTGGCGGCCCCCTGAATGCCGACCAGGCCGCCGGCCATATTGAGGAAGGAGCCGGCCAATCCCATCAAGCCGCCAATAGCCGTATACGTCACGACGCGGCCGACATTATAAGCCAGTGCCGCCCGCATCGAACGTTCCCCCGACTGCAGCGCAAAGGCCGAGACGATCCCTCCGCACATGGCGATGCAATGCGGAGCACCGCTCAAGCCAGCCAGCACAGCCAGCGACAGCAAGGCACTGCTGATCATCCCCCTCACTCCCCTTTGTGGCCTCGCGAGACTGCATATGCTGTGACACCACCTGCTTGAGCAGAGAGCATGAGCAACCGTCGCCAGGGCAAGATGTCCATCTATATGGATAGATATGAGCTTGCCAGTCAAAAAAGAAGACGCGGTGAAGCCCTCATGTCGACCTCGTACACTGACCGCCCTGCCCGTACCGTTTGCTTATTCTATGAATGATCAAGCTGTGCGCGCTTCCACCAGGCCAGGCACAGCCCCTGAACTCTTATGTTTTTTTCTTGCGCACCGTGACGATGGTCTCTCTCTGCTCCCTCACCATACTCCATTCCCATGACATCATGCGAGCGCGATCCTGCATCATTTTCAACCCGTATCGACTGCCGCCAGCGGCTTTCTCAGGGTCCCAGCCCTTGCCGTCATCGACAATCCGGCATACCCATCCTCCCCCCTCCAGCTCTGCCTGAATCCTAGCCCTCCCTGCATCCGCATGCTTGTGAATATTGATCAGCGCTTCACGCACAATAGCCAGCAATTCGACTTTTTCCTTGGCGCTCAGAGCCAGGTCGGGAATGCTCCAGTGGCTCTCGACTTGCAGCGCAGACTCTCTGCCCAGCTCCGCGATAAGACTCTGTATGCCCTGCAGCCATGCCGCTGTCTTGGTATCCGCCGGCTGTCGCAGATTAGCTATCGCCTGTCGCACATAATCATTGGTTCGATGCACGCTCTCCTTCAGCTTGTGCAGCATTCCCTGCTCCGGCTGCTTGGTATGCTCTAGCTGCGTGAGCTGCGCATTGAGGAAGAACAGCGATTGCGCGATGCCATCATGGAGCTCCTGGGCAATCTTCTCCCGTTCCTCCATTGCCGCCTGCACAGCTTTGGCCTTGTTCAGCTCCTCCTGATTGTGCTCGATCATGGAGAACAACTGGGTCAGGAACAATAGTGACACGAGCAGCACAAATACCGGAGCCAGCCAGTTGCCCAGCTCCATGGAGATGTAGGGAAGCAAAAATTCATGCCGCACATACTCCCAGATTCCGATAGTCAATGTAGGTATCGTCAAGATCAGCCATTTGATTTGTCTATAAGTCAATGTCCCCTACTCCTCTCAGCATTCAGTCTCTCTACCATTCTACCTTGTGCAAAGCCATAGCGGCATGACTCCAAATGGCTATGCCGCCGCTTGCGCCACACTCAGGTCAACACAGCAAGCAGCGGTCTGTGACACCCGCTTCAGCATGGCTGCCGTACATTTTTAACTCCAAAGAGCTATAGAAGAAATAACGCTGCCCCCATATAATTACTCAAGTAAATTGCTCGTATAGACAAGGAGGACATCATGAAAGCCACTGTTACCCCACCCGCATCCACCCGGCCGTCCCGGGACAAGCACCAGATCGCGCCGTCTCGGCTTCTGCCCTCGCTGTACCAAGCGGTATGGAGGTGGCATTTTTACGCAGGCATCATCTTTGCGCCGTTCCTCATGATCCTCGCCTTCAGCGGCGGCGTCTACCTGTTCAAGCCACAGATCGAGGGCTATCTTTACAAGGATATGCTGACGGTGCGCGCCGTCGCCCCGGCAGCTCTGAGCGCCGACGAGCTCATTGCCAAAACGGAACGTGCTTACCCAGGAACCTCCATATCCTCCATTACTTACACGGATCAACCGCAGGAGACGATAAAGCTGAACGCTGCTCGCAACGGCGTCTCCACTACGATGTATGCCGACCCGTATACCGGCAACATTGTTGGCCTGTTGAATAATGATTCAACCTTCAGCGCCTTCTTCAAAAAAATGCATAGCCAGCTCGTTATTGGCGGCACCTGGGCCAACCGTCTGGTCGAGCTCGCGGCTTGCTGGGCATTGCTGCTGATTGTAACCGGACTCTATTTGTGGTGGCCGCGCAACAAGGCTTCGATCTGGGGAACAGTGCTGCCCCGTCTAAGCCGCCCCGGCAGCCGTCAATTTTGGCGCGATCTTCACGCGGTTCCGGCCTTTTGGCTATCCTTATTCATGATTCTGCTCATCGCTTCGGGGCTACCCTGGTCAGGGGTGCTCGGCAAGCAGATTGACCGTTTCGCCAACGCTACAAATACAAGCTATCCCCCGTATGCACTCAGCTTTATGACCAAGCCCGATGCCGTCACTGTCACCAAGGCTATAGCCGACGACGTGCCATGGGCAACTGAGAATCTTCCCGTTCCCGAATCGGCCGCAGGCGGCTATATCCCGCTGCAGGTGCAAGAGGTAGCCGAAATTGCCGACAGACAGCAGGTTCAGAAGCCATATACCATCTCCCTGCCGCAAGGCGAGCGTGGCGTCTACACCATATCCACCGCGCATTCTCGACCCGGCAACAATGCCACACTGCATATTGATCCATACAGTGGCGCCGTGCTGACTGATGTCCGCTTTGCGGATTATGGCTTCATGGCCAAGTTGATTACACTCGGGATCGCAATGCATGAAGGCAAGCTCTTCGGCTGGCCGAATCAACTGCTCGGACTCCTTACATGTATCGGCATCATGCTGATGTCTGTTAGTGCCTATACGATGTGGCGCAAGCGTAAGCCCAGTGGCAAGCTTGGTGCTCCAGGCCGCCCGCAGGAGAAACGGGTAAGACGAGGCGTCTTGCTGATTATGCTCGCATGTGGTGTGCTCATGCCCCTAGTCGGCCTTTCACTGCTGGCGGTGCTGGCGCTGGACATGCTCGTGATTCGCCGCATCCCGACGCTCAAGCATTGGTTCTCAGCATAATTCAGGAGGGACAACGATGACACAGATGAATTCCTTATTGCGGTTCGCATTGACGCTGACGCTCCTGCTCTCCCTGCTGCTGCTCAGCGCTTGCGCCCCTAATACAGCCGGCACAGACGAGCACGGTCTGCGCCCTTATCTGGCAGTGGACCTGCAATTGCCAGACAAGCTTGCTTCGCACAGTACTAGCCAGTTCAGCATAACAGTCCGTCGCAGCGGTCAGCCGGTAACAGTTGACCAGGTGACCTTCGAGCTTTGGCCGGAGGGACAGGAGGCGCTACGGCAATCGATGCCCGGCGTTCCAACTGGAGAAGGTCGATATACAGCCACGCACCAGTTGTCGGGCGAGGGCATCTATATTATCCGCAGCACCGTAAGCGCTGGGGAACTGGAGGCGAGGCCGGAGAGGCGCTTCGCGATCGGCAAGGACGCCGTGCAGCGGCTTGCCGAACTGGAGGCGATGCAGGCTGGCGGCAATCACGAGGAAGGTGCCGCCTCCGCAGGACATCATGACCACTAGTTCCTGTCTTCACCCGCTCCGAGACATGATGTATCCCCTGTGCGCCCCCTACTGAGCTAATAACCCCAAGAATGCTGTATATCAACATCCTTGGGGTTAGTTGAGTTAGAGCGCACAGCTAGTGCCAACAGATGCTCCGCTTCCTCATGGCACGATCTCCTGTTGCTCATAATGGAAGACCTGCTGCTCGGCATCGGTCACATTGACCTTCAATGTCCAATCGCCAGCTTCATTCAGATAGTCGCCTACAGCCTCATACGTATATTTGTCAAAGCCTTCAAATCCATACGGGTCAGGCCCGCCTTCCTTGAAGCTAACGGGCACAGCTAGCGCCTGGCTTCCATGTGCAAGCCTCACCTCCACCGTTGCCGGACGTCCCTTGCCCTCTGGCAGCCAGACATCGAGGCGCACGAGCTGCTTCCCGCCGGCTTCATCGCGAATGCGCAGCGACATATGCGCATCCGTGCCCATCACATGCCAGTAAATCGGCTCCTGCAGCACCCCTTTTGGCTGCGAGGAGAACTGCACCACAGCCGCAAGCAGTTGGATCAGCACCATCACACTTAATGCAAAGCGCAGGCTCTGCCCGAAGCGGAAGGAACCGCTGTCTTGTGAAGCAGAGCTCTGCCGCCGCCAGCGACGATACGCATCAGCCATAAACAGCGCTACGGTGCCAGACAGCACAAGGCTGAACAGCAGTATTGCCCCAAGCGGCTTCTCCAGCCCTCCAGATAGTCGGAGCACAGCATCCGCTATTCCGGTCACAAGCCACACTCCGCCCGCTCCCGCCGCCCATTTCATGTATCGCCGTATCAACATATCCTGCGATGCCGATCCCTTCGGCTCCGAAGCTAGCGCAGTATAGAGCGCAGCCCCCCCGCCTAGCCAGAGCGCGCCGGACAGGGCATGGACCCCCATCAGCAGCAGCCATCCGATACCTTCCACAGTGAACAGACGCTCGGCCTCATATAGATTCAATCCGAATGCCAGTCCCCAGACACCGATCACCCTCACGAACAGTGCAGCGGTCTGCGGGATGATGCCCCACACGGCGAGCAACAGACCGGCAGCCATGGCAGCCTTCACGATAGTCAGCCCATTATCCGTTCCAACCCATATAATGGACAGCAACACCGCGATCGAAGCGATCTGCTCCAATCGGTTCAAGTCCTTCCAGTTGCCCGTTACAGCGGCCTCAGGCCATATGGCATAGCGAAATATCGAGCTCCCCAGCAGCAAGAGCACGGACAGCAACTCGAAGAAGCGCCCGCATACGGCAAGCACAAGCGCCCATTCACTGCTGCTAGCCGCCTGCTGCCCATGGTTGTGTGCCCATACGGTCATCTGCCCTGTCGGGACAAGTCCCTCCCACAAGACGATAACCGCTCCTATAACCAGCGCCAGCCAACCGGCCTTCGCATTCACTCTCATGCTTTGTCCCTCTTCCATCCTACGATTCTTGGCACTGCGGCACGTACCTATTTTCTCTGTCCTGTACAGAAATGAAAATAGCTCTTATGAGCCATTCCGTAGCTACATATGAAATCATCTGTCGCCGTTCTTGACAGGCTAAGCTTCGTTTCGCATAGATATAGAAGCACATATACGGCGAGCAGCACTTATGCATCCTTATATATCAAGCCTAAACGGCTGTGTCATTCTTGGCAAAAAAAAGCTGCCGGTTATCCCTCGGCAGCTAGTTCATGCATAGCTTGTGCATGCCTATTTTCTCGTCAGAACGAGAATCAGTGTAATCAAGGTAAAAGCAATCAGCGCCAGAAACGGAATGGTTATGAACCCAAGCCAGTTAATATACTGGGCGCTGCACGGTACCCCTTGCGTACAAGGCTTGATCTCCGCCAGGCCGGGAATCTTCTGCAGCATGTAATGGAAGGTCGATACGCACATGCCTATAATCGAAAGCGGCAGCACGTATTTCCGAACGGTATGCTCGTCAAAGAAGGCCGCAATGCCAAGAATAATACTGAGCGGATACATTAAAATGCGTTGGTACCAGCAATATTCGCATGGTATGAAGCCCATTATCTCACTAAAATACAGACTTCCAAAAGTCGCGACCAACGCGACCAGCCAAGCCAGATACAAGCTGTATTGCCTGAGTGTTCTCATGCTTCAAGCCCCCTTTGATCTTTACTTGGCTTCCTGCTCGATCGCCTGCTTGATCGCCTCATAATCGAACGGATTCGCAATGACAATATTATTCACCATAATGGTAGGTGTCTGTCGAATGTTGAACTTCGTCACCAATTGATTGTCCTCTGCGATTTTTGCAGCCACCTCGTCCGATTTGCTCTGCTGCTTGAACGCTTCCTCGTCCAGACCCGGCACCGACGCGCGTGCCACCTCAAGCAGCGAGTCCGCCGTCACCCACACCGAATCATGATTCACATCCGGTTGCTTGGCGAATAGTGCGGTATGGAAATTCCAGAACTGCTCCGGGTTGCTCTTCCAGATAGCTTCACTCGCCTCCGCCGCAAGCTGAGATTCCTCTCCATGGAACAGCGTATTGATGAATGAATAGGTTGCAATGCCCGTATCGACATAATCCTTCTTCAATTGCGGCCAGATTTGCTGCTCCCATGACTTACAGCTTGGACATTTATAATCCCCGAACTCAACTACCGATACCTTGGCCTCCTGATTGCCAACGATTGGCTGGCCACTAACCGAAGGCGCCTCGGCTACCGTTTTGTTCTCGCCTTCCTTATTCTTGCTGACAGTATTCAGCGCAAACAGCGCTCCAAACAACAGAACAATGATTAAGGTATACACTACAAGACTGCGCGATTTCTTATTCTTGTTACTCATGCTCCACCTCTTCATTAATTTGAATTGTATCCTATTTCTTCAATTTATTACTTGTCTACTCATTCGACATTCACGCCGCATCCTCCTCCAAGACACGACATGTTTATCCCAGAAAGTTCAACTCTCTGTGTGCCATGGCGGCTGTCCACACACCGCTACACGCCCATCCTCCAGCTCTCCATTGGACGGAATCGCATCATCACCATCTCGCGCAGCTTCCACCTTTAAGAGAGAGGCATTGTTGCATGCTGCCCGTTATGCCTCATCATCATTCCGATGATTTATCATACCATGATAGCTGCAGCTTGAGCTACATGTCTTGAACTTCATTATACTACTCACTGTAGTTTAATGCAGCCCACCTCTGCTCCTGGGAGGGACAACGAATATATTATATCAGAACCTGGCAGCAAATGAACAGCGAACTGTAACGAAATTCTGAACATTATGCCGATTCCTCACGATGACGATTGTCGGTGGCAAAAGCGACATTTTTTTCATATTTTTAGTTAGATGGGTCAAAATAGGATTGACACCGACGTGCTTCAGATTTATCATATGAATAAGTATTCATATATTGATCGAAAGAAGGTCTTCTTATGAATGAATATCGTATAAAAGGCTTATCCTGCGCGGGCTGTGCCCAGCGTATCGAGGATGAGATCAAGGAGCTGGAGCATGGCTCCGATACGAAGCTAAGCTACAATTCCGGGAAATTGACCGTCCATCCGGACATCTCTATGGCAGCGGTCAGGAAGATTCTGAAGTCGGACGGCGCCTATATCGTCCATCCATCGCGATCGGGCAGCTCTGGTCATAATCATCATGACCATCATCACAGTGAGCACAAGCACAGCCATACGAACCATGATCATAGCCACGGCGGGCACAGTCATAGCCATGATAATGACCACGACCATGACCACAGTCATGATGCGAACGGCAAAATGCTGAAGCTGCTGATCACCTCAGCCATTCTGTATGCGGGGGCACTGCTGCTGGATGGCACTGTGAAGCCGCAGGCGCTCATTTTGCTCTATCTGGCAGCAACGATTATTAGTGGGTACACCACTTTTCTGCGCGGCCTGAAAAATCTGCTCAAGCTCAAATTCAACATCGATACGCTGATGACGATTGCACTCATCGGAGCCGTCGCTATCGGCGAATGGAAGGAAGCCACACTCGTCGCCATCCTGTTCGGACTTAACGAGCTGCTGGAGGGCTACGGCATGGAGAAGGCACGCCGCTCGATGGAGGCGCTGCTGGAGGTTGCCCCGAAGGAAGCGCTCAAGCTGGAGAATGGGAAGGAGAGGGTCGTTCCTATTGCCTCCCTGCAGGCTGGCGATCTGGTTCGCATCAAGCCAGGGGCCAAGATTCCATCCGATGGCATCATTACCGAAGGGCGCAGCTCCGTGAATGAAGCCGCCATTACCGGGGAATCACTGCCGGTCGAGAAAGAGCCGGGCGCATCGGTATTCGGCGGGAGCATCAACAACGAAGGGCTGTTGCTTGTCCAGATCGAGAAGGCTTATCAGGACTCATCGCTGGCGAAGATTCTCCATCTCGTTCAAGAGGCTCAGGAGACGAAGACGCCAACCGAGCTGTTCATTAATCGGTTCGCCAAATATTACACCCCCATTATTATGGCTATCGCTGTGCTCGTGACCATCGTGCCGCCGCTGCTTCTGGGCGGAGAATGGATGAGCTGGCTGTACCAAGGATTATCCGTCCTGATTGTTGGCTGTCCGTGTGCGCTTATCTTGTCTTCACCGATTGCGATTGTATCCGGCATTACCCGGGCCGCCCGTAATGGCATACTGGTCAAGGGCGGCGTATTTCTGGAGCAGCTTGGCAAGCTGGATGCGCTGGCCTTCGACAAGACGGGCACATTGACCAAGGGCGAGCCGCATGTCGCTGAGCTCGAGGCTTACGACGAGCAGCGCTTCTTCCGGGTCGCGGGCGCGATCGAGAGGTCATCCTCTCATCCATTGGCGAAGGCTATTATGAAGGAGGTAGAGCGGCGCGGCATCTCGATCCCCGAGCCGGAGGAGATCGAAACCTTGGCAGGCAGCGGCATCAGGGCTCGCATCGAAGGTCGCAGCTACTGGCTCGGCAATGAGAACAGTATTCGCCATATCCATATGACGGATGCGGTCAGCGGACGGATTAGCCGCTTGAAGAGCGAGGGCCTGACACTCGTGCTCGTAGCCGATGAGCAGCAGGTGCTCGGCGTATTCGGCATCGCTGACGAGATTCGCGAGGAGAGCCGCGAGGTCATCCAGGCACTACACAAGCTGGGTATCCGCCGCACCGTCATGCTGACGGGGGACCATCAGCAGACGGCCGCCAAGGTCGCGGCTGCAGTCGGCGTCTCCGAATATTACGGCGGATTGCTGCCAGAGGATAAGGTGAGCCAGATCCGCTCCCTCTCCCAACAAGGCACAGTCGGCATGATCGGCGACGGCATTAATGACGCTCCTGCACTCGCCTCGGCAAGCCTCGGCATCGCTATGGGCAAGGGTACAGACAGCGCCATCGAGACGGCGGACATCGTGCTGATGCAGGATCATCTCGGCAAGCTGCCCGAGGCGGTCTCTGTCGCCAAGCAGGTCAATCGGATCATCCGCTTCAATATTACCGTCTCGATCGGTCTGAAGGCGATCGCACTGTTGCTGACCATCCCCGGCTGGCTCACACTCTGGATTGCGATTCTGTCCGACATGGGCGCGACAGTCTTCGTCACATTGGTCAGCCTCACCATTCTGATACAGCGTCGCCAGGGTGGCGACTCGTCCCCAAAGGTAGAGAAAGAGATTGCATAATGCATAAGAGACATCGTCGGCTTCAATACATCTGCCGACGATGTCTCCCACTGTAGATTGCCACGCAACATGCTGCAGACGTCCTCTTCGGGCGGAGACAGGCTGCGACCTTATGGCGATGCGGGCAGCAATACCCGCATCGTCGTGCCCTCGCCCAGCTTGCTGACAACCCGGATTTTGCCGTTGTGGAGCGCAATAATCCGCTTCACAATTGATAGGCCGATGCCGTTGCCCCCCACCGTCCGGTCTCTTTGTTTGTCCACCTTGTAGAATGGCTGGAAGATGTTCTCCAGCTCGTCCTCCGGCATGCTCTGACCGTTGTCTGTAATCTCAATCTCAAGCCATTCATCATTTTGGCGCCCGCTAATGTGAATGGAGCCGTGATAGCCGGTGAATTTGATACTGTTCGTCAGCAGATTCATCCATAGATGAATAAGCTTCCCCTCATCTGCCGTGATGACCAGCTCCGGCAAGTCCAGTTGCAGCTCAAGCTGCTTGGCAGCCCACTGCGGCTCCAGCGCAATGATGATGTTGCGAATCTGCTCATCCAGCCGATAGGTAACGGGATGGTTCACCGTCTGCTCGTAATCGAGCGAGGATAGCTGCAGCAAATCCTCGGTCAGCCGCGACAGCCGCTTGCTCTCCTGTTCAATAATATCGAGCAGCCGGAGCCGGCTCTCTTCATCCAGCTTTTTATGCTTCAATGCTTGAGTAAAGCCTTGAATGGAGGTCAACGGAGACTGCAGCTCATGAGAAACATCTGAGACGAACTGTCTTCTTGATCTCTCCAGCATGCCCAGCTCGTGAGCCATGTGGTTGAAGCTCTCCGTCAATTGTCCGATCTCATCCTTGCGCCGCGTGCTCAGACGCAGATCGAACTCGCCTTTGGCCATCTTGCGGGTAGCTCTGGTCAGCTTCTGGATCGGCCGTACAATATAACGGGCTGAGATTAAAATAAACAGACTTCCGAACAGCATGACAATAAACAACTGGTTGCGAAACAACTGGGACAAAAACTGCTTGAATTCCCCGAAGTCTGCTTCAACAAACAGCGCATAGGGCTGTCCTTCAACTATAAACGGCAACCCCACCATCATATGCCCGAAGCCATGCCTTTCCTCATTGCGGTATACCGCCCCCTTGATGACCTGAAGCAGCGCCCCCGATTCAATCTCGTAGGCCGTCTTGCCCTCAACTCCAGCCGGGCTGTGTAACGTTCTGCCTTCCTTGTCATACAACCGGTACGAATAAATCGGAAAAGCGGTCAAGCCTTGAACCAGATCCTCGCGATTGGAGGGCGTAGCCTGCTTGTAAGACTGCACAATCGTTTTCCCATTAGCAATCATGTTATCTAGCATATAGTTTCTCAACTGTCCGCTGTACAACTGTCCGTATACAAAAAAGCTCAAAATAATGCTGATTACCGTTGAGCCGAGAAAGGCGCACAGTATCCGAATGTACAGCGATTTAATCGCGATACACCTCCAGACGGTAGCCCAGCCCCCGAAGAGTTACGATGCGGAATTCGTTCTCATACGCCTCGAACCGGTCTCTCAAGCGCTTGACATGGGTGTCTACCGTTCGCTCGTCACCATCATATTCGTAGCCCCATATTTGCTCAATCAGCCTGTTGCGTGTGAACAATGTTCCCGGATGACTTGCCAGCATGAGCAGCAGCTCGAACTCCTTGAGCGGAATCGATTCACTGCGTCCGTCCTTATATCGCACGAGATAGCTCGTTTTGTCCAGGGTAATGCCGCCCAGCATCACCAGCTCGGAGATCGAGATGAGATAGCGCTTGAGCAGCGCCTTTACCCGCAGCACCAGCTCCATCGGTTCAAACGGCTTGACCAAATAATCATCTGTACCAAGCTGAAAGCCCTTGATGCGGTCAAACGGCTCCCCCTTGGCCGTCATCATCAATATCGGCTTGTCACCGGACTCGCGGAGACGGCGGCATAGCTCCCAGCCGTCCATGCGCGGCATCATCACATCCAGCACGACAAGATCAACCGGATAGCTCTGGCAATACGCCCAGGCCTCCTCGCCATTGGCCTTCTCGACAACCTGCATCCCTTCATCCTCAAGGTATAGCTTGACCAACTCCCGAATATGCGCTTCATCGTCTACGACCATTACTGTCGTCAGGTGCGCTCCCTCCCTTCTATCCACTGGATCACGTTCTTAATTACCACTGTTCTTGTTCCTGTACATCGTGTCGGCTCCATGCGAGATGATAAATGACCGGTACAACAATCAGAGTCAGCATCGTAGAGCTGAACAAGCCGCCGATTACTGTAATGGCCAATCCGCCCGAGATGAGGCTCGTAGTGGAGCCGGATAAAGCCAAGGGGACTAGCGCCAGCATCGTTGCACATGCGGTCATCAAGATCGGGCGCAGTCGCGTCTTCGACGCTTCAACGATAGCTTCGGTCAGGCCCATGCCGGATGCGCGATTGTTCTCGACCCGATCCAGCAGGACGACGGCATTGGTCACGACGATGCCAACGAGCATCAGCATTCCGATCATGCCGCTCATCGAGAGCGGTTGTCCCGCAATCAGCAGCGCACCGAGCGCTCCAACCGGAATGAACACAAGCGAGGACATGATGATCAGTGGTGTCCTTAGTCCGCCGAAGGTGATGCTCATGACCAAAAATACGAGTCCTACTGCGGCTCCCATAGCTATGCCTATGTTCACAAAGCCTTCACTAATCATCTCCAGTCCGCCTCCGACATTGGCTTCGACGCCCTCTGGAAATACGAGGCTATTCAGATCGGCTTCAACGCGCTTTGTTACCGCTGACACCTCGTCCTCATTTTTTACCGTAGCGCTGACCTTGGCATACATCCGTCCATCATCATGATTGACTGTAATCCAGGCATTCTCTTCCGTAATGTCCGCTATTTCTTTCAGTTGTCTGATTCCCCCCTGTGTCGCAATCGGTATGCTCTCCAATTGCTCCCGGGACACGATGTCCTGCTTGTAGGATACGGTTATGCTTCTGGATTTGTTGTCCAGCGTGTAGGTTCCTGCATCCACAGGACGCAGGCGCTCGCCGACGGTCTGCATCACCAGATAAGGGCTGACGTTCAGATCGATCCCCTCCTGATTCAGCTCGATCCCCCATTTTGGAGTCACTTCATTCATATTGTTGGCAATATCCTTCACATCGCCGTTTTGCTTCAAGAGCGCCTCGACCTGCTTCGAGGCTTCCGCCAGACTCTCCACATTAGACGAGTACAAATTCACCTCGATGGTATTGCCGGTCGGTGGGCCTTGCTGCTCGCCCTCCTTAACCTGGACGGCTGTGTCCGGCACCGCGGCAGCGGCTACGTCTGGCAGCTCTGCATTCAATTGCTCCACGACGTGCTTCATATCTGTTCCTTCAGCGAACTGCACGTTCACCGTCGCCTTGTTCTTGCCGCCCGCGGAGAGGATCGGTCTTGCTCCACTGCTCCCGACAGACGCCTGATAGCTCTCCAGACCGGTCAGCTCCTGCACATAGTGTTCAATCTTCGCAGTGACGTTATCCGTCTGCTCCAGGCTGCTCTGGGCGGGCAAGACAAGCTCGATTGTTGCATTGGGAGTAGCGCTTGCCGGAAAGAAGACGATGCCGAGCGCCGGGATCAGACTTAGCGAGCCAATCAGCAGCGCAACCGCCGCTGCAAGCACAGTCTTCTTGCGCTTCAATGCGCCACGAATGATGCGCTCAAACCGATCTGCCAGCCAGCTCGGCTCTTTATGCGCCTTGACATTGCGGAAGTACCGACTGCCAAGCACTGGAATCAGCATAATCGCGACGAGCAAGGAGGTGACAATGGAAATGACGACCGCAATTGAGAACGGCCGGAAAAATTCTCCGATAATGCCACCCACGAAAGCAAGCGGTGCAAACACGACTACAGTAGCAATAGTGGAGGAAGCGACAGGGCCAATTACTTCCTTCGTAGCCTGATAGGCAAGCGCCTTGCCCTTGAGCTGGTTACCCTTTTCCTGGCGCCATCTGAATATATTTTCGATTACCACAATGCTGTCATCCACAATTCGTCCGATCGATACCGCAATCCCGCCCAATGTCATAATATTGAGTGTATAATCCATCTGGTTCAGCACTGCGATCGTCGCAAAGATGGAAATTGGCAGGGAAAGAATCGAGATCAAGGTGGCTCTTACATTGCGCAAAAACAGGAAAATGATGAGCACACAGAACAGCGCTCCGTATAGTCCTTCCTTCACCAGTCCATCTACCGACTTGTTGATTTCCTTACCCAGATCGGTAATGACATGCACATTCAGCTCTCCGCTCTGCTCGTAGGCAGCCAGCGCCTCCTTAACGGCATCGGCGACATCCGCCGTGTTCGCATCCTGCTCCTTCACCACCTCCACCACATAGCTCGGCTCGCCATTGAAGCGAACAAGCTCGTCGCTGGAGGTCGAAGTGCGAATCTCGGCGATGTCGGACAGCACGAGCGGCTGGCTTCCAGCCGCTGACGCCTCCGCTCCCGCTGACGCAGCACCTCCCGCCGGAAGCTGGCCTTGGGCCATCGAAGAAGGCGATGTCCCCCCTGCACCAGCCCCTGAAGCAGTCCCTGCGGCAGAACCTCCCGGAGGCTGCTGCCCCGAGCCACTGGTGCTTGCACTCGGCGAGGCGGCTGCTCCGAGCTTAAGCTGCTCCACCTGCTCCAGGGATTGCAGCTTGCCGGTCAGGCGAATCGGGATGGTGACGTCATCTTGTGAGACAGCCCCCAGCGGCAGAGCATAGTCGGCCGCTTGCAGCGCACTCTTGATCGAGCTGAGAGAAATACCAGCTTGCGCAGCCTTTTCCTTGTCGACAACAATCTCCAGATGCTCAGAGGCGATCCCCTTGAGCCGCACCGAGTAGACGCCATCGAGCTTTTCCAGCTCCGGCGCAATGACCTCCTCCAGTCTGGTTTGCAATGCTTGAGCATCCTCTGTCGCAGAGAAGATGGCTGCTTGGTAGATCGGCTGCGAATTCGCAGACTGCCTAAGAAAGCTCACTGTCGCGTTGTCCGGCAAGTCCACCTTGTTGACGGCTGACTCGATCTTTGCCGATAGCTCGTCCATATCCGAGCCGAACGGGTATTGAATAATAATACTTGCCATGTTCTCCGAGGTCGTGCTAGTTAACGACTCATAGCCCTTTACGGACTGCAGACTAGCCTCGATCGGCCCGGTAACCGCAGCTTCAATCTCTTCGGTCGACGCTCCCGGCTGAGCGACCTGAATGAACACCGCGGGAAATTCGAGATCCGGGAAGGTCTGCTGCTTGATCTGTGTTGCAGCAAACAAACCGTAACCCATAACCAGCATACATAGAATGACAACCGCTGTTCCATTTTTCAGACTGAATTTTGTCATCCAGCTCATCTGTAACCTCACCTTTCTAATCTGTGTCTGAATTGAATTATACAGGCTGTTTTTGTACACAATTTGTACGGCGCTAAAAACGTC
The DNA here is from genome assembly GCF_054955055.1 of Paenibacillus sp. J5. Classification (NCBI taxonomy): domain Bacteria; kingdom Bacillati; phylum Bacillota; class Bacilli; order Caryophanales; family Paenibacillaceae; genus Paenibacillus; species Paenibacillus sp. J5. The sequence goes on along the minus strand of NZ_JBUEDD010000004.1, from coordinate 91,963 downwards.
GGATACAGGCCGGATTCTGCCCGCCGTGATTACTGACGATTAATGGAGCCACTCATCTGACATATGGTCAGTTCATCATTGAGCTTAAGCTGCTGAAAATATAAGCTTTTTACGTGAACATCTATACTTTATCAGGTTCGACACCAACTGTATTTTTGATACAATAGAGTTATGCGTCTGCAACCAGAATAGATTACGATACGGAGGATTGGACATGAATGAACCGGTAAAACCAAATGAGCCGCTCGTCAAGCATATCTACACTGCTGACCCGTCCGCTCATGTATTTGAGGGCAAGCTATACATCTACCCTTCTCACGATCTTGATCATGAGAACGTATCCAATGATAATGGTGACCAGTATGATATGGAAGACTATCATGTACTGTCCCTTGACAGCCTTGATGCGCCTTGCGTCGATCATGGGGAAGCGCTTCATCTGCGCGATATTCCTTGGGCGAAGCAACAGCTATGGGCGCCTGATGCAGCCTACCGCAATAATACGTACTATCTGTTCTTCCCTGCCAGGGACAAGGAAGGAATCTTCAGACTCGGCGTAGCGACAAGCCCTTCGCCATCAGGGCCGTTCACTCCTGAGCCGAACTACATTCCGGGCAGCTTCAGCATCGACCCGGCTGTCTTCATTGATGAGGACGATCAGGCTTATATCTACTTCGGCGGACTGTGGGGCGGACAATTGGAGAAGTGGCAGACGGGCACTTTCGTCGAGGACGCAGAGGGGCCAGAGCCATCGGCTCCAGCGATTGGCCCTCGTGTAGCCAAGCTGAGCGAGGACATGCTCTCCTTCCAGCACGATGCATTGGAAATCTCGATCCTTGACGAGAACGGCCAGCCGCTGACCGCTGGCGATGAGGAGCGCCGTTACTTTGAAGGGCCGTGGATGCACAAATATAACGGAACCTACTACTTGTCTTATTCGACCGGCTCAACGCATCAGATTGTGTACGCGACCAGCGACAATCCGCTTGGCCCGTTCACCTATCGCGGTGTCATCCTGACGCCGGTGCTCGGCTGGACGACGCATCATTCGATCGTAGAATTCCAAGGCAAATGGTATCTGTTCTATCATGACAGCTCGCTCTCTGGCGGCGCCAACAATAAACGCTCTGTCAAATTTACCGAGCTGCATTACAACGAGGACGGCACCATTCAGATGATTCCTTATCCGTCCTAGAGCAACCTAATGGTAGCAAGCTGATATGCTCCTCTCTAGGGCGTGTCTGAAAACTCTGAACGGAACAGATCTGGCCGAATTTTCGTTCCAGGCAAGGCGCTTTTTCGCAGGCGTACCGGGGGTACGTCAAGAAAAAGCAACGCAGCATGGGGCGAAAAGGCGGGGAGAGATGCCCTTGAACGGGTGTTCAGACACGACCTAGATAGCTCTGTATCTGTAGAGAGAACAATATTAGAATGTGAGAAATACAGCCGTAGCCCTGAATTCGATGGAATTCAGGGCTACGGCCGTTACATGACTAGGGTATGTATGCAAGCTCCGCAGGGGGCGGATGGTGCCGAATTTTCGTTCCATGCCAGGCGCTTTTTTTGCAGGCGTACCGGGGTACGCCTGCGAAAAGCAACGCAGCAGGGGGCGTAAAGCCGGGGATAGATGCCATTATGCGGGTTTGCATACACGCACTAATTTTTCAATGCTAATATAAAATACAGCGCGGCAACTTCAGAAATATCAAGTGTCGAATCGAAAATATCAAAAGTAACTAGATTGGATTGAGGCGGCATTAATCCCGCCGGTATCGCTTCAGCAATTTTTTTATTATGTATCGAGAAGCGAACAATCCGGTCAGCAAAATCTTTTTTGATCCAAACTTGCTCATCATTTTTGGTATATAGAAATTGAGGGTTCGTTTTAATTTTAGTTTTGCTTTCCATTTTGTGCTCATGATCCCCTATGAGTATTCTCCAGCGCTCAACGATCAACGTTTTGAAGTTGTTCACCTCAACTACATGCAGAACCAATTGTTTGTCGCTACCATACACTTTTACATTATTTACGAAGTTATCGAAGATCAAATTAATTGCACGTTGTTTCCAATTGGCATGATAGCGCTGTATATAACCAACGATCTCCCCCGTCTCATCCTTTATGTCGCATATAGCTCTGCTATTTTTAAAAAAAGGAAACCGAATCGTATACTTCATATCATATACCTCGAATAATAGAGATAACAAGCCGACTTGGGATACTTAGACAACCTGTCCCTTACTGAATAAATGAAAAGAATTAACAATGGAATACATAAGCACAGACAGAAGAACCGCCAACCAAGTCTTCTTCAATCCAATTCCCCCTCATCTACTATCATATTTAATCACCCAAAATTTATCAACTATAAACAAAATTGCATAATATCATTTCGTTATCTTGCGCTTCCATTGCTCCTGTTGTCCATCCGACGTTATTTCAGGGTATACTTAGGAGGAGGGGGGATCAAGTATGAAGGATGAGTTGATTCTAGAGACATCAGATCGCCGGCAGGCGGATGGGAGCGACCGCGTACAGCAGGAGCAGCAGCTCCCTAGGCCACTGACGGAGGAGCAATGGCGAGCGGTTCGGGATAATGATTCGTCCTATGATGGTCGTTTCTTCTATGCTGTGAAGACGACAGGCATTTTTTGCCGTCCTTCCTGCAAATCCAGGGTACCCAATCGGGAGAATATCGGCTGGTTTCATTCGTCGCAGGAAGCGTTGGCCGCCCAGTATCGCCCCTGCAAGCGATGCCGACCTACTCTTGAACGATGGCCCGATGAGGAATGGGTTGCCGCTATCGCTCGCTATGCAGAACAATATTATCGCGCCCCGCTTTCGCTAGAGGAGCTAGCACAGTTGAGCCATGGAACCCCCTATCATCTACATCGCACCTTCAAACGAATCAAGGGGGTCACGCCCCTGGACTATATTCATAGCTTGCGAATCAATGAGGCCAAATCACTGCTCGCACGCTCGCCGCTAAGCATAGCCGAAGTGGGCCGAGCGGTCGGCATGACCAACACCTCTTATTTCATTACACTATTCAAGAAAAAAACCGGCCATACTCCGAACGCCTATCGGCAGTTGCATCAACAACAGCAGCCGCACGCTTAGCCCGTTCGGCCGTAATAGGCCGGTCATGCGATAGAACTCATGGAACAGAATTACACAAGCAGAATCGGCAGAAGCCGCTCTGCACGGAGAGGAGAATGAATCATGTCTGTCCCAACCCCAATCCTGTACTGGTCTGTGCTGGAGACTGAGGACTGGAGGCTGCATCTGGCAGCAACGGAGGAGGGCCTATGCTTTGTCGGCGCACAGGGTCAGCCGTACACCGAGCTGACCGACTGGGCCTCTGCACGTTATCCTCGGCATGCGCTGGCGCGCAATGACAGCCGGCTCCAGCCCTATGCAGCAGAGCTCGCAGCTTTCCTGCTAGGCAAGCCAGAACACTTCGCCCTGCCGCTTGCCTGCCGGGGGACGTCCTTTCAGGAGAGTGTCTGGCAGGCGCTCCGCGCAATTCCTTATGGAGAGACCCGATCGTATTCGGATATTGCCCGGGCAATCGGCAAGCCAGCGGCTGTGCGGGCAGTCGGAGCTGCGATCGGCGCTAACCCGGTACTCATCGCTATTCCCTGCCATCGAGTCGTCGGCAAGAATGGCACGCTGACCGGCTATCGCGGCGGCTTGGACATGAAGAGTCGGCTGCTAGCAATGGAGTCGGGCCGCCCGCTAACAGCTACGGTGGCTGCTTCTGCCTCCGTTGAGATACGCTGACGCTAACAGCGCCAGAGCCCTGCATTCCTCGGCTATTGTCCTGCGACAACGTTAACCAGCACTACTGCTGCCTGCCTAATGTCTAAACCTGACTTCGACATTAGGCAGGCAGCAGTGCGGTTATGGTCATCAGGCGTTCCCCAGGCTTCGAGCCGCGCTCCGCATAGCGCGGATGGCCTCCTTATCGTTAGCGCTGACGCGGCGCGATTCGACTATTTTTTGCAGCGCCTTGCTGTATGTCGCCTGATCCAGTGAGCAGTGCTGGAGATAGGCCATCGTCCGCTCGGGCAGCCTCGCGAAACAGACCGATACCGCCCAAGCTACTGCCATCTTGACGTAGTAGCCATCATGCCGTATCTGATCTAGCAGCGCCAGCACCTGTTCGATATATTCTTCATCTACATAGTAGTTCAGCAGCATCACCACACCGAAGCGCAGCTCATACTCCTGTGCCCCCCGCAGGTACGGCTGCAAGAACTGCCAGATGCGCGGACGGTGTGAGGCCGTGATCTTCAACCCCGAGCAGAAGCTGTCACATACCGACCAATTATCGATGCGCGGCACGAATGCAGCGACCTGCTGCAGAACCTCCTCCACATCTGCCCGTATATACCCGATCACCATGCCCTGCAGCATGACTTCCTCAAACCATTCTCCATCAGCGGTGGCCAGATAAGCGGCCCAGTCGCCGCGAGCGATCTGCTTGGCCAACGCCCGCAGATGAGGCAGACGTACCCCCATCATCGGGCCAACCTCAGGAATTAATGCCGAAGCAAATGCCCGGTATGACTCCTCTGCAAGCTCCTGCAGCTTGGTTCTGATCTGCTGCTCCATCTTTGCCGTCGCTCCTTTTGCCTTCATGAGTATCTATCCCTGCCGCAACATCCTTGCCACTCATGCAGTTGGCTCAGCGGTCTTTAGTCTAATGATACCGCAGCGACGGGAGCCTGCCCATGCTCCAGGAATGAAACAGCAAGATCGCGTTACCCCATCAGCCGAAGCCGCGGGTGAAGCCGTTGCCTTCTCACCTTCTTGCCTTAATGCCTTATTGCCTTCGTATCTACTCCCCCATGATCTGCGCCAGCAGCTCATACGAATGCAGACGCGCCTGATGGTCATAGATTTGACCCGCCACAATCAACTCATCCGTTCGCGTCTCTTCAATGATCGTATCGAGCTTGCGCTTGACGGTATCCGGGCTGCCGACAGCCGAATATTTCAGCATCTTGCCATAGACCAGAAGCTGCTCCTGGGCTGTCCACCGCCCATCCATCGTATCTACCGGCGGCTTTAGTCCGCCCCGTTCACCACGAATCAGGCTCAGGAACTGCTGCTCCTGCGAGGTCGCCAGCCTCCGGGCCTCCTCGTCCGTTCCAGCAACGACCGCATTGACCCCAATCATGACGTAAGGCTTCTCCAGGACAGCCGATGGCTGAAAATGGCGATGATACAGCTCCAGTGCCTGCAACAGATAATCCGGGGCAAAATGACTCGCGAACGCAAACGGCAAGCCGAGCTGACCCGCCAACTGGGCACTGAAGCCACTGGAGCCAAGCAGCCAGATTGGAATGTTCAGCCCCTCCCCCGGAACGGCGCGCACACCGGGAACACCGCCTCCCATCGCCGGATTCAGATACGAGCGCAGCTCGTGAAGCTGTTCGGGAAAGTCATTGCCGTCGCTATGAAGGCCGCGCCGCAGCGCTCTCATCGCTGGCTGATCTGTGCCAGGCGCGCGCCCAAGCCCAAGATCAATCCGTCCCGGGAACAGCGACTCCAATGTGCCGAATTGCTCGGCGATCATGAGCGGTGCATGGTTCGGCAGCATGATGCCGCCCGATCCGACCCGAATGGTCTGAGTATGCGCAGCGACATGACCGATAATAACCGAGGTCGCCGAGCTGGCGACGCCCGTCATGTTATGGTGCTCTGCCAGCCAGTAGCGGTTATAGCCCCACTGCTCCACATGCTGTGCCAGATCGACCGTATTGCGAAACGACTGGGCAGGTGTCCCCCCATCTAATACAGGCGCAAGGTCGAGCACCGATAATTTCACTTGATGATTTGCCATCTTACATCAGCCTCCTATTCAATCATTCTGGCAACATTACTGGCAATCCGGTTCATATACGCTGTCATCGCCGCGATTTCATGATCTGAGAAATCACGGGTCATCTCCTCCAGGCATTGCCTTCGCTTCGCTTCCAGCTCCATAAGCTCCGCCTTGCCGCTGTCCGTCAAGGAAATCAGCGTCACACGCTTATCCTGCTCAGGCTTGCGGCTTGCAATCAATTGCTGCTGCTTCAACTGCTGCAGATGACGGGTGATAGCCGCCGCATCCAGCCCGAGCTGCTGCTGCAGCTCCAACTGGCTCAGCTCTTTGCGTCGCTCGATAGCATGCAAAATCTCCAGCTTCGTACAGCTCGTGCTGACCGAGGCGGTAAAAGCCTGACCCATCTCCTTCACAAGCACATGCAAGCGGTACAGCAGCCTCTCGCGATCTGTGCATACAGGTTCGATATGCTCACCTCATTTAGTTGATGCATCAATTGTTGATATATCAAGTATTATAGTTGTTCTGCACCTGCAATGCAAGTCTACATCTACAGCAAGCCTTGCTGCATGGCAACGGCGTGTAACTACGGGCAGACCCGCATCCCAGGCAAAGCACGACAAATTCTGCGATCCAAGCAATGTACAAGCTCCCTGGTAGCAGATGCTCCTGTTGCGCTTCATCAGAAAACGGCAGTCCGATTAGGTGGCTCACCCACCTGTCGGACTGCCGCATAGCGATTAACTCGAGAATTCAATGACATATGGCACCATCGCCTCGGCACGGAAGGCAAACAGGGAATTATTCACTCCCATCCTTTCAAACTCCACCTCTCTTCCCTCACCGCTAATCCGAATCGGAGACCTTCCTGCTGCACATCTGACCTTCTGCGCCCTGATCGAACGAATCCACGCCTGCTCCAGCCTGCCGCCGCTCCAGCTTAGCCCTACCTCATAGCCTCCCCTCGCTCGCAGACCGCTGACCTCGCCATCCATCCACTTGTCCGGCAAGGCCGGGAGCAGATCAAGGAAGCCCTGATGCGATTGCAGCAGCATCTCGGCAATGCCGGCTGTAGCGGCAAAATTACCGTCAATCTGGAACGGTGGATGCGCATCGAACAGATTCGCATACACACCGCCTCCATTCCTGCCGAGCGCTCCTTCACTCGGAACGAGCGTCAGCAGATTGCCAATCAGCCGCTCCGCCCGACTGCCATCCTTGAATCTGGCCCACAGCCCGATCTTCCAGCCCAGGCTCCAGCCAGTGCCGCCGTCTCCTCTGCGATCCAAAGACACCTGTCCTGCCTGGAACAGCTCAGGATTGGAGGCTTCCGAGATGAGCCGCCCCGGATAGATGCCTACCAGATGCGAGACATGGCGATGATGAATGTCCTCATCCTCAAAATCCTTGTACCACTCCTGCAATTGCCCATGCTTCCCGATCTGCAGCGGCAGCAGCCTGCGCTTCGCAGCGGCCAGCTCCGCACAGAACACTTCATCCACCTCAAGCTTCTCCGCCGCTGCCATGCAGTTATCGAACAGCTCTGCGATGAGGCTCAGATCCATCGTCGCAGCCGCACTGACCGCATAGCATGCCTCCCCTATTCTGAACCTCTGCTCCGGGGAGGTCGAAGGGCCCGTAATCAGATAACCCTCGGCATCCTCATACAGCCAGTCGAGGCAGAACAATGCTGCTTCCTTCATCACCGGGTAGGCACGCTCTCTCAGATACACCTCATCCCCGCCAAAGGCATAATGCTCCCACAGATGCTGGGTCAGCCATACGCCACCCATCGGCCATAACGCCCATACCGGATCGCCATCTCCGTAATCGCCTACCGGAGCGGTCTGCGCCCACAGATCCGAATTATGATGCGTCACCCAGCCTCTGGCCCCATAATTGACGCGCGCCGTCTCTCTTCCGTTCTCGGCAAGCCGCTCGATAAAGGACAGGAGCGGCTCATGGAGCTCCGCCATATTGCAGGTCTCCGCGGCCCAATAATTCATCTCCGCATTGATATTCAAGGTGTAGTTGCTGCTCCATGGCGCCCGCGTCTCCTCATTCCAGATGCCCTGCAGGTTGGCAGGCTGCGTGCCGGGGCGGGAGCTGGCAATCATCAGATAGCGCCCATAATGGAACAATAGCTCGACCAGTCCCGGATCATCGGCTCCATATCGGGCAATCCGCTGGTCGGTTGCCATGTCCGCTGGCGCCTTGCTCTCCCCGAGCCGCAGCGATACGCGATGGTACAATTGGCCGTGATCCTCAATATGCGCTTGACGCACATCGGCATACTCCTTGTCCAGGGCGAGCTTCAGCGTAGCTGCTGTCATCACTTCCGGCCTGCGGATGTCGCTGGTGGCACCCAATGCAGGATCAAAGCTGGTCGCTGCACTAAAATACAGCACGGCGCTCGTCGCTCCCTCAACCTGAATGCCATCATGGGTAGCGCTCATTACGCCGCCCTCAAGCACTGCCGCCAGCCGACCATGGAACTGAAGTGCGGATGATGTCCCAGGGTCGCCGTATTGAATCGGATTCGATACATTGCAATAGCTTGGCCACACCTGTTCCGGGGCAATACCTGCAATGGTATGCTGCCCTCCCGAGACGCCGCTGGCACTGCGCAGCACACTCGTCAGCCGGGCTCGGAAGCTCAGCATCCCCGGCTCGCTGCATTCCAGACGGATGACGACGACCTGGTCAGGATGGGAAGCAAATATCTCACGCTTGTACTCGGCGCCTCCTACAGTATAAGCTACACGCGCGATCCCCTCAGCCAGCTCAAGCGAGCGGCTGTAGCTCCCGAACCTATTGCCATGCTCCATCGTCAACAGCAGATCAGCACACGGCAGATAGGATTGCGTGTAGGGTCCCATCATCTGCTTGCCCAATTGATCGGCTGTCGCATAGTCCTCACGCGCAATACTGTCCCGAATCGCCTGCAACGTTTCCTTCGCTTGCGGATGATTGCCATCCTTTGCAGCGCCTGACCATAAGGTGTCCTCATTCAACTGGATGCGCTCCTGCTCCACACCGCCAAAAATCATCGCCCCCAGATTGCCATTGCCGACGGGAAGCGCTTCCGTCCAATAGCTCGCCGGCTTATTAAATTGTATCTTCATCGTGCAGCCCTCCTGTAGTGGATCAAGCTCGATTAGCAAAGACGTCATCGCCTTGAGTTCATCTCGACATTATATCTGTTCGTCATATTGCCTGACCTATCCTGTTTTTGCAAATGCTCCAAGGTACAATATAATTATAATCAGGCCAGAGCATCGTCGGTTACTATAGAAGGCGACATCCGGCAACGAAACATGTCAGAATAATGCAAATGGAGAATCAGCCGCTATGCAGCTTCCGCTCATTCACATTGAAGATATAGACATCAAGCTAGCCATCGGACAGTGCATGCTTAATGTGCTGTTTGTCCGATCCGGCTACTTCAAGGGCTCAGTCCCCAGGCATAGCCACAGTCTGGGCAGCTACGAGATTCATTATATTCCCTGCGGACAAGGCACGCTCATTACATCAGACAGGCAATATCAGGTGCGGCCTGGCACGCTGTATGTCACTGGCCCCGATGTCGCTCATGAGCAAATCCCTCATCCCCTGGACCCTATGGCGGAATATTGCATCTTCTTCGAGCTGCTTCCGCGCGAAGCTTCGACAACAGCTAACCAGGCCGTCGCCCGCCAAGATGCGCTGCTGTCAGAGCTGCTGCTGAGCACGCCGTTCTGGATCGGACAGGATACGGAGCAACTGATGGGGCTCTTCGCTCTGCTTGCAGAGGAGGTGGCTGCCGCCAGGCTCGGCTATCACACCAATGTTACACGGCTGCTGGAGATTATCATTACCCGCGTCCTACGCCAGTACCCGTCCAGCCAGCCGACACTGCCGCCAGCTCCGCTCAAGACGCTCGATGACAAGCGTCTGCTAACGATTGAGCGCTGCTTCCTCCACCAGTACGCGACAATTACGCTGAAGCTGCTGGCCGAACAGCTCGGATTAAGCATTCGGCAGACAGAGCGAGCCGTCTACAAGCAATATGGTCTCACCTTCACCGACAAAAAGCTACAGGCGCGCATGGGGGCTGCCGCTCGCTTGCTGACCTCCACCGACCTGTCCGTCACCCAGGTTGCCGCCCAGGTGGGGTTTGCAACATTAGCGCAGTTCAGCCGCACCTTCAAAACGTTCTACGGCTTATCTGCGACACAGTACCGGGCAGGCCAGCAGATAAGCGCCGAGCACTACGATTAAGCTGGCACGGAAGCATAACCAAAAAAAGATGGAACGAAGCAGGCCGCCTGCCGTTCCATCTCTGTACATTACAGCTTCATATTGCTGCTATGGCCCGGAGACAGCTTCGCTGCCGGGTCCACATACACCTTCGCATTATTAATCGCGGTCGGCGCCTCTCCGAAGCCGACCGCAATCAGCTTCACCTTCCCCGGATAGGTCGTGATGTCGCCGGCAGCGAAGATGCCAGGAATGCTCGTCTCCATACGGGTATCGACCACGATCGCCCCTTGCTGAACCTCCAATCCCCACTTCGCAATCGGGCCGAGCGAGGACAGGAACCCAAAGCTGACGATCAATGCATCGCAGGGCAACTGCGATGTACCCCCTGTCATCACATCCGTAATCTCGATCTGCTCGATGCTCCCTTCCCCATCCAGTCTCGTAATTTCAGCAGGGGTGATCACTCGAACCTGTGAGGCTCGCAGCTTCTCTACACTGTGCTCATGCGCCCGGAACTTGTCGCGACGATGAACCAGCGTCACCTCCTTGGCGATCGGCTCCAGCATCAGCGCCCAGTCAACAGCCGAGTCGCCGCCGCCATTGATAATAACCCGTTGACCTTCGAATTGCTGCAGATCGGTGACAAAGTAATGCAGATTCGTCTGTTCATAGCACTCCGCTCGCTCCAGATTCAGACGGCGCGGCTCGAATGCCCCAACCCCTGCCGTTATAATGACCGCCTTGCTATAATGAACCGCCTTATCCGTCACAATCTCAAACTCCCGCTCCGCTCGCTTCACTACCCGCTGCACCTTTTCCCCCAGACGAATGTCTACAGGAAATAACGACATCTGCTCCAGCAGGCTCTGCGTAAGCTCGGCTGCGGTCACCTTGGGAAAGCCAGCCACATCATAAATATATTTCTCCGGGTAAAGCGCCATCAGTTGGCCGCCCAGTTGAGGCATGCTATCGATAATTTTCACACTTGCCTGACGCATCCCCGCGTAGAAGGCTGCGAACATTCCGGCGGGTCCACCGCCAATAATCGCTATATCTGTCCAATCCTTGCCTGGATCAACCGTCAATATGCTCTCCTCCTATCTTTATATACATAGTAAATTATAATGTATATAAAGTAGAAAAGCCATCTTTTGCTGCGCGGCAAGACTTAATCCGCTTCCTGCCGCTTATACAGCCGAATTTGTTCCTTCCTCAAGCTCAGTCTTGCGTATGAATCGACTGCCGATATTGTCCGGGCGTCTGCTCCTCCTGCTTTTTGAAGATGCGAATAAAGGTTTGCACATTGCCGTAGCCCACCTTCTCCGCAATGCCCGCCAGCGGCATATCCGGTTGCTGCGCCAGCCATTGCTTCGCATGGTGAACCCGGCAGCGATTGATGGCCTCCAGCACTCCCAGCCCCTTTTGGCGCTTGTAGACCTTCGACAGATAAGAGACCGAGAACTGATACAGATCCGCGAGCTGCTGAACACTCAGACTGGGGTCCATATAGTGCGCCTCGATATACCGATCGATATACTCCAGCTTCTTGCCCGTCGATTCGTCCTTCTCTTCATAATGCAGGATCATCTCCTCGATAATCGCCATGATCTCCTGCTCCAGCCCGCGAATCGTCGATGCATTCAGCAGCCGTCCAATCGGATTCATGTCTGTGTAGAACTGCTCCTCCGCCGGGGTTTTCCGCATCTCGATCGCATTCAGCACCAGATTCATCAGGCCGAACATCCGGCATTTGAGCAGTTGAATCGACACGCCATCCGTGTAGCCATAGTAGCCGGTAATCATCTCCAGCTTCGCCTTGGCCTTATCATAGTTATGCTCCAGCATGTAGGACATGAAGTCCTGCTCCGCGCGGATAATATCGCTCCGATTCCATTGTGGATGAGGCTGTGTGAAGCTGCTGTCATAGCGTATGACTCCTGTCTTGCCCGTCATGTTGGCATAATTGCAGGTCTGCTGCGCCTGCGCATAGGCGGCGGGTATACGGGACGCATCATGGCATCCGCTGCTCAAGGACAGTTGCAGATCAGCGTCAAAGTAGTGAATGATGCAATCCCGAGCCTGCTCCAGCCTCCTCGCGATGTCCACATCCACCCCCTCTTCCTCCGCCTGATCCGACCAGATCACCCCGGTAAGCTCGGCGTCTCTCCAAAAGAAGCAGTTATACGCTTCGCCCAGCATCTCCTTGGCCATATTATTGAGACAGATGAGCAAGATATGCTCACGCTCGCGAATAGGCAGCTCCTGCAATTTGCGGCCGCTCGACACCACATGCACGATCACCACCACCCCATGTCGGTACGGCATGCCGAAGCTGTCGGCGAACAGTGGGGAGAACTCCTCCGGCTTGAGCTGCTCCCGCAGCAGCCGGGAGAACTGCTTGGCGCGGATCGTCTCCTTCTCCTCTCGCAGCAGCGTCGTCAGCCGCGTATTATCCTCCACCATGCTGGAGATTTCCTGCTGCAGGCTTAGGAAGATGTCCTCATTCGACTCCGGCGGGGAGCCTGGCCTGCCTGAGCCCGTCTGGAACTTCTTCCTGAGCGTTAACACCGGACGATACCGACGGCTCGTCTCGATGTAGCCGACCGCGGCGGCCAGTATGATTCCGATACCCAGATAGCCATAGAGCATCGGCCGGAGCGCATAGATTTCCTTAAAATATTGATCCACCGGAACAACGGAGATATATTCCCAGTCCGCATGAGTCAGCCTCTGGCTCGTCACAACCTTGTGCCCAACGAAATTTTCTCCCTGATTCATCGTTCCATAGGCGAACGGAAGATGTCCTGCCTCCCCTGTCGTCGCGATCAGCTCCCCGTCCGCGTCAACAAGATAGCCGAAGCTGGCACTTGGATCGCCCGCCTCCTGGTCCCCGATTATGAGACGCTCCAGCTCCTTGCGATCCAGCGCAACAATCGCCAGAGCGTATACCTCATGCGCGCCGCGACGCTTGAGCGGACTGAAGTAATAGACCGTATCGCCCGCCTTCATGAAGGCATTCGTCAGACGCCCCTGGGCGAATTCGCGCCACGCCTCCCGGCTCATGCCGAACCGCTGCTCCGTGAATGTCCCCTGCTTATCCTGAATCAAGCTGTAGGAGCTGATATAACAGGCGCAGCCGCTGTAATAGACATAGACATCCTTAATGTTGCCATATAAGTAAAGTCCCTTCAGCTCCTCCGCCGCCTTGTGAAGCGCATAATAATCACTGCCGACAAGCGGCGGTTCTATGAATGCGGCAGATACGAGCCTCTCATTGAAGGTGAGCGCCGAGACGCTCTGCTCGATATCCTGCAGCTTGCTGTCGATCAGCGTCCTGGCCTGCTCGGCCGACTGCCGCTGCGCCATAACGACTGCTCGTTCTGTGGCGTATAGCCCCACCATATACAGCAACAGGCCGAGCAACAGAAACAACAGTATGACGCACATCGAGCCGATGAACCATCTGCGGAACGTTCGCTCGCCGAACAACAGATTTTTTCGCCACAACAACCGCTCTCCGCCCCCTTTGCTACCCTCTATCGGATGAGCGACTATTCCTCCTCCTCCACCCTCTTACTACCGCGTATCCTATGACCACAACTGCCACGGGCAAGGCATAGATTTGGAACATCAGCGAATATCCGCTCTCCTCGATCATCCCGCCCGCCAGCGCCGGCGAGACGGCCTGCCCCAGATCGGCGCCGATGAAGAAGGTGCTGGTCGCTGCGCCACGCCGCTGCGGTGTAACCGCTTGCACAACAGCAGCCTGCAGCGCTGGCTGAACAGCTCCGACCCCTAGCGCCTTGAGTACAGCCGCCGCGGCAAACAGCCCGAGGGCCGCCCCCTCTTGCGCCTGGCTCAGCAGGATGAACGCAAGGGCTATCCCCATCATACCGGGATAGAAGACAAATGAAAACCCCCGCCGATCTGCCAATCTTCCACAGATCAGGCGAGCGGTGAACAGTGCCAGTGCGCTGAGGGTGAAGTACCACCCCACTTGAACGATGCCCAGCGCTTCGCCATACATCGCGATGTAGCTGACTTCGATCCCGTTAGCCGAGGAGATGGCCAGAGCGATCACGGCATAGAGCAGCGCTTCCCGCGCGAGGAAGTCGCTCGCCCTCAGACGGAGCCCGGCCCGCACCGCCTGCTCCCTCTCCTCTCTACGCTCCTTGATCAGCGGCAGCAGCCCGAGCGAGGCGACGATGCAGAGCGCGGCAGCCATATACATCCGGCTGCTGCCCGCAACCTCTGCCAGCGCCAAGCCGATGCCGGGGCCAGCCGCCATCGCCAGCGTCTGCGCCAGGCCGAAGTAGCCCATCCCTTCTCCCATTCGACCTTCCGGGATGTAAGCGGCGACCAATGCCATCGTCACCGTCGTCATCATGCCGAAGGACAGCCCATGGACAACCCGCAGCGCCATATAGACTGCCTCCTGCCCGGCTAACCCGTATCCTGCCACACAGATGCCATTGAGCAGCAGGCAGAGCAGCAGCAGCCTGCGCTTGGCGAAGCGGTCGCACACCCAGCCGCTGAAGGGGCGAATCAGCATCGCAGCCAGCGGCATCGCCCCTATAATGGCTCCGGCGGCGGTCAATGTCATGCCAATCCCGACCAGATGGAGCGAGAGCGTCGTAGAGACCATATAGAAGCTGACATTGACGATGGCATTCAGCAGAAACAGGGCCGTGTACATCGGGTTCCATATATGCCTCGGCTTCATCTCCATCGTAGCCCAGCCTTGCGCATCACCGACTACGCCCCGTCAATTGCGCGCACCAGGCCATCACCTCGGGGATCATCATCCCCCAGAATGCCCAGTCATGCTTGCCCGGACGCGCATGCCATTGTCCGCTCATACCGAGCTTGCCTGTCATATGGAGATAGGTCTGCTGCGCACTCCCGAATGCCAGATCCTCCGTGCCGCAGCACACATACAGCTCCGGCAGCTCCGCTCCGCTCTGGGCGGCCATGTCCCCCAGATGGACAATATCATGCTCCGTACCGACCAGACGGCTCATGTCCGTCGTACCGAACAGCTTCTGATTTATATCTGCGAAGGCGCTGCCAGGCGCAGGATCGCCCAGATCGATGAAATTGCCCGCCGACAGCACCGCAATACCAGCATAACGATCCGGCCGCATCAACCCCAGCTTATAGGCGCCATGTCCGCCCATCGACAGACCGCCAACCACATGATCGGCTCTGTCGCGGCTCAGCGGCATCATCGTACACAGCTTGTCGTACAGCTCATCAGCGACATAATCAAAATACCGTCCCAGCGGCCCGTTGGAATAGAAGCTGTTATCGCCAGAAGGCATCACAACAGCCACCCCATGCTGCTCGGCATACAGCTCCACAGCCGTATTGCGCCACCAGCCGCTATCATTGTCACAGGCTCCATGCAGCAGCCACAGCACAGGATAGCTCTCCTGCTGGCGGCTCTCCGGCAGGATCACCGCAATCTCCGTATGCCGCGTCAGCATCGCGGAATAGAACTCCATCTGTATAAAGGCCATTACGACTCCTCCTTCTCCGGTCGTGTCAGCGAATCCAGGAAGACCTGAATCCACTTGTCCCAGAACTCCCATGTATGACCAGCCTGCTCGGTGTAGAACGCATAGCGATACGGATTGTTCTCCAGCCCCAGGAAGTGGCTGCGCAGCGCCAATCCCACCTCAAACCCATGATCATCCGTACCGACGGCATGGAAGATGCGCGGCAGCCGCTTGCCTTCCTCCAGATTGCGGATCGATTGCTGCAGCACATCATATTCAGTTCCCGCCAGCTCATCCGGGTCATCCACACCAAGATGAATCTGCGGCAGACTAGGCGCACCGTCGCCGCCCGGCGGTGGCGGGTAGCCCTTGATCGTGCGCAGATGCTCAAGCGGAATGACCGAGCTGGTCGACAGGACGCAGGCCGCCGCATACTTCTCCGGGTACCTGATTGCGAGCTGCATCGCACCGCCGCCGCCCATCGACAGACCGCCGATATATGTCTGCTCCCGCTCGCCGGTCAACTGCGGGAAGAAGCGGCGCATGATGCTCGGCAGCTCCTCCACCATAAAGTCGCCATACGCCGGGCCTAGCGCCATATTCAGCCAGCGGCTCGGGCCCGCAGACGGCATGACCACCGCGATGCGATGAGCCTGGGCATACCGTTCGATGGAGCTGTTGCTCAGCCAGGCTGTGCTGTTGCCGCTGCCCCCGTGCAGCAGATAGAGAACGGGAATGGATTCGTCCTTGCAGCCATCCGGCAGGATGACCCTTATTTTGGTCTGCGAGCATAACGTCTTGGAGAACGTATGCAGTTGAAGCAACGCCATCGCTAATCCTCCCTTATCCTTTGATGGCGCCAATCATGACGCCCTTCGCAAAATATTTTTGAATAAATGGATAAATTGCCAATACAGGCAGTGTGCTTACAATAACTGTACAATACTTGATCAATGATTTGTACATCGTAATGGAGGCATTGGCCCCGCCAGAGGTCATATTGGTGCTGCCATCAATCAATATTTCCCGTAAAATAATCTGCAACGGGTACTTGGCCCGATCCGCGATATAGAGCGAGGCAGGGAACCAGGAGTTCCAGTGCATCACGGCAATAAATAACACAATAACTGCAATCGATGCCTTGGACAGCGGCAATATAATCTTGAGAAAAATATACAGGTCGCTCGCACCGTCGAGCTTGGCGGATTCCTCCAGCGACACGGGCACCCCTTGGAACGAAGTGCGCAAAATGATCAGATGGAACACGTTGACCATCGTGGGCAGGATGAGCGCCCAGGCGCTGTTATACAGCCCCAGCTTCTGAATGAGAATATAGTTGGGGATCATGCCCCCATTAAACAGCATCGTGAACGTAATGAGCAGCATCAGCGTATTGGCAGGACGGAAATAGCTACGCGACAGTGTGAATGCGCCCAGCGCAGTCATCGTAATACCCAGCAGCGTTCCGCCGGTCACGTAGAGCAGCGTGTTCAGATAGCTTTTCCAGATCGATGCATTGGCGAAGACGATGCTATAGCCCTTGAAGGTGATCTCTCCTGCCGGGAACAGCAATAAGGATTTGTTCGCATTAAGCGCTCCAGGCGATGACAGCGACGCCGACAGCGTGTGCCACATAGGCGCCAGACACAGGAGAGCAATCAGGGCAAGCAGCGCGTAGTCCATTGCCAGAAACAGCCGGCGACCTATACTTTTATCCATGAATTCTCGCTCCTCCTTCCTAGAACAGCCGGGTTTCCGAATATTTGCGGCTGATGTAGTTCGCCGTAATAATCAGCAGCATGCCGATCACCGAATTAAACAGCCCGACCGCTGTACTGTACCCGTAGTCATGATTCAGAATGCCCTGACGATAAATGTAAGTCGAGATCACATCTGCCGTCTCATAGATTGCGCTATTATACAGCAGCAGCACCTTCTCAAAGTTGACCGTCAGCAGATGACCCATATTGAGAATCAGCATAATAATGATCGTGGAGGATATGCCCGGAATCGTCACATGCAGGCATTGCTTCCAGTAGCCTGCGCCGTCAATGCGTGCCGCCTCATATTGATCCGTATCGACACGCGACAACGCCGCCAGGTAGATTATGCTGTTATAGCCGACCATCTGCCATATATTCGTAGAGACGAAGAGAGGGCGGAACATCTCGGGCATGCCGAGTAGATTGCCGCTCTTGCCCAGCAGCGGAGCAATCGCTGTCGTCAGCGGGCCGCTGGAGCCGGTGAAGTCAATGATCAGCCCGCATATGATGGCTGTGGACAGAAAGTAGGGCAGATAGCTGACCGTCTGTACGGTGCGCTTGAACAGCCGCCCCTTGATCTCATTTAGCAGCAGGGCCAGAATAATCGGAGCCGGGAAGCCGAACAGCAGGTCGAGCAGGCTGAGCGCCAGCGTATTCTTGGTAACCCGGATAAAGTTCGAGCTGGTGAAGAACTCCACGAAGTTGGTCAGCCCTACCCACTCGCTGCCCAAAAACCCTTTGCGCGGAGAGAAATCCTGGAATGCCATGACCAGACCGGCCATAGGCAGATAGCTGAAGACGATGAAATAGAGGATGACCGGCAAGGTCAGCCAATAGATCATTTTGTGCCGTTTGTAATTGGCAACCAGTTCCTTCATGGCGGGATCGCTCCTTCTTGGGATGTGGCGGGCTACAGATGCCTAAGGGCTATCCGCAGCCCTGCATATTATCGGGCGTTGTAGCGATCCAGTGCCGTCTGATAGACAGCCATCGCCTCAGCGATTCGCTTGTCCTTGATATGCTGGACAAAGGCATCATAGTTGTCGAACGATTCGATGCCCAATATATATTTGACCTGCATCTCCTCCACATAATCGATGATGTCGGTCATAATCGAGTTGTAGACCTTGCTCTCCTCATCGGTCATCGTCAGCTTGGAGCTGATCGTATAGGCATGGTCATTCTGCTCATCATACATCTGGCCCTGCTTCAGCAGCAGCTCATCGTTAATGTCGCGGTCATTGACCGTAATGACCGGATAGTCGGCAATCGTCGTCATCATGTCCACGATCGCGAAGCCGTCCTTGTTGGCGAAGACGTTGTCGTTAAAATGAATGTTGCCCGCAGCATCTTGCTCATAATAGGACGGATCTGGTCCAAAATTGCCCGCTTGAATGACATCCTCGGAATAATACAAGTCCGCCCATTGCAGCGCCAGATCGAGCTTCTTCGTCTTGGCGCTGATCTGCATGCCTGCCGAGACCGTCGTTGTCGGCGAGCCGCCAATATGGATTTTGTCTCCCTTGTTGACAACCGGATGCGGCACAGCGACGAATTCAAGACCCGCGTCAGGGTTCAATTGCTTGACGACCTTGGCGACGGACAGCGGCGCAACCATCGAACCGCTCTGTACATCGCCATAAGCAGCAAACTCTGCGCTTAACGAGTTGAGCGACAGGAAATCACTGTCGATCAGCCCTTCGGCATACCATTTGTTCATCATCATCAGATAGCTCTTGAAGCCGTCCTCCAGTGGCGCGTATCTTACCTTGCCATCCACCTGATAGAATGGAACGGTGCCTCCCCCGTAATTCATGTAGCCGAAGCCCAGCCCGCCTGTGAACACATTGAGCTTCGGAAATCCGGTGCTGTTCAGCAGGAATGGCTTCTCCACCCCGGCATTCTTGAAGGCTGTCAACACATCATGCCATTCATCGTAGGTTTGGGGCACCTCCTTATTCACCTTATCCAGCAAGTCCTTGCGCATCAATATACCGTACCAGGTGGTTGCCAGCTCGTCATTCGCGGAATAGCGGTAGAAGGCGGCCAGCTCTTTATTGTCGGAATAGCTCTCGATGCGCCGCAGCTCGCTCTTCTCAAGCTGCTTCTTGAAGTTCGGCAGACGGTCGAGATAATCGGCGACGTTGATGACGACGCCATCCTTCAATAGACCATATGCGCCTGTCGGATAGACGCCTCCTGCATCAAAGAACAAGTCTGGATATTCCCCGGAGCTGACGATCATCGCCAGATTATCAGCTTCTGTGCCGCTGACCGGAGTGATCCATTCGATCTTGACGCCAGTCTGCTCCTCCATCCATTTATTGAACAGCGTATCATTCCACTTCTCGATGATCGTACCGATCGAGGTATGCGTTGGACGCCATACCTTTAATGTCGCAGTCTCCCCTTCCGGCACCAGTCGCCGCAGCTTGGCTGGATCACCGTTGCTGACCGTTGGCGTTGTACTTGACCCATTCGATGGAGCAGGCTGATCGCCCGAGCCTGTACTGCAGCCCGTCGCCAGCACAGCAGTGATTAGCATGCTCATCAATATCGGCTTGCCTCTAGTTAACCATGATGTACGCAACATTCATCTGTCCCCCTCTTGTTTGTTCCCTTCGGATGTGCACAGCGCGGTCTTGCGAATCCGCTTTTGTAACCGCTTGCTTGTAGTGTACGTTCGCCCCGCCTCCAAGTAAATGAGCAGCTTTTGCGAGCCGATTCACAATTTTTGCACTGCAACAGAAAAAGCGCCAACCGTGCGGCTTCAGCGCTTTTTCCTGTAAAGAATAGTTAGTATTTGCCTATCGCATTCACAATTTTTGTCCCCTACACACGATGCTCGCGCCCTAGTCTAATGCCACCCACTGCTCAAGCAATGCATCGAGCCGTGCCTGCTGCTCCTCACGTTCACGCCACCTCGCCTCAAGCTCAGACGCATCTGTGCTCTGGTCAAGTCGATTCAGCTCCTCATCCGCCTCAGCGAGCTGCGTCTCCAGCCTGGCAATGTCCGCCTCCAGCCGCTCGCGCCTTTGCTGACTGTCTCGTCTGCTCGGAGCAGGCATGCCCAATTGCGGGCGCTTGATGGTGGAGGAGGCTGGGCCGCCGGCGGAGCGCTGCTCCGAAGGGCGACGCGCGCTCTCCGCCTGCACGTTATGCTGAGCTTCCCGCTCGATCCGTTCCGCACGCTTGACCCTGAAGTCATCATAATTGCCAAGATAAGCTGTAATCTTGCCATCTTCCAGCTCCCACACCCGCTGCGCGAGCCGATTGATGAAATAGCGGTCATGCGAAATCGCCAGGATGGTACCGGGGAATTGCTCCAATGCTTCCTCCAGCGCCTCACGCGATTCCAGATCGAGATGATTCGTAGGCTCGTCAAGCAGCAGCACATTGGGCTTGCTTAGTACAAGCAGCGCAAGCCTTATTCGTGTCCATTCTCCGCCCGAAATCATATGCAGCGGCTTGAATACATCTGCGCCGTAGAATAAATATTTCGCCAATAGATGACGAGCGACCCCCTCCTCCAGCCTCGCTTCTGTACGGAAATAGTCCAGCACCGACAGCTTCCCTTGCTCCACCGGCTCCTGCTGAGCGAGATAGCCAACCTCCGTGCGGGCACCCAGCTCGAGCTCTCCGGCACCCGGCTCCGTCTGACCGAGCAGCAGCTTGAATAACGTCGTCTTGCCCGAACCGTTATCGCCTACCAGCACCACCTTCTGACCATAGAACAGCTCTCCGTCTGCCCCCTGCAGCACATGACGCTCCCCATACTGCTTCGTCAGTCCATGAAAGGCCATCACCTTGCGACCTGAGCGCTCCACCTGCGATAGCGCAAATTCGGCTGTTTTCCGCTCCAGCACCGGACGCTTCACCAGCTCCATACGATCCAGCGCTTTGCGAATAGAGGCTGCCCGCTTGAAAAACTTCTCATTGCCGCCGATCCGCCCCCATTCCTCCAATTGACGAATCGTTTCCTGCATTTTTTTCCGCACCTTCTGTTGCTCCTGATATTGGGCAAACTGCTGCAGCAGCCGCTCCTCCTTCTCCTTGGCATAGCCGCTGTAATTGGTGAAGTATAGCTGAGCCTCCCCGTCCTCCAGCTCAATGATTCTCGAAACGGCAGCATCCAGAAAATAGCGGTCATGCGAGACGATGATACATGCACAGCCACAGGTGCGAATATACTGCTCCAGCCACTCGACTCCCCGCAAATCCAGATGATTCGTCGGTTCATCCAGCAGCAGCACATCCGGCTGCACCACAAGCTGGGAGGCCAGCAGAATACGGGTCTTCTCCCCGCCGGACAAGCTGCCGAAGCTGCGCCCGTCATCGCTGCGGTCTATACGCAGACCAGCAGCGACCTGATCGATGACCGTATCCATATCATAGCCGCCGCCATGCTCGAATTGCTCCTGCAGGAGAGCGTATCTGTTGAGCAGCCGCTCCATCCCATCAAGCCGGGAGGCCGTTTCCGGCTCCGACATTTGCCGCTCCAGCGCAGCCATTTCCTGTTGGATCTGAATCAGCTCACGATAGCCATAGGACAAGACGCCATAGACTGTCATCTGTTCAAAATGGGCTGGAACCTGCGGTAGATATCCAATGCGCAGCTCCTTGCGCAACGTCAGCAGGCCAGCGTCGGGCTGGTCAATACCGGAGATTAACCGAAGCAGGGTGGACTTGCCGCTGCCGTTGCGGCCGATCAGTCCAACCTTCTCCCCGGCCTGTAATTGGAAGGTCACATCCTCTAATACAAGATGGGCCGCATGATACTTCTTAATATGTTGTACATGAATAATCGTCATAATAGGAGCCTCCTGGTTAGTGGAGAGACCCTGCCGGCAAGCACACAAGCGTAAACGGCTGTCGCCGTCCTTGACGGGCTAAGCTTCGTTTCGCGTAGATATAGAAGCTCATATAAGGCGATCAGCACTTATAAATGCTTATATATTCAAAAAGAGCCGCGGCAATAAGCGCGCGGCCCTCATGGATAATCAAACAATCCGTTGTGGTCAAGGCAGGCGTCTTCTCGCGAATGGTTCAAACGTATGTTGAAAAATGGACAGACTGATCCCGTTCGCAGAAGATGTGTGGATAATGCCAGACAGGGTAAGACCCAACTGGCTAATACGGTTGTTGACCATCGCGTGATTCACCTACCTTCACCTCCTTGGTACATAGAATATTTCCATCATAGCATAATTCAAGCCATCTCCACAAGAATACGCTCAACCGATCGCTTGTGCTGACAAGTCATTGTCTTCGCCGCTCTTGCGGGACATGCCGCGCTGGGCGGTGACCAGCCTATAATAGATGCCTTGCCGCTCCATCAATTCGTTATGCGTCCCTACCTCGGCAATCCGTCCCTGCTCCAGCACGACGAGCCGATCCGCGTTGCGCAGGGTCGAGAGCCGATGGGCAATCGCGATCGTGGTTCGACTGCGCGTCACCCGCTGCAGCGCCTCCTGGATCGAGGATTCGGTCTCAATATCCAGTGATGCTGTGGCTTCGTCGAGAATGAGGATGCGCGGATTACTCAGCACTGCCCTTGCGATCGCAAGCCGCTGACGTTCTCCTCCCGACAGATTGTTCCCGTTCTCCTCGAGCCGCGTATCATACCCGTCAGGAAGCTGCACAATGAAATCATGCGCGTTAGCGATCCTCGCTGCCTGAATAATCTCCTCCGGCTGTGCATCTGGCCTCGCATAGCCGATGTTGTCCGCGATCGTCCCGCTGAACAGGAACGTCTCCTGCAGCACCACCCCGATCTGCGACCTCAGATCCTCCTGCCGGATGGAGCGAATATCGATGCCATCGATCCGTATCGCTCCTTCATTCACATCATAGAATCGGGATATCAGGTTGATCATCGTCGATTTTCCCGAACCGGAGTGCCCCACCAGTCCGATCATCTCTCCCGGCTTCACCTCCAGATGGATATCCTTCAGAACAGGCTCATAGGATTTGTAGCCGAAGTAGACGCCAGAGAAGACCACCGAGCCGCGCAGACGATGCTGCACCGCCTCCTTCGCCTCGACCACCTCCGGCTGCTCATCGATGACCGAGAACACCCGATGGATGGAGATTGCGGCATTGGCTACCCAGCGCGGCATGAACATCAGCCAGGAGATCGGCCCGAAGATCATCGCAGCATACGCACTGAACTGGATCAGCTCGCCCACATTCATCTCACGCCTCATAATCATGTAGCAGCCGATCATGAGCACGAAGAACTGCCCAAGCTGGATGAGATAGTTCGTTATAGGGGACAGGATGCTGAACAGCTTCTCGGTACGAATCGTTGCCGCGGCGAACTGGCTGTTGTAGTCCCGGAACTTCATCACCTCCCGCTCCTCCTTGCCGAACGACTTCACCACCCGGATGCCGCTCAGCACATCATGAAGGAAGGAATTGGCGGTGTCGGAGATGCGCCATTGCCTGTGAAACAGTCTGTGTAACACATGTCTCCAGATATAATATTGTAAGCAAGCAACGAAGGGAGCTGGCAGCAATACAACGGTCGCAAGCCGCCAATCCGCGGCAAAGAGCAGCGTAGCAGAGGCAACCAGAATGATGAGCTGATAGATTGCCGTCGTACATAGCTCCTGAATGAGATGACGGATTCGGTCGGTATCCGCCGTAATCCGGTTCATGATGTCTCCGGCGCGCTGGGAAGACAGATAGCCGAGCGACAGGCGTTGAAGTCTCTCGAATACGATCTGCCGCAGGTCTGCTGCGATGCCTGAGCTGACTCTGGCCATCAACCGGCTTCTGACGATACCGAGCAGTTCGCCGAAGACGAGCGTGAGCAGCATGCCAACAATCGCCAGAACGAACAGGCGGATACTGGCTTCCTGTCCTGCCGGGGGCTGCAGCGCAGCATCAACGATGAGCCGTTGGAAGTAAGGCCCGGCCATCGCCAGCGCCGAAGCGGCGATCAGGACGCATAGGCCAAGCGCCAACTGCCGCCAATGCCCCTTCGAGACCGCCAGCAGTCGCTTGAATGCCGCTGCCTTGTTCATGCATTGTGGGCAGATGCGCGTGCCTGGAACCAATGTTCCTCCGCATGAAGCGCACATCGTTTCTTCCTCGTCATTATAGATGCGAACAGGGCGCCGGGCCGCTATATCGTTCAGAATCTGGGCGATATAACCATATCTGGCCGCATGCCGCATCGTAGCCCTGACGATGATGCGCCTGGCACCGTCCTCCTCCGCCTCCAGCACTGCATTGCCGATAAGCGACACCAGCTTGTAGTGGGCAGCCGCCCCAATCTCGCCCCCCTCTTGCGCCACGCCGTTCTCTACATACGCCCATCGACTGCCGCCTATCACCAGATAGCCCGGAGTCCTTCGCCCCTCCAGCGACAAGTCCGCCGGGACACAGTAGGCTATCTCTCCGCCCACTGCTCGCTCGGCCGCTGCCCTGTCCTGCTCCGGGAGTCTGTAATTCAGATTCATTCTCGCCCTCCTTGATGAGATATGAAGATGCGTATTGCCGCTGGCACATGGATCACCTCATCATCAGAGCTGCATCTCGACCAGCCGATACTCCTTGCTGCTGAGCCGATCAAGCTCTGGAATAATGAAGCGATTGCCGTCCACATCGGTAATCAGGAGACGATTCGCGGCAGCGAATTTGACATGGTCACCGCCCGCACGCACGGTGAAGCGGCAGCGCCCGGCCGTCGACTCCACCTCCCAGTAGGCATAGCCGAACTCCTCCTTCACACGGATCACCCTCGTAATCTCCGGTGCAAAATAACGGATCTTCAACTGTCGTTCCAGTAGCGCGGCCGTCTCCGGGGAGAAATCGTCAAGCCCGCGGATCATACCCAGTTCCTTATTATCCGCGGTGCGAATCGACAGGAAGGCATAACGATTCGTATGGGGAAAGGAGCTGTGCACATAGACAGGCGAATGCTCCTTGCTGTCGATCCGAACTGACAGCATACCGCCCTTCGTCTCGAGGAACGCTGCATTGTCCTCTGTCAGATAGAGGATAGCCGCAGCATCCGCCAGCTCCGCTCCTTCAGGTGTATTCACAGTCATGCTACAATCTCCTCCTTCATCTTGAGCGCTTCATCATGCTTGCGGACAAGCTCCCGATACTTCCCGTCCTGTGCCATTAACTCGTCATGCGTTCCGGCTTCCACGACCGTCCCTTGATCCATGACGACCAGATAATCGGCATTGCGCAGCGTGGAGAGACGATGAGCGATAGCGATGGTCGTCCGTCCCTTAATGAGCGCATCCAGCGCTTGCTGAATATGCAGCTCCGTCTCGGTATCGAGCGAGGCCGTCGCTTCGTCCAGAATGAGCACCTTCGGATTGTGGAGCACTGCCCGGGCAATGGACAGCCGCTGCTTCTCTCCGCCCGAGAGACTATAGCCGCCAGAGCCGATCTTTGTATCGTAGCCGTCAGGCAGCTTCTCGATGAAGTCATGCGCCTTGGCGATGCGGGCCGCACGGATTAATTCCTCCATGGAGCATTCCGGGTTGGCATAGGCGATATTCTCGGCGATACTGCCCGAGAACACATAGACATCCTGAGATACGATGCCGATATGGCGGCGCAGTGTAGCGGTAGTCAGATCCTTGACATCGATGCCATCGATCCGCACCGAACCCTCGGTCACATCGTACAGCCGGGACACCAGATTCACCAGTGTCGACTTCCCTGCTCCCGAGTGACCGACGACGCCGATCATTTGACCTGCCTGCACCTTCATGGATACTTGCTTCAGGATCAGCTTGTTCGGCTCATAGCCGAAGGAGACACGCTCCACCTCAATATCGCCTCTCATCTGTGGCAGGTCTACAGCTCCGGGGCGCTCTACTATATCAGGCACGGCATCCTGAATCTCGAAGATGCGCTGTGCCGCGGCCATGCATCCCGACCACCAGTCGACAATATTGTTCATGAATTGAATCGGCCCGTAAAGCATTGCCATGTAGCCCACGAAGGTCAGCACCGCGCCGAATGCCATCTGCCCCTGCATGACCAGCCAGCCGCCGAACGCCCAGATCAGGATACCTCCCATTTGCGTCAGCAGATTAAGGATCGGAAATATCGTTCCGCTCCAGGTGTTGTAGCGTTGCTCCGCGCCTGAGAAGGCGCCGTTGGCTCGCCCGAAGCGTCCAATCTCCATCCCCTCCTTGCCGAAGGCCTTCACAATCCGCGAGCCGCTCACCGAGTCACTGATAATCGAGTTCAGCGCGCTCCTTCTGCGGTGCCGCCGCCAGGATAGCCTCCATAGAGTAGGGAATACCCGATGCATGAGCCAGAGAACGAGCGGCATCGGCAGCAGACAGATCAGGGTCAGCCGCCAATCCATCCACAGCAGCACAGCGAGAATACCGATAATATTCATCGCATTGACGATAAAATAAGTTAGTCCATCCACGAAAAAATATTGCAGCTCCTGTGCATCGTTATTTACCCGAGTCATCAGATGCCCCGTCTGCCTGCGCATAAAATAGTGCAACGATAAGCGCTGCATTGCGGCAAACACAGCCGACTTCAGGTCGAAGACGACCTTGGCCGCCAGCCTTGCGGTCAACACGCCATACAAGACCCCGAATACCATCGACAACGTGCGGAAGACAATAATGATCAGAATGACTGTCCCAATCTGTCCGGCGAATGTGCCCGCTCCGGCCAGTGCCTGGTCAAACAGCACCGTGCCTTGAAAATAGGGAACGACCAGAGCCGTCGTTGCATTCAGCAGCATGAAGACCACGATGAGCAGGAGCGAGACTCTGTACACACCCGCCAGCGACAACAGCCTTATGAAGATCGCATGCTTCTTCATGCACTTGGGACAGATCCTCCGCCCCTCCTCCGGGTAGATCATGCCGCATTTCGGACATGCTGCTCCCCCCTCCTCTTGCCAAGGCTCCAGCTCGATCGTCTGATGGCTCTTCAGCTTCTCTAATGCCTGTATAAATGCGGACGCCCGTTTCATCTCGCCATTGGTGAACGCTCCAATTACTGTCTCTTCCTGCTGCATCTTGAGCACTAGCATGCCAGATGCCACCAATTGCACTATGGAAGCGGATTCAATCTGTTCCACGACCAGCTCTTCCACCGTCCAAGTAACAGAAGGATCAGACGCTATCTCCGCGGCTTGCTTGCGCGTGGCGACATAACCCTTGAACGTCTTCTCTGACCGTGTAGGATCGCCAGCCACGATGTATAGACTCTCGCGGGTCAAGACCAGATAACGGTCAGCGAATCCGCCATCCAACCGTCGATCGCAGAGCATCCAGCTTACAACAGCATGCGCAGCAACCCCCCGTTTCTCCAGGATGAACGCGGGTTCATTTGGTAGTATAGGGATTCCCTCCTCACTAGATACGTATAAATTTCCTTAGATGGAATATTACCCACATACAGGACTTAACCTCCAGTATATCATTTTCCTAGGAATAGAATAACCCGTCAAATTAATGAATTTCTGATGCCACTACTGGGCGTACAACAAGAAAGTCCTGCTATAGTAAAAAAAATTCCATCCCGTCATGAACCGGGATGGAATAATCTACAATAATAACCTATCCGCATGCCATTTGGCTTCTACCAACAGCTTGTTGCAGGCCGCCTTCAGGGCCTGCAACTGTTCATACTGCCTCCGGCTCGGGCACGCTCTTGCGGGACAGGCCACGCTAAGCGTTAACCAGCCCTAGATATTGCCTTGCCTCTCCATCACTCGCTATGTTTCAAATAGATGGAGCATAGTCCAGCATGCGTAGAATAAAGGTCACCGCTTCCGCTCGCGTCGCTGTT
The DNA here is from genome assembly GCF_054955055.1 of Paenibacillus sp. J5. NCBI lineage: Bacteria > Bacillati > Bacillota > Bacilli > Caryophanales > Paenibacillaceae > Paenibacillus > Paenibacillus sp. J5. The sequence goes on along the minus strand of NZ_JBUEDD010000004.1, from coordinate 63,832 downwards.
CCATCAGGAACGAACCGGTTGCCGCCTCTACCCTTGGCCAGTCCATGTTCCGCAGCGGCTGCGACCGCCGCATGAGCCCAGCTTGGAATCTGCTCTGCGTCGGCAAAGCTTGACGACTGAGCTTCGTTGCCACTGTCTGGGAGACCTAGCGCACGCATCACCATAACGGTCATCTCCGCGCGTGAGATGACTTGCTCCGGCCGGAACGTATGATCCGCGAAGCCTGTGATGATCCCCGCCGTGACGGCTCGCTCTACATGAGGGCGCGCATAGCTCGGGATGCTCTCTTTATCGGCAAACTCGATTGTCGTTCCCTCTGCCGCAGTCAGCGCAAGCGCCCGGGATAGCATCGTTGTGAATTGGGCTCGCGTCACCTGCTCCTCAGGCTTGAAGCGTCCATCCGGGTAGCCGTTAATCCAGCCCATGCCTGCCGCTCTCAGCATATCCTTCTCCGCCCAATGCCCCTGTATATCACTGAACGTGACCGATGGAGCACGCTCAGGCACAATGGTCACCTTCGCCGATAGCTTCGGCTCCGCGGTCGTGCTCGCGACTTGGCTGTTCACCAGCTTCACGCCTGCCAATTGGACTGCCGCCTCTCCTTCCTTAATCGCTTCGAAGGTCAGCTTCGCGAAGCTTACCTGTCCATTCTCACCTGCTACATTGCCAATCTTCGTATGCGCCACGGTCACCTGGCCTCCCTCCACGATCGGCGGCACCGTGTATCCCTTCCAGGAGGTGGAGGACTCGCTGAAGCGCAAGCTCCCTGCGTCATACGACAGCCGAAGCTCGAACCCATACACATCCTGCAGATGGCTTCCCGTTATACTTACTTCAATCTTGTCGCCTACCTTCACCTCAGCAGCAGAGCTTGTCATTGCAAATGCCGGCTGCTCGCTGGCAGACGCCTGCTGTGGAAAGCTCGCAAGCAGCAGCATGACGGACAGCAGCAAGGGTATCCATTTGGTTGTCAACTTATATCGTCTCCTTTGCAGCATCCAAACGCCAGGGGCATCGGCCAGACCAAGTCGGCTGATGCCCCTGTTGTTCCTTATTGCTTGTTCAGAATAATCTTGGCAAGCTTCACCAGGTCCGCGATGTCGATCTTTCCATCTACAGCGATGTCATACTGCTTGACTTGCTCCCAATCCGGGCTTTTATCCGTCTTACCGTAATTTTTAGCCATCATTGCCAGGTCGCCGACACTGACCTTGTCATCATTATTGAAGTCGCCTACCGCAACTGGCGGCTTCGTGCGAATCTGCAGCGTATGCTCCGCTCCGTCGACCGGGATATCAGGGCCTTGACCATCGCCCAGAGAAACCTCGGTCACTTGTATCGTCGTTGCTCCGACTACATTTTTAGCCTGGAACTGCAGCTTGAGCACATTGCGGTTCGGCTGAGTCTGGGAATCCTTCAGATTCGTACCGATAATACGTATCCATCCCGTGCCTTGGTCACCGCCGACAATGACAAATTGCTCCTCATCCAGCGACACTGGCTCTCCAATCAGTTGCAGCTTATCTGCATCATATTTGATCGTGATGTCCTGAGCGTATACATTATGCTCTACTTGCTTCAGACCATAGACCAGTTCGAAGGTTTGGCCTACGTTCACCGTCTGTTCACCCGTCAGCACTGCCGAGCTGGAAGCTTCAGCCTGTGGCTTTTGCGGATAGAGATCGAAACGGTCGAATGCTGGCGCATATTGGTTAGGCACCGAAGTATATGGCTTGAAGTTTTTAGGGTCACTTCCGCCGTATGGGTTGGAGCCACCGTTATACGTGTTATTGTTAGAGAAGCGAATCGTATTCTTTCCGGCTTTCAATTCTACATCGATCGTCTGGGTCGCAAATTGCTGCCAGGAGACCGTATTTTTGAAGTAGACCGTTTGCGGCTCGGCGCCATTGATGCTGATCTGTGCATAGCGCTCGACCACATCCGGGTTATAGGCATGCGTACCCGCGCTCTCCCCATTCGCATACGTTACAACAAGCTTATAGAATCCATCCTCCGGCACGTCGATGTCTTGAATCTCAAGATAGCGTTCAGCCTTGTCATAGGAGGTAATGCCGTTCACATATTTGCCGCCCGATGCATACTTCGCGTATTCGTCGCTGCGCACCAGAGGCAGCTCCGAACCAGCCGGAGTTCCCGAGATGAATGCGTCCTCGGCCTCAATCGAGAAGATCGCATTCTTGTTAACGAAGGAAGCATCGACATAATCCAGACTTAATGCCGCGCTAGACTTCACATCAATCAGGTTGATCCCTGTGCGCAGGAACATGCGCAGGGTTGCCTCATTCCACTGTCCATTCGTATTCACAACCGGGATATCTGTGACCTTCTTGCGGTCATGGCTCAGCGAGATATTGCCCGCGCTTGCCGATGCATAGCGCAGCTTCACATCATACATGCCATCGTCCAGCACGCTCACAACGAACCGTGTATTCGCATCGCTGTCCTGGCCGTAGCCCGTTACATAGCCTGCGCCTTGGAAGCCCTCGATGCTGCTGCCTCTGGACAGTCCCTTCGCCGCATCATATTCAGCGAATTCCGCTTGCACCCGATAGCTCGGGGCTGCGCCTATCCCGCCATAATAGGTTAACTCGATCGCATCCAGCGTGGATTCACCCTGACCGACTTCACCATTATCCGGGTTGTACTTGCTGATGCTAAGCGAATGCTCTCCTTTCTCCAGATCAACAAACACGGTGTTGCCGCCTAGCAGCTCTAAGCTGTAGTCTGCGCGCAGTACGGCCTTGAAGGCCGGCTTCTCATCAATCTTGATGAACCACTCCGAATTGATGCGCTGATTGACGTTGCCAGTATTCGACTGGTTGCGCAGGCTTGCTATCCCTCCGCTGCCGCCAATCATGTCCAGACGATAGCTGCCGTCTGTCGGCACCGTAATATTCGTCCATTTCACTACACTATCCTGGTTCTTGATACCTTGCACATATTGTCCGTTCGATGCCGAACGGCCAGTGCTCTTACGCGGGTAATGGTCAACTAAGGATACACCTGTGCGCACCTGCGCCTCTTCCGCCTCATAGCGGCTGAACCATACCTCTTGCGATGTAGATTGGACGGCTGGGGTAATGACTGCAAAGTAAGCGGAGGTATAATCATCCAGCTTCACATCCAGCGTTACTGCCCCATTCTTAACCGCGTAGTTGCGATCGATAATTTGTGTCGGCTCCACCAGGAAGCCCGTCAATCCGGTATAACCCGCATGCCATACCGTCACATGCACTTGCTCGGCTCCTGCAAGGAAGGCAGGGCTGTTCGCATTGCCAGTCAGGTTGTTGAAGACGATCTTGCTGTCGCCTTTCGTACCGCCGAATGCGAAGCTCACCTGCTTCTTGTCATCCTGAATGGAGGACAGACCATACAGGCCAGGACCATACGGATCATTATCATTGCGGGAATTAGCGACAGCCACCTTGCCCATGTCGCCGCCGATCATATCTGCATACCATTTGTACAGCCACCATGCGCCGTTCGGCTCGTTCTGCCCTGCGAGCAGAGAACCATAGGAGTTCGATGTATTCCAGTATGGAAGCATACTGTTCATCTTCAGCTCATCATAACGGGCGATATAGTTGATCAGTGAGCCGCCCACCGCAATCTCTGAGGTTTGCGCATACTCGTTAATATCAACCTTGAGCGGGAACGGAAGCGGACGATCCGGATACAGCTCCTTGTAGCGCTCCGCGGACTTCGCCTCTACTGCCCGGAAGGTCGTAATATTGGATGCTGCCTGGTTGAAGGCTTTGTCCCAGAGCATATGCCAGCTGATGATTTCCGGCAAGCAATCATTCTCCACACAGTACGGTACGAAATCCTCGAACACTCTGGATCCGTATTGTGTCAGGTTCACCCCGGAAATAACAGCGCCGGGATCAAGCTCCTTAATTTTCTTCGTGACTGCTAGCCAGTCGCTGTTCAATACTGCTCGGGAGCTTTTGCCCGTCTGATTATCTGCCAGCAGTTGTGGATAACGGGTATTATTCTGCTCCGGCTCGTTGAACGGAATATAGATGAACTTCTCATCCGGGTTCTGGCCTGGATGCTGGGCGGCCCATTGCTCCTTGAATGCCTTGACCGCGGTCACAACCGGAATAACAGCCTCGTTAATGTACTCCTCCGCGGTTCTGGATGGATAATACCAATGCTGGTAATAATCCTGCATCACGATATTGACCGCTTCGCCGCCTGCCTCGAAGAAGTAATCCGCTACTCTGAGCGCATCGCCTGTCGCATGCTGGATGCCATTAGGCGGTTTCTGAGAGATATGCGAAGGCTTGATCGGAAGCAACAGGTTGATGTCCGGCACATTCGGCTCGCTCACTGCATACAGCGCGCCTGCCGCACCATGGAACACCTGGCCCAACGAACGGTCAGCTACATCTACCGAGATGCTCGCTGGTCTTGCCTGTCCCGCTCCATCATGCTTCGTCTCCTCATACAAGGCGCTTATTTGCTCCGCCGACAGTTGGACATTATAGAGGCGAATATCATCGAACTTGCCGCGAATATCGCCATCGGATTTGTACAACGATCTGCCGAATTCATTGAATTTCAATGCATCCAGATAGTCGCGATCAAAGAGACGCTCCAGCGTGCTGGCAATCGTCGCTCCGGATGTACTGGTTGTAGTTGCTATGCCGTTCACTGCGACCGGCTTGCCGTCCAGATACAGCGCATAGCTTCCGTCCTTCTTCATCGTCACCGCAATATGCTGCCATTTGCCTCTGGCTGGATTGCTGCCCCAGACAATATCTCCCTTATAGCTTGCAACTGCGCTTGTATTCGTTCCGGTATAGATGCGGTTATTGAATGCCCCACCGCCCGCAATGACTATAAATTCAGGGTCTTGCCATCCACTCACACCACTTTGGGTGAGCCCTTTTTCTGTAATTGTAGAGGACAACAGCCGTGTATAGCCGCTGGCCGACTGATCAATATTGGCCCATACCGAGAAGCTCAGCTCCTCTGACACATTCTTGTACATGTCGCCAGGCAGCTTCAGCCAGCCGGTACCGTTGCCGCCACCGGACAAGGAGAGCACCTGACCACGCAGGTCATCGTTGACGACAGCAGCACTCCCCTGTAGCTGAGCTGCTTCTGCGCTCTCTCCCGGCTTCACGGTATTGGTCACAGAGCCACTGCTCACCTGTCCTTGATCGAACTCCCAACTGTACAGGGGGGTAGTTCCAGCCGTAACATTCACCGTGAAATCCTGGGCGGCTACTTGCGGCGACGGTTGATCCTCAACCGTGGAAGCGCTTGCCATTGTACTCGGAAGCATGATCGACATGGCCAGCATGGCGATCATCGAACGCTTAAGATAGGATCTCAAAATCGTCTCACCTCTTAGATTTTTTTCGTCTTCATACATAGGATAAGTCAATCTCGCGTTTTAGGACATTCAGCATTTTTACTGCTTCCTGTCCCTTTCTTTACGTCCTGCATGCGCCATCTTGCCCCCGCCGGGGCGATGTTCATTTTTTTAGGGTTTCTATCCTTTTTTGAACCGACATTGCATGCGCTAGCGCTCCAGAACATCCTGCCTTGCATCATCAATGGCCTTCTGAATGATGGCCAGCGCCTCCTCCAGCTCCGCACCTAGCAGATACTGGTTCACCCCCTCCAAAATCTTGACCTGGAGCGTCTCTGTCGAGACCGAGTGCGGCCAGAAGGTAACCGCGTCCTTCCGTGTCACAACGGCGGCCAGCTTCTCGATGCTTGGATGCTCTGCTTCATAGTTCACCACAGACGGGACGGCCAGTGCGCCCAGCGCCAGCTTCTCCTGATTCACTCGCCCGTTCATGAAGGCCACAAATTGCTTGGCCTCCTCCGGGTGAGCAGTCGTCGCATTAATGACCCGGTAGGTGCCGATATTGATATTGGGCACCGCCCGCTCGTCCCCAGGGACAATCATGAAGCCCAGCTCCATATTCGGGTTGCGCTCCATCAGGCTCGGAACATCCCATGTTCCCGCGGCAATCATGGCCGCCTTGCCCTTCCCGATCAGATCCTTGGATTGCTCATGCTTCAAGCTGAGCCACTGCTCGGGGATATATCCTCTCGTCACCAGTTGCTTCGTCTTAACCATCGCGTCGACGAAGATCGGATCCGATGCCTTCACCTCGCCGCTCTCCAGCTTGGCCGTCCAGGCCGCATCAGCGCCGTTACTGGACAGGATGGAGCCGAAGATGAATTGCGGCACCCACCACTCGGAATCGAGCGCGACGGGAATAATACCCTGATCACGCAAGGTTTCGCATAGCGCCATGAACGCCTCCCACGTCTGCGGCACCTCCAGGCCAAGTCCCTCGAACAGCGTCTGGTTGTAGATGAGCCCATCGCTATGCATGACCTCTGGAACCCCGTATATTTTGCCGCCTATCGTAACAGGCTCCAGAGAGGAGGGGAGAAAGTCCTTCAGAAACTCCGAGCTTGTGAGATCGAGATAGATGTGCTCCCCCAGCATCAAAAATTCGTTGAACAGGCTGGGCGACCACGTATCGAACACATCCAGCTTCTCGCCGCCCAGCAATCGAGCCTTGATGCCGGCCGTGTAGTACGTATTCTGAATAAAGTCCGTCTCAATCTTAATATTGGGATACAATGCTTCAAACTCCTCAATCGCCTTGTAATACGTTCGGCCCGCCTGCGCCGTATCCAGCAGATAGCTGGAGTACCGCAGTGTCACCTGCGGCTGCTCCTGCTTGACCTCCACAGCACTCAAGCTGCCGCTCCCCTCCTGATCACCGATGATGCCGCTAGCGGACAGACAGGAAGGGAGCAGACAAATCGCCGCGACCAAGAGGCTTCCCCAGACAGATCGTTTCACACAGATTCCCTCCTAACGGCCTTCGAATCGGGTTAATTGCGGTACTCCTCCGGGCTAACACCGACAACCTTCCTGAACATCCGGCTGAAATACGAGTAATTATGGTAGCCCACCTGTTCTGCTATCTCATACACCTTCAACTGTTTGTTCTCCAGCAGCAGCTTCGCCTTGCTGATTCGAACACCAATCAGATAATTGACAAAGTTCGTTCCGGTCTCTTGCTTGAAGATCCGGCTCAGATATGATGGATTGACATTAATCTGCTTGGCTACGCTCTGCAATGAAATATCAGCGTTATAGTACCGATCCATAATGCGGATCGCCATATTGGCATACGTCTGCTGGTCGCCATTTTTATGCTCGCTTTCAAACAGCCCCATTATGTAACGATGTACAAGCTGATGAATTTCATCCCAGGTTCCTTCCTCCAGAATCGTCTCGTACAACGACTTGTCATCGGCAAGATAGCGCGAGCGCAGAGTGGTGGTAAAGTAGGAATTGGCGTACTCGATCAAGGATACATAGATGCTGCGAATATCCTCCTCGCTCTCCTGTGCAAGCTCAAGCCGGATGTCTTCCAGGAACGTCTGCAGCCGCTGCACGCTTTTGCCCTCGATGATCAGTTGATACTCCTGCTCCTGCTTGCGGCTGAGCACCAGGCCACGGCTCGCCTGGGCGGGATACCGCTCCATCTCGTCGAAGAACAGCACCCGCCCCGCTCCGGCGTAGAAGCGCTGCTGCAGGGCAAGCGTAGCCTCCTGGTAGGCGAGCTTGATGTAGCGGTATCCGCGCACAATCGTGCTCACCCCAACCGTAAGCTGCACATTCATGAAATCCTTCAGCGAGCGAATGATCTTGCCGCACAGCTTCTCAATATCCGAGCGGGCGTCTGCGCCTTTGCTGCTCGTATTCATCAGCAGCAGGTACTCCGATGAGCTCTCCACCACGATCTCACGGCTCCACCTGCCGGGGATGACCTCCTCCAGAATGTTAACAATGGAGAAGCGCAGCAGCTTCTCGTCCTGCTCCACATACTTTTTCTTCAGCTCATCGAATTGCTCAATCTTCAGCTTGAGCATGAACATCTCCTCGGGACGAAGACGAATGTTCAGTGGCCCGGCCTTGGCCGCAATGTCCTGTTCGGATTGCAAGCCGCTGATCGCCTCCTTGAACAACGCTTCCTTCAGGTAGGCCAGACTCTGCCGATAATCCGCATCCGGCAATTGCCCCCCAGACTGCGGCTGGATGCGATCAGAGAGCTGCTGCCGGATTCTTCCCAGCAACTGCACGAGGCTGTCCTGCTTGATCTCGCACTTGATCAGATAATCGGAGGCGCCTAGCTGCATCGCTTCCTTCACATAACGGAACTCATCGAAGTTGCTCAAGATGACATAGGTGCACTTCGGCAATACCTTGCCGGTCTCCCGGATCAGCTCCAGCCCATCCATCACCGGCATCCGAACATCGGTAATAATCAGGTCGGGCGCAACCTTCTCCGCAAGCTCCAACGCCTCCTTGCCGTTGGAGGCTTCCCCTGCGATCTCGAAGCCATGCTCCTCCCACTGAATCATCGATCGCAGGCCGATGCGCATAAGAAGCTCATCGTCAACAATTATCAGCCTTAACATGAACCTCGCTCCTCCCTTTCAGATCATAAGGAATCGTAATCGTGAAGGTCGTTCCCTCATCCTGCTCGCTTGTGAAGGTGATTCCGTATTGCTCCCCGAAATAGAGCTGAATTCGTCGATGGACGTTGCGCACGCCGATCCCGTAAGACTGTCCCTGCCGAGCCGCCATGCTTGCCTTCAGCGATTGAAGGGTCTCCTGATCCATGCCGCTTCCATTGTCAGCGATCTGAATATGAAGCTTCGTTGCCTCCTTGAAGATGCGAACAGTAATGAGACCATCCTCCTCCGATTCACCCAGCCCATGAAAAATCGCATTCTCAACGATTGGCTGCAAAATCAGCTTGGGCACGCGATAATCCAGCAGCTCCTCATCCACCTCGTAGACCATCTCAATCAGGTTGTAATATCGTACATTTTGAATCGTCATGTAATGATCAATATTGTCCAGTTCCTCGCGTATGGGAACCATAGACCCCTCATATCGGGCAGCATATCGCAGCAGGGAGATGAGCGCCTCTGTCATATCCACGATCTTGTCGGCACGCTGCATCGAAGCAATCCACTTGATCGTTCCCAGCGTATTGTAGAGAAAATGCGGGTTAATCTGCGATTGCAGCGCTTGAATCTCCGCTGTCGCCTTCTCCGCCTCCTCCTGATGGATGCGCTCGACGAGCTGCTTGAGCTCGGTAGACATCTGGTTGAAGCGATGGGACAGCAAGCCGATCTCATCACGGGAGCTAATCGCCGGCAGCCGCTCGAACTGCCCCTTCTCCACCAAGGTCATGTTGCGCATAAGAGCCTTGATCGGCCTGGTAATAACCGTCGAGGAGTAAAAAGAGAGCAGCACTGAGAATCCGAGCATCAAGGCGGCCAGAATGATTAGGTTTTGCTGCAAAATATCGCCCTCGGCCGACACCTCATGTAGAGGCATATAAAAATACGTCGTCCACGGCAAATATTGAAAGGAGCTCTTCGCCATAATATAGTCGGTCGTGCCGGAACGGATAACACCTCGTTCCCTGGCTGCGCCTTCACCGCTGGTCGTATCAATCGGCAGGAGGCTCTCCGAGAAGGGACGCCCGATCAGGGAGGTGTCCGCATGATAAATAATGTTCTGCCGCTCATCTAGGATCGCAAACCGGGAGCGCAAGCCCTCCTGCAGCAGATCATTGATGATGTTGATGAAATCTACATCGATGCTCACCACCATCATGCCGATGAGCCTGCCATTATGAATATCGAAGATTTTGCGCGCCTGCAATATCGCCAGATGGTTCTCCGTCCGCACTTGCTTGTCAGACCTCGTACTGAGCGTCGTAACCTTGTCCTCCGATTGCAGGAAGCGCTGGAACCATTCTTCATTGACCGCCCTGTAGTTGTAGTCGATCGGATGGTTCGAGCTGATATAGATGTCCTTGCCGCCATTCAGATTGTAGATGTAGACGGAGAAAATGCGATCCTTGAGCAAAATATAATTCATCATCATCCGGTACACGATGCTTTCATTCAGATCATCGCTATTACGGAGGAAATCCTGAATCGGATAATCCTCGTGTGAGGAAGCGGATACATAACTGTTCATGCCATAGCTGGCAACAAGAGATAGCTTCTCGATCTCCCGCAAATACTCCCCAATACGAATTGTAGACTGACTGGCAATGTCCAGCAGCAAATCTGAATATTTACGCTCCAGCAGGCTTTGAGAGGTATAATAGGAATTAATAGTAATCGTCGATAGAGGGATAATAATGCCGCACAAAAAAATGACGATGAGCTTCGTCTTAATACTAATAAATTGCAGGCTTCTTATCATACAAATCACAACCTATGTCAGGTTATTGAGTAACGGCAGGAATACAGGTAGGACATCGCCAACACAATCATTGCGGCATGCCCCTTCTCATCATATTCCTCATGCACTGGATCGTCAATATGTATTCTGGATTCAAATGATATAAAGGCCCGCACGTGTCCACTATCCCAAGTGGCAACGTGCGAGCAGCGATAACTGACTATAACTTACCTCCAGATGTAGCAATACCTTCCACAAATTGCTTTTGAAATACAATATAGATCAGCAGCATTGGCCAGATCGCCAGCACGGATGCCGCCATCAGCTCGGGATAATTAACAGAGAAAGCACTCTGAATCTTGGCTAGCGCCGATGCCAGTGTCGCCGCATCGGTCCGCGTATTAATAATAAGCGGCCACATCATATCCTTGAAGGCGAACAGTGCGGTGAAAATCCCCAGTGAGACGAGACCGGAGCGGGTTAGCGGCAGCATCACCTTCACGAAGGTCTGACCGATATTACACCCGTCCAGCTTGGCGGCCTCCTCCAGCTCCTTGGGCAGATTCAGGAAGAACTGCCGCAGCAGGAAGGTGCCGAATGCACTGACCAGGCCCGGGAATACGAGGGCAAAGATCGTATTGCGCATATCAAGCGCGTCCACCATCAAGTATTGCGGAATGATAAAGAGCTGTGTCGGCACCATCATCTGAAACAGCACGATCCCGAACAGGAAGCCCCTCCCCGGAAATTCCAGCCTGGCGAAGGCGTAAGCGGCCATCGCGCTGAACAGTATAGAGCACACGATGCGCAGCAGCATCATCGCCAGCGTATTGAAGTAAAATGCCGAGAACGGACTCTGCTTCCATACCTCTGCGTAATTCTCCCATCTCCATTCCGAAGGGAAGATCACGAACGGATTCATCGATGTCGACTCCGTCACCGTCTTGAGCGAGGTGAGCACCATCCACAGAAACGGCAAAATCATGATACAAGCCCCTATAACCAAGCATGTGTAGGCTGCTGCTCGCGCAGCTTTACCGCTCTTCCCCATGTTGATCTGCCTCCTACATATAATTGACCCATTTCTTCTCGGCCTTGAGCTGGAAATACGTAATAATCATAATGATCACGAGTAGCAGCACGACGATCGCTGAGCCATAGCCCTTGTCCATGTACTTAAAGGAGCTGTTGTAGAAGAGATAGACTAGCGATACCGTGCGGTCATACGCCGGATTGGTCACATCAATCATCATATAGATCACGTCGAATACTTGCATCGACTGGATAATCGTCGTCACGAATACGAAAAACAGCGTCGGCGTCACGAGTGGCAGCGTTACGACCCAAAATTGCTGCAATCTGCTCGCTCCATCAATATCGGACGCCTCGTAGAAATCACGGGGAATCTCTTGCAGACTTGCCAGCAGCAGAACCATATTGTAACCGATAATACTCCAGATGCCGATGATGGCGATCGCTATTAGAGCGACCTGTGGATCCGTTGTCCACTTGACAGGCCCCAGACCAAGCTGAGCTAATACATAATTGATTAATCCAAATTGCGGATTGTAGAGCCACTTCCATACCATGGTGACAGCAGCCGGAGCCGCGATCATCGGGATAAAGTAAATGGTGCGAAATACAGACTTACCTTTGAGCTTTCCATTGAGCAGCACAGCGATCACCATCGCGAAGGCTATGCTGAGCGGGACGACGAGCAATGTATACAGCAGGGTATTGCCGACGGCATGCCCGACCTGAGCGTCCCCGAGCATTTTCACATAGTTATCCAACCCGACGAATTGATTTCCCTTGCCGAAGTCGCCACTCTTGAACAGGCTGAGATAGACCGTCTGGAAAATCGGGATAATATTGAGGACGATTAGTCCGATCATCGTAGGCGCGACCAGGAACCAACCCCATAACCACATATTGAGCTGGCTTTTCGACACTTTTTTTCGGCTGGTTATGTTCATCTGTTTCTCTCCTACTAAATGACGGTAACCTCGCAGGGTTACCGTCATTTGGATTGTTTTAGCCAGGGCGGCAGTCGTTCATGCCTGATGCTTACTCCGCCGCAAGCGCCTCATTCATCGCAGCCGCTGCTTTCTTCGCTGCTTCTTCAACCGAGACTTGACCCATGAATGCCGGCTTGAGCGCCTCATATGCTTTGTCTTCCCAGACAATCGTTGTGTTCGAGTATGGACGAATGACACCGTAGCTCACCATATCGACGAACGCTTTGACATTGAAGGTTTTGTTGGAGGAGATCCATTGCTCTGCCGTTCCTTCATAAGCGGAGATGGCAACACCCAACTGTGCCTGTCTCTCCTGACCTTCCTTGGAGCCGAGGTACTCGACGAATTTCCACGCTTCCTCTGGGTGCTCTGTATTATGCGCGATCGCATTCGCCAGGCCGTTGTAGATGGAGGCTTGACGCTCCTTCTTAGGCAGCACCGCAACATCAAAGTTTTTGGAGATGAATTCGTTGGCTGTGAAGCCGGACAGGTTCCACGAACCGAACAATCCCATCGCAACCAATCCATTTTGCAGCGCTTCGCCACGCTCGGCATCTCCATAGATTTCCGGCGACAGTCCTTCGCGAACGAACTTCACGTAGTAATCCAGTGCTGCAATTGTTTTCGGATCATCATATCCGGATTTTTTGTCATCGGTAATGATGGTTCCGCCGTTTTGATAGACGAAGTTATAGTAGCCTTCCTGATTGTGAAGCGGCGCCAAAAAGCCGTAGACGCCATCCTTGGTCAGTGTCTTCGCTGCGTTGTACAGATCATCCCATGTCCATGTCTCATCCGGGTAGGAGAGCTTCGCTTCATCGAACAAGGTCTTGTTGTACCACAGACCGATCGTATCAAAATCCTTCGGCACCCCGTATTGCTTGCCCTCGAAGTTGTAGATCTTCACAATGCCTTCCGGGAACTTGCTCATATCCACCTTATCGCTGGAGCTGATCTGGTCGTTCAGGTTCATCAGCATGCCATTGGAGGCATAACGGTAAATTTCGTTGGAATGCATCCAGAATACATCAGGCAGGGAACCGCCCGTCGCACCGGCCTCTAGCATCGTCCAATAGTCCGACCAGCCAACGACCTCAATGTTCACCTTGATCCCTGGGTTAGCGGCTTCGAACTCATCCGCCATCGTCTCCAGTCCTTTGGCCTGATTGGAATCCCACACCGCATAGCGCAGCGTAACGTCTCCTTTATTGGATGCGGCGCCCTCATTATCCTTTTGGGTCGTGTTGGCGGGCGCTGGCGGATTCTCCTTATTGACCGCTCCCTGATTTTGAGTTGAACATCCTGCCAACGCTGTCACGCCCAGAATAACGGTAAGCATGAGCAGCATCATTTTGTTTTTCATACCATGCAAGCCTCCCTATGCCATTTGTGTACTGTTTGCTCTTTTATCTTAGGCGATATGGAGAAAGGTTGAAATCAACGCATTTTACAAATCCTGTACCTTTCTTTACTCGCTGCGCCAGCAGCTTTGGCGCGACAGTTTCCAGGGACACTTCTTTTACTTTTGACGTTCTTTTTTTGACTACTCGCCCGGTGTCGCTTCCGCTCTCCCTCCTGCTGCGAAGGGTCGCGGAGCGAGCAAATACAACATGAGTCCATATCAAAGCAACCTCAGACCATATTCCAAGGGGGAAATTTATGATTTAATCCATAATAGTAAGTCATACAATCCGCCTGCATCAGGCAAATGAGAGGATGTTGCTTCATATGAATCAATCCAGGCCGCTAGGACTTGTCCCTGCCATGGGGTGGAATTCATGGAATACGTTCACCTGGGATATTAATGAGCAGTTGATTCGGGATGTCGCTGACCGGTTCGTGTCCGAGGGCTATAAGGATGCCGGGTATGAATATGTCGTGATCGATGATTGCTGGAGCTTGAAGGAACGTGATCCGAACGGCAATCTCGTCGCCGACCCGGCCAAATTCCCCAGCGGGATGAAAGCGCTTGCCGACTATATTCATTCCAAGGGGCTGAAGTTCGGGATGTATTCCTGTGTGGGGACCCATACGTGTGCCGGGTATCCGGGCGGGTTCGAGCATGAGTTCCAGGATGCGAAGCGGCTCGCGGAGTGGGGCGTCGACTTCCTGAAGTATGACTACTGCTTCAAGCCGCGCCATATGTCTGGAGAATTGCTGTACAAGCGGATGAGCCTGGCACTCAAGAACTGCGGCAGGGAGATTCTGTTCTCCGCCTGCAACTGGGGAGAGGATCAGGTCTATAGCTGGATACGGGAATCCGGCGCGCATATGTACCGCTCGACCGGAGATATACAGGATAGCTGGGAATCGATCAAACGGCTGGCGATCTCGCAGCTCGACAAGCAGTGCTACACCGGCGCCTTCTGCCATAATGATATGGACATGCTCGTGGTCGGCATGTACGGCGGCAGTAACAATGGCTTTATCGGCAGCGCTATCGGCGGCTGCACCGATACCCAGTACAAGACCCACTTCTCGCTGTGGAGTCTGATGGGCTCGCCGCTGATGATCGGATGCGATATTCGCCAGGCGAATCCGGCCACCAAGGATATTCTGCTGAACCGCGACCTCATCGCGATTAATCAGGATGTCGAAGGCCGCGGAGCCTATCGCATCAAGCCTGAGCCGCAATGGTTCCATACCGATGATGTCTTCATGCTCGTCAAGGTGCTGACGGACGGTGATCTGGCGATCGGCTTCTTCAACCTGAGCGATGACCAGCGGGAAATCTCGCTCCAGTTCTGGGATCTCGGCCTTCCTTATGCCTCAGGCTTCTCTCTGTCACTGTACGATTGCTGGACACATCAGGAGCTGGGCACCTTCCGCGAACGGTACAGCCCGGTCGTTCCAGCCCATGACTGTCTCGTGGTTCGGGCCAAGCTGGTGAAGTAAAATGAGCTTCTATCGAACGTGCATGAAGTGCGAGGCTCCGTTAGCGGCGGATGAGGTAGCGATCTATATGAAGCTCGTCTCGCGTACAGCGCGCGAGTTTCTATGCATCGATTGTCTGGGTGTCCAACTGCATTGCGGGCGGGAGCCGATCGAGAAGCTGATCGCCTACTTTCGCGCATCTGGTCATTGTGTTCTATTTCGCTAGTCGTGCTTGCGTTGTACTCGTTGCAGCATCCTGTACGCCATTGGGGTATAGGATGTTGCCTTCTTGAACACTCTGGAGAAGTACAACGGGTCCTTATAGCCGACGGAGTAGGCCACCGACTTGATCGCCAGCTCCGATGACCGCAGCAGCTCGCATGCACGCTCCATACGGTAAGCGGTCAGATAGGCCGAGACAGACCGTCCTGTCGCCTCCTTGAACAGACGAAACAGATAGGTGCGCTCGATATTGACCGCTCCGACAATGTCGGAGACTGTGACGGACAACCGCCAGTAGTTATTCTCAATATAGGCCTTGGCAGAGCGCACATAATCGGGCTGGGAGATCATCGCAGGCTTGGGGAAGAACTCCGCATAGTACGATAATAACAGCCGCAGCTTGGCCCCCGAGCGCAGCTTCTCATAGCGCTGCATCTCCATATTGTCCATAATGCGATACAATGGCGCCAGATCAACAGGGGCGCGGGCAACCGTCGGCTTGTCCCGCGTCAGCTCCGTCATGGACAGCAGCCGCTGCGCCTCATTACCCTTGAATTCTATCCACACATACTCCCAGGGATCGGCGGGGTCCGGGTAATAATAGATCTCAGTCTCCGGGAATAGGATGAAGCTCTCCCCGGCGCACAGCGTAAAGACTGTATGCCTCGTCTTCAACGTCCCCTTGCCTCTCATAATATAATGCAGGGCATATACATCGCGTACTCCCGGCCCCCACTTATGGTTATTGGGCGGCTTGTAGCCGTTGCCTACGCAGATTAGCTCGTTCATGGGCGTGGTCTGTCCTTTCAATCAATCAGCTCTAGTCTTCCTCTCTGCCATAGGATACCATAAGCACGAACAGCTTGGCTCCTATCAGGCTTTTATTCCTCCTATCTCTCTATACGCCACAACAGCAAGAAGGGGCGCCCCCTCAGTCATTTATGACTTTTGGGACAGCCCCTTCTAGAACGATGTGTTGTATTGCTCTCTATGCTGGCCTTCACGCCCTGCACATTTAGATCAGCTCTGAAGCCTGCAGCAGCCGTTGTACGATAGCCGCAACCTCAGCTCTCGTTATATAAGCTCCTGCCGCCAGCGTATCTGCTGTTCTGCCGTTAACAATCTTGGCAGCAATCGACAGGCTGGCTCCTTCCTTCGCCCAAGCCGAGACTTGATCGGCATCCTTGTACCCGAGCAGCACCTGGGACAGATCGTCGCTCACAAGCTTACCCTTCAGTCCGGTAATCTGCATCGCGCGGGCAATGATCGTCATGGCCTCCTGCCGCGTAATCTTGCCTTGCGGACGGAAGGTGCCGTCCTCATAGCCTGTAATCAACCCAAAGGAATAAGCGGTATTCACGGCTTCCGCATACCATTTCCCGGCAGCAACATCCGAGAACGGCACGCTTCCCTGCTCCAGACGAAGTCCCAGACCGCGCACGATAATGGCTGCAAATTCCGCACGGGTGACATCCGCGTTCGGATTGAATTGGCCCTCGCCCACACCATTGACGATCAATCGGGAGCCCATATCGTTCACGGCTTCCTTGGACCAGTGATTCGCCACATCTGCAAATTCCAACGGATGCCAGATGACGGCATAATCACTATTGGTCAAGCTGTTGATCTGTGCATAATACGTTTCGTTCAGCTTCGTCACCTTGGTCGGTACGTGGCGGAGAGTTCCGTTCTCCTCCAGCACAACACCTGTCGTGATCTTGCTTGGGTCCACATCGGCTGGCAAGGCAATCGTCCGCTCGACATAGACGCTGTAATCCTTGATTTCAATTGATTTCCCGGCATAGGATGCCTCGACCTTGAAGGTAACCGGAGACGCGATCAGGGTAGCGTCTGCACGGGCGATCAGCTTCGCGGCCGCTTCCGATGCCTTCGGCGTGACCAGCGAGACATGAAGCTGCAGCTTGACATCCTCGAGCTTCGCTGATTGGTTAAGCTGCGAAGCCAGCGCAGACATCTGAATCTGCTTCATCGGCACTTTGTAGGCGCCTGTCGGTGTCTGCAGCACCAGCGTCGCTGACTTGTCCTCCATATTTTTGACCATCTGTCCGGTCAATTGTCCGATAGTCAGCTCCGACGGCGTCTGCCACGGGATCGTCACCACTGCGCCAACGCCCTCCGCATCCAGCTTGGCCTGCAGCTTCGCCTGATCGACATCGATCGTCGTCAGTGTACGGCCTTGCTCCGTTGATACCGTCGCAGTACCGGCGTACTCCACCTTGCCATTGACCAGCACTTCCACTCCATTGGTAGTGGTCGCTGGAGTGCCCGGAGCGGTGACTGTCGTTCCGCTGCTGTAATAGACGGGCTCCTGGACAACGATCGCATCGGCATAGCCGAAGCGCACGACACGACCGGATGCGTCCAGCTCTGCCACAGCGATGTGATCGCCGTGAGCCGCACGAACCAACCCGTCCTTCGGCAGCTCTACGTAGCCAGCCAGAATCTCGCCGGTGTTAGGAACGATTACCTGTGCGCTACCATAGTTGACATAGACCAGCTTATTGCCCGCTGTGGCCTGGGCACGAAGCTTGGTCTTCCCGTCATTAGCGCTTCCTTGAGGATCGCTAGCGGTTACCTCCAGTGCCTGTGCCGCCGCATTGGCATGTGTCACAGCCGTTGTCACACCGAACCGAACCACCTTGCCTGTCGCATCGACCTCCGCGATACCGATCAGGTCGCCGTTATCAGCAGGAACGACCCCATCAGCCGGAAGCGTAGCATAGCCGTTCAGTGTATCGCCCACGTTCGGCTTGCGTACAGCGCCTTGCCCAAAGTTGAGGTAGACGAGCGTGTTGCCCTCACCGGCTGCTGTCCCGGTCGCCAGCTTGGTCTTGCCATCCGTTCCTTCGCCTGCCGGGTCGCTCGCACTGGCAGTCAGACCTTTGGCTGCCGCCTCAGCCTCCACTACGGCCTTCGTGGTACCAAAGCGCACTACCCTGCCTGCCCCGTCCACCTCTGCGATGCCGATATAATCGCCCTCAGCAGCTTCAATCATTCCACTCGCTGGCATATCGGTATACCCGCTCAGCACGGCTCCAGCCTCCGGCACAGCGACAGTACCCGCGCCGGCATTCAGATAGACGAGCTTGTTCCCTTGGGCTACGGTTACGCCGGCAGCAGTTGCAACCTTCGTGTAGCCGTCCGTTCCTTCACCTGTCGGATCGGTGCTGACGACCGGGAGGTTCTTGGCCGCCTTCTCCGGCACCACTACGGCTGCTGTTGCACCGTACTTGATGACTTGGCCATCCGGCCCGATCTCTACCAGGCCGATCCGATCGCCAGGCTTCGCAGCGATGATGCCATTCTCTGGCAGCTCCTGATAGCCTGCGAGCGTATCGCCGCGTCCCGGCTCTTGCACCGGACCTTCGCCGAAGTTCACATACATCAGCTTATTGCCCTCCGCGGCCTTGCTGACGATCTTGGTCTTGCCGTCCGTGCCGGCGCCGACCGCATCAGTCGCTGCTGCCGGCAAGCGTCCAGCCGCGTTGTCCGAAGCAACCACAGCATGCGTCGTGCCATATCGGATGACACGCCCCTGGTCATCCACCTCCGCTACACCGAGCAGATCGCCGTGCTTGGCGGCAACTGCACCGCCCGCTGGCACCTCTGCATAAGTGCTGCCGACCATCTCGCCTGCTGCCGGCACAACTGCCGGCCCTTGGCCAAAGTTCACATAGACCAGCCTGCGCCCTGCGCTTACGTTAACGGTTAGCTGCGTCTTGCCGTCGCTATCCTCTCCGACTGCATCCTGCGCGCCCACCGCCAGATTCTTCGCTGCGCCCGCCGCTGCAACGACAGCATTCACGGTGGTATACTTCACCACCTTGCCGGACGGATCAACCTCCGCTACACCGAGCAGGTCGTCCTGCTCCGCATTCACTAGACCGCTCGCTGGCAGCTCCGCATACCCCAGACCACTCAGGCTGCTGCCTGTAGCCGGTACATTTGCCGCAGCATTCTTGAAATTCACATAGACCAGCTTATTGCCTGGTGTCGCACTAACGGCTACACGAGTTTTGCCCTCCGTGCCTGCGCCAACGGGCGCAGTCGCCGTAGCGACCAGACCTGTCGCTTCCGATTCATCGGATACGACCGCACGCGCTGCTCCGAAGCGCACAACCTTCCCGTCCTCATCGAGCTCTGCGATGCCGATCCGATCGCCGCGCACCGCTGCGATGATGCCGTTCTCCGGCAGCGCCGCATAGCCTGTCAATACAGCTCCAACATCAGGCTCTACGACTGCCTCGGTGCCCATGTTGATATAGACAAGCCGCTTGCCGCTGCTGGCAGTCGCCACCATCTGTGTCTTGCCGTTATTGCTCGACCCGGCCGGATCGACAGAGCTTACCGGCAGGCCCTCTGCTGACGCAATGACCTGTGCCTTCGTGTATCCAAAGCGCACCACTCTGCCATTCGCATCCACCTCGGCAACCGCGAGCTTATCCCCATCCTCCGCTGCGACCAGACCGCTCGCTGGCAGCTCCGCATAGCCGTTCAGCACATCTCCTATTGCAGGAGTGATGATTTTGCTGTCGCCCGCATTGAAGTAGACCAGCTTGTTGCCAGGCTGGATGCTCTCGGCTACGCTCAGCTTCGTCTTCCCATTATGGATCGCTCCTGCAGGGTCGGTTGACGAGGCTGTCAGTACCGGGGCATCAATTGCAAAGGAGAAGGTTCCCATGGCTGAGACATTGCCGGCATTGTCGATCGTTTTGATATGGGCATAATAGGTCACGCCGGGCTGCAGATTCTCCGTCTCGAAGCTGTTGGTAGTCGTCGTCACCACATTGCCTGGATCGACGTCAGAGGAGTCCGTGTCTATCTTGATCGCATAGCCCTTAACGCCTGTCGTCACCGTCGCCTCGGTCTCGTCAGATACCCGGCTTGTTCCGTCGATATAGGAGATCGCCTTGAGATAGTAGCTATAGCTGCTGCCATGATCGGCCGCTTCTGCCCAGCTCAGCAGTTGCTTGCCCGCGGCGCTGCCGCTCGACACGACAAGGCTCGATCCCGCCACCGCGTCAGGAGCCGCTACGTCCTGAGACATCCGGTCGTCAAAGCTGTTGTCCGTCGAGATCTGCCCCAGGTAGAAGAGTGTATTGGCCAGAATCTTCTGCTCGTCCTCTCTAGCCTGACCCATGCTGTGACCCGTCTGGATCATTGCCGCATTGTTCCATGTCGTGAGGTAGAAGTTGTTTGTGCCCTTCTGATTCTCGTAGCTCGTCAATTCTACATCCCAGCCCCAGTTAATATTCGCGTATTTGAACCATACGTCGCCTCTGGCAAATTGAAAATAGCTGTGCGAGGTAGGCGTACTCAGGATCGTGCCCACATCACCAAGCGCATAGGGGTAGTTCATCGGGAAGCCCCTGCGTTGAATGATGACCTGATCGCTGCCCGTTGGCGGAATGCTCGGGTTAGGATAGCCTTCCTGGAAATTAACACTCATGTTCAGATACTTCTGAGCGATGTCAATAAAATATTGGTGGTTAAAGCTGGCTGTATCATGTCCAACCAGTACGCCACCACCATACTGAATGAAGGCTTCAACGGCTGCATGAGAGCGGGCGATCAGGTCATGGCGATTGTTGACATCCCATGCGCCAAAATACAACACATCATAGTTATATGAGCCGTTCGGATTTTTCGCCAGGTAATGCTCGTAATTGCGTGAGCTGTCGTCTCCGTTAAAATCACTCATCGCGATCTTGTCCACTTGCATCGTATAGCCATTCGGATTGCCGTAGGTTTGCATCCAGGCCTGCAAGCCGTCCGATCCAGCTACATCCGGGTACACGTTCAACACCTTGATATCTTTCTTTAACGGTATCGATTGGTACTCATCCAGCTCGCTTCCGCCAGTCTCCTTCTGGTACACCATATAATACTCTTGTCCGGCTTGGGATGATGTCCAGTTCAGCCTCACCATATTATTGGCGTTGTCTCCGATAGCCGTGAGAGTCGGGGTGGCTGCCGGGATCGGCTCTGCCATCGCGATGCCGGGCACGGCTAGCTGCAGCGTCAATGTCGCCGACAGCAATGCCGCAGGCAATTTCACTGACGGACGGGTATGCTTCGCTTTGGATGAATGATTCATAGTGTACATTTGCTCCCCTCATGTCGCAATTCACATTATCGGAATTCATTATATCGGGGGACACTTACAAATTACTTACAAGCTCATGCCGAGCATAGCCGTATTCCCCATGGCCCGGCTCCACGCCAAGCAAGCCCCCGCCTGCGGCGCGAGCTGGACAATTCTGGCTCCATGAAGATAACGACGTTACTCCTCGACCTCCTCCACTTCCTCCTCTTCTTCAATGGCTTGCTTCAAGCGATCATAGCGAATAATGTATGATTCACGGGGCAGGCTGGCCCATAGCCAGTCCTCTCCCTCCATATATTCGGCCCTGCACCATCTCAGGGCGCGCTCTGCAGCCTCTGGCGATCCCGTGGTGCTGAAGGCATGACTGGCTTCCTCAAAGCTCCGCAAGTCCCAATCCACCGTCTGCACCGTCAAGCTGTATTTATTGTTCGAGTAGTCGATGACGATCTGCATACATCCTGCCTCTCGCAAGGTTTTGCGTAGAGCATGCAGGCAGATCTGCAGATAGGACAGCGCTCGCTCCGGCGAATACGTCGGCCACAGCTCATCGCACAGCTTGTACTTGGAGATCCACTTGCCTTCGTGCTGGAGCAGATAGGCCAGCAGCTCCCTTGCTCGCGAACGGCTCCATCTGATCGGCCGATGATTCACAATCACCTCGAACGCGCCGAAGCAGCGAATTGTACAGCTATGCTCGGGTTGCCTGGGTAGCTGGGCCTCTCTCTGCACCAGCTTGTTCACCGCATGATGAAGACGCTCAGGACGAATCGGCTTCAACAAATAATCGATCGCATTGACATCGAAGGCCTGCGAGGCGAAGTGATTGTACGCCGTCACAAACACAACCTGAAGCCCGGAGCAGGCAGCAGCAAGCTGCTCTGCCAGCTCAATGCCATTGAGTCCAGCCATCTCGATGTCGAGAAAGGCACAGTCTGGCCGGGTGGAGTGAACCTCCTCCAGTGCCTGCAGCGGGTCGGTATAGGCCGCCACAACCTCCAACGCTTCATGCTGCCTCAGCATGTGCTCCAGCTTCTCTAGAATAAACGGTTCATCGTCTACCAGAATAGTACGCATAGTTCCACCTCATCAATCCGGGATAAGCAGTGTTACCGATGTGCCTGCACCCACAGCGCTCTGTATCTCCAGTCCATGCCCATAGCGGACAATCATCCGCCGCTGTATATTTTGCAGCCCCACTCCCTGACCGGGCACCTGGCCGTTCAGAAGCTCGCGCCATGTCGCCTCCGTCATGCCCACACCATTATCCGCGACGGTAATGACCGTGTTGCCGCTGCCGCGCTGCACGCTTAGGCTGACCACACCGCCGCCAGGCTTTTTGGACACGCCATGGCGGATCGCATTCTCCACCAGCGGCTGCACGACCAGCATCGGAATCGGAATGTCAATCTCGTCATCTACATCGAAGACGACATGCAGCGTATCACGGAAACGAGCCTGCTCCAGGGAGACATAGGCGCGCACCGTAGCCAACTCACTCGACAGAAATGTAACTCCCTCGTAGTTGTCAAATTGAAAGCTGCCGCGCAGATAATCCGAGAGATCATAGAGCAACTGCTCTGCCCGTTGCGGCTCCTGAGTGCTCAGCGCGGCAATCACACTAAGCGAATTGTACAGAAAGTGCGGCTTGATCTGCGCCTGCAGGAAGGACATCTCGGTCTCCAGCCGCATGCTGACCGACTCCTTTAGCTGAACAAGCGTCTTCACTCTAGCCCTCAGCTCTACCGCCTCGAACGGCTTGGAGAGGTAGTCGCTCGCACCGGCCTCGAAGCCTGCCAGCAGGTCCTCCGGTCTGGCCTTGGCTGTCAGCAGCAGCACCGGCATATCGACAGGCTCGAACCGCTGGCGGATCTGCTCCAGCACCTCATAGCCGGACATCCTCGGCATCATCACATCGAGAACCATCAGATCATAGCTGCCATTGTGCCGCAGCTCCTCCAGCGCCGCCTCTCCGCTGGATACCGCCTTCACATAATAGCCCTCAAGCTCCAGTATGTGATACAGCGCCGTCAGGCTCGTCGGATCATCATCCACCGCAAGAACAGCATACCGTCTCTCCTCCGGCTCAGAGCCAGTCGGGAACCACTCTTCCATAGCGACGGCAACTTCATATGCAGCGGGCTGACGCGCAGGCTCCGGCTGCATGCTCCTCTCTCTTAGATCCGTGCGGCTGATCGGCAGGGTGAAGGTGAAGCGGCTCCCCTGTCCCTCTGTCGAGACCACCTGTATCGTTCCGCCGTGGAGCTCGACCAGATTCTTCGTAATCGCCAGTCCCAGTCCGGTGCCTCCGGTCTCTCTACCCAGCCCCGCATCCACTTGATAGAAGGGCTGGAAGATGCTCCCCAGCTTGTCCGCAGGAATACCGCAGCCGGTATCCTCCACCCAGATCTGCACCTGCTGCTCTCCCAGAGCCGCTCCCAGTTCGATCCGTCCGCTAGACGTAAACTTCTGCGCATTGCCGACAAGATTATAGAATATCTGGTAGAGTCGCTCCATATCGACATGAATGGGCGGCAGCTCCTGCGGAATGCGATTGATCAGCACTGTCTCCTTGTTGCTGGCAGACCGCCGGAGCATGTCCAGAACACTCTCTACGATCGAGTGAAGCTGTACGGCGCTTTTTTGCAGGCGCAGCTCACCGCTCTTCATGCTGGATATATCCAAAATGTCATTAATCAGACGGGATAGCCGTTTGGCAGATGAGATGACGATGCGCAGATTATGGCGCTGCCTGTCATCCAGCGTATTGACGCTGCTCTCCATAACAGTACTCGTAATATTGATAATCCCGTTCAGAGGGGTACGCAGCTCGTGGGAGGTGTTCGCCAGAAATTCATCCTTCATCCGATTCAGCGCGCGGAGTTCACGATATACCTGTTCATTTTGCAGATTGATATACGCAATAAGCAAGGAAAAGGAAAGCGCTATCCAGATCAGGCTGATCCCATAGAACAGACTCTGGATGGCACCGGCAACGACTGGCAGCAAAGCGGCGAAGATAGATACGACGAGTTCATTCATCTGCAGCGATTTGCGTTTTACATAGATAAGAAGGAGCATATAGAGCAGATAGCCGTAGCAGCATAGCAGCATGAGGGCAAAATACGGCCCGCGGTGATAAACATTGTCCGCATCAATGGTGAAGAGTTGACCGCCGGACAGACTGAGCAAGGATAGCAGCAGATTCAGTATAAACGGGATGGACACGGCTATGACCAGTCTCTTGTCAGGAACCGCCGCATTCTTCCGAATAATTGCATCCAGATATAACACCCACAGGGCCTCGGGAACCGGGTTCATCATATAGAATAGAAACACAATAACAGGCAATAGAGTACGGGACATGTCAGCGCTGTTGCCCGTAAGTGTATTTAGCAGCAGCTCCAGCACGAGCAGCAGCATATTAGAGAGGATGAGTCCCCAGAATATTCGTCTGGAGGCGCTCCTCTCCGCATTATGTATCAGCATATGGAAGGAAATAATTAGCGTGATCCCCAGCCCAATCGCTGAGGTCTGGATGTAGTATACGAGCGGGATAATGCCCCACCTCTTCCTGCTCAGAATCAAGGGTAGCCGCTCCTGCTGATGCCCGTCCGGGCCGTTAAGGAGCGGCTTCATTATTGTACCATGTTCTTTAGCGTGCAGCATGCTCTGCATTCTAAATCTTACTTCCGGTCGAAGAAACATCCCCACACAATCAGAACCAATGCAAAGAAGGACAATAAGATCAATATAATCATGAGGGCATAACTATAGTTCTGCTGCAAGTAGCCACCATAGGTACCAAACAATCCTGTGATGCGAACCTCGCTCACCTTCTCTTTGGTAGCGAGTACGCTCTCATGGATGGCTACAAACACATAGGCGCAGATGAACAGTAAACCTAGCCCTGAGATCGCTTTGATCATGGTGCAGTGGTAGGCGGAATCGGGGTCACGGTACTTTTCATTTGGTTTAACTTCAATTCATTCACTCTCCTAGTACATTTTCTGCTTCATCCCTGACACTTGCCGATCACCGTCCAGTCCATGATTTACGTGTGAATTTAGCGCCTTGCTGTCCAGCCTGGACGTAATAACAAAATCCACTCCTTCCCTCTTCTTACTCAAATATGCCTTGTTCTTCTGGATTGTCTACTTAATATAACGCCAAAAACGGCTTTACCTAACGTTTTTCAAAAAAAATAATTTGCCAATAATCGTAGCCCCGCTGTTCCTTGTACCGGAAGTTAAAAGCGACCAATATTTACATAAAATTTAATTATAAGGTATAATCGAGGTTAAGTACCCTGCTTCCCGTTGCTTAGTCGCTCACGAATAAACAAAACAGGGGGAATTTGATGGAACAATGGTTCAATTTAATACGTAATCGATTTGACAACTTGAATATTGAAATTCAAAAGGTGTTGTACGTCTCTTATTATCAGTTCGTATATCGCGATATATATTTCATGCTTCGTGAGCATGCTTTCACAGAAGATGTGATTCAAGATACCTTTATGAAAATGATCACTAAAGGCCCCATGCTCCCTTCTAATAGTAATATTCCGGCCTGGATCAAACAGGTAGCGCGTCATACTGCCATTGATTATTTAAGAAGAATACATAAAGAGACTAAGTTAGTTGAAGGTTTATACCTGAGTAGTAGAGAGTTATCAGGGGAAGACAGTGTGGCAAAAGTAGTGGAAAACAAATGGCGAGATGAAATACTGCATCAGGCTATTAAAGAATTAAAACCAGACTATCAAAAGTTACTGCGTCTATTTTATTTTGACGGAAATACATACAAAGAAATTGGACTAAAGCTACACATAAAGGAAACAGTCCTTACTCAGCGTATGGCTAGAGCGCGAAAAAAATTACTCCAACTTTTTTTACAAAATTGCAATGGTAGCAATGATCGAAATATAAAATATTGGAGTTCCACCTAAACAAATGAATTAAAACCCCCTGTACAGATATTAACAAGCCTGAAGCGCCCCCCTTATAGTGGACATTGTAAAAGCACCCTGGTGTTTGAGCCGATGTACAACGATAGGGGGTGCTTTTCGTTATGACAAAAAAGGGACAGAAGTTGGTGACATGCAGCTTGAGATGATCTGTCACGGCAGGATTAAAACGAAAAACCGCCTCCCGGGCGGTCATTTTTATAACTATTCTGCTGGAACCGGTAAACCTGACAAGTCTATTTAATCGCTTGAAGCAAGGAGTCCGTTACGTGATTAATTTGAGCAGTTGCGGAGTAAATATCGCTATAGTAATTCAAACCAAACTCCATTTCGATCACACGATCATTCTGTACTGCGGGAAGGGAGTTCCATATGGCGTTCCCGGATAAATCAACCATGCCTTCAAAGACGTTACGGACAATAAAGTCTCCCGTATATGCCGGCAAAACCTCAAACGACACCGGCTCACTGTAAGATTCATTATCCAGAATATTAGTTTGCACAGCCTCAGGCGCATTCAAATTTAGTGAAGCATAGACGATGCTGCCTGCACCATATTTGTCTCCATGAACGGCCATGGAGGCATCATCGATGCTTTCAAACACCGAGGCGGTATACTCATCAAAACCGGCATTAGCAAGCTTGGCTTTTGCCTGCTCCAGATTACTGCGATAGGCTTGAATGGCCGCAACAGCCTCCTCCTGTCTGTTAAGTACCTCACCGATAAAGGTAACACGCTCATCCTGAGTCATTTCACCATGTGGAATAAAAACGGTCGGTGCGATTTTAGAAAACTTTCTGGCGTCTTCCTCGCTAATAACGAGAATTAAATCCGGTGCTACCATCATGACGCTTTCCGCATCCCAGGATTGAACCCCTCCCAGACTTACGGAATCTGATACCATCTCTCTAAAAGCAGCGCCTTCGTAAGCATCTGAAACGCCCACTGGCGTAATGCCGAGGGAAAGCACATCCCCCATCAAATATTGAACGACAACACGCTGTGGATTCGTCGGCACCTCAACATCGCCCAACACCGTCTTGATAATACGTGTTTGCTTTTCGGCGGCATTCCCCCCATCCGATGTTTCCTTAACCTGCTGTGTCTGTATAGGCGTCTGGCTCGCTGCACTGCCATTATTGGTTGTCGTGCCTGCACTACACGCCGATAACAGCAGCATTAAACACAATGCAGCCGCTACAATCATTTGCTTATTTCTTAATTGTCCAAACATGCTGTACTCCCCATCTCTATCATAATTGACCAGATCATCCAGCCCTCCATCATTGTATAGAGATTGATAATTATTATCAATGTCCTTATTGATACAATTCATTGACCTTTTGCGACGGTATTCGCCGGGGGAGACATGCACATATCTTCTGAACATTCTGATCATATTAAATTCGTCTGTAAATCCACTTCCATAAGCAACCTCTTGTATCGACGCATTCGTTTCGACTAGATATGCTTTGGCCGCCTCTATCCGTTTCTTTATCAAGTACTCCTGCATGCTGCTATTTTCTCGTTTGCGAAACATACGTGCCAAAACACTCCTGTTTATTGGAAGCCGATCCGATAGAGCTTGAAGCGATATGGGCTCAGTAAAGTGTCTGTTTAGATACTCCTTGACCCATTCCACATAATCCGGCTCCATATAGCGTATATCCCCTTTTTTCAATTCAACATACACATGATGAACGACTTGATACAAGAGAACCTTGGCATAAAATTGATCCATACTTACTTTTGTGTTCCACGACTCTAGCATATGGTGGAATTTTTCCACAAAAAAAATGGGGTTGGTCGGGGCGAATCCATATAGCTGGTTAAACGGATTGACCGTTGCCATCAGCTTGCGCAGATTACGCTTGTAGAACGGTGGCGCGTCTGCTTTGTATAGAATCATAAACGCATCCACATCTGTCTCAACCGGAGCAATGGATAACAAGCTTCCTTTACCGGCATGACATAAACCATACCGTTCTGTTCGATAAGGCTCCTGATTCAGCAGTATGCTCACTGGCGCTCCATGTGTATAGATAAACATGTTAGCTGGCAACAGGTAATTTTCTAGCGGGCTGTTTCGCTGGATGGTTCTAAACCTTATATCAATTAAAGATACCGCTGAACGCATCCATATTTTCATAGCGACATCTACCATCTCCGGTGTATAGTAACGAATCATCTCTTGCCTGTCGATCATGGCCGCTCACTCCTTCAATGTCCTGCCCTTCCTCTATTCCAGTATAATTGAAAATCATTATCAATGTCATCGCTTTTGTTCACCAATCCCAATCATTACATGTCCGTCTGAATTGCACAAAATGGTACGGAAGCACATGTTATCGCATGCTTCCGTACCATCTTCGTTGATTAAACGTTACGATCCTTCTACTGCCTCTTAGCGCTCCGACTGAGCCGACTGAGCCGGCTGCGCCTCGCTCAGCTTGCTGCGCTTCCCACGAAGCTTCCCGTGCATCAGCAGATGCGCAGCCAAGCCTGCGACCAGCCCCCAGAAGGCGCCGCCGACGCCAAGCAGTGTCACATTGGCTGCTGTTGCCAGGAATGTAATGAGCGCCGTCTCGCGCCCGCTCGGGTCCGCTAATGCGCTCGCAAGGCTGCCGCCGATCGTCCCCAGGAGCGCCAAGCCTGCCAGTGTGGCAATAAAGGTCGATGGCAAGATCAGGAACAGCGCAGCCAGTGTCACACCGAAAATCCCGACGGTGATATACAGGATGCCGCAGACAATACCGGCTATATACCGCTTGGACGCATCTTCATGAGCATCCTTGCCGGTACAGATCGCTGCAGTTATCGCAGCGACATTGAAGGCATGCGAGCCGAACGGTGCCGCAAGCAGCGAGCCGAGTCCGGTGATGGCCAGGATCGGATTGGCACTGGTCTTGAAGCCATCATTGCGCAGCACCAGCATCCCCGGCATGTATTGCCCCGTCAAGGTGATGACGAATAGCGGCAGAGCCACGCCCAAGGCGGAATGCAGCGTGAACTCTGGCATGACCAGCACAGGAGAGGCGACCGCCAGTCGAACTGTGCTGAAATCCGCCTTGCCGGTACTAATGAGATAGACAAGTCCGATGAGCAATATGCCAACGATCGCATAACGGGAAGTAAACCGCCTGAGCAAGATATAAGAGCCGAATAGAAGCACGACGAGCCACGGGTCGAGCTTGGCTCCGCCAAAAGCAGAGATGCCGAATTGCAGTAAGATGCCGGCCAGCAGCCCAGAAGCGATGCCAGGCGGGATGAGCCGGACAAATCGCTCGAACATGCCCGACAGCCCTAATACAATAAATCCGATGGCAGAGAGGATATATGCCCCGATCGCTTCAGGATACGGCGTGATTCCCAGGACGGATACGAGGAAAGCAACGCCTGGCGTAGACCAGGCGGTAATGATTGGTTCCCGGTAGCGATAGCTGAGCCATATTCCGGTTACACCCACCCCGATCGAGATTGACCAGATCCATGAAGCCGTCATCTCCGGACTTAGGCCCGCCGCCTTGGCCGCCTGGAATACAAGGATAAACGTGCCCCCGTAGTTAACAATAACCGAGATCAGTGCAGCGATTGTCGGCGAGATGAGATCGCGCCCACGAAGCAACGGGGAATGCGTATTCATATCGAGTTCTCCTACCTTTCTTCTTAAGCCATTGATTGATGTCTCTGCTGAGTATTCGGGATACAGCCCCCTGCTTCACAATGCGCTAAGATTCCCCTATATCATGACAATGAGTGTGCCGGTTCCCTGGTTACCAGTTGCCCGGCTAGCCAGCGAGGGCTTGCACGTGCATGCGGGCAAGTGATGACTTGCATGTGCATGCATCAAGTGCATTGCCAGAGCACGGGGTTCATGATAGGATAGCCATCAACAGATCCTATAGCTAGGGTATAATCGCACGAATAACTTGAGGTGAATCCAATGCTCCAGGTAAAACGAAAGGATAAACGCCCCATCTGGCAGCAACTGCTGGATCAGGCGATTCATAATATTACAACGGGAAAATGGGCTCCCGGCGAGCTGCTGCTGCCGACCCGCGAGCTTGCCGCCTTGATCGGCGTCTCCCGCTCAACGGTGCAGACCGTGTACGAGGAGCTGTTCAGCCGGGGGTACACCGTCACCTCCCGCCGTGGCGGGACTCGCGTCAGTGATTCGATCTATAAGCCGGACACCAAGGAGGACAGTCCCGCCCAAGGGCCTGTTCCGCCTCGCCTGCCATCGCTTCATGCT
The DNA here is from genome assembly GCF_054955055.1 of Paenibacillus sp. J5. Taxonomy (NCBI): domain Bacteria; kingdom Bacillati; phylum Bacillota; class Bacilli; order Caryophanales; family Paenibacillaceae; genus Paenibacillus; species Paenibacillus sp. J5. The sequence continues at coordinate 33,090 of NZ_JBUEDD010000004.1, read as the reverse complement.
TCCATCGGACAGTTGCACAGTTGGTTTGGAGATAAGGAGCAGCACTATGCCGCGATCGATTTCAGTCCTCATGAGCCTTATCTGGACGAGCATTTTCAAAAAAACTGGCGCCATTCCTTCCTCAAGGCTTCGACAGCCGCCGATCTGGACAGTTGGGCGTATGGCGATGCCTATGGGTTTATGCCGCTGCGAGAGCAGATACAGCGGTATCTGTCGCTAGAACGCGGCATTCATGTGGATACCGGACAGATTCTGTTAACCTCTGGCGCACAGCATAGCCTCGATCTGATCGCCCAGGCTCTCCTGGAGGAGGGATCAACGGTCGCAGTTGAGGATCCTGGATTTCCTGCCGCCTGGATGACCATGCACTATCGCCGTATGCAGGTGACCCCGGTTGCTGTCGATGAGCATGGTCTTTGTGTCGAATGCATCGATCCGAGCGCCCGGCTGGTATTTGTGACGCCATCGCATCAATGCGCGACGGGCGTCATTATGGCAGAGCCTCGCAGGCAGCAACTGCTGCGACAAGCTTCAGAACGACAATTCTGGATAGTGGAGGATGATTATGATAGCGAATTCCGCTATCGGGGCGATCCGCTCCCCACTCTATTCAGCCAGCAGCAGCAGAATACGCTGTACATGATGAGCTTCTCCAAGATGATTGCCCCCGGCATCCGAGTCTCTGCCGTCATCGGCCCACAGGAAGCGATCCGTCAGATGGCGCTCGTTCAGGAGCTCACTTATCGGCAGCTCCCGATTATGGAGCAGCTCACCTTGACTCATTTTATCGAGCAAGGGCACTTCAGGCGCCATATGAGACGAGTGCGCAATGTATATCGACGCAGACATGCCGCGATGACGAAGGCGCTCGCTGCATCGGGACTGAGCGAGCGCTTCACATTGAGCGGCGCGGAGACCGGGCTGCATATGCTCCTTGAGGCGCAGCCCTCATATGACGAAGCGGCCGTGACAAGACTCGCGCTAGAGCAAGGCATCCGCATCTATCCACTGAGCAAGTATTGCCTGAATAGCGACCGCAGAGGATGGGTGCTTGGCTTCGCCAAGGTGGATGAAGCTGCGATAGAAGCGGGCATTATGCGGCTGGCGCAGCTCCTAATGCACAATTAGGCTGCTATGTTAACGTTAAGGCGCCGCTACCTGCGGGTTTGCGGTGGCGGTGCCTTCTCACTCCTGCAGCACCTGCACCAGCACAGCGACCGCCCGGTCGATCTCATCATGGCTCACATACAAGTTCGGCATGAACCGGATTACATGCGTACCCCCTGGCAGAACCAGCAGCCCCTTCTGATGCAGGCGCTGTATGATCGGCGCTACAGGCTCCGTGAACTCCACACCGACAAGCAGTCCCAATCCCCGAACCTCCCTAATGATCGGGTAGCCAAGGCAATACTCCGTTAATTCGCGGATCAGATAAGCTCCGGCTGTTCCGGCCTGCTCCCACGCCCGATCCTCCAGTATCATCTCCAGCGTCGCGAGTCCCGCAGTGACAGGGAGCGGCGAGCCGCCGAATGTCGAGGCATGGCTTCCAGCGGAGAAGGCTTCCCTGAGCTTCTCCTTGCCCATCATGGCTCCGATCGGCAGCCCGCTGGCCAGCCCCTTCGCCAATGTCATCATATCCGGCTCAATCCCATAATGCTCATAGGCAAACAGCCGCCCTGTCCTGCCGATTCCCGTCTGCACCTCATCCACAATCAGCAGTACACCATTCTTCTCACACAGCTCAGACAGCTCCTGTATGAATGTGACATTGACCGGATGAACACCGCTCTCCCCTTGCACCAGCTCCAGCATGACCGCAGCAGTTCGCTCTGTCATGCAACTGCGTACACTGTCTATATCGTTGTAGCGTGCATGTACGAATCCCTCCGGCAACGGCCCAAAGCCATCCTTGACCTTCGCTTGTCCCGTCGCTGTCAGTGTAGCCATCGTGCGTCCATGAAACGATTGCTCGAACGTAATAACCTCATATCGTTGATTCCCCAGCACATGCTGATGGTAGCGGCGGGCACATTTAATAGCCGCTTCATTCGCTTCGGCCCCGCTGTTGCAGAAGAACACCAGATCGGCGCAACTGTTCGCCACCAGCTTCCCAGCCAATTCCTCTTGAACTGGAACATGAAACAGGTTAGATACATGCCATAACTGTTCCAGTTGCTCCTGAATCCGCCCCTTCACCTTCTCCGGCACATGTCCGACATTGCACACTGCAAGCCCCGTCATAAAATCCAGATAAGCGTTCCCTTCCTCATCCCACAAGGTGGACTCACGCCCTCTCACCAGGGTGAGCGGGAATTTGTTGTAGGTAGGGAATAAATAACTTCTCTCCACTTGACCACCGCCTTCTCTTCCACGCCAGACTCGTAATGCTGGATCCTTTATCTCTGTAATTACTAGGTCAGTATAGCAGCAGATGGATTGGTTATCTCTATCCAAAAATCATCGAATCAAGCAATCCAAACCTCGATTGGCGTTCCTGGGGTCTGTTGGCAACAAACGTATGTGAATGAAGGGATGGTATAGATAGGGGTGAGAAGGAGATCAAGCAAGGAGTGGAAATAGAAAAAAAATCGGTAGATGAGCCTGATAGCCCATCTACCGTATGTATGGGAGCGATTGTACCTTGCGCCTCTGTACCAGCGACATTCCCGCGGCTGTCAAGCATCACATGGCCTTTAGAAACGCCCTGAACGAAATATGGCGAGCAAAAGCCAGAGCATCATGAACGCAATAATACCAAGGCCAATCTCAATAACCGGCAGCTTCGCCAAGATCGGGGATGAGGTGCCACTGATAGCAGCTCCGATGATTAGGCCAAGCATCATAATGCTCAGCGCGAGCAGAACGATGCTGAAGGACAAGCGGTTAACGATCCGATCCAATTGATGCTGCAGCTCGCCAAGCTGGGGGGAATTGGCCTCGATCCGCAGCTTGCCCTGCCTCATGACCTTGATGAGTTGTCGGAAGCCCAGAGGCACTTCGCGAATCAGATCCAGATAATTCGGGATTTCCTCCATCACCTGTCTGCCTAATTTGAACGGATTGAACTGGTCCCGTAGCATCTTCTTCCCGAAGGGCTCCGCAATATCAATCACACTGATCTCCGGGTCGAGGGCAGTCGCCACGCCCTCCATGGTCAGCATCGATTTGCCAAGCATGGTCATCTGGCTTGGAATACGGATGTGGTGCTTATAGGCTACCGCGAACAGATCATTAACAGCGACACCGACGCTTACTTCATGAAGCGGCACCTGATAATACCTTTGCCGCATCTCCTCCACATCCGAAGACAGACGGTCATGATCGACCTCATCAGGAATGACGCCCATATTGGAGATCGCTCGTATTACCCCCTTCGTGCTCTGATTCCGCAGCGCAATGACGAAGGAGACGAAATGCTGCTTCAAATGCTCAGGCAGGGTACCGACCATGCCAAAATCCAAAAAAGCGACCTTGCCATCCGGCAAGGCCATGACATTGCCCGGATGAGGGTCCGCATGAAAAAATCCATCCTCCAGAATTTGAGTGAAAATCGAGGTCGCGAGGTGCTGCGCAAGCTGCTTGTGATCCACCTCTGCAACGGCTAGCCGCTCATGATCAGATAACGGAATGCCATCCACATATTCCATCGTCATGACCCGCTTGGTCGTAAGCTCCCAATATACCTCGGGGATGTAGACGTAGGGCAGCGAATTATTCGTCTTCATCCTCTCCGCATTCCGGGCCTCCTCCAGATAATTAAGCTCCTTCAGCATGGAGCGGATCAATTCGTCTACAGCGTCCCTTAACCGGTAATGCCTGGCCCAAGCCATCTTTCCCTCGCTGATCCTTGCCCATTCCGCCAAAATATCCAGGTCAGTCTCCATTGTCGCCTGAATGCCGGGCCGCTGAATTTTGACGATCGCCTGCCTGCCGTCCTTCAGAACGGCCCGATGCACCTGACCGATCGATGCTGCGGCCAGCGGCTCTTCAGAGAAGGAGAGGAAGAGCTCGGTTAGAGGCGCATGCAGCTCGCTCTCCACTAGTCTGGCCGCCTCGGCATAAGAGAAGGGCTTGACATGGTACTGGAGCTTCTCCAGTTCCGCGATGATGTCCGCCGGGATCAGATCCGGCCGGGTACTCGCAATCTGGCCGAGCTTAACGAATGTTGGCCCGAGCTCCTCCAACGACAACCGTATGCGAGTACCGAGATTTGTCCGCTTAGGCAGAGCTTCATCTTCCTCCTTCGCGAACCACGTCTTGCCCGTGCTCTTTAGCTCATCCGCTGCAAATCCAAGGCTATTCCGAGCTAACGTGCTCATAATGGCTCGGTAACGCTGCAAATGCTGAAATCGGTTAATAAGCTCTCCCCCCTTCTCCTTGCCTGTGCTGTATTACTGTTGCTCCGGTTGGTGCTGCTGAGCTTGCTCCAGCGCCTCAATACGCTGCTTCAGCGCATTGACCTCCTCCTGCGTCGCCAGCCCCTGCTCCTTCAATAGCGCCTGGAAGCGTTCCTTGATCAGCTTATCCATAGCGGCTTCGGTTTCCTTGCCTTTCTCGACCACAGCGCTAATCCACTCATTGGCTTCATTCTTGCTCATCTCGCCTTGCTTCTCCAGCTCCCCTACAACCTTCTCCACCTGCTCCTTCCCTAACGCCGCCAGACCAAATGCCAACGAAACTGCTTTTCTAATCGTGTTTTTCATTATTTATTCTCTCCTCATGGGTAGATTGTAGACAACAAGCCGTTAACGGTATTCATTCGACAGTAACGCTCCGATACACAAAAAACCAAAAAATTTGTTTTAAGCTTAGCATGACTGAAAAGTAGAGTCAAGATAAGCACTGAGAGGGACGGGGCATTCAATCACTATCCAGCCTAATCCCTGTTCCTCCCAGAATTCATCGAAATCTCCGCAACCATAGCTTCTTTAAACCCTGGTTGGATGCTGAACTGCCCGCTCTTTCTTCTTATCTTGATCAAACAATACTATAATAGCTGGCAATACTGTAAGGGTACTGATTAGACATAACAGGGTATCCAACACCGTCGAGATGCCAAACACGCGCACAACTTCGAAATTGGTAAAGATCAGCGCACAAAACCCGCCAACAACCGTCAGGCCTGAAGCAGTGATCGCCCGCCCCACCTTGGTCATGGCCTTGGTTATGGCTTGATCTGTATCCAGCCCATTGGACTTCTCCTCCAAGTAGCGTTCCATCAAGAGGATCGTGAATTCGGTGCCGATCCCCAGAACCAACGCGCCAAGCACAGCGGTCATAGGGTTAATATCAATACCAAGAATATATAGGAAAGCAATGGACCATCCATTGACCAATATAATTGGAACAAGGGGAAAGGATGCTCTTTTCAGATTTCGATAGACAACAAACAATCCAATTAATATGGCAACTAACCCGCTTAACAGCGACGTATGTCTGCTATCTGTCAATCCATTCAGACTTTTCACTTGAAGCACCTGGAGACCTACAGGATGAACGCTCACTCCAGCAGGGGGGTTCAGCTCCTTCTCCAACTCAGCCAGCAGCTTCTCCTGTGCCTGAGTATCCATATCCGATAGTGTGAAGCTTACACGAGCCATACGATGATCTGATGATACGAATGGCGCCATCATAGCCTCGGGCACCTGATCGTACACCTGTTCAATCGCCTGTTGGTCGCTATCCAGAACATCGCTTTGCAACGATGTCAATACATTCACAATACTGGACGCCTCTTCAATATCCGCATGTTTCTCGATACTGCCTTGCTGGAACTGCATGATCCATTGAAGCACCTCTTTACTTCGTACATCCTCACTCTCTACCATCCAGTCTATAGTCAATGTACTGCCTAGAACGTCACGGATTTCATTCATCGCTAACAATGCAGGGGCTTCCTGCGGCATCAGCTTCTCGATGTTGCTCTCAACATTCAATTTGTGATCCAGTCCAAAGCCGATGCCCGCAATGAGTACAGGAGGAATGAGGAACCAGGCCGGTTTGCGGACGACCCATTTCGCCAGGCGAGTCAACCCTTTCTCCACAAGCCCCCCCGAAGCAATCTGTTTTGATTGTATTCCCCTCTGGTCTCTCAGTACCAGCAAAGGCAACAACAATCCTAGCCCGATCACATACATAATACATACACCGACAGCCAGCATCAGACCGAAATCCTTAATCATGGGCATATCAGATAAAAGCAGCGTCAAAAATCCAATGGCCATAATGAATACGGCAATGCCAACTGCCGGTGCCATATGACTCATGGTGCTTGTAACAGCTTTTGGAACATCTTTGGTTTTAGCGAGCTCCTCTTCATAACGATTTTGGAACTGCAACGCAAAATCAGTACCTAATCCAATGAGAATTGGAAGCAAGGCCATAGTCGCAATACTTAACGGCATCCCCATGTAGCCCATGAGTCCAAACGTCCATATCATCCCGATCAAAATGACAGGCAACGAGACCAGACGCCAGCGAACTGGAAATACTATCGCAAGCACGACAATCATTAGTACAATGACCGTTAATAGCATAGTGAGTATATCTTTTTGAATATAGTCCTCCAACGTTTTGGAGAGTGCTGGTATGCCGGAGAACACGCTTCTCGTTGTGTCCATCGAGTGAGTGTCAATGATTTTCTCTATATCATCCGTAGCAACTGCCATATCCTGCATCGTGAGCCCGCTATCCAATTGAATTTGAAAGAGCATGTTATTGCCGTTGTCTGGGAGCAGTGGCGCAACAGCAGCCTGAGGGACCCCGTTCTCATCCAACAGCGCATAACGAACAAATGCAGCATTGGTTGCACGAAGCTCTCCAATCGATTTCATTTTTTCTAATTGTGCTCCATATTGCTGCTGAATCCCTTTCATGACTTGTGCCTTGGCAGCTTCTACGGCCTCGGCTTGAGCAGCTTCATCGCCCCCGCTCTCTCTGACCATTGCGGCAGCTTCGGTTGCCGCTGTGCTCATGGTTTGGGCAATTTGCTGCTCCATCTGTTCAGATTGCTTCTGCGCTTGCTCCGCAAACACTTCCGCCAAGGACATGGGACTCGTCACCGCATATACTTTATCCACTTCGCTGAGCTTGTGCTGTAGATCGCTTAAAATCGCCAAGGATGAGGGCTCAAATAACGAAGACTGTTGTCCCTCAATTAATAAAATCAAGCTTTCGCCTCCAAACTTCTCCTGAAACCTCCCATTGTTGATCGACACAGGGTCCTCATCAGACAGAAGCATATTCACACTTGTACGAATCTCGATCTGGCTTAATCCATATCCCATCACGCCAGTACATAGAATTAGCAGTACAACGAACCATACAGCGTATTGATGAATAAGTGAACCGATCGTTCCTGATGCTCTCTTCAACATGCAATATCCCACTCCACTCTTTTTCTTTATTTGATGACTTCAATGTAATACACAAAAGACCCAAAAACTAAATTAAATAAACGAATCTCAGGATAAAAAGTCTCACCTCCTTCAAGCGCTGAAATTAACTCTACTCTAGAATTTTGATTAAATCTGTAATAAGCCGCTCCGCTGCCTCTTCCCCCGCATGGATACACTCGGTCATCTTCGTAAAATCAAATGCTGCATACTGCCCCACTTCAGGTCGAATAATACAATCCGCTTTATGCAAACTGCTGCGCTTCCGCTCTGCGGTCATCAGGCTATAGGAACGATAGACAACCTCCACCATATTGCGGGGCATTTTCTTCTCATGCTCGCGTGCAACATCTACCGCAATAATGAAATCAACCTCTTCCTCCTGCATTTCTGCAACCGGCAAATTATTCAGTACACCGCCATCCACCAACATTTGATTGTTCACTATAAAGGGAGCAAATACGCCGGGAAAAGCTGAGGTTGCTCGCAGGGCCATCCCTAAATCACCTGTATCTAGTATCACCTGCTGGCCTTCCATCAGATCCACCGCAATCGCTTTAAAACGAATCGGAAAGTTTTGAATTTCAAGGCCCTTTCTGCCGCTCGTCTCCATCAAATCCTCGACCATCTGGTTAATTCCATTCCCTGCAAGCAATCCCCGTTGCCACAATCCGAAATCAATGAATCGATACTTGGGTGTATGGATAAAGGCATGCTCAATATTGTGTGCCGAAATACCCGCGGCAAAAAGTCCTCCGATCACCCCCCCCATGCTTGTGCCAATAATGCATTGAATGGGTATGCGATGCTCCTCCAGCGATTTAAGTATACCTATATGAGCAAGCCCACGGACAGCCCCTCCGCCTAATACCAATCCTATTCTCTTCAACATCATTCACCACCTAATCAAGAATTCACAAAAGACCCAAAAACATAATAAGCGTAAACGGCTATCACTGTCTTGGACAGGCAAAGCTCGTTTCGCGTAAATATGGACCGCACGACATATGATCTTGCGTTTACGCAAGCGCCTCATTTACAAAATCAGCTAGCAGCTTATGTTCTTCATTGGACAGGCTGCCAATCATTTTGACATATGAACTAAGCAATTCTGCCAATTCATTGCTGATTTCCTCACCCACGCTTTGGATAACCGTTCCCATTACCGTACCAACAAACATCAGCAGACTAGTGCTATAACCGGCAGTTTTATTGATGACCCTTCGGATGGCTACCTCTGTTCGCCCACCAACCTTTTTCAAATATACAATTAATATGCCCAAGACATATCCACAGAATTCCAGACTCGATTGTCTTTGCGGAATATCATCCAGCATTTTTTTCATTAAGTCTTGTATACTGGTATGCTTGAGGCTATGAATCATCTCCCACAGTGCCTTCATACTCTCTTCCCACTTTTCAATCGTTCCTTCGTGAGGACGTTGCTGCTCAAACAATTCTGTCGCTTTCTGTGTTGGCGCGAAGACGACCTGGGATCGACCTGTTTCATTGGGATTTACTTCATAGCTGCGTGTAACATAACCAGACTTCTCAATCGCCTTGAGCATATCATATGCTGTCCACTTACTCACCCCAACAGCATTAGCCAATGCCTCATAATGGATAGGCAGGCGCTGCCTTTGATACATCCCCACAAGCTCATCCAGAAATTGGAGCCGTCTTTTGGATAATACCATGCTATTCTCCCGCCTTTCTCTGTAGATGAGTACTATATATTGTAACCAAACGCCGCTGTGTCTTGTTTTTTCGTTAAGTTTTTTGGTTTTTTGTGACTTAATACTACCATCTTAAGTTTTCACAGTCAATCGCAGGATGTATTGTTTTAATGGTGGGGATTGGGGCGGCTGCCATGCATGATCATTTCACTGGGCCAGACCATATGACGAATGGCCAAGCCAAATGCAAATGCATCCACGCAATCGTAACCTTAAAGAAATAAGGTGAATACGGAATAACTCCTGATTCACCTTATTTCCGATTGTAATTCCATATCATCCAAAGTTCTTATGGATCATTTATGATAGAATAGACGCCACCATTTCTTTAGGCTTCATTTCGATCCAGTATACGCATAATGATTACAAGTGCCTCTGCACGAGTTGCGGCATCATTCGGCGCAAAGCTGTTGTTATTGCGTCCGGTAACTACACCTAGCTCACGCAATGCTTCAACTGCTCCTTTGCCCCACGCCGGAATTGCAGCATCATCGGCAAAGCTTGTTGGCTGGACGGTTGAGCCTGGAAGCTCCATTGCTCTGGCCAGCATGACCATCATTTCGGTACGTGTAATTTCTTGATCAGGACGGAAGCTGCCGTCGGCATAGCCGGTAATGACGCCGTGGGCGATCCCTTGGGTGATCGCTGCCTTCGCCCATGTGCCGATTTTGCCATGATCGGAGAAGGTAAGTTCTCCTTGCTCGCTTGACTCAGCTTGCCACTGGAAGGCCTTCGCCAGCATCGTAATGAATTCCGCCCGCGTTGTCGCAGCATTAGGCTTGAACTGTTGATCGCCATATCCGTTTACAATGCCCAGACCCACTGCACGCTCGATTGCTTGTGCTGCCCAGTATGTTGCTGGAACATCCTTGAACTCTATCTTCGGTTGCTCCGGTTGCTCGGGCTCTGCTGGCTGCTCGGGCTCGACCGGCTGTTCGGGGTCTACCGGCTGTACCGGATCAACGGGCTGTTCGGGCTTCACCGGCTGCTCAGGCTCCGGTTGTGTGCTTACAGATGGATAATAGCTCGATTGTACTGTAGTCACAGTCACACTTGGGCCATCCTTGCTCCAGTTCCCCGCTGCGTCACCTGCTTCGAGCTTGAAGGTATAGCTCGTGCCCGGCTGCAGTCCTCTTATTGCAGTGCTTGTCGCCTTGCCATCTGCAATATCCTGTGTTTTTGTTTCAGCCCCTTGCTTCCATGCCACCTTGTACGCCGTAACCCCTACCGTATCGATAGCAGCGGCTGCATCCCATGCTAGCGTAATGGACGTTGTACCCGCTTGCGCAGTTACTCTGCTGCCCACACTCCACTTCGGCGCCTCCGTATCCTTGGAAGGCTCCGGATCGGCCGGATTGCTGATCGTAATCGTCAGGGAGCTGCTTGCAAGACGAGTTGTTGTTTCCTTATATCTTACGTAATAGGTTCCAATCCCAAGACCCGTAACCTCGGTACCTGTAATCGCGACCCAGTCATCCGAAGCAGCGCCTTGCTTCTGATATTCCATCGTTACATCGACGCCTGTAATCCTGCCATCCACCGCACCGCTTGCAGTGACATTTACACCTTTGACCGCTGCATCAGATGGCGGATTCTGTTCCTGCTTGGCTCCATCAGGCACGACAATGACGATAGCAGGGCTTGGATTCTCGGTGTCTGTCTCGGCGTAGCGAATTTCATAACGACCTGCAGCAAGGTTATCGATACTCGTTCCGGTGATCGGCATATAGGCGCCGCCATCCACCTTGCGGTATTCCATAGCAGCAGTTACCTGTTCGATCTTTCCATCATTTCCACCTGCTGCTGTTGGTGGCGTGATGACAAGCTCGTCCGCCTTGGGCGCATCCCTGTCTATCTTGGCCTCGTTGCCAATAACCACCGTTACGGGTTCGCTTGCCTTCCGTTCGCCTGTCTCCGCATATCGAATCTGATAGCTTCCCGGCTCCAGATTGTCCATGCTGGTGCCGCTGACAGGTATATAGTCCTCATCCCCCAGCTTGCGGTATTCCATCGTGTCATTTACGCCCTCGATCTTCCCTTTTGTATCGGTATCCGTATTCGCGTTGGTGATTGTCCATCCGCTATGATCCGGCGTTTCCTGATCCTGCTTCACCCCTTCTGGAATGATGACTTCCTTATCCGGGCTTGCATTCCAGGAGCCGGCCTTCATATACCGTACATAATACGTGCCAGCAGCAAGGTCTGTAACCTCTGTTCCTGTAATGGCCGTATACTGCTCCGTTCCTTCCTTCCTATATTCCATCTCCGCCGTTACGCCAATCAGCTTCCCATCGTTTCTATTCACATTGGTCGGCGCAACTCCTGAAGGTGTAGTCGGTGCTTCCCGCTCCTGATTGGATTGCCCCTGGAACACCTCCCATTCCCATAGACCAACGCCGTTCCCATCTGCTTGCTGCTTGGTTATCGTCACCCGCAACGACTTCACCTTCAACGGTTGAGCAAATTCATAGGGATTGGAGGAACCCACCGGAGTCCCCACAGCCAATGTAATCCCTTCGCTAACTGCTCCCAGTGTGACCCATTCATTCATTGGACTATCCATTGGAATGTAGGAGTATTCATACTTGGCCGGTACCAGGATACCACCCCCATCCGTCCACAATATGAGATCCGTGCTGTTAATGGTAGCGCCCTGCGGCCAGTCATATTGCACCCACTCCGCTGCGCTTCCATTGCCCCAGGTTCCCCAGTGCGGGATGCTGCTCGTTGCCTTCTTGCCGTCATTAATCGCAGCAAGACTTTCCCATGGCGATGTATAGCTAGCTGACACACTTGCCAAAAATGCTGCATTATTGTCGCGCGGATGGAGCAGACGCAGATCGTTCAGCAGCTTGTTAAGAGCCTCTGCAGCCTCCTCTTCTGTAGCATCTAATTTTTTGATCACATCGGATGCCGTTGCCTTGGCCTCTTCGATCGGCGCAAGACCCTGATCGATAAAGTTGGCAGGGTTTAAGGTCGTAGCATAATTATAAACCTTAATCAGCTCCGACTTGTCTACCGCCCCCGTATACCCATATACCTTCCACTCCAAGATACCTAACCCATTGGCAATAGGCTTCATATCCATTCGCACACCTGTAATGTAGGCAGGCTCGAAGGTCGTCTTATTGTATTGATTCAGTTCATTGCCTAGCCCATGCAGCGCTCTTGGTGTATACCATGTCCCATGCTCGTCACGAAGCATGAGCTGCATATCCTTGGGACGGAAGTTCCCCGCACCATCCTGGAACACATAGACATCCATTGCTGAAGCAAGGAGTGGCTGCGGCCATTCATACATAACCCATGCCGGATCTCCTTCTCTTCCCCAGTTATGCCATGCGCTGTTCGGAGCATTGCGATTCGGCGAGAAGTCTCCCGAGCTTTTGGGATCGAAGCCATTATTCATCGCCTCAGGGTACCCGTCACCACTGGAGAAGCTCGCCGACGGCTTGGCTACGAGCGCAGCGTTCTGAAGCTCCGTATCCACAACGTATACTGTGGCATGCACCTCCAACTCGCTGCCCTTGATACGGCCACTGACTTCAAATTGACCGATATTCGCGTAGCTGCTTGGCTCTACTGCATTCCACTGGATCTCACTTGTTCTGTACCCATCGTCATATAGAATATCCGTAGCGGCAGGAAGGAGTGGAGCGATGCTCTTCTGAGTCACGACACTGATTGCCCGGTATGTGTCCTTCGCATCCTGCTGTATCTCAATCGTGACATCCTTGCTCGCAGCCTTGCCTTCATCTGCTGCTGTAAAGGTAAATACGTAGCGGCCTGCCTTGCTTACACGCGCATAGGCCGTTGCTTTGTCTCCATCGACAAAAGCGATCTCTCCCACACCATCCGGCTTTTGCTTGACCGTCCATTGGTAGGTCCACGTTGGCTCGAACTCTGCGCTATGCACCGGATCTGCTGTCGCTTCGCCGGACAAGAGGAGAATACTGTTATTCGTATCATCCTGAACCGCCGTCACTGCCCCAATGACTGGAGGCTGTTTGTCCGGTGCCGCCGCCAGGGTGAAGGTAAGCTCATAAGCACCCTGTTCCTCCCCGTCATTAGCAGTGAGCTTCACGGTATAGGAGCCTTCCTTCGTTCCGACAGCCTGGGTCATGTTGGCCTGAGGGTGAACAAAGCTTAGCTTGCCACCTTCGGGCGTACTGACAACCTCCCATTGGTAGGTGAGCGTGCCGCTTGGCGCCCCGTCATCCGTTACCATACCGTTCAGCATGAATGGGATGAGTGCCTGCGGGGCTTGCGTCGCCGTCTGTATAGTAACCTTAGGAGCCTGATTTTCACCCGAGGCTGCCTTCTCAATCGTCAATTGAGCCGTTGGCGCGCTGCTCATCTGGAACATCGCAACGCCTTTATTGTTCTGTACGTAGAATTGTCCGGCATCCGCACCATTTAGCTTGATCGTATAATAGCCATTTTCTACGCCTGCCCCATCCATTTTAATTTTTGAGGCATGCTCATTTTGGGCGAGATTAGCGATTTCCATCGTCAATGCCTTGCCGTCCTTTTGAATGGTTGCATGTTCGATTTTGTCGTTCTCCAGCACCAGATATATTTTCTCATTGATCAGGTTAAGTCGCTTGCCAAAGCCGTCCTTAGGCGTAATCGCATAGCGATTGCCCTCATCTGTAACCAATGCTCCGTAACCGAAAAGCCCAAATACCGGATCGGTGACAATATCAGAGCTAATACTCAGCAATGATCCATAGAGGCCCTCCTCCGACTCCCCGGAAAAATCATTCCAGCCGTTATTCATCACGCGGGAGCCACCATCGAATACGTCCTTGGTGCCTGTTCCTCCCTTATGCATGGAATATCTCCAGGATGTACTGCCTACAGACTGTGCTGCAATCTGACCCATATTGACGGCGTTAAAGTTTGAGATCTTCGCCGCATAGTTGCGTTGCTGCGCGATCGCTTGCTGCTCGCCAGACCTGCCATCCTCCTGATAGCGAAGCCAGTCATCCATAATGTATCCCGCCAAGGACGCTGTATATTGGAAGTTCCACCAGCTCTCCCCTGCCCGGAATACCGGTACGGAATAGTGATACCATGTTGGCTGAATGCCGCGCATCGCTCGCGTCTTCCAGTCCGACATCTGCATGCTCTTCTTGGCTGCTGCTGCCCGCTCGTCTCCAGGATAGTAGCTACGCAGTGCCTTGGCAGCGGAGTAGGCTCCTTCTTCGCCCGTATTGTCATATTCAAACTCGGAGCCGAACGGATAGACGGCGCGCGTCACATTCCGCCCTTTGTCCCGCGCGAACTTCTGTTGCAGCCTCTGCGCCTCGGTCTGCATGCCTTCCTCTTTCAGCGCTTCAATCATATCTGGAATCTGCTGTTCCCCATAGAATCCGATCGGCTCGCTAGAGATGCGATTATAGTATATGCCGTAGGCCTTCTCCAAATAATACTGAGGCGATTCGCGATATTCGATCAGATTAGGATACGCTTTTTGCACGCGATACATATTGAAATAGCCGGTGGCCACCATAATCTCGGAGAACGCCCGTGTATAAGGCTTCTCTTTGTCTGTGAATGAGCCCGAATCTCGAAGATAGTTCGAAACCGTATAGCTATCCTGTGTATTCTTCATAAACCGCTTCCACATAAAGTCGATCAGATACGTTTCCATGGAGCGAATCTCATTCGGATTCGGGTCGAGATAGTTTTTCATCGCCATGAAATTGATATTGTCGTGGCTCCAGTCATCGCCCCAATGGTTCTTGTCCATATCAATGCCGCCTGTAAGATACCAGTCACGGTAAATGCCATAGGTAGGGCTGTTCGGGTCTGTGTCCTGCGTCCTCTCTACCATAAAGGTGGAGTGAGCCTGCGAGGTTGCATCCAGCTCAGCCAGCACGTTGAATTCAAGCTGGGTGAACTTGTCCACCCATTCATCGCCGACCTTCAGCTTATACTTCACACGAACACTGTTATTGCCAATATTATTAAACTGAAGGGAATAAATATGATGCTGCTCGCCGTTAATGATCTTCGTCTCTACAAACTGCGCAGATTCCGTATATCCCGGATTCCCGTCAGGGAGACCGCGACCGGCACGAGAATTGTTGACCATCTCCTCCCTGGTCTTGCCAGGCTTGATGCTGGGGATATGCGCCTCGTCAAATGGATCATTCTCATGAACAGACTGAATCTCTACAGACTGCACATCAATGAGGCTATCGTTGTAATGCAGATCGAGCTTGGTCGGCATATTGATCGCAGTCTGGAAGCCAGGCACTGCTACTGCATCGATCATACCCGATTGGTACAGAATCGAACGCAGGTTGGCCTCGCGGTTTTCCATCGAAGTCGAGGCGTTATTCGGGCTTTGGGCATTATCTTGCGGCTCATTATTGCCTGCTCGCACCGCGGAGAACTTGAACTGATAGGTTTTCTCCTCATTCGGTCCCAGTACTAGACTGGAAGCATCGGTGAAATATCCGCGACCTGTCTTCTGAATATCCTTGGAATGGATATAGAGCACATTCAGCCCCGGGAACCAGCCGCCGCTGTCTCCTGTCCAGTTGGAGAACGTACTTCCAGTACGCAGCTCACCAGCGTCGTTATGCCAATAATCCACATATTCGATGCGGGCTCCGCTTTCCGGTACCGGAGTGAACAGCATGAAATTCCCCTCGCCGCTCGTGCGGATCGCATAGGCATAGCCGCTGTCGGCACCAGCAAAATTATGCACGGTAAGACGATTATCATAGGTGTCCAATACATCGCGATATTTATTGTTCCAGGGCATCGGCAAGCCGATATCGCCAAACTCCATGTATTTGCTGCTCTTGTTCTTCACTGTAATGTTCCACAGCATCGAGCCATCTTCGGTGTCCATATCGAACACAGATTTCACGTCGAAGCCCTTCATCGCCCGCTGGACGGTAGAGTCCAGCTCCTGACCGATAAAGTTGACCTCTACTTTTTTGCCGTCAGATGAAGCGCTCTTCTGAATATATGGGTTAGTAGGACTAATATTGGAATAGGTTGTTGAACCCCCGGCTGCCAATGTTTTATTCGTATCCACCTCCACAAACCCATCCCTGTTGTTAGGGAACTGCTCGCTGTCACCGGTACGATAAGAAAAGATCATCTCGCCCATCCATTGATGCTGCACATCATTCTGTGGTGATGTATTGTTGGGTAGTACAAAATTGATCGGTTGGCCATTTCTGTTGGCAGGGTTATTGTTAATATACAGCTCTTCAATCTGTCCCAGCTCACCAATCTTGGCAGAAAGACTGGCATTGGAGATATCCTCCCTGGCTGCGGCTGCTATAGATGCCCCACCTAATCCTAATGGTACGGTTTGAAAAAGCAGCAAGGATGCAATAGTCAGTGAAGTCAGCTTTTTGGCAATCATGTCCATCATAACCTCCCGTAACACGTTATGTAATTCATGAACTAGCTTTTCATTCCAGTCAGCGTAATTCCTTCTACGAAGTACCTTTGACCGATCAGATAGAATAGAACGCCTGGGGTAAAGGATAAGCAGGTTGCTGCCATCGTCATCGACCAATCGCTTTTCAGTTGGCCTCGAAAGTTGGTGAGTCCAAGCGCGATCGTATATTTATCACTGGAATTGATGTAAATCATCTGCTGAAGCAGATCATTCCATAATCCGATGAAGATAAACAACGCGACGACGATCATTGCAGGTCGAATCGCTGGCATAATAATGCTGAACAGAATTCGGAAGTAGCCTGCGCCGTCAATGGTTGCCGCTTGGTCGAGCTCTCTGGGGATGGACATAATAAACTGACGGATCAGGAAGATATTGAATGCGCCACCGCCGCAAAAATAAGGCAAAATCAGCGGCCAATAGCTATCACTTAGTCCCAGCCCCCGCGTCCAGCCGATATACAGCGGAATAAGCGTCACCATCGCAGGAAGCAGCATCGAGCCGACACAAAGCGTCCAGATGAGGTTCTTCCCCCGAAACCGCAGCCTGGCAAATGCATAGCCGCAAATCGTAGCTGTAAATGTCCCCGCCAAGCAGGCCGGTACGATAATGAGCATCGTGTTCCATAGATACTTCCAAAATTTGAATACCTGTAGCGTCTTCTCATAGTTGGAAAACAACCAATTGCTCGGCAATAGGGCCGGGGGATAACGGTAGATCTCAGCACTGGTCATGAGAGAAGTACGGAAAATCCACCAGATTGGGAAGATGGCCAACATAGCGAAAACAATGACGGCTACAAGCGTGAGGATGTTCATCATTGTGGCTCTGCGCTTCTTGCTTGCTAATCTGCTATATGCTGCTACGCTCATTTTTCGTCGCCCCCTTCGTTATGAATCCACAGATTGGACGTCTTAAACAACACAACAGTAAAGCTGGCAAGAATCGCAAAGATAATGACGGTAGTCGCACATGCATAACCTAGCTTGTAATTGACAAAAGCCTGATCATACATCAAATAGGTTAAAAATCGCGAGGAGTTTCCTGGGCCGCCATTCGTTAGGGCAAGCGCTGGTGTAACGACTTGAAGATTAGCGATCAGACTCATCAGCAGGTTGTAAAAAATAATCGGTGTCATACACGGCAGCGTAATGTGACGGAAGCGCTGCCAGCCATTTGCGCCATCCATTTCAGCAGCTTCATGGTACACACCCGGCACATTCTGCAGCCCTGCCAAAAAGATAACGATCAAATTCCCGGCCAGCCATACCGAAATCAATGACAGAGAAGGAACAACATAGCTGGAATCAGCGATAAACAGAATTTTTTTCATTCCGAGCTCAGAGAGAATATAGTTGAAAAAGCCGAAATTCCCTTCATAAAGCCAAGACCATCCTACATAGATCGCTACTGCTGGCAAGACATACGGTACATAGAACACCGCTCGAAAAAATCCGCGTGCCGGAATTTTACGGTTGAGCAGCATTGCAATGAACAGAGAGTAGAGCATGCTTCCAATTACCGATAAAACAGCGAAATAGACTGTAGCCACAATAGAATCTTTAATATAAGGATCGGAAGTAAATAGCTTGATGTAATTATCAAGGCCGACGAACTCGGGGCTCTTCAACCCGGTCCAGCTCGTCAGGCTGATCCCCAGTACCCCAACAAGCGGCAGATATGTCAGAAAGAATAACCCGATGAAAGCAGGAATCAAACATATATAAGCAACGCGTGCCTCGCTTGAATAAGCACGGGAACGGCGGCGCCTTTGCAGTGTATTATTGGTTTCCATATCTCGCTCCCCACCTCATGTATGAAGGATGACCGCTATGTATACTGTATGAGCGGCCATCCCTTCTATCTTTTAGTTGCTGCCTGCATGAACCTTCTTCAATGCATCAAGACCTTTGGAGATAGCTTCTTTCGCTGTTGTCTTTCCTGTCCACACATCCCCCAGAACCGAACCGAGCAGTGTATTAAAGTCTGTTGTATAGTTCGTATAGAACCATGAGGCTGGTCTGGCCGCAGAGGATTGTGCATAGTCGACTACGGCGGACTTGTACTCTTCATATGGAGGGAAGTTTGGATTTTCAACCCATTTACGAGTAAGCGCTTCATCTTTATACCACTTATCCAGCGTTGGCATCCAAATACCTGATGAGATGAGAGACCAATTGTTCTCTTCAGAGTTATACCATTTCAGCCATTCCATTGCCTCATCCGGGTGTTTGGTCTGGGAGAATACGACATTGGCGCCGCCTGTATTGAGCGTGACCTTCTCCTTCATGTAAGGCAATACAGCGACCCCATAGTTCAGCCCTTCTTCCTTGGCTGTATTCAAGCTGGTGCCTACATTCCATTGACCATTCGTTGCCATCGCCACTGTGCCTGCAATGATGGTGCGCTGAATCCCATCATCCGTCTGCCCGACAGACAATGGAGCAACCTGATCCTTCAGATACAGATCAGCGACCTTTTGAATCGCTTCGATGCTGGCGTCTTCTCCAATCTTAACCTCTGTGCCATCCTCAGAATAGAAACCGCCGCCATTGCTTAGCGTCCAAGTCTCCAACTGCCACGGAAGATTCTCGACCGAGGCGCCATACTGAACGATGCTCTGTGCATCAAAGCCCTCCTCGCCAGGATGCTTGCCATTTTTGTCAATCGTCAGCTTCTTCGCTGTGGCTACGAATTGATCCCATGTCCATGCTTCATCGAGTACAGCCGGAGGATAGGCTACATTCGCTTTGTCGAACATATCCTTGTTGTAATAGAGCAGAAGAATTTCATTAGCAGCCGCATAGGCTACCGTCTTGCCCTGATATTTGTAAGCCAGGCTATCTAGCGGCTTGCTGTCGCTCCCTTCATACATAGCGCTTACATCATTCAGCATGCCTTCAGATGACCACTGGATAACGCCACTTTCCTGCAACATCCCTGTGTCCGGCAATTGCCCCCCGGTTGCAAGCGTATTCAACTTTGTCATGTAGTTTTCCCATGGAATCGCCATCACCTCTACTTCTATGCGATCCTGAGAAGCATTGAACTTGTCGGCTACTGCCTGAGTCGCACTTCCCTCTGCCGCGCTCCCCCACATCGAGTACACAATTTTAACCTTTTCTTTTTTGGAATTTTCCGGTGTATTTACAGCATTCGTTCCCGTTGATGGCTCATTTCCCCCGCTGCTCCCACATCCAACCACACTCACTGCCAATGCAGCCGCGACAAGACCCATTCCAATTCTCTTTCCTGCTTTCATGCCCCCGTACTCCCTTCAATATTAGCTTCAAATTCATGTCTAACCATTTAACAGAGCGCTCCAAATGCTCACGATTTATGTTAAACGTTTAGAAATGATCTCGAGAATATTATGTCATGTGTATTCACGAAGCGAAACGGCATATTTAAACCTCTTTTTTTATTATTTCAACCTGTCGTGAGCAATTTGTAAAATTTTCTCTCCCTGTCTCCCTCTCTACAGAATATGGAAGCAGTCAAAGTTAATCGTTTAGATGCAGATTATATATTTTACCTTTACAACGAATGCTCGATCCGCTACGATAGACATGGCGAAAGCCCACAATGATTGTTGCAGGGGGACAGGGCGGCCAACCTTGGAGTCTCCCTGTTGGTATTTCTCCGCCACGAAATGAAAACGCGACCATTACAGCGTAAAGTGAGGAATCATCATGTCTGATTTAGTCATGCACTTTGTTACCCCGCCCATTCCTTATTTTATTGACAGTGGAAAACATACGTTTTTGCCGGGAGAACGGCATGTAAGCCGTGATTCGATTCGTGTATTCGATCTGATCATCGTCACCAAAGGAACATTGTTTATCGGAGAAAATGATAAAGAGTGGGTCATCCCCAAGGATGAAGCCCTTATATTAAGACCTGATGCGTATCATTATGGCACGTTTCCTTGCGAAGAGGAGACCGAAATTACGTGGATACATTTTCAAACGTTCGGAGCTTGGGAGGAAATGAAGAGCATTAACGAATGCTACGAAAAAGAGCCGGCCTTATTTGAAAAACATAAAGAGCAGGCTTATCTTAATCATTGTGAAGCTAGCTCTATCTTTATTCCCAAGCAAGCCAAGCTGTCCAACAAATCGATCAATGATCTTGCTGAATTTTATTCCTTGGATAAGGATCCTCGTTCACTTCGCAATTGGAGGAAGCAGACAGCCTTCCAAACGTTCATGCAAAATATAAACCAGGAATCGGCAACGACAATCAACTCAACTGCCGTACAACTTGCAGAAAAAATAGAATTGTTTATTCGGCAAAACTATACTTCAAAGATAACGAATGCTATGCTCAAAGCCGAATTTAATTATCATCCCAACTATTTAGCCAAATGCATGTTAAAGGTGTACGGGATCACGCCAATTGATTATGTCCTGCAATATCGAATCGAGCAAGCCAAAAAAATGCTGATTCAAACGAACTGGTCAATTACTCGCATATCTGATGAATTAGGCTTTAGCAATCCCGCTTACTTCTCCTCTGTCTTCACCAATAAACAAGGAATTTCTCCCGCAAATTTTAGAAAAAAAGAGTTTCGCCAGCCTGGGCTGCACTAGGACGTGTATCCAACCCTAACCCAAAGAGCTTGGCGATACAAGCGGATTGTCCCTATTGTATCGCCAAGCCTTCTGTTTTCATTCGGTAGCATGCTTACTGTTCTAATTTGACTTCGATACGTTCGAACTGGCCATTGATCCACAAAACGCTTTTGACGAGTTCTCCCGTATGGGCAACGAAAGTACATCCTCTCTCCAGCATCATATATCTCGTTGGATAGGCAGCGTAGCTTGTAATCTTCCATCCTCTATCCATCGGTTCGATCCATCCATTGACGCATCGCAGCTCGCCTTCGCCATCCGTATACAGATAGGTTGTCGAGCCAAATCCAAGCAAATAGGCCACGAGCTCTTCGCCCATATCCCAATCGTCACCTTCAATATTGGCAAATAGACTACTGAATAACGGATCGCTCGACTTCTTGAAGATCGATTGACCAAAGCGATTTCTGGAAAGCTCGGGCATATTCAGATTGGGAGCCGCAATGCTATACGTAGAAGCAGCCTCACCCGGATTTAACTGGCGAGTTGTCGACTTTACATTCCAATCATAGCAATTAAACACCGCCATCGTCGCCCGATAGCCTGCTTCCAGAAGTCGTGGATCGCCAAGCGCCTCGTAAGAAGATCGGGCAGCTCCCGCTACCAATCCTCCCCATAAAGAATGCGTCATGAAGGATAACGCCTCCCACCAACGATCCGGCGCATTAGCACGATAATCATTACTAAATCCGATATTCGCAATAATTAATGGAGCATACAAATGGGCTTCATCCGTCAGCCCAGCCAGGCATAGCGCTTCACAAGTCGGCCCAAACCCGGCATTATCATAAAAGTGCTCCGTTACCGCGCCTTGATACCCTTGTGAATCCTGCTTTAAGCCTTTAATAAACTCCAGCCACAGTGTGTTCAGCTTCGCGTAGCCATCCATCTTCCCTGTTCTCTTCAGATCCTCAAGCAAGTCTGCTATATACAGAATAAATACACCGACAAGTCGGGATTCTTCTTTTTCGCGTTTACTGTGATGACAGGCTGAATCCAGCCTCATGCACATGACCTGCGCTGCCCACTCCAGATAGGTGTCTGAATCGGCATAAGATAATAGAGAGGTATCGAATTTGGACAGCAGATAGTAGACATGCCCAATATAATCAAAATCATAAATGCGATAAAAGGAACCGTATAACGGCCTCGGGCGCCCAAAATCTCCAGCTACAAACCAATGTTCCTTCAAGTCGAGGACGGCTGACATTTCAACCTTTTTGACCTGTTCGATCACCGGAGGAGATAACAGATTTTTCATTAGGATGAAGGAGAGCTTGCCCAGCGATTCTCCCTGATTCGATAAGGGCACAAAGGCATACGGTCGAGTGGCTTGTGCTGTATTAAAGCTATGTTCACATAGCCAAGCCGCCCGCTGCTCAAGTATGCTATGAATCGGCTCCAGCACATTGCCAACTAATACATCGCATTTTCCACTCTCAAGTCGTGCTACCAGCTTCAGCTCTCCAGCCGCTGGCCGTGACACAACAGCACGTAAACGTTTAGATTTTGTAGTGGCCACAACCTTGAATGCATCGGTAATGTCTGTCTCCTCCACGATCCCCGCTCTATCGCTTGCCCTTATCAGGGTAACTGAATGCAGGTTATCGTGCTCTGGCACACTTACCTCCGCATAGAACTCTCCTTCGGTCGTCGTCACAGGCGAATACGTCCAATGTGGATGCCCATACTTTAACGCCAGCAGATAAAACTCCTTTTGTTCTGTGAAGGGTGTGAACACAAATGACCATTGTCTGGTCTCAGAAGGCTCCAGGATTACCGCCGAGTAATCACCGCTATAGATCCAATCATGATCTGCAGACTGTGCCAGCGAGCTCCCATCCTCAATCAAGGACAACCGATGATAGAGCATACCGTCCAAGGATGGGGAGACCTGCTCCAAGAACCGATTGACATAGCTGCAATAGGTGCCAAAGGCAGCAACCCGCTCGCCAACACTGTATATGGCAAGATGTGGAGCCTCATTACTTCTACGCATCGCTGCAAATTTGGCATAATCTCCACCCAGATGCGGGAATACCGCACACGAGTGGTTCATGTTCCGCAAGACATCCGAATCTCGAAACATAATATACGCAAGAGAAAACCAACTGTGAAAGCCATTCACCTTTATAGGATGATCCGCACAATTGGTACAACGAATATTCCACTTCCATTCATCATCTTGATCGAGCAAATATTCATATTGAACGTGAAACTTATCGTGTAAAAAGGTGATCGACACACCTTGCTCACCGATAGCCTCCATATGTGACTGCAAATCAAGGCTTTCAATTCGTTCATCATCAACAACAGCACTCCACTGTCCAAAACGCTTATCCTGATTCGTGTATCCGGCGTCCTGTACATATTGTGCATCAATAACCCAGTTCATCTGCTCTGGATCATTTCGGACTATTAAAGACTCCACCGTCCCTTGCGGGGACAGAGATACGTCAAAGGTACCATTACGAAGCAGCTTCAAGTTCTCACTCCTATTGTCATAGTCTAAACGTTTAAATTTCCAGCTTATAATGCCACTCAGCTACATACCCAATCAAGGATATAACACCAGTTAAGCGTGTACCATTCATGCGAAAAAGAGACCGTTTTGTAAGTGAACACAGTCTCCTTCGCACACATCAAGTATTCATATTCCACACTCTGCGATGTATTACCGATTAGCAAGATCGCCTACTCGCATCGCTCTGAGCCTCAAGAATGGGTTTTTAGGCGGATCACGTTCCATGAAGCCGCCGCTAAGCTTGCGGTCACGCTACGGGCTTCAACGCGCGCATTCCCGCCAGCATGCGGGGACACCGCTTGCAGATTGGCCGTATTCACTGCCTTCAAATCCTCATGCTCCATTACCAGATGCTCGATAAGAGCAACTTCTCCGAAGCTGCGCACATCCATGAGCAACGATAATGAATCCGTTAAGTGACGATTGACTGCAAATATAGTGATTTCATTATGTTCTTCATTATGAACAGCGATTGCCTCCAGATACGGCACATCGGTAATTTCCTTTGTATCATATTTCGGCGAATGAACAAGCGGAATCAGTGCATTCCCTCTTCCATATAAGGAAGCATGCATAAACGGATAGTAGATCGTCTGAGCCCATGCCGCTCCACCTGTCTCCGTCATAATCGGCGCTATAACGTTGACAAGCTGTGCCATGCACGCCATGCCAACACGGTCTGAATGCTTCAGCAGGCTAATGATCATGCAACCGACAACAAGCGCATCCTCCATCGTATAAATATCCTCTAGCTGTGCAGGCGCAACCTGCCACGGCTCGATCTGCTTATCCGATTCCAACGTATGAAACCATACATTCCATTCGTCAAATGAAAGCTTCATCGTCTTTTTGCTGCGCTTCTTCGCTTTCACATAATCGCAAATTGCGGTAACACTATCAATAAACTGATCCATCTGCAAGGAACGTGCAAGGAAGGTCGCCGTGTCCTGCTCCGCATTGCCATAATATTGATGAAGCGACAAATAATCAACATGCTCATAGGTATGCTCTAGAACGGTTGCCTCCCATTGAGCAAATGTAGGCATCCCAAGATAGGAGCTGCCGCAAGCCACCAATTCAATATCTGGATCGACCCACCGCATCGCCTTCGCAGCTTCAGCAGCAGCTCGCCCGTATTCATCGGCTGTTTTTTGCCCGATTTGCCATGGTCCGTCCATTTCATTGCCCAAGCACCATGTTTTTATCCGATGAGGCTGCTCATAGCCATGCTGGATACGTAGATCGCTCCAGTAGCTGCCACCCGGATGATTGGCATATTCAATCACCTGTCTGGCATCCTCTACTCCTTGCGTGCCCAGATTGATCGCCCACATCACCTCTGCGCCAGCAGCTTTCGCCCATGTGGCAAATTCATTCATCCCGATCAGATTCGGCTCCACGGTGCGCCAAGCCAGATCCAGCCTGCGTGGGCGCTCGCTTACAGGCCCTACTCCATCCTTCCAGTCATAGCCCGATACGAAATTACCCCCAGGGTATCGAATAATCGGCACATTCAGCTTCTGAATTAACTCCAGTACATCCTGACGAAATCCATTGGCATCCGCTGTCGGATGACCCGGTTCAAATATTCCGCCATACACCGCTCGCCCTAAATGCTCAATAAAAGAACCATACATGCGATCATCAATCTTGCTAATGATAAAATCCTTGTCAACGACCATTTTTGCCGTTAATGCCATGTTCTCTCTCTCCTTGTTATGAAAGATATGCTCTACACAGACAAGTTTTCAAGCATGCTTTTACCACACCGTCCTCTAAGGACGAGGCAGCAGGGAGGCAACCGAATCCCGTTCGATTAATGTACATGCAGGGCTGCGATCACACTCCACTGTTTCTCCTTTTACAATGGAAGTCAGAATCTTCATCGCGCTATATCCCATCTGATGTAATGGCAGATCCATTGTCGTAATGCGCGGATTAACATAATCACTGAACTCGCGATTATCGAAGCCGATAATCGACATCTCCTGAGGAATCGCAATGCCCGCTTCTAACAATGCCCTCATCGCACCTATAACCATGATATCGTTCATAATCAATATAGCGGTCGGTCGCTGTGGCAGATCCAGCAGTTCCTTCGTCAACCGATAGGCTGACTCTAGCCCCCAGTCTCCCACCTTAATAAATTGTGGATCAAAAGGCAGTTGAAACTCGGTGACCGCACGATAGTAGCCATTGAATCTAAGCCGTGACGGCAAGGAATCCATTAATCCGCTAATAATAGAAATGCGCCGATGACCACGTTCGATTAAATATTTCATCGCATCATAAGAAGCTTGCTCATCATTATATTGAATGGAAATATCCGAATCTGTGTAGCAATACGTGTATACAATCGGTTTTCCTCTGGTATCTATAAGCCCGGTCACATCACGCGGATGGACACCAACGTATATAATACCCTCCACCTGCTTGGACAGTAGATCCATCACCGCATTTGACGCATATTTCTTATAGGCATCCACATCTCCGAAGTTATGGCCCACTCGCTTATGCAGCCGTAAGTTCGTCAATAGAATGTGCATATCATGCCGGTCAGCATACTCATTGATACCATCAATAATTTCGGGCACATTAAAAACCGTTACGTCCTCAGCAATGACTCCGATGATGTTGGTGCGCTGAGATTTCAGACTTTTGGCTACGTCATTGGGTGTGTAATTCAACTCTTCGATTACCCTTAACACACGTTCTCTTGTCTTCGGGCTGACATTGCGCGTTCCATTCAATACATAGGAGACGGTTGCAGTTGAAACATTGGCTTTCTCAGCGATGTCCTTAATTCCGATCCTCGACACATTCAACACTTCCTAATATAAACGATTAGATTTCGAATTATGGGTAGCCTAATCCCTATTGATGTACACATGATCACTTCAGGAATCCAAGCCTGCTGATCATCTGAATCCAGTGCTGACAGGCAAGCTTGACTCTTACGTACTCATGAATCTTATCGTAGCTATACACAGTCTAGTCTAATATAATGAAGAGATCATCTAAACGTTTAGATATCTATTTTAATTTATATCACATGATTACAGTTATGTGCAAGCGCTTTTTTTGATTATTTTAACAAGGCTAACGAATGTTCTCCATTACTATTCCCTATACATGCAGAAGGCCCGCTAATCACTGACAGCAGACGTTGAACTGGATTCGCTAGATTGTCTAAAACAGTCCAACGATTACGTATGGAAACACGCGACGAACCCGCCTGAGCAATTACAGCCCAAGCGAGGAGCTTCGGCTTCATAAGCTCTTGTAATGCCTATAGGGCTGCCTAGACGCTCTCCTTTACCTTCCTTCGTCTTCCTCCTGCAAGCCACTGTACGCAATATTCTCTTTCACATCGGTGCTGTGATCGTCCACCCACACCTGCAGTTCACGACGATTCATGATTTCCTGTAAACGTTCGATGCGTCCACGCAGAGCCTGACAAATCGCATGACAACGGGACTCGTCAACAAACAGCGAGCCACGGAAAATAGTCCGCACCTCCTCTTCAATTCCGTCTAGTAGAGACAGATCTAGCCATTCGAAGGAGGTTACCAGTTTAATTTGTTCGTTGTGATCAGGCTTGAATGGTTTACACGTCAGCTTGCCATCTGCGCGAATCAGACCAAGCGGCTTGGAAAACCAGAGTGACGAGCCACTATCGTAGATCGGCGCTGCCCCCATCCACTCCAAGGTCTCTGCATTGCGGATCACTCCAAAATTATTCTGATGCCGATCTTCATTGGCAATCAGATAATCCACCACCATCATCTGGTCCAGCGCCTCCACAATGCCGGTAATGCCCAGCGCCTCACAGCAGTTCACGTAATGCTGATACACCGATACATGGTTCTGCTTTTGCCTAGTGTGCATCACATACCAAGCTGTAATGAGTTCTGTCTGTGGAGTTATGAAATTCTCGCACACGCTATAGGGGTAATCCTCCAGCTCCATCAGTGTATAGGGGACATGTCGAATCCCCAATCGCTCCATGATCTTGCTGGCAATGACCTCATTGTATGGCTCCTGCCTAGTCGCGCCGCTTCCGCCTTTCACCAGACAACGCTTACCATCTATAATCGCCCACTTCTTTTTCAACCAGCCATCAGAGGTATTGTCTGGCGAGATCAGACTCATCGCATCAGATGAACCCTGCCCAAACAATACATTCCCTACGTCCCCCGAGAAAGGGTTGTGAAAGAAGTTAATGGCGCTCCATTCCAAATGTGATGCAGATGGACGAATCCAATATTGATCGGACAAACTAAGTCCGTAGCTTTTATCTAACAGTTTTTGTGTTGTAGACAAATTCAATTCAAGCAGCGCTTCTTTTATTCCATCACGACTGGCCGGAATCGCTCGTTCCCTCCACCATTCATTGAGTGCCGCACGGTCTATTGCTCCCTTCTTAACAGGTATGCCCACGGGCACATGCCCCGCTGCATAGACTTGTCCAATCGCTGAAATGGAGACTGTTGCTTCATCCAGCTCAATCTCAGCCACGGGTTCATCTTTGTGCATGAGTGTATAGGATTTGTTCCAGGATTCAGCCACTATCATTTCCTCCATTTCTTGATTTTCTTTTTATATTAATTCTATTATATCAAGTCTGCAGAGATTTCGTCATGTAGGGCTTTTAATTTTTTCCATTTGGAACACAACTCGAAAGTGACTTCAGTTCAAGCCATAAGTTGATTGTGGAGCCATGCGCTTAATCTATAAATAACGGGGCTTTTGGGACAGCCCCTTGTTCATTTGTAAACCGGGCTTCTTTTCCAAATATCTCATACGATAAACATAAATGAAATACTCGCATCCCTATCCATATCCAACTTTAACTGAATATGTCCACCCGTATTGTTCGAAAGTAATTCTCTTTCATTGCCATCCACAACCACAATAGCTTTCTCCCAAGGAATCCCGGCACTTAATTCTATAGTATTTCCGTTTATGCCAGAGCTCAACAAAACTTGTGCTGTACCCGATGATAAATCCCAGGACAACCGCCTCACCTCCACTTGCGTTCGTGCCATTAGTCCGCATACCGATCCCGATTGCCAATCTGGAGGCAAAGCCGGAAGGATTTCAATGACTCCCCTATTAGAGAACAGGAGCGCTTCATTCACAGCCCCGACAACTCCAAATGACGTATCTGTACAGTAACAATGATTTCTACGATTCGTATCGTGATCCGTCATTAAAGATGGGTAATAACCGAATTCCTTCATCATTGGCAGCAGCGAAGACAGCACGCCTTCGCCTTGTTTGAGTCGCGCGCTAACCAGTGCCTTATGCATCCAGCCATGCCCCGCTGTCGCGTCTTTTGTATTGTATTTGTCCCTGTTCATAAGCGCAATCTTCGCTGCCGATGCAAGCGATTGATTGCTTTGCGTTTCATAGGCAGGCCAGGCTGCGTAAAGATGACTCAGGTGGCGATGATTATTATTTTCCTTATATTCATTCATCGCCCATTCACGCAAAGCGCCGTCCTCATCATATTTATATTCAGGAAGTAGATTCAGGAGAGTCCTCCACTTCATTACAGCGGCTTCATAGCCCTCGCGCTTGATGGCATTTTCCATCGATATGACCATCAACAGCCCATCCCGTGCGGCAGATATATCCATAGTAGCATTAGCTGTAATCGTGCTGTTATAGCCAATAGGATTATTCTCCGGTGAATAGGTCGGGATAATCATGTACTTCTCGCCTGGATTTAACGATACTTTGCCGCTTTGATAACAAGCATTGCCGTTCTTGTCTGTGAAGTATTCCGGTGTACATATCTGTTCCCAGAAGTTAGCTTGCTTCGTCAAGAGCGGAAGCAGGATATCTTTCTCTAATTCCAGATATCCCCTTCGCAATAGATTGGCAAATTCCTCATCAGAAAGTCCACCGTCATGAACGCTGAGCAGCGGCTGCAATTCATGTATTCTCATCGAATCAACAATCGGTATTTGCATATTGCCATAGCATTGCCAGTATTCGTAGATAGGCAGCAGGCACCAGCTTGCCCCCGCATTCCAATATTGAAACGGATAATCGTTGTCGTATTCCACATGCATGCCGCGATCCCCGTCAGAGTTAACGGATACCTGGAGCGCATCATGCATGCCGTAAGCCATTCGAGCATTATAAGCAAAGTCCGGCGCATTTCGCAAGAAAAATGCAATATAACCGAGCTGTGCCTTCGTCAGATGCCCGGTATTCATAGCTGCAACCTGCAAATTCACATTGGCGTCAAGGGTGTAGATGCCGCGCCAGCCCGGATTCCACTCTCCCGTCCACATACCATACAAGCGAGGCGCGCTTGAGCCTCCGCAGCAAATCATTGCATACCGCCCCTGATTATAAACCTGTTCCATGAAGGCATGATTGATTCTAGTTGTCATCGCTTGCTGTTTGTAAATAAGCGTCAGGTTATCCGCGTACTTATCCGCATCATCGCCGGCCAACGAAAACTGTACGTTGTTGAATTCAGCAGCATGCTGCTCGACATGGGGGACAAGGGCAGCTTCATAATCAAAACAGGCTTGCGTATCGCTATATTTCCTCGCGACAGCGTTAGTATTCCTGAACAACTGCTCTACGAGAGGGTATTCCGGTTGCCTGGCAAAATCCTCAATACTGCCCATTTCAAATGTTCGGTTGGATTGTGTAATGAAATAAACGGCATCAGCATTAATAATTTGAATTGCCGGATTCTGCTCGCTGCCAACGTTAATCGGTTCATTCGTTTCGGCTAGCAACACTCTTTTTTTTGTGCCGTTCACCACTATTACCTGCGTCAGCCCCGCGTATCCGGCGTTACGAAGCTCGCTGCCCGCATAAGACGGGTAATGCGCTACTTGAGCGATGTATTCCGCTTTCTGATCTACCAGCTTCTTATATTGCAGTTCTGTAAGCTCAATGGAACCGTTGTGTGCCCTGCTCATGCACAATATATCGTCGATGGAAATCGTCATATTGATTTTAGAGCCAATGGAGGATTGTTCAATTTTCGTAATCGAAACATTGTCTGCTCTGGAGGTAAAGGAGGTTCTGACCCATTCGCCAAACTCATCCACGTAATGTACGCCCGTCTCTGCAGTCTCATAATTTGTCCATCGCTTATAACTGGTAACGCTGCCTCTGCTTGTCACATTTAATCGAAGCTGATGGCCGGGATGGTAGCAGTAGTAGAATGTTCGGACTCGTGTTGAGCCATTCTCGTCCGTTATCTTCCATTGATCATTCTGATTAAAGACATTCCATCTCGCATCGGCTAGCTGCTCCGTTAACTCATATGGAATGAATCTGGGGGCTTTGGAAGGATAATTAAACAACATATACTGAAAGATAAAGCTGTCGGAATAAGGGGACCCTGATGTAACATAACCATTTTCACCGTTACCGCTTACCATGCCGTCACGCCAAGCGTAACCCGGATTGGATATTGGCACCTCCGTATAACTATTAGCATAGTTTCCTTTTTTGAACAAACGATCAGTAGAAGTTGTCATTGTTTTATTTCCCCGCTTCCCTAAGCTCTTGACTTTTCGTTATAATTATAACGACTCAGGCATCTAAGCGGCATCGTTTGAGGCGACCAAGGCCATCTTCGGGATGTCGCATTTTGGCAGAGGAGACTATTGAAATGAACCTTCCCCCTGTTCATATTGAAAATATGGATATTAAGCTCACGCTTGGCGGCTTCATATTGAATGTACTATACGTGAAGTACGGCTATTTCCACAGCCCGATGCGCGAGCACAGTCACAGCCATGGCAGCTATGAGCTTCATTATATTCCTTGTGGTCAGGGCATACTGGTGGCTGACGGAGTGCGTTATCCACTCACCCCTGGCACTTTATTTATGACCGGACCAGGTGTCGTACATGAGCAAATTCCAGATCATAACGATCCTATGGCTGAATACTGTATCTTCTTCGAGGTGCTCCCTGGTGATTTCCAGTTAGCTGCAACTAATTACAACCCCCTCAAAGATAACCTCCTTCCAGAGCTGCTGGTGAACACTCCGTTCTGGATCGGACTTGACAACGAAAATATGATGACTTTGTTCGAGATGCTTGCAGGCGAGTTGTCTTTGAAGCGCCTCGGCTTCCACCATATGGTTACGAATATACTGGAGATGATTGTTACCCGAATGATCAGGCAATATACGGGGGATTGTTCCTCTCCGCATGACATACCGACAAAAACGTTGGATGACAGCAGACTGCTAACAATAGAGAACAGCTTCTTATATGAGTATTCTTCTCTTACACTAAGACAGCTTGCGGACAAGCTAGGTCTGAGCACACGCCAAACAGAGAGGACTGTGCAGAAACAATACGGCGTTCCTTTCAGAGAAAAAAAGCAACAATCCCGAATGAGCGCCGCAGCCCATCTTCTTGCAACAACCGATATGACTATTAATGCTATTGCCGCACGTATCGGATTTTCAACACCGGAACAGTTCAGCCATGCGTTCAAGCAATATTACGGCATAACTGCAACCCACTACAGGTCTCAAAAAAAATAATTGTAATAAACACTGCCCCGTGGCGACTTCCTTTCGGCAGGGATAAAATTAAAAAAGCCGACAACCATGTTAATGTGTCGACTCGCTAAACATATCGGCTTATTTAGTTAATCATACATACAAAAAAACTCTAAGGATTATTATCCCAAGAGTTTAATTTCGTTGTTAATACCGGTGAGAGGACTCGAACCTCCACGGGTCTCCCCATTCGATTTTGAGTCGAACGCGTCTGCCATTCCGCCACACCGGCACATTGAACATTATATTTAAAATATGGCGTGCCCTAAGAGATTCGAACTCCTGACCTTTTGATTCGTAGTCAAACGCTCTATCCAGCTGAGCTAAGGGCACATAACAATAACTTATGGAGGCGCCACCCAGACTCGAACTGGGGGTAAAGCTTTTGCAGAGCTCTGCCTTACCACTTGGCTATGGCGCCAAAAATATAATGGAGCGGAAGACGGGAATCGAACCCGCGACCCTCGCCTTGGCAAGGCGATGCTCTACCGCTGAGCCACTTCCGCATGATGGCTGGGAATCTAGGATTCGAACCTAGGAGTGACGGAGTCAAAGTCCGTTGCCTTACCGCTTGGCTAATTCCCAACAATATGTAATTTTCATTAATGGGGCGATCGATGGGACTTGAACCCACGAATGCCGGAGCCACAATCCGGTGCGTTAACCCCTTCGCCACGACCGCCATATTGCATATTGGCAGGGGCAGCAGGAATTGAACCCACACTAACGGTTTTGGAGACCGCTGTTCTACCTTTAAACTATGCCCCTAAGGTAACTGGTGGAGGATGATGGATTCGAACCACCGAACTCGTA
>NZ_JBUEDD010000039.1:0-877 GCF_054955055.1 Paenibacillus sp. J5 | reverse complement strand
CAGGCGCTTGCGACCCCGCAGGCGACAGCGGTCATCGACGGGGAAGAGCGGATCAGCTATGGCGAGCTGGAGAGACGGTCGAATCAGCTCGCTCAAGCGCTGCGACGTCGAGGAGTTGGGCCAGAGAAGCTGGTGGGCGTATGTATGAGACGGAGCGCCTCGTTAGTGGTCGCGCTGCTGGGCATCTTGAAGGCGGGCGGGGCGTATGTTCCGCTGGACCCGGCCTATCCATCCGATCGTCTGAGCTACATGCTGGAGGAGACGGAGGCGGCGGTGCTGGTCACCGAATCCGCACTGGCAGCCGGGCTGCCGCCAAGCGGGGCCGAGCTGCTGCTGTACGACGAGGAGCTGGATCGTCTGGAGCAGGAGAGCGGGGAGGCGCCGGAGAGCGGCGTGCGCCCAGAGCATCTGGCCTACGTCATCTATACGTCCGGCTCGACAGGCCGGCCGAAGGGGGTCATGATCGAGCACCGGAATACGTCGGCCTTTCTGGACTGGTGTCATCTCCAGTTCACGCCGGAGGAGCTGTCGGGCGTGCTGGCCTCGACCTCGATCAACTTCGACCTGTCGGTGTTCGAGCTGTTCGCCCCGCTGAGCAGAGGCGGCACGGTGATTCTGGCGGAGAATGCGCTGGAGGTGCCGCAGCTTGCCGCGCGGGAGGAGCTGACGCTGATCAACACGGTGCCATCGGCGATGGCGGAGCTGGTGCGCCAGCAGGCGGTGCCGAAGGGAGTAACGACAGTGAATCTGGCGGGAGAGCCGCTGCCGCTGTCGCTGGCGCGTCAGGTGTATGAGATCAACAGCGTGAAGCGGCTGTACAACCTGTACGGCCCGTCGGAGGACACGACGTATTCGACCTGGTGGGAGGTGGAACGGG
>NZ_JBUEDD010000038.1:0-913 GCF_054955055.1 Paenibacillus sp. J5 | reverse complement strand
CATGGCGATCATCTATATGAGTTATGGTGCTTCTATTCGAGGAGATGTTGTTGGAAAGCTTGCAATTTCGAGTTTTATGATGGTATTGCCGATCGTATTTTATCATTTTCTGGTCGTCTTTTTCGAGGAGAAGGGCGGTATACGGCTGCACAGACGAATATTATGGTTCATGTATGCGCTTGCTGCGGCAGGATTTTTGATCCGAAGCTTGTATTTGTATCCTCCGATGGCCTACACGATCTATCGTTACAATTCTTCTGTTACCTTAGGTTTTTTCCTGCTCGGATTTTTGTTCAATATGTGCATCCTGACGATGCAGTATCTAAGGCTGCGCAAGCAACAAACGTACATGTCCAGCATCATAAAGAATGTGTGGCTGACGTGGATAATTTCATTTTTACCAGTGATCTGTTCTTTGTTTCTCCCTCAAGTAATTACAGGTAGTCAGACTATAGGTCCTTTATACACAAGTTGGATTATCCTGCTTTTCCCGATTTCATTTGCTTATATGATCGCTGCGGACAAGTTATATGATTTCGACCTTATGATTCGCCGAATCTTGTCTGCTGTCCTTCTGTCCATTATTCCGGTCAGCTTGCTTACTGGAAGTTACATTTGGTTTTTCCACGGCACGGCGGATAAGAAGCAGATTCTGTTCCTATTCACTGCTTCACTGGTTCTGATTACATGGGTGCTCTATTCAGCGGAATATTGGACCACACGCTTTGAATCCGTGCTCTTCCCAAGGAAACACGCCCTGAACACGGCATTGAAGAACATCTCCAAGAAACTCGGAACGATCTCCAGCCTCCGCGAGCTGAAGGATATTATTCTCGCTGAGATTGTGGACACCCTCCATGTGACGGGAGCGGCTGTCGTGTTCCGATATAGGAGCGATACGGAAATCATCTAT
>NZ_JBUEDD010000037.1:0-913 GCF_054955055.1 Paenibacillus sp. J5 | reverse complement strand
AATGGCTCTCATTTATATGAGTTATGGTGCTTCTATTCGAGGAGATGTTGTCGGAAAGCTTGCAATTTCGAGTTTGATGATGGTATTGCCGATCGTATTTTATCATTTTCTGGTCGTCTTTTTCGAGGAGAAGGGCGGTATACGGCTGCCCAGACGATTATTATGGTTCATGTATGCGCTTGCCGCGACAGGATTTTTGATCCGATGCTTGTATTTGTATCCTCCGATGGCCTACACGATCCATCGTTACAATTCGTCCGTTACCTTAGGTTTTTTCCTGCTCGGATTCTTGTTCAATATGTGCATCCTGACGATGCAGTATCTAAGGCTGCGCAAGCAACAAACATACATGTCCAGTATTATCAAGAATGTATGGCTGGCGTGGATGATTTCGCTTTTACCGGTGATCTGTTTTTCGTTTCTCCCTCAAGTAATTACAGGTAGTCAACTTTTAGGTCCTTTATACACAAGTTGGATTATCCTTCTTTTCCCGATTTCCTTTGCTTATATGATCGCTGCGGACAAGTTATATGATTTCGACCTTATGATTCGCCGAATCTTGTCCGCTGTCCTTCTGTCCATTATTCCGGTCAGCTTGCTTACTGGATGTTATGTCGGGTTAATCCACACTACAGCGGATAAGAAGCAGATTCTGTTCCTATTCACTGCTTCACTGCTTCTGATTACATGGGTGCTCTACACAGCCGAATATTGGACCACACGCTTTGAATCCGTGCTGTTCCCAAGGAAACACGTCCTGAACACGGCATTGAAGAACATCTCCAAGAAACTCGGAACGATCTCCAGCCTCCGCGAGCTGAAGGATATTATTCTCGCTGAGATTGTGGACACTCTCCATGTGACGGGAGCCGCTGTCGTGTTCCGATACAGGAACGATACGGAAATCATCTAC
>NZ_JBUEDD010000036.1:0-961 GCF_054955055.1 Paenibacillus sp. J5 | reverse complement strand
CGGCTGCTTGAGCATAACGATCCCTACGGCTGTAATATCTGCCGGAACCGTCTCCTCCGTCACACCGCCAGCTACATTCGCTTTCTGGGTGAACGCGACAGGAACCTCCGTTCCACCTACCTGGTACTTCTTCGTATACGTGATGGTGTAATCTGTATCGGCTGCGGCTGGAACCGAATACTCGCCCTTCTCGTTCGTTACCGTCTCCGTCGACTTGCCCGTCTTCAGATCGGTTACGGTGAGCGGCGCATTCGGGATGACTTCTCCCGTATTGTTGTCGCGCAGCACGCCTTCCAGATAAGGGCGAACGGTCACATAGTGTGCCTCAGCCACCTGTTTCTCTGGTATGGTGCCTGTGCGAACAAGACTTGCAGGATCGGTCACATAGCCATCCGCTGTGTACGCCTCCTGAGTCACCGTGTACGCCAGATACGTTGGCAGTCCTTGCACGACGAGCGTCTGTCCATCGGTCAGCTCGAAGTGGTCGCCGCTCTTCAGCGTGCCCTTGCTGCCGTCCGACTTCTCATAGCCGTAGGAGGCCTCCGATCCCTCGCCGGTGAAGACTACCGTGTACTCAAACAGCTTCTGCTTGTCGTCTTCCTTGCCCTTCACCGTATTGCTGATGAGCAAGCCGCCATGGATAACTCGTGTGTTCGTGAACGGAGCAAGCTCGTCCTCGCCCTTCATCACGCCTATGCCCACAAGCTCCTGCGGAGAGGTTACATAGCCATCGGCGGTGTAATCCTTCTGGGTCACCTTGTAGCTCAGATGCTCGGGCAGATTCAGGATGTCCAGCGTCTCCCCGTCCTTGAGCTGGAAGCTGTCGCCGGATTGGATCGTTCCTGTACTGCCATCCGACTTCACATACGTGTAGCTTCCATCCTTGCCGGTGTCCTCAAAGCTGACGGTGTATTCGAACGCTCGCGTCTTATCCCCGCCATTGCCCATCACCTTGTTGCTG
>NZ_JBUEDD010000035.1:0-1026 GCF_054955055.1 Paenibacillus sp. J5 | reverse complement strand
CTACGGGTGCCACGGGCGACACGGGCGACACGGGCGCTACTGGCGCTACAGGGGCTACAGGCGCTACAGGTGCCACGGGCGACACGGGCGCTACTGGGGCCACGGGCGACACGGGGGCTACGGGGGCTACTGGCGACACGGGCGCTACGGGGGCTACTGGCGACACAGGTGCTACTGGTGCCACAGGCGACACGGGCGCTACTGGAGCTACAGGTGCCACGGGCGACACAGGCGCTACGGGTGCTACTGGCGACACGGGTGATACCGGGGCTACTGGAGCCACAGGCGACACAGGCGCTACGGGTGCTACAGGCGACACAGGTGCTACTGGTGCCACAGGCGACACAGGTGCTACGGGTGCTACGGGTGCTACAGGCGACACAGGCGCTACTGGCGCTACTGGCGACACGGGCGCTACGGGTGCTACGGGCGACACAGGCGCTACTGGAGTCACAGGTGACACAGGCGCTACGGGTGCTACAGGCGACACGGGCGCTACAGGCGACACGGGCGCTACAGGTGCCACGGGCGCTACAGGTGCCACGGGCGACACGGGCGCTACGGGTGCCACGGGCGACACGGGCGCTACGGGTGCTACTGGCGACACAGGTGCTACCGGGGCCACGGGTGACACAGGCGCTACTGGAGCAACGGGCGACACAGGCGCTACTGGAGCTACTGGTGACACAGGCGCTACGGGTGCCACGGGCGACACGGGTGCCACGGGCGACACGGGTGCCACGGGCGACACGGGTGCTACTGGAGCTACAGGTGCTACGGGCGACACGGGCGCTACGGGGGCTACTGGCGACACAGGTGCTACCGGGGCCACGGGTGACACAGGCGCTACTGGAGCAACGGGCGACACAGGCGCTACAGGTGCCACGGGCGACACGGGCGACACGGGCGCTACTGGCGCTACAGGGGCTACGGGCGACACGGGTGCCACGGGCGCTACGGGTGCTACTGGCGACACAGGTGCTACTGGTGCCACGGGCGACACGGGCGCTACTGGTGCCACGGGCG
>NZ_JBUEDD010000033.1:0-1650 GCF_054955055.1 Paenibacillus sp. J5 | reverse complement strand
GCCGAGCACGCTGGGCTTCAGCTCGTGGGCGTACAAGCGTATGAGCGGACGAACTACCCGCTGACGCTGTCGGTGCTGCCGGGAGAGGAGCTGGAGCTGCAGCTCGGGTATGAGACCGACCGGCTGGATGAGCAGGGAGCAGCCGAGCTGCTGCAGCGGCTGTCACGACTGCTGCTGGCGATGGCGGAGCAGCCGGAATGCGCGGTGACGGAGCTGCCATGGCTGGAGGCCGCCGAGCTGAGCGAGCTGCTGGAGAGCTGGAATGCGACCGCGGAGGCGCTGCCGGAGCGGTGCGTGCATGAGCTGATCGCAGAGCAGGCCGCAGCAACGCCGGACGCGCCCGCGCTGATTGCAGGCGAGGAGCAGCTAACGTACCGCGAGCTGGAGGAGCGGTCGAACCAGGTGGCGCATTATCTGCGGCGACTGGGAGCCGGGCCGGAGGTGCTGGTGGGGCTGTGCGCGGAGCGGACGACCGAGCTGGCGGTTGGACTGCTGGGCATCCTGAAGGCGGGAGCGGCGTATGTGCCGATCGACGCCAGCTATCCGGCGGAGCGGATCGCCTATATGCTGGCAGATACGAAGCTGCCGCTGCTGGTGACGCAGTCGGCGGTGGCTGCGCGGCTGCCGGAGCACCATGCGCGTGCGGTCTGTCTGGACGCGGAGCGGGAGCAGATCGCCGCGGAAGCGACGACTGTGCCTAAGAGCGGCGTGAAGCCGGAGCATGCGGCCTACGTGATCTATACCTCGGGCTCGACCGGTCAGCCGAAAGGTGTGGTGATCACGCATGGATCGCTGCTGAACCATAATGTGAGCGCCGGGAAGCTGTATGAATTGAGCAGCAACGACCGGGTGCTGCAGATGGCGACGATCAGCTTCGATGCAGCCGTGGAGGAAATCTTCCCGACCTGGCTGCATGGGGGAACGCTGGTCATGCCGCGGGAGCGGCTGCTGGGCGTGCGAGAGTTCACGGAGCTGATCGAGTCGGAGCAGTTGAGCGTGCTGAACCTGGCGACAGCGTATTGGCAGGAGTGGAGCCAGGCGCTGTCGAGCGGGGAGGTGAAGCTGCCGGGAAGCGTGCGAGCGGTCATCATCGGCGGCGAGCGCCCATCGCCCGCGCAATATGCGCGATGGCAGGAGACGGTTCAAGGACGGGTGTCCTGGTATAACACGTATGGGCCGACGGAGACGACGGTGATCAGCACGGCCTTCCGTGCGCGGGAGGAACGGACGGCGTATGAGGAGGTGCCGATCGGCCGTCCGATCGCCAACACCGAGGTGTATGTGCTGGATGCGCATCGTCAGCCAGTGCCGGTGGGCGTAGCGGGCGAGCTGTATATTGGCGGACGTGGGCTGGCACGGGGCTACCTGAACAAGCCGGAGCTGACGGAGGCGGTGTTCGTAGCGCATCCGTTCCGGCCAGGGGCAAGGCTGTACCGGACGGGCGACCTGGTAAGGTATCGCACGGACGGACAGTTGGAATATGTAGGACGACTGGACGGTCAGGTGAAGCTGAGAGGCTACCGGATCGAGCTGGAGGAGGTGGAAGGAGCGCTGGCGAGCCAGCCTGGAGTGAAGCAGGCGGTGGCGGCAATCCGCGCAGGAGCGGGAGGCGAGAAGCGTCTGATCGCGTATGCGGTGGCGCAGGAGCAG
>NZ_JBUEDD010000032.1:0-1679 GCF_054955055.1 Paenibacillus sp. J5 | reverse complement strand
CCCCCTCTGTCAGAATAGTTGTCGTACCCCTAAAATGAAAGTATAGTGGGGATAACGAGGACGAGGTGAGGGAAATGAACCAATTAAATGAGAAATTGAAGCAGAGCATTGTAGAGCGGATGCTGCCCCCGAATAACGAATCGGTGAGTCGTTTAGCCAAGGAGAGCGGCGTCTCTGAAACGACGTTATATAAATGGAAAAAAGCAGCGATGAGTCAAGGGCTACCGAGTAAGGGGGACGTGTCCTCTGAGCGATGGAATACACGCGAGAAGTTTGCGGTCGTCATCGAAACGGCAAGCTTAAGCGAAATTGAGTTGGCAGAGTACTGCCGGACAAAAGGGTTATACGTGGAGCAGGTGGAGGCCTGGCGGGATGCTTGCATGCAGGCCAACGGAGGCGTTCCCGCCCAGGCGGGCAAGCTGCAGAAGGAGCTCCGCACCAAAGAGCAAGAGAACAAAGCCTTAAGCCGAGAACTGAGACGTAAAGAAGCTGCACTCGCGGAGGCCGCAGCCTTGTTGGTGCTGCGAAAAAAGGCTCAAGCGATTTGGGGGGACCCCGAGGACGAATGATTCCGGCCTCAGATCGCGAGCAAGCCATCACCCTGATTCAGGAAGCCGTCGTTGCCGGTGCAAGAGAAGCCCTGGCGTGCCAGGAGCTCAGGCTGTCGCAGCGAACGCTGCAACGCTGGCGGAAGCAAGGCGGAACCGAGGACGGACGTCCTCACGCCACGCGTCCAGCGCCTGCCAACAAGCTAAGCGAGGTGGAAGAGCAGCAAGTGCTGGAGGTGCTTCAGCAGCCACATAACCGGAGCCTGCCGCCAAGCCAGATCGTGCCAGCTTTAGCGGACGAAGGGGTCTACATCGCTTCGGAGTCGAGCTTCTATCGTATCCTGCATAAGCATCATCAACAGCACCATCGCGGCCGTAGCAAGAAGCCCACCGCGAGGCCGCTCACCAGCCATGCTGCGACTGGGCCGAATGAAGTGTGGATGTGGGATATTACCTGGTTGCCGGGGCCGGCAAAGGGGCTGTTTCTCTACCTGTACCTCATCCTGGATCTGTACAGCCGTAAAATCGTCGGCTGGGAGATTTGGGAGGAAGAGTCGGCCGAGCAAGCCAGTCAACTGATTCGGCGCACAGTCATCCGGGAGCAATGTGTGATCCGTCATCATCCGCTCGTGCTTCACTCGGATAACGGGAGTCCGATGAAGGGCGCTACGTTACTGGAGACGCTGTACAGCTTAGGTATTACGCCCTCCCGAAGCCGACCTCGCGTAAGCAACGACAACCCCTATGCGGAATCGATTTTCCGCACGTGCAAGTACCGCCCGGACTTCCCGGCAAAAGGGTTTCGAGACCTCACGGAAGCCCGGGTATGGGTGAAGTCCTTTGCACACTGGTACAACGAGAAGCATCGGCATAGCGGTCTCAATTTCATTACTCCGAGCCAGCGACATCAAGGGTTGGCAGAGAACGTATTTAAAAAACGTCAAGCCGTATACGAAGCTGCAAAAGCCAGACACCCGAGTCGCTGGTCTGGCGAAGTGCGTGACTGGAGTCTGGAAGAGGAAGTCTGGCTTAATCCAGAACGAGCCTCGCTTATTCAAGCTCCGCCCAAAACGCTATCTTGACGACATCCTATTTTTTGAGAATTCGCGACAACTATCTTGACAAACACCG
>NZ_JBUEDD010000031.1:0-1731 GCF_054955055.1 Paenibacillus sp. J5 | reverse complement strand
GCGGGAGAAGTCGATACGGCTCAGATCAGGCAGCTTGCAGACGCCTCCCCGAGGCCTACTGATCCGTATTATACATTTATCGAGATGAACAGCCATGAAGAGTATACGAGCTATCTGGTCATCACGCGGAAGAAATCCAATACGATGCTGGGCAAGGAGGAGCTGCATTGGCTGCAACTGATCACCTCCTATCTGGAGGTGAGTCTGGAGAATGTGCTGCTGATCCGCAAGCTGACCAGGAGACTCCAACAGCTCGCCTCCCAACTGCCTGTGGAGGACACGGCGCCAGATATTCAGTGGTTCCGTAAGGTGATGTTCGAATTGCAGGAGGAGGAGCGGATTCGGATTGCCACCGATCTTCATGACACGACGATGCAGGACCTGTTCTTCCTCAAGAAACGGTTAATCGCCTTAGTAGAACAGAGCTTCATGAATGGCGACAGTCAGCAAGAGCTGAATTCAATCATTCAATTTGTCGAGATGATTAATGTTAGTCTGCGCGAGAGCTGCTTCGAGCTGAATCCCCATCTGCTGCAAGAGGTCGGCTTGCTGCGGACGCTTGAGATGTATGTGGAGAAGGAATCGTATACCGCTCCATTTCAACTGGAGCTCCACGCCGGGCACATGCCAGGCATGGAGAGCAAGGACCTGCTGACCAAGCGGCATCTCTTCCGCATCGTGCAGGAATTGATCAACAATGCCAAGAAACACGCCCAAGCCTCTACCGTCTCCTTCCAGATTGGCGAAGCCAGTGGAAGCTTCTGTCTTACCTATGAAGATGACGGGATAGGGTTCGATGATAACAAGGTTCGTCAAGCAGGAATCGGAGCCTCCGGGATGGGGATGGAGCAGATCCGAGGCCGAATCCTGCATATGGGCGGACAATTGGAGTTGGTTACGGAGGCCGGGCAAGGAACGAAGATCATCATTACCGTACCGATAGAAGGAGCGATGTCTGCATGAATCAAGTGATGAAGGCGCTTATTGTTGATGATCATCCGCTCATTGCCAGCGCGACGCGAGCGTTATTGGATAGTATGGATCGAATTGAAGTGGTTGGTGTAGTCAGTAACGGTACACAATGTATGGAGCAGATCGCCCTGCATCAGCCAGGGCTCGTCTTCCTGGATTATCATCTGCCCGGCCCATCGGGCATGGCGATCGCCGCGCAGATAAGGCGCGACGCCCCTCATACGCACATTGTTCTCTTCACCGGAGTTGATCTGAGGGGGCTGTATCCGAAATCCATCGAGCTCGGCATAAGCGGCATGCTGTCCAAGGAAGCAGGGCCGCAGACGATTAAGAATATGGTGAACTGTATACTCGATGGCTATACGATGCTGCCGCTGTCCGTGTACAAGCATGTCCAGTTGAACAGAGCATTCGGTCGCCAGGAGGGGGTGCTCAATGGGGATGAGCAGTTCATCATGAACCTGATTGTCA
Organism: Paenibacillus sp. J5; assembly: GCF_054955055.1. Taxonomy (NCBI): domain Bacteria; kingdom Bacillati; phylum Bacillota; class Bacilli; order Caryophanales; family Paenibacillaceae; genus Paenibacillus; species Paenibacillus sp. J5. Next base: position 288 of record NZ_JBUEDD010000031.1, on the reverse strand, counting down.
ATGGGGCGACCTACGAACAGATCGCAGAGCAGATCAATACCAGCAAACGAACGGTCGAGAATTATTTACGCAAAATCTATGAGAAGCTGGGCGCCCGCTCCAAGGTAGAGGCGCTGGAGAAGTATATCAAAAGTCCGTATTATGCATCGCATCTAGGAGGGAGCCAGTGAAGCAGGAAATCAAGCGGCATATGGAGCGTATGGTGGACGATTACATCTATATTGAAGATTTGAATGCCTATCTGAAAGCCTTCATCGCAGATAAGGAGCAAGAGCGTGGCTCCTGGTC
>NZ_JBUEDD010000030.1:0-1837 GCF_054955055.1 Paenibacillus sp. J5 | reverse complement strand
GGGAAGGGGGAGTGAAGGTGAGCGAGGAGCAGCAGCCTGAGCGGGCGCTTGCGGGGTATGGACAGCTTCGGCTGCAGGGCTGCGGCCCGGTACAGCAGCTTCAAGCGATTCGGCTGGAACAGCGCATCGGAGAGCATGCCCGACTGTGGGCAAGCGGGATCATTCCGCAGGAGCAAGCCCAGGAGGCGCAGCAATGGATGGCGGGCGAAGAGCCTGTGCTGTTGGAGGAGCTGAGGGAAGAGGGGCAGACGGCGGCGATCCTGTTCCAGGGTTATGTCGTCGAACAGACGATTCAGGCGAGGAACGAGGTATACACCTTCCAACTGGAGGCGATCTCCTCCAGCAGCATGCTGGACAGAACGAGACGCATCCGCCCATTCGCAGCACCGGGTCAGAGCTACACGGGAATGATCCGGCAGGTGCTGTCGGCTTATCCGGGAGGGGATACGATCGATGAAGCATCCGGTGGGCAGCAGTTGGGGGAGTTTGTGGTGCAGTATGAGGAGACGGACTGGGAATTTTTGAGCCGAATGGCCTCCCGGTTCGAGACATGGCTGGTGCCGGAGGTGCGTGCCGCCTCGCCGAAGATCTGGTTCGGTCTGCCAGAGGGCAGAGCATGGGAGCTGGAGCGCGGCACCACCTACAAGCTGAGGAAAACCTTGGGCGGATTGCCGCAGCGGCGCATAGAGCCCAGCGGTGATACAGAAGATGCCTATCTCTCCCGGTATGAGCAACGCTCCAATTGGAAGTCCGGGTCTCCAGGCGGGGCTGTGGCGGGCAAGGACGGGCTGAGGGGGCAGGAGCAGGGAAGGGATACGGCAAGGGACGCGGCGAGGGATGTGGCAAGGGAGGAAGGGTATCCCCGTGGTCGAGCTCAGAGTGGATCGGCCGTGTGGCAGCGGTATGGAGGAACGGCGTGGGCAACGGACGATGGGGATCGGCCGTCAAGCCACCAGTATGTGCTGGAAAGTGCGGAGCGCTATGCTCTGGGGGATCGGATACGGCTGAACGAGCGGGAATGGATCGTGGCGGGATCGGAATCCTGCATGGAAGCTGGACTGCTGCGAACCCGTTACAATCTGTGCGAGCCGGAAGGGCTGGTACAGCCAAGGTATGGCAATCCGCGAATGATCGGGGGCCGATTAAGAGGGAAGGTTCAGCAGGTGCAGCAGGATCGTGTACAGGTCGAGCTGGATACGGAGAGCCAGGCAGCGGCTGGTCGTGATGCGGGCGAGACAGACAAGAGCCAGACAGCCTCTGCCGGGAAGTCGGACAAGGTCGAAGGGAGCTGGTTCGGGTATCGAACGCCTTACGCCGGTGGCGGTCATACAGGCTGGTACAGTATGCCGGAGCCGGGGGATGCGGTGGAGATCCTCCTGCCGTGCGCGGAGGAAGGAGCGGCTTACGCGGTGGAGCATGTGCGCGTGAAGGCGCTGGGAAGCGACCCGGAAGTAAAGAGCTGGCGTCATCGGGGCGGAGCAGGCATCGCGCTGGAGCCGGAACGGCTGCTCGTGGAGGCGGGAGCAGGGATTCAGATCCGGCTGGACGGATCGGGGCTGACGGTGGAGAGCAGCGGAGAGCTGAAGCTGGACGGGGGTCATGTGCAGCTCACGTCTGGAGGCAGCATGAAGCTGGAAGCGAGCGAGGCGGTCTACCTGCGCGGCGGGGCGAGCAGCGTGGTGCTGGATGGGGAGAGCGATGTGAGAACCCCGCTGCTGAAGCAGGAGGGTCGCACGAAGAAGCCCGTGACGGTGAAGCCGTTGCCGCGCGTATACGAGCCGCCGCTGATGCCGATGGCGGACTATGAGGCGGCGCAGCGAGCGGAGCAGGAGGCGGC